>NZ_JBIXJO010000004.1:0-271607 GCF_052871235.1 Caulobacter sp. LARHSG274 | reverse complement strand
CGTCACCGATCTCCAAGCCGACATCTCAGACTTCATCAACCGCCACAACGCCGACCCAAAGCCGTTCCGCTGGACCAAGTCCGCCGACGACATCCTCGCATCCATCGAGCGGTTCTGCGTCTACAACGCGCCCGTCGAGCAATCCTGAGTTGGCGAACTTTTGAACCGGGACACTAGACTTCGCCCGCGCGGCGCCCGACCGCGCCCGCCCACCCCTTTGCAACCCAGGACCGCCGCGTCGCCGAAACCCGTGCGATTGCACGGCTGCGCCTCAAAATTCAGCAGAATAATCGCCGCCCGGGCCGGAATTGACAATACTGTTAAAAATTCAACCGCCAGGAAGAGATCCCGGCAAAAGATTCGTCAAATAAGGTGAATTTTCTCGCTTAGAGCGAGTGACAAATGAAACTTTTGTGGCATCCATGCGTCTCTACTGCACGCCGCGGCGAAGTTTTTGACGCGTTTGTAGAATTTGGAGTTGAGAGCCATGGCCAGCACCGCCTACACCCACAAGCACCAGCAGCATCACCACCAGCCCGATCGTCACATCTCGCTGACCAAGCTGGGCGTGATCGGCGCGACCGTCGCCCTGTGGGCCGGCGTGATCGTCAGCCTGTCGGCCATCATCCGCTAATCGGCCTACCGTTCCGCACTGGCCAATTCCCGATGCGTCCGGAGTCCGCCTGCGGCCAAGTCTGGATCAGCGCTCGCGCCTGATGGCGCCCAGCCTGAACAACACGGCGACGGACCGGACTGAGACGACGGCCTATTCGGCGGCGATGGCGGCCGAGGCTTCCAGCGCCTCGCCCACGGTCAGGGCCGGTTCCTCGTGCACCACGCGGGTCAGCTCGCGCGGATCGATCACCTGGCTGCAGGCCTCGCAGGCCAGGCGCGGGTGGAAGTCGCAGCCGCAGGTCTTGTGCACGAAATGCACCGGACCGTTGCCGACGCCATAGACGTGGCGATCGCCCCACTCGGCCATGGTCAGCAGAACCGCCGACAGCTCGCGCCCCTTGGGGGTCAGCACATATTCCTGCCGCGGCGGGCGCTCGGAATAGCGCCGCGGCGCCAGCACGCCGTGCCCGACCAGGCTTTTCAGCCGGGCGGCCAGCACGTTGCGGGCCACGCCCAGCCGCTCCTGCCATTGCTCGAACCGCTTCACGCCCTGGAAGGCGTCGCGCAGGATCAGCAGGGTCCAGGGATCCCCGACCACCTCGAGCGTGGCGGCGATCGAGCAGCGTTCATTGGTGTAGTCGGCGGTGCGGCCCATGCTCGAAACCTGACGCTTTCCCTCGGGGAATGCAAGGGTTGCGTTTGCAGACGAACACGAGTAAGTTTTTATTCGCAATTGACTCTCTCGGTTTGTTGCACGACTGGGCGACGGCCGGAACGCTGTTCCGCCGCCGCCCTTTTTCGCGGAATGGTCTTGCCCTCGACAGGCCGCAGGAGGTTTATTCCGCCACCCTTTCCCAAGGTCGGAGTTCATCCATGTCCTCGCCCCATGCCGCCGGCGATCCGGTCGTCATCGTCGCCTTCGCCCGCACACCGATGGGCGGCTTCCAGGGGACCCTGGCCGGCGCCAAGGCGACCGAGCTGGGCGCCACGGCGGTGAAGGCGGCGATCGCGCGGGCCGGCGTCGCCGGCGAGCAGGTCGAGCAGATCTTCATGGGCTGCGTGCTGCCGGCCGGCCTCGGCCAGGCCCCCGCCCGCCAGGCGGCGGTCGGGGCCGGCCTGCCGCTGTCGGTCGAGGCCACCACCGTCAACAAGATGTGCGGCAGCGGCATGCAGGCGGCGATCATGGCCCATGACGCCCTGCTGGCCGGCAGCGCCCAGCTCATCGTCGCCGGCGGCATGGAGAGCATGACCAACGCCCCCTATCTGCTGTCCAAGCACCGCTCGGGGGCCCGCATCGGCCACGACCAGATGTGGGATTCGATGTACCTGGACGGCCTGGAGGACGCCTATACCCCCGGCAAGCTGATGGGGGCCTTCGCCGAGGACACCGCCGCCGACTATCAGTTCGGCCGTGACGCCATGGACGCCTACGCCGTCGCCGGCCTGGCCAAGGCCAGGGCCGCCGTCGAGGGCGGCGCCTTCAAGGCCGAGATCACCTCCGTCAGCGTCGTCACCCGCAAGGGGACCGAGGTCGTCGACACAGATGAGCAGCCGCTGAAGGCCGATCCCGCCAAGATCCCGACCCTGCGCCCGGCCTTCAGCCGCGACGGCGGGATCACCGCGGCCAATTCCTCGTCGATCAGCGATGGCGCGGCCGCCCTGGTGATGACCCGCCAGAGCGTCGCCGAGCGCCTGGGCCTGCCGGTGGTCGCCCACGTCGTCGCCCATGCGGCCCACGCCCATGAACCGAGCCTGTTCACCACCGCCCCGGTCCCGGCCATGCGCAAGGCGCTGGCCAAGGCCGGCTGGACGGTGGGCGACGTCGACCTGTTCGAGGTCAACGAGGCCTTCGCCGTGGTGGCGATGATCGCTCAGCAGGAACTGGGCTTCGACGCCGATCGGCTCAATGTCAACGGCGGGGCCTGCGCCCTGGGCCACCCGATCGGGGCCAGCGGCGCCCGCATCCTCTGCACCCTGATCTCAGCCCTGCAGGCGCGCGGCGGCAAGCGGGGCCTGGCCAGCCTGTGCATCGGCGGCGGCGAGGCCACGGCCATGGCGGTGGAGCTGGTCTAGCCCCCTACCCGCCCGAAACCGTCTTGGTCAGCAGGTTCATCCGCCGGCCGCCGGGCATCTCCATGTCGCCGGCGGTCCAGCCGGACGGACAGGCCCCGGACCATTCGGCGGTCATGGTCATCTTGTGCTCGCCGTTCATCGTCGGCTGGGCGGCGCCGGTCGTGGTGGCGGCGATGTCCATGACGTAGCGGCTGTCGAAATCGCCGGTCACATGGATGTTGCTCCGGTTCTGGCCGGCCGCGCCCAGATCGCAGCTGGAGACGATGGTCCAGTCGCCTTCCGGGCCGCGGGTCATCTGTTCCTGCCGGCACCGGCCGCCGCCGTCCTGCGACCACAGACCCAGCTTCTGGTCGGAGGTCTCGTCGACGCAGTAGCGGAAGGTGCGGCTGAAGCCCTGCAGCGCCATGGTCTGGGTCCACAGGCCCGGCTTGCGCCTGGGGGCCGCGGCCTGGAACACCTTGGCCGGCGCGGCCGCCGGCGCGGTCGTAGCGGCCCCCTCGGCCGGCGCCTTCGCGGCCGGCTTCTCGCCGCAGCCCGCCATCGCCGCCACAATCCCGACGGCCAGAATTCCCGTCAAACCCCGCATCGCCCCGCCTCCCTCGCGCGTTAGCTCCCCCGACCGCCAGTTGTGATCCTTGGCGCCCCGCCCCGTCCAGCCCCATATGCCAACCATGACAGACGCCTTCAGCCACAACCCCGCCAAGAGCCGCTACGAACTCGAAGTCGACGGCCGCATCGCCTTCGCCGACTACCAGCGCAGCGGCCATCGCCTGGTGATCCCCCACGTCGAGGCCGACCCCGCCCTGCGCGGCACCGGCGCGGCCGGACGGCTGATGCGGCAGGTCACCCAGACCGCCCGTAGCGAGGGCATGAAGATCGTGCCGCTGTGCGGCTACGCCTCGGCCTGGCTGCGGCGGAACGATCCGGAGATGATTGCTAGTTAGGCCTGCGCCGCCTCGACCAGCCAGTCCCGGAACGCCGCCAGCGCCGGCGTCATGGCCCGCGACTTCAGCCAGGTCAGCCAGTACCGCCCCGCCGACACCTCCAGCGCGAACGGCCGCGCCAGCCGGCCCTGCTCAAGGTCGCGCGCGAACATCAGCGGCGGGGCCAGGGCGACGCCGGCGCCCTGCATCGCCGCCTCGACCATCACCCAGGAGGAGTCGAACACCGGCCCGCGGATCGGCGGTGGCGCCAGGCAGGCGGCGGCGAACCAGTCGGGCCAGTCGTCGGCGCGGTAGCTGCGCAGCAGCACCTCCGAAGCCAGGGCTTCCGGCGTCCGCAGCCGCTCGGCCACGACCGGCGCGCACAGCGGCGTCATCGGCGCGGCCAGCAGCGGCGCGGCCTCCGTCCCATGCCAGGCCCCGTCGCCGAACCGCACCGCGCAGTCCAGCCCCTCGCCGGCGATGTCGATCCGGTTGTTGTTGGTGAACAGGCGCAGGTCGATGAACGGATGGGCCTCACGGAAGGCCGGCAGCCGCGGCAGCAGCCAGCCGACCGCGAAGGTGCCGACCACCCCGACGCTGAGCACCTCCATCACCCGGCCGCCGGAGAACCGCTCCAGCACCTCGCCCATGCGCTCGAAGCTGTCGCGCAGCACCGGCAGCAGGGCCAGGCCCTCGTCGGTCAGGGCCAGGCCGCGCGGCAGGCGGCGGAACAGGCTGGCGCCGAGCCGCTGCTCCAGTCCCTTGACCTGATGGCTGACGGCCGCCTGGGTCACGCACAGCTCGATCGCCGCCCGGGTGAAGCTGAGATGCCGGGCCGAGGCCTCGAAGGCCCGCAGGGCGTTCAACGGAAGCTGCGCGCGGCTCATTCCAACACCCAAATTTTCCTAGGGTCTTGTGCGAACTATCATCGTTTGTCGATCCCGTCACGGTCCGCGCATCTTGCCGGACAGGGAGACCCCGATGATCGACAGAAGACTTCTGCTGAGCGCGTTCGCCGGCCTGCCGGCCCTGGCCATCGCCCGCCCCGGCTTGGCCGCCCAGAGCGTCCGCCTGACCAGCGGCATTAGCCGCAGTATGGTCGCCCTGGAGTCGCGCAGCGGCGGCCGCCTGGGCGTGGCGGCCCTCGACACCCGCACCGGCGCCGCCTTCGGCCACCGGGCGGACGAGCGCTTCCCGCTGTGCAGCACCTTCAAGGTCCTGGTTGCGGGCCTGGTGCTGTCGCGGGTCGACCGGGGCCTGGAGCGGCTGGACCGCCGGATCGTCTACGGCAAGGAAGCGCTGCTCTTCACCTCGCCGGTCACCGAAAAGCATGTCGGCGCCGGCCTGACGGTCGGCGAACTCTGCGAGGCGACGGTCACCCGCAGCGACAACGCCGCCGCCAATCTGCTGCTCGACAGCTTCGGCGGTCCGCCGGCCCTGACCGCCTTCCTGCGGACCCTGGGCGACCCGGTCACCCGGCTGGATCGTCATGAGCCGGACCTGAACGAGGCCCGCCCCGGCGACCCGCGCGACACCACCTCGCCGCGGGCGATGCTGGGCAGCGTCCGGGCCCTGACCCTGGGCGCGGCGCTGTCGTCGGCCTCGCGCCAGCGCCTGGTCGACTGGCTGGTCGCCAACCAGACCGGCGACCGCCGCCTGCGGGCCGGCCTGCCGCCCGGCTGGCGGGTCGGCGACAGGACCGGCAGCGACGGCAGGACCACCACCAACGACGTCGCCGTGATCTGGCCGCCCGGCCGGCCGCTGCTCCTGGTCGCCGCCTATCTGACCGGCGCCGCCATCGACGACGACGCCCGCAACGCCGTGATCGCCGAGGTCGCCCGGATCCTGGTCTCGGCCGGGTTCGGGCGCTAACCCGGCCGCCGTCACAGCCGCAACGCCCTGAAGCCACTGTTCCTTAAGGCAATGGGCCTAAAGATGGGCCTTGGACGCCCCAGCTTCGCCCGGAAGCGGGGCTCCCAGGACGCAGGCGGAATGGCAGAGACGACGACGGCGCCCGGCTGGAAGGGCGGCGACCTCCTGAAGGACGCGGCCTATGTCGTGGTCGGCGCCCTGGGCTATGCGGTGCTGGCCTATCTCTGCGTCGAGTTCCCCAGCGCCTATGGCCAGGTGACGCCGATCTGGCTGTCCAACGGCTTCGGCGTGGCCGCCCTGCTGTCGAGCCGCGGCCGCCACTGGCCGGCCCTGCTGCTGGGATGCCTGGCCGGCGGCCTGTCGGCGGGCGCCCATGTCGGCGACCCGCTCGTCGTCAATATCGTGCTGGTCGGCTGCAACGTCCTGCAGATCTTCGTTTGCGCCTGGGGCGTGCGCCGGTTCGCCGGCGACGAGGTCGATCTGGGCCAGCCGCGCGACATGATCGCCTTCGCCCTGGTCTGCGGCCTGCTGGGACCGCTTATGACCAGCGCCGTCGCCGCCAGCCTCCACACCGCCATGCGCGGCGGCGACCTGCTGACCAATATCGCCACCTGGACGCTGGGCGACATCCTGGGGATGATGACCATCACCCCCTGCATGCTGGCCCTGGTGCGCGCCCCGGACTATCTGCGCCAGCGGCCGCTGTCGATCAGCGGCGTCGCCAGCCTGGCCCTGCTGCTGGCGGTGACGATCGCCGTCTTCGCCCAGTCCCGCTATCCGCTGCTGTTCATCGTGCCGCCGATGATGCTGCTGGTGGCCTGGCGGCTGGAGGTGCTGGGCGCGGCCCTCAGCGCCACCCTGGTGGCGGCCGTGGCGGTGCTGTTCACCCTGGCCGGCCATGGCCCGATCGCCCTGATGCAGCACGGCTCGCAGGGCCAGGCCATCGTCCTGCAGCTGTTCCTGGCGGTTGCGATCTTCGTCAGCCTGCCGGTCGCCTCGATCGAACGCCGCCGGCGCCAGATGCTGCGCAACATGACCGAGGCCAACGCCTGCGTGGCCCGCAGCGAGGCCCGCTATCGCCTGCTGGCCGAGACCGCTCAGGACATGATCATCCACAGCGACATCCACGGCGTCGTCCAGTACGCCTCGCCGGCCTGCCTGGCGGTCACCGGCTATGCGCCCGAGGAGCTGGTTGGCCGCGAAGGCATGCGGGTGGTGCATCCCGACGACATGGCCCGGGTCCGCGCCGCCGTGGAGGCCCAGCTTCCGGCCCGCACCCAGAACCGCATCGAGTACCGTGCCGTGCGCAAGGACGGCGGCGAGATCTGGCTGGAGTCGCGCCCCGCCCTGCTGCGCGACCCGGTCACCGGCCGGGCCACCGGCATCATCGACATCGTCCGCGACGTCACCGAACAAAAGGCCATGGAATGCCAGCTGCGCCAGGCGCGGGCCGCGGCCGAGACGGCGGCGGCGGTGAAGGGCGAGTTCCTGGCCAATATGAGCCATGAGCTGCGCACGCCCCTGACCTCGGTGCTGGGCTTTGCGCGCCTGGTCGACGACGAGCCGGACCTGTCGCCCGACGCGCGGCGGTTCATCGGCCGGGTGCTCAGCGGCGGCAAGGCGCTGCTGACCACCATCAACGACATTCTCGACTTCTCGAAGCTGGAAGCCGGCCATCTGGAGCTCGATCCCGAGCCGGTCGCCCCGGCCCAGCTGATCGAAGAGGCGCTGGAGCTGTTCTCGCTGGAGGCCCAGGCCAAGGGCCTGCCGCTGCGGGCCGAGGGCCTGGCCGACCTGCCGGCCGAGCTGCTGATCGACGGCGGCCGCCTGCGCCAGGTGCTGCTGAACCTGGTCGGCAACGCCATGAAGTTCACCGAGACCGGCGCGGTGACCGTCGAGGCCCGCTACGACGCGGCCGGCCAGCGCCTCGACCTGGCGGTCTCCGACACCGGTCCGGGGGTGGCGTCCGACGACGTCGACCTGTTGTTCCGCCGCTTCTCGCAGGTCGACGGCGGCCTGACCCGCAAGCACGGCGGCACGGGCCTGGGCCTGGCCATCTGCAAGGGCCTGGTCGAGGCGATGGGCGGCGAGATCGGCGTGACCAGCGTTCCCGGCCACGGCGCTCGCTTCCACTTCCACATCGCCGCCCCGCCGGTGGTCGAGGCCGAGGCCGAGGTCGCCGAGCCGGACGAACCCTCCAGCCTGCCCCCGGCCTGCCGGGTGCTGGTGGTCGACGACAATCCGGCCAATCGCGAGCTGGTCCACGCCATCCTGACCGCCATGGGCGCCCAGGTCGACGAAGCCGTCGACGGCGAGGCCGGCGTGGCTGCGGCGACCGCCGCGCCGTTCGACGCCATACTGATGGACCTGCGCATGCCGCGGCTCGACGGCGCCCAGGCCGCCGCCCGCATCCGCGGCGAAGGCGGCCCCAACGCCCGCACCCCGATCATCGCCTTCTCGGCCGACGCGCGGTCCGGCGGGCCGGGCGAGGTCTTCGACGGGGCGGTGTCCAAGCCGATGACCGCCGCCGGCCTGGTCGGCGCGCTGAACGCCGCCATGACCTCGGCGCCCGCCCGGGCGCTGGAGCCCCTGGCCTGATCGAAGATCGCTCGGGGCGACATTGCGCCGTCAAACGAGAGCGCTAGGATCGCGCCACCTTAAAGGGAGGCCGCCATGAGCGAAGAACTCGTTTTCTACACCAACCCCATGTCGCGCGGACGGATCATCCGCTGGATGCTGGAAGAGACCGGCGCCGCCTATCGCACCGAGATCCTCGACTTCGCCAGCACCATGAAGGCACCGGCCTATCTGGCGATCAACCCGATGGGCAAGGTGCCGGCGATCACCCATCGCGGCGTGACCGTCACCGAGGGCGCGGCGATCTGCGCCTATCTGGCCGACGCCTTCCCCGCGGCCAACCTCGCGCCCGCCACCAGCGACCCGCAGCGCGGCGTCTATTACCGTTGGCTGATGTTCGGCTGCGGCCCGCTTGAGGCGGCGGTGACCAACAAGTCGATGGGCTTCGAGGTCCCGGTCGAGCGGCGGGTGATGGCCGGCTACGGCTGCCTGGAGCACACGCTGGACGCCCTCGAACAGGCGGTCGCCGGCCGCCAGTACCTGGCCGGCGACCGGTTCTCGGCGGCCGACGTCTATGTCGGCGCGCAGATCGGCTGGGGCATGATGTTCGGTTCGATCGACAAGCGCCCGGCCTTCCAGGCCTATTGGGCGGGGCTGAGCGAACGTCCGGCCGCCAAGCGGGCGGCGGAGATCGACGACGCCCTGATCGCCGCGGCGAAGGAAAAGGCTGACGCCTGACGGCGGGATTTCCGCCGCAAAGGGCCGGAGGGGGACCGCGCGAGCGATCCCCCTGCCGGTACGCGGTACTTAAGCCAACACCTGGATCACCACCCGGCGGTTCTGCGCCCGGCCGTCGGGGGTGTCGTTCGGGGCGACGGGATCGTCTTCCCCGTACGAGATCGTCGCGATCCGGTTCAGGGGCACGCCCTGCTTGCTGAGGAACTTGCGCACAGCCTCGGCCCGGGCGCCGCCCAGGTTTTCGTTGTAGGCGGGATCGCCGGTGCTGTCGGTGAAGCCCTGGACCTCGAGATAGACGTTCTTGTTGTCGCCCTTGAGCTTGGCCGCGAAGTCGGCCAGGCGCTGCTCGGCCTCCGGCGACAGCTCATGCTTGTTGAGGGGGAACTTCACGCTGTCGTCGCTGAGCACTACCGAATAGAGGAACTTGCCCTCGGCCAGCTTGCCGGCCTCGGTGGCGCGCTGCAGCGCCTCCTGGGTCGTCTTGTCCAACTCGCCCAGGTGGGTCTCCTGAGCATCGACCCGGGTGGTGACCTGGCCCACCTGGGTATTGACGTACTTCTTGGTGGCGCAGCCGCTGACGGACAGCCCGCCCACGAGCAGAGCGCTCACCATCATCATCTTGTATTTGCCGCTAACCATGGGTTGCCTTCCGCTTGTTTAGAGTCGAAACACCAAGCTGAGCTGTAGAACAACACAGCGGCGGCGCTTCTTCACTCGAAACCGACATCCGAAAGCGGCGAATTCTGGGCCTGTTCTGGACGAACTTGGTCCGGTCGCCGAGGGATTCCGCGCCACTTCTTAAGTAACGCGCGCGTACGCGGATCGGCCGCCTGGGTTCCCAAGAAATATTTTTACGATTGGTGCAATCAGATCGCGAACTCAGGTAAAGACAACTATTCGCTGGGGGCCCTCGCCTTGGGCGGTCCTGGGGTCGTCCGGCGGGCTCGCAGCTGCCCTTGGGCGCGGCGGTCGGGGTCTGTACAGGTGTGATTTGGCCCTATCGCCGTTGCGGCGCAAGGGCCCTGAACGACAAAGGGCGGAACCCGCCGGATTCCGCCCTTCGCCAACGCCCTATTGCAGCGTCGCCTTGCCGATCGCCAGGCCGCCGTCGCCGGCCCCGACCGCGATCACCCCGCCGTCCTCCAGCTCGCCGCCGAGCAGCTTCTTGGCGATCGGGTCGACCAAGTCCTTCTGGATCACCCGCTTGAGCGGCCTGGCGCCATAGACCGGGTCATAGCCCTTGTCGGCCAGCCACTGCAGGGCCTCGGCGTCGAGCGCCAGGGTCATGCGGCGCTCGGCCAGCATCTTGTCGACCCGCTGCAGCTGAATGCGGACGATGTCGCCCATGTTCGCGCGCGACAGGCGCTTGAACAGGATGATCTCGTCGATCCGGTTGAGGAACTCGGGCCGGAAGTGGCCGCGCACCGTGTTCATCACCAGCGGGCGAACTTCCTCGACGTCGGACCCGTCCTCCTGGCCGGCCAGGTATTCGGAGCCGAGGTTGGAGGTCATGATGATCAGGGTGTTCCTGAAATCGACCGTCCGACCTTGCCCGTCTGTGAGACGGCCATCATCCAGCACTTGAAGGAGCACGTTGAAGACGTCGGGGTGGGCCTTCTCGATCTCATCGAACAGCAGCACCTGGTAGGGCCGCCGGCGCACGGCCTCGGTCAGGGCCCCGCCCTCGTCGTAGCCGACATAGCCGGGGGGCGCGCCGATCATCCGGCTAACCGAGTGCTTTTCCATGTACTCGCTCATGTCCATGCGGGTGATCGCATGCTCGTCGGCGAACATGAACTCGGCCAGGGCCTTGGTCAGCTCGGTCTTGCCCACGCCCGTCGGGCCCAGGAACAGGAACGAGCCGATCGGCTTGGACGGGTCGTGCAGGCCGGCCCGGGCGCGGCGGACGGCGTCGGACACCGCCTCCAGCGCCTCGTCCTGGCCGACGACGCGGCCGCGCAGGGCGTCCTCCATCTGCAGCAGCTTCTCGCGCTCGCCTTCCAGCATCTTCTCGACCGGCACCCCGGTCCAGCGGCTGACCACCGCGGCGATCTGCTCGGCGTCGACGACTTCGGGAGTCAGGGCCTTGCCGCCCGCGCCGTTCTCGCCGGCCTCGGCCTCGGCCAGGCGGCGTTCCAGGGCGGGGATCTCGCCGTACTGGATCTGGCCGGCCCGGGCGAAGTCGCCGGCCCGCTGGGCCGTCGCCAGGTCGGCGCGCAGGCGGTCCAGGGCCTCGCGGGCCTGGGCGGCGCCGCCGACCTTGTCCTTCTCGGCCTTCCAGCGCGCCGTCATCTCGTCGGAGCGGAACTGCAGGTCGTCGATCTCGGTCTCGAGGTTTTCCAGCCGCTGCTTGGAGGCCGCGTCGGTCTCCTTGCTCAGGGCCTCGCGCTCGATCTTCAGCTGCACCAGGCGGCGGTCGATCTCGTCGAGCTCCTCGGGCTTGCTGTCGATCTGCATCCGCACCCGGCTGGCGGCCTCGTCGACCAGGTCGATGGCCTTGTCGGGCAGGAAGCGGTCGGCGATGTAGCGGTTGCTGAGGGTGGCGGCGGCGACGATGGCGCTGTCGCTGATCCGCACCCCGTGGTGGACCTCGTACTTCTCCTTCAGGCCGCGCAGGATCGAGACGGTGTCCTCCACCGTCGGCTCCTGCACGAACACCGGCTGGAAGCGCCGGGCCAGGGCGGCGTCCTTCTCGACGTGCTTGCGGTACTCGTCGAGCGTGGTGGCGCCCACGCAGTGCAGCTCGCCGCGGGCCAGGGCGGGCTTCAGCAGGTTGGAGGCGTCCATCGCCCCGTCGCTCTTGCCGGCTCCGACCAGAGTGTGCATCTCGTCGATGAACAGGATGATCGAGCCCTCGGCGGCCGTGACCTCGCCGAGCACGGCCTTCAGCCGCTCCTCGAACTCGCCGCGGTACTTCGCGCCGGCGATCAGGCTGCCCATGTCGAGCGACAAGAGCTTCTTGTCCTTCAGGCTCTCGGGCACGTCGCCATTGACGATGCGCTGGGCCAGGCCCTCGACGATGGCGGTCTTGCCGACCCCGGGCTCGCCGATCAGGACGGGGTTGTTCTTGGTGCGGCGGCTGAGCACCTGGATCGTGCGGCGGATCTCCTCGTCGCGGCCGATCACCGGGTCGATCTTGCCGTCTCGGGCCGCCTGGGTCAGGTCGCGGGCGTAGCGCTTCAGCGCGTCATAGCCTTCCTCGGCGCTGGCGCTGTCGGCGGTGCGGCCCTTGCGCACGGCCGCAGCGGCGGTCTCCAGGCCCTGGGCCGAGGCCCCGGCCTCCTTCAGGACCTTGGCCGCGTCGCCGCCTTCCTTGGCGATGGCGATCAGCAGCCGCTCGGTGGTGACGAAGGCGTCGCCGGCCTTCTGGGCGCCGGTCTCGGCGGCGTCGAACACCCGGGCGGTGTCGGGCTTCATGTAGAGCTGGCCGCCGGCCCCGTCGACACGGGGAGTCTTGGCCAGCAGGGCGTCGGTCGCCGCATCGGCGGCGTCGGGCCGGCCGCCGGCGCTCTGGATCAGGGCGCGGCTCAGGCCGTCCTTCTCCTCGAGCAGGACCTTGAGCAGGTGTTCGGGGCCAAGCTGCTGGTGGCCGCGGGCCAGGGCCAGGCTCTGGGCCGATTGCACGGCTTGCTTGGCGCGGTCGGAATAGAGGTCGATCTTCATGATATCCCCAGTTCAGGCGGATTGAGCCGGGTCGCCTTGATCAAGCGCAACCCGTCCCACGGGGATGTAGTGTGGCCGATCCGCCACACAAGGCCGCCTGCCGGAACCTGTCTTCTCCTCCCCCGCCAAGCGGGGGAGGTGGCGCGATGCGAATACGCATCGTGACGGAGGGGGCGTCGTGTGGCGGCCGAACGCCCCCTCCGACCGCTTCGCGGCCACCTCCCCCGTTGCACGGGGGAGGAGAACCCCTACCATCCCCTTTGGGCGATATAGGCTTCCAGCGCCTGGATCCGCGCGGCGTCGGACGGGTGGGTCGAGGCGAACTGCGGGGTGTTGGGGCCGCCGTTGGCCTGCATGTGCAGCCACAGGATCACCGCCTCGCGCGGCCGGTAGCCGGCCCGCTGCATGAAGTCGACGCCCAGGCGGTCGGCCTCCAGCTCCTGCCTGCGCGAGAACGGCAGCAGGAAGCCGTACTTGGCGCCCGCCCCGCCATAGCTGTTGATCGCCCGGGCCGCGTCGGATGATCCCGCCGCCGCGCCCAGCACGCCCAGCACCAGGCTGGAGGTCAGGGTCTGCGACTGGCGCTCGGCGGCGTGGCGCGCGACCACGTGGCCGGCTTCGTGCCCGATCACCGCGGCCAGCTGGTCGTCGTTGTCGACCAGGTTCAGCAGGCCCGTGGTCACGCCCACATGGCCGCCGGGCAGGACGAAGGCGTTGGGGGCGTTGTCCTCGAACACCGCATAGTCCCAGGGCCGCTGGCCCAGGCCGGCGGCGTTGACCACCCGCTGACCGACGGCGCGCACGCGGACGTTGGAGGCCCGGTCGCGGCTGACGGTGCTCTTGGCCAGGGCCTGGCTCCAGGCCTGCTCGCCGGCCTGGGCCAGGCTGGCGTCGTCGACGATGGTCATCTGCTGGCGGCCCAGCTCGGGATTGTAGGCGCAGGCGGTCAGGCCCTGGGCGGCGAGGATCAGGGCGAGGGTGGCGAACGCGGGACGCAAGGCGGGACTCCGGCGGAAGAAGGGACGGCCCCACCTTGGCGGATCGGGACCCCGCTTGTCCACGCGCCAGACGGGCGCCGGCCGCTTCAATCGCCTCGGGAAGACTCGATCACCTGGGCCAGGCGTCGCGGATCGATCGGCTTGGACAGCACCGGCACGTCGCGCAGGTCCAGGCGCACGCCCTGCTCGCCATAGCCGGTCACGAAGGCGAACGGGATCTTGCGCTCGCGCAGCACGTCGGCGGCGGCGAACGAGGTCTCGCCGTCGAGATTGACGTCCAGCAGGGCGAAGTCGAAGACCGCGGTGCGCGCCGCCGCCTCGGCCTCGGTCGCCGAGCAGACCGGCCCGATGATCGCGCAGCCCAGGTCGCCCAGCAGGTCCTCGACCAGCATGGCGACGAACAGCTCGTCCTCGACGACCAGTACGCGAAGCGGCTCAGGCGGCGCCGCGGGTGAAGCGGCTGGGCTCTCCGGGCTTGGCGAACTCGGACGTGATCGTGCAGACGACGCCGGTCGGCGGGTAGTCGAGCCGGACCTCACCGCCCAGTTCCCGCGCCAACCCGCCAGTGATGAGACGGCTGCCGAAGCCCTGGCGGCTTGGCGTGCTGACCGAAGGGCCATCGATTTCCTCCCAACGCAATTTCAGGCGCTCGACCCCGTCATCGTTGACGCGCGCCCAGGTCAGGGCCACCCGCCCCGTCTCGTTGGACAGTGCGCCATACTTCGTCGCATTGGTCATCAATTCATGCAGGGCGAGGGACAGCGACAGCGCCGCCTTGGGCGCCAGCCGCAGGGGCGGCCCGTCGATCCTGAATCGAGTCGAATCGCCGTGCGATCCGATCAGCGAGGCGACCACGTCGCGCAGGTCCGCTCCGTCCCAGCTCTCGCGGGTCAGGATGTCGTGGGCGCGGGCCAGGGCCAGCAACCGGGTGTTCAGGGAATCGCGGGCGCCGTCCAGGTCGGTGGCGTTGCGCAGGGTCTGGCCGGCCACCGACTGCACCGTGGCCAGGGTGTTCTTGACCCGGTGATTGAGCTCGTTGACCAGCAGCAGCTGCAGCTCCTCGGCCCGCTTGCGCTCGGTGACGTCGCGCATCACCCCGGTGAAGAAGCGCTTGCCGTCCTCGCGCCACTCGGCGATCGACAGCTCCAGCGGAAAGGTCGAGCCGTCGCGCCGCCGGCCGGAGACCTCGCGGCCGATGCCGATGATCCGCCGCTCGCCGGTCTCGCGATAGCGGCCCAGATAGCCGTCGTGCTCGGCGTGATAGGGCTCGGGCATCAGGATATGGATGTTGCGCCCGAACATCTCCTCCGACGAATAGCCGAACAGGCGCTCGGCGGCTGGGTTGAAGGCCTCGACCCGGCCCATCTCGTCGATCACCACGATCGCATCGACGGCGGTGTCGACGATGGCGCGATAGCGCGCCTCGACATCGCTCGGGCTGACGTCGTTTCGACGCTCGGTGTCCACAATTCCGGGCATGGCCGGTTCGCCCCCTTCAGCGAGGGACAAGCTTAGCGTCGAAGTTGTGATCCGCCTAGGAACTTATCCTTAACGGGAACGCAGGCGCCACGCCTATTTCCCGTCCGCGTAAAGTTTGACCACCTTGCAGAGGAATTGACGGCCGGGTCGGCGACGATGGTCTGCAGCTGGTAGGCGGGGAACCCGGGCAGCCCCTGCGGGCTGGGCTCGGGTTCCCCGTACAGGTCGGGCGAGACCTCTACGCCTCTTCGGACTCCGAAGCCGGAGCGCCCTCGAAGCTGCGCGGGGCGCGGCGGCGGCGGGGTTTCTTGACCTCTTCGCCCTCGGCCGTTGGAGCGGCGGGCGCGGCCTCGGCCGGCGCTTCGGCGCGCAGGGCCTTGCGGCCGAGGAAGGCCGGGGCGTGGCTGACGTCGCCGTCCTGGCCGCGCAGCAGGGGCGAGCCCTGGCTGGCGGAGGCTTCCGGCAGCGGCGTGGCCTGGGGCTCGATCACCGCCAGCGGATCCCGGTCGCGCGGCGCGCGTTCGCGGCGCGGACGCTCGCGGCGGGCCTCGACGGGCGCCTCGGACGGCTCGGCGGCGACAGGCCGGTCTTCACGGGGGCGCTCGTCGCGGGGTCGGTCGTCACGGAAGCGGTCTTCGCGCGGCCGATCGTCACGGGGGCGGTCATCCCGCGGGCGGTCTTCACGAGGACGTTCGTCGCGGGGACGCTCGTCACGAGGACGATTGTCCTGCTGGCGATCCTCGCGCGGCGGGCGGTTGTCGTCGCGGGGACGGTCCTCGCGGTCACGCCAGCGGTCGCGGCGGCCCTGGCCCTGGCCTTGTCCGCCCTGGCCTTCGAAGCGGTCGCGGTTCTCGCGGGGGCGGTCGTCGCGCGGACGATCGTCGCGCTGGCGGTTCTCGAAGCGGTCGCGGCGGTTTTCGCCGCCCTGGCCGTCGCCGCTGTCGCCTTCGCCCTGGGGCTCGGCCTGGACGGCTTCGGGCGCTTCGGACTGTTCTTCCGGCTCGGCCTCGAAATCGATCTCGTAGGCCGAGTAGGCGTCCTTGCCGATGATGTCGCTGACCGGCCGATTCGGCTGAATGGCCCGCAGGACGCGGAAATAGTGCTCGGCGTGCTGCAAGTAGTTCTCGGCCAGCACCCGGTCGCCGGACGAGGTCGCGTCGCGGGCCAGCTGCTGGTACTTTTCGTAAACGCTCTGGGCCGCGCCGCGAACCTTGACGCCTTCGGGGCCGTTCGAATCGAAGGCCCGGTTGGCGTTGTGCTGCTGAGGCTTGCCGCCGCCGCCCGCTCCGCCGCGATTATTGCGGCCGCGCTGGCGCTTCATGCCCTTGAAATCTCTCATCTTCTCTTCTGAACCTATCCGGGGGCGATCATCGTCGCGTCCGGCTGTTTGGTCTCTTGAGCGGGGTGGAACCCTTTAGGTCCTGCCTTCGATGTCCTAGAGACGCTGGTTTCCGTAGAGCCTCCGCCCGGTTCGGGCGCGGCGATCGGCATGGTCGGCCGTTCGCGCCTGCCGGGGGAGTCCTACGATCGTCAGGAACGATCGCTCTTCCCGTCACCCGGCGATTTGGAAGGAGACATTACTCGTCTAGCGCCTCATGTCTGGCTTTCCAAGGGATTTTTCAAGGTCACGGCCTGGAACCGGTGACAACGCGGTCGTGGGTGGAAAGGTCCTTGACGGTGCGGACATTGTCGGCCCCCGCCTGGCGGAACAGCGCCTCGACCGCCTGGGACTGGTCGTAGCCGATCTCGACGGCGAACATCGCCCCGGGCTTGAGCACCCGCAGGATCTCGCCGGCCAGCAGGCGATAGGCGTCCAGGCCGTCGGGCCCGCCGTCCAGGGCCAGGCGCGGCTCATGGTCGCGCACCTCGGGCTCGAGGGTTTCGATCACGTGGGTGGCGATATAGGGCGGGTTGGAGACCACCAGGTCGAAGCTGGCGTCGCCCAGGCCCGTGGTCCAGTCGCCGCGCAGCAGGGCCGCGCGGCCGTCGAGGCCGAGATTGGCGGCGTTCTCGCGGGCCACCGCCAGCGCCTCTTCGGAGACGTCGATTCCCAGCCCCTTGGCGGCCGGGCGCTCGGCCAGCACCGCCAGCAGGATCGTGCCCGAACCGACGCCGAGGTCGAGCATGTGGAAGGCCATCTGCTCGGGGAAGGCCTTGAGCACCTCGTCGACGATGACCTCGGTCTCGGGGCGCGGGGTCAGGACGTTCTTGTTGACCTGCAGCAGGATCTTCCAGAACCCCTTGCGGCCGATGATGTGGCTGACCGGCTCGCGCCGGGCGCGGCGGTTCAGGAAATCGTCCAGCGTCGCCATCTGGGCTTCGGTCAGCACCCGATAGGGATCGGTGATGATATCGGTGCGGGTGACGTCGGCGGCCACCTCCAGCAGCAGGCGGGCGTCGATGGCCGGCTGGTCGATCTGAACGGTCTTCAGACGATCCTTGGCGGCGTTCCAGGCTTTGACGAGGGTCAGGGTCATGGGCGGCTCCTTAGCGCGTCAGAAGCGACAGGGCGATATTGAGATGGGTACCAATTTTTGGTACTCTGTTGGTCGGAGGATACGATGAGCAAGAACACCTCTATCAGCCTCGGCGACCATTTTCAGGCCTTCATTGAAGGCCAGATCAGCGACGGCCGCTATGGCTCAGCCAGCGAAGTCATACGGGCAGGACTGCGGTTGCTGGAGGAGCGAGAAGCACGATTGGCGGCTCTACGCGCTGCATTGATCGAAGGCGAGGAAAGCGGCTTTATCGAGGACTTCGATTTCGACGCCTTCATCGCGGAAAAGCTCCAGAGCGAAGGTGTATCGGAGTGAAGGCCTACCGGCTTTCACACAAAGCCCGTCGTGACCTCGACAACATCTGGGACTATTCGCGCGGCCAGTGGGGCGCCAGGCGAGGCGCAACCTATCTTCACGATATACGGACCGCGATAGAACTGGTGGCGGAACGCCCGTCCGTTGGAGCTGTGCTCGAAGACCTTCCGGCTTATAGAAGGCGACCTGTCGGCTCACACATGATCCTCTATCGCCTTCAAGACGGCGTGATCATGATCGTCCGCGTGCTGCATCAGAACATGGACGCCACGCGCGCATTGTCAGAGCACTAAGCCAACTCCACCCCATCCCCCTCGCGCACCGCCCCGCCCTGCTCCACCTTCAGATAGACGCCGCAGTGCATGTGGCCGTAGAGGTCGAACAGCGCCTTGACCACCTCGATGTCGCGCTCGGCGGTGGTCGGGTCGACATGGGTGGCGGCGCAGCGGACGATGGGCTTGAGCACCTCGGCGCGGGCCTCGCCGACCCGCATCGCCCGGCCGGTCCAGTCGTTCTCGACCCAGGCCGGCCAGCCCTCGACATAGAGGTTGGCGCGGAACCGCAGGGGATCGACCGGGCGGCCCAGCCGATCCTGCAGGTCGCGGACGCTGGCCAGGTTGACGACCGAGACGAAGCCCGAGCGGCTGTCCATGAAGCGGTGGGCGCCCGGCCCGGCGATCACCCGCAGCGGCCCGCGGGCCTCCTCGCCCAGCAGGGCCGCCAGCCAGGCCTCGAAGCCGCGCCGTCCGGGATCGGCGCGCAGGTCGCCGGCGAAGTCGGCCTGGCCCTCGGCGCGGGCGGTCAGCACGCCGCTGGCCTCGTCATAGGCGGTGCGGGCCCGGGCGACCCGCGGGATCTTGGCCAGCACCGTGAACTTCATCTTCGAGACGTGGTCCGGCGCGGCCGGATCGAAGCCGCTGGGCCCGTCCTCGACGGCGTAGAGCCGGTCGCAGGGAAAGCAGGCCCCGGCCGCCAGCTCGACCTGGCTGAGGCGTTCGGGCGTGAACCCCTTGACGGGATGGCGATAGAGGGCGGCGACCTGGGCTTGCATGGCGGCAAAATCAACGAGGACGACGGCCGAGGCAAGGCTTGGCCGCGAACAACTTGCGCTTTAGGAACTAGGGCGCCGCTGCGGGATTTCCCATGCGGGAGGCCGCGCATGACCGACAACACGCCACGACGCCCCATCCGGTCGTGGATCGCTTCCCGCCCCTATCACCTGGCGCCCTGGATCGTGCTGCTGGCCCTGGCGCCCTTCGCCTTCCCTCGGCGCGCGCCGGGCTCGTCGGAAACCCCGATCGAACACCCGCCCGGCCTGTCCGAAGACCGGGCCATGCCGCCGCACGAATTCGACGAGGCCGAGCCCCGGCGCGGCCGGGCCGCCCGCCAGCCGCACCATATCCCCTGGCGCGGCTGGCGCGACATCCTCTGGCGCACCGGCCGCGAGATCGGCGCCGACGGCTTGCCGGCCGTGGCCGGGGGCGTGACCTTCTACACCCTGCTGGCCATCTTCCCGGCCATCGGCGCCTTCGTGGCCCTGTACGGCCTGTTCGCCGACGTCGGGGCGGTCGAGAAGCAGCTGCAGGAGATGTCGAGCGTCTTCCCCGCCAGCGTCGTCCAGATCATCGGCGAGCAGATGCTGCGCCTGGCCAGCCAGGAGCAGGCCAAGCTGGGCGTGGCCTTCGTGGTCAGCCTGCTGCTGTCGATCTGGAGCGCCAACGCCAGCATGAAGGCGCTCTTCGACGGGCTGAACGTGGCCTATGACGAGGAGGAGAAGCGGCACTTCTTCGCCAAGACGGCCCTGACCTACGTCTTCACCTTCTGCGCCCTGATCTATGCGGTGGTCATCGCCGCCGTGCTGATCGCCGCCCCGATCGCCTTCAAGGCCCTGGGGCTGGGGGCGATCGGCGGAGTGTGGATTCCGCTGCGCTGGTTGGCGGTGCTGGCGGTGACCGCCTTCGCCTTCGCCTTGCTCTATCGCTTCGCCCCCTGCCGGGCCCGGCCGCGCTGGCGCTGGGTGGTGCTGGGGGCGGTGTTCGGAGCCGCCGCCTGGCTGGGCGGCTCGCTGGGCTTTTCGCTCTATGTCAATCGCCTGGCCCATTACGACGCCACCTACGGCCCGCTGGGGGCGGTGATCGCCTTCATGGTCTGGATGTGGTTCTCGATCCTGACCGTGCTGATCGGGGCCGAGCTGAACGCCGAGATCGAACACCAGACCGCCATCGACTCCACCACCGGTCCGGAGCTGCCGATGGGCCAGCGCGGCGCGGCCATGGCCGACACCGTCGGCCTGGCCTTCCACCCCTGGGAGGTGATCAAGCGCGAGGCCGGCACGGTCAAGCGGGTGTCGGGCCGCTACTGGACCCGCGCCTCAGGCTGGGGCCGGACCCGGCCGCCGCCTTCGCAGGCCGACGACTGAAGCTTGGCGACGGCGACCCGGCTCGCTAAGTCTGGCCGATGATCTTCGCCCCCGCCGCCGAACCCGACTTCCCCGCCATCGTCGCCCTGGTCAATTCCGCCTATCGCGGCCAGGGCGCCCAGGCCGGCTGGACCACCGAGGCCGGCTATATCGACGGCCAGCGCATCGACCTGGACACCCTGCGCCAGGACCTGGCCGACAGTCCGCAGGCCGTGCTGCTGACCCTGCGCGACGCGGCCGACGGTCCGCTGCTGGGCTGCGTCTGGCTGGAGCCGGCCGACGACAAAGCCTGGTACCTGGGCATGCTGACCATCCGCCCCGACCTGCAGGACCGCCGGCTGGGCGCGACCCTGCTGGCCCAGGCCGAGGCCCACGCCCGCGACCAGGGCGCCCGCCGCATCCGCATGACCGTGGTCCACATTCGCGACACCCTGATCGCCTGGTACCAGCGCCGCGGCTACGCCCTGACCGGCGAGACCCGCCCCTTCCCGCACGGCGACGACCGCTTCGGCAAGCCGCTGCGCGAGGACCTGCGGTTCGTGGTGATGGAAAAGGCGGTCTGAGGCGGCGGCAAAGAAAAAGGGCCGGCTCCTCGCGGAGCCGGCCCTCTCTCTGCAAGAAGCCGCCGCTTAGAACTTGAAGCGGATGCCGGTCTTGAACGTCCGGCCGATCAGGCCGGCATAGTGGAAGGTCGTCAGGTAGTTCGGAGCGCTGGCATAGGCGCCCGGCGCGACCGGGGCCCGCTCGTTGAACACGTTGCCCACGTTCACAAAGGCCGTGACGTTTTCAGTCACGTCCATCGTGCCGTTCATGTCGACGTTGATGAACTTCTTGATGTAGCAGAACCGGTCGCCCAGCACCTTGTCGCCGGTCGCATACTGGTTGAACGAGACGCAGTCGGTGCTCGCCCGCTGGTCGGCGGCGACCGACTTGATCTTGCCGACATAGTAGGCGGTGGCCGACAGGCTGTAGCGGCCGAACTCGACCGTGTTCTGCCAGTTGCCGCGCCAGTCGGGCGTGCCGTTGCCCGACGACAGCTGGTACGGCCCCAGCGTGCCGGCGTACTTCTGCACGCCGTCGGAGGTGTGCAGATCGTACTTGAGGACGTGGGTCGCTTCGATGCGGCTGGTGAACTTGACGTCGTAGGGCAGCGTCGTCTTGACCGTCGCCGAGAAGTCGATGCCGGAGGTCTTGGCGAAGTTCACGTTCTCATAGGGCGCGTTGATGATCAGGACGCGCGGCAGGGCGTTCGGGAACAGCGGATCGGGCGCATCGACCAGGTTGCACGAATAGCCCGGCCCGACGGCCGCCACCGCGGCGCAGGCGTCCGCGGCGTTGGTCTTCGAGTAGTAGGCGTCCTTCGCCTTGGCGAGCAGCGGGCCGGCGACGATCAGGCGCGACTTCTTCACGTCGTAGTAGTCGACGGTCAGGCTGAGCCACGGGGTGGGTTCGGCGATCAGGCCGGCCGTGAAGCTACGCGACAGTTCAGGCTTCAGCTTCGGATTGCCGCCATAGCCGCCGCCCAGTCCATAGGATTGGGCGTAGGGGTTGGTGTTGCCGGCTGACACCAGACCGCCGTGGGCGTTCTGGAACGAGGCCGGCGTCGCATAGGTCGCGAAGCCGGCATATTGGCTGGCGGCGTTCGACTCGGCGAAGGTCGGCGCCCGGAAGCCCTTGGAGAACGTGCCGCGGAACGCCAGCTGCCGCAGTGGCGTGTATTTCACGCCAATCTTCGGCGAGAAATGGCTGAAGCCTTCCGAATAGTGGTCGTACCGGCCCGAGGCGTTGACTTCGAGGTTGTCCAGCACCGGGGCCAGCAGTTCGGCGTACGCAGCCGAGACAGTGTGCTTGCCGAACGCCGACGAGGTGGTCAGCGAATAGGTGTCGAGCTTGGCGTTCTGGTTGTTGTTGGTCAGCTCTTCACGACGAACCTGGCCGCCGACGGCCAGTTGCATGTCGCCGCCCGGCAGGGCCCACAGACGCTTGGTGACCGAGGCGTCGAGCGACATCATCGTCGCATCCGACGGGGTCTTGATGTTGGGCGAGACGAAGTTGCGAATCGCGGCGCTGTTATTGCTCGGGTTCACGAAGTCGTAGGCGCCGGTATTGATCGCGTTCATCAGGTTCGCGATGTTGAGGTAGCCGTACTGCGTGATGCTCAGCTTGTCCTTGGCGCCGACGGCTTCGACCCGCCAGTTCCAGTCGCCATCGACATCGCCCTTCAGGCCGGCGGTGCCGCGGATCACTTCATTGGTGCGATCGCTGCCGGCGGGGATGTCACCGAACAGGTAATAGATGCGGGCCGCGTTGTTCGCCGGATCGGCGCCGCCGAGAGCGGTGGCGTAGGGATTGTTCGGGTTCAGGCGCCGATCAGCGGCGGCGGCGCAGTTGGCGCCCGCCGAGCAGATCCAGACCGGCAGCACCAGACCCGGGTTGCTTGAGGCCTGCGAGGCCAGCCCGCCGAAGGGCTGGGTGTTGCGCAGGGCGCGCGGCTGGTTCTTGATGCTGACGAAGTCACGCGAATAGCTGCCGGTCGCGTAGGCCTCGATATTGTCGGCCAGACGCACGCTCAGCCGCGTGTTGAACGCATAGCGCTCCTGCTTCGGCGCGATCTGGTTGTAGAGGTCGACCAGATCGTACTTGCAACCCGTGCCGCGCGCGCCGCCGCTCGTGGCGTTGTAGGTTCCGCCAAGGCAATTCAGGTTCAGCGTCGTGTAGTTGCTGTAGTTCTGAACGAGGCCCTTGGAGTCGATGTAGGTGCCGTCGGCGAACGGAACGGCGCCGCCGGCCAGGGGATTGTTCAAGTCGGTCTGAGTCGTGCGCACGACGACCGCGCTGGGGGTCGCCGTGGTCAGCGAACTGTCGGCGGTGTTGTTGTCGAGACCGCCGATCGGCCGCAGGTCCAGGGTGTTGTAGGGGAAGCCGCGGCTGTGGTTGGTGACGCGGCCGTCCTTCTGGTATTCGCCGTTGACGTAGAAGTTCCAGCCCTTTTCGGCATAGTCGCCGAAGCCGAGCGTCAGGTCGCCGCGGGTGTGGCGCGCGTCGCGTTCCTGGCTCTGGCCGAACTCGGCGCTGCCGGCGATGCCGTTGAACTGCTTCTTCATGATCAAGTTGACGACGCCGCCGATGGCGTCGGCGCCGTAGGTCGAGGACGCCCCGTCCTTCAGCACCTCGACGCGGTCGATCAGGCTGAACGGGATGCTGTTGAGGTCGACATAGGCGTTGTGGCCGTCGTCGCTGATCGGGAAGTTGGCCGAGCGCAGGCCGTCGACCAGCACCAGGGTCGACGAGACGCCCAGGCCGCGCAGCGAGACGGCCGCGCCGCCGGCGCTGAAGCCGCTCTGGAAGCCGGTGCCGATCGAGCCGGCGCCGTCGGCCGAGATCGAGCGGATGGCGTCGGTCGCCGTGGTGATGCCGGCGCGTTGCAGGGTCTCGGTGGTCAGCACGGTGACCGGCGACGGGGTCTCGGTGTCAGTGCGGCGGAACAGCGAACCGGTGACGACAATCTCTTCGACTTCGGTTTGCTCCGGAGCCGCCGGCGCGGCGGTCTGAGCCGCCGCCTGGGTCGCGCCGAGCATCGCCACGGCCGCGCCGCAGATCATCGAGGAGGCCAGCAGGCGCTCCCGAACAGACGTAATTTTCAAGGTAAAGATCCCCAATGGCATCGATGTCATCTGCGACACCGGCCGCACACTTCCCGAAGGTTCAGAATTTTGAACCCGGTTGCGGCGGAGCTAGGGGTAGGATCGACCTGCGGTCAATGCGCTTTTCAGGCCTGCAATCTCAACCGGCTCTTCGTGTCGCATTATCGCCACACATTGCATACCTGATATTTATCGTTTTGCGATAGCAATGTTCTGCGCACCAAGCGAAGGCCGTTTCCCCGAGCAGGAAAGGCGCAAAACGGCAAGGCTCTTACCGGCTTCCGGCTGGCAAAAAGGGCTCGCCGCACCAGACGGACGCAAGGCCGGCGCCGCCGGCCGCGGACCCTCGCCGCCGAGCGCCGAACCTCAGCCCTCTTCCAGGCTCGCCAATCGCGCCGCCTGGTCCTCGGCGATCAGCGGCTTGATCACGTCGTCCAGGGCCTCGCCCTCGATCACCTTGGCCAGGTTGTAGAGGGTCAGGTTGATGCGGTGGTCGGTGACCCGGCCCTGGGGGAAGTTGTAGGTGCGGATCCGCTCGGAGCGGTCGCCGCTGCCGACCTGGCTCTTGCGGGCGTCGGAGCGGGCGCTGTCCAGGGCCTCGCGCTGCATGTCGTAGAGCCGGGCCTTGAGGTTCTTCATCGCCCGGGCGCGGTTCTGGTGCTGGCTCTTCTCCGAGCTGGTCACCACCACCCCGGTCGGCAGGTGGGTGATGCGCACGGCCGAATCGGTCTTGTTGACGTGCTGGCCGCCAGCCCCGGACGAGCGGTAGGTGTCGATCCGCAGGTCGCTGTCCTTGATGTCGATCTCGACGTCCTCGGCCTCGGGCAGCACCGCCACCGTCGCCGCCGAGGTGTGGATGCGCCCTTGCGCCTCGGTCTCGGGCACCCGCTGCACCCGGTGGACGCCGCTCTCGAACTTCAGCCGGCCGAACACGCCGTCGCCGGTGATCGAGGCGATGATTTCCTTGTAGCCGCCCATCTCGCCCTCGGAGACGCTGTCGACCTCGACCTTCCAGCCCTGCAGCTGGGCGTAGCGCTGGTACATGCGGAACAGGTCGCCGGCGAACAGGGCCGCCTCGTCGCCCCCCGTGCCGGCCCGCACTTCCAGGATGGCCGAAGCGTTCTCGTCCTTGTCCTTGGGGGCCAGCATCAGGGCCAGGTCGCGCTCCATGGCCGGCAGCTTGTCGTCCAGCGCCCGGATCTCGTCGGCGACCATGGCCGCCATCTCCGGATCGCCGGCCATCTCCTCAAGTTCGGCGCGCTCGGCGGCCAGCTTGGTCAGGGCCTGGACGGCCTCGGCCACCGGCCGCAGTTCGGCGTGCTCCTTGGAGAGCTTGACGATCTCGGCGCCGTCGGTCGCGGCCCCCATGCGGGCTTCGACTTCACGGAAGCGGTCGAGAACTTGGTCGAGGCGGGCCTGGGGCAGTCGCAAGGGGGAACGTCACATCGGTTGGCGGGCGGCCTCTGTACCGCTCGAACGGCGCGGCGTCACCCCGTCTACAAAGCTTCACGGCGGCTTCCTATCTTGGCGGGGCCGGGACCACCCCGGCCCAGCTCCGGAGCTTTCCATGTCGCTTACGATGCATCGCGCCACCGTTCCCGTCCTCGCCCGCGCCCTGAAGGTGCTGGCCACCCTGCTGGAGAAGGGCGAGGCCCACGCCAAGGCCCAGGGCCTGGACCCGGCCGCCCTGGTCGGCGCCCGTCTGGCCGAGGACATGCTGCCGCTGTCGGGCCAGGTGCAGCGGGCGTCGGACTCCGCCAAGGGCGCCGTGGCCCGGCTGACGGGCGTGACGGCCCCGGCCATGCCCGACGAGGAGACGACCTTCGCCGAGCTTCAGAAACGCATCGCCGACACCCTGGCCTTCGTCGAAAGCGCCGATCCCCAGGCCTTCGAGGGCAGCGAGGACCGCACGGTCGAGCTGCCGACCCCGAGCGGTCCCCTGCCCTTCACCGGCGAGGACTATCTGCTCGGCTTCGTCCTGCCGAACGTCTTCTTCCACGTCACCACGGCCTACGATATCCTGCGGCACAAGGGCGTGCAGATCGGCAAGCTCGACTATCTGGGGCAAATCCGGAGCTGAGCGAGGCGCCCTCGCCTCCCCAGAGCCGAGGGCGTTCAGAACGCCGGCTTGACCTCGATCGACACCACCTGGCGCGGCGAGCGCGAGGGATGCAGGTCGCCGTCGACCACCAGGCGGTAGGGCCCCTCCTTGGCGTCGAGCGGCTGGCCGTCCTTGGTGTCGGCGATGATCACCGGATTGGTGCGGTAGAACGGGTCGGTCTCGGCCAGGGACAGGATGCTGGTGAAGCCGTCGGCCGCCTTGGCCACCACCACCTGGTTCAGGTAACGGCCCATCAGCCGGTCGCCCGAGACCACGCCGGCCTTCAGCAGGGCGGCGTTGAGCACCGCCCCCTCGAAGGTCACCGCATGGCCCTTGGCCTGGAAGGTCGCCTTGGCCCGCGGCAGGGCCTTGAGGTCGGCGGGTGTCAGGACGATGGAGTCGCGGCCGACCACCGTGACCTTGAGGCCCTGGGCCAGGGCGGGGGTCCAGGCCAGGGCGGCGACGGCGGCGGCCAGGGCGAGCGGGAAGCGCATGGGGCGAACCTTCGATTGAGCCCCGATCTGCGCCCGATCCGCGGCGCCTGGCAAGCCCCCGCTCACCCCCGCCAGCTGATCCGCGGCAACAGCGGGAACCCGCCCGCGGCCAGTTCGCGCGGCGCCTCGGTCGGCCTGGCGCGCCCGGTCTCCACCACCAGCGGATAGAGCGAGGCCACCAGCAGGGCGGCCATGGTCAGGTTGAAGGCCCGCAGCACCGGCGGCCGGTCGAGGAACCGCCGCAGGCCCTGGCCGAAGCCGGCCCAGGCGGCGCTGCACGGCGCGCCGACCAGCATGAAGGTCCCGGCCACGATCACCACCGCCAGGGACGAGCCCTCGGGCGTGTAGGTGGTGGTCGCGGTCAGGGCCATGGCCCAGGCCTTGGGATTGACCCACTGGAAGGCGGCCGCGCCCAGGAAGGTCATCGGCTTTGTATCGGCCTCCCGATCGCCGATCCCCTTGGCGGTGGCGATCTTCCAGGCCAGCCACAGCAGATAGGCCCCGCCGACCCAGCGCAGCACGTCGTGCAGCACCGGCCAGGCCTTGAACGCCCCGCTCAGGCCCAGGCCCATGGCCAGCACCATCACCCCCAGGCCGCAGCTGATCCCCAGGATGTGCACGATGGTCCGCTTGAAACCGAAGTTCGCGCCCGCGGCCAGCAGCATCATGTTGTTGGGGCCGGGCGTGCCGGCGGTGACGACGGCGAACAGGACGAAGGCGAGCAGCAGCTGGGCGGTCATGGCGGACACTCCTTGAGACGAGCCTCAGGACAGGAATGTCACGGTCATCTTGCCAATTGCATCATGTGTCAAAACCTATATTGTTCCAGTGACAATTCTGGAGACCTCGATGGCCGGATGGACCCCGACCCTGCCGCCCGGCACCGCCCCGCTCTATGAGCGGCTGCTGGACGCCCTGCGCGCCGACATCGCCTCGGGGGCCCTGGGCGACGGCGACCGCCTGCCGCCGCAGCGCGACCTGGCCCACCGCCTGGGCCTGGGCCTGGGCACCGTGACCCGCGCCTATGTCGAGGCCGAGAAGGCTGGGCTGGTGCAGGCCCATGTCGGGCGCGGCAGCTTCGTGCATGGTCCGTCGACCCGCGAGGGCGCGCCGGCGCGGCCGGCCGACGACGCTGCGCCGATCAATCTGAGCCAGAACATCGCCCCCCTGGCGCCGAGCGCCGCGCGGATCGGCGAGACCCTGGCGCGGCTGCGGCGCCGGCCCGACCTGCTGGAGAACCTGGCCTACGCCCCTTCGGCGGGGCTGGAGCGCCAGCGCCGGGCCGGGGCGGCCTGGCTGCAGCGCAGCGCCGGCCTGGACGGCGCCGACTGGCGGCGGACCCTGTGCTGCGCCGGCGCCCAGCACGCCCTGACCCTGGCCCTGTCGACCCTCTGCCGCCCCGGCGACACGGTGCTGTGCGAGGCCGCCACCTTCCCCGGCTTCAAGGCCCTGGCCGACCATGTCGGCTATCGCCTGCGCGGCGTGGCCATGGACGGCCAGGGCCTGCTGCCCGAGGCCCTCGACCGCGCGGCCGCCGACGGCGCCCGGGTGGTGTTCCTGCTGCCCTCGCTGCAGAACCCGACCGGCCGGACGATGGGCGCGGCTCGGCGGGCCGAGATCGTCGCCGTCGCCCGGCGGCGCGACCTGACGATCGTCGAGGACGGCATCTACGCCATCTTCGGCGACGAGACCGAGGCCCCGCCGCTGGCGGTGCTGGCCCCGGAGCGCACGTTCTATGTGACCGGCGTGTCCAAGTCGCTGGCTCCGGGCCTGCGGGTCGGCTTCCTGGTCGCCCCGCCCGGCGACCATTTCGAACGCCTGCTCGGCGCGGTGCGCGCCCAGTTCTACGCCCCGCCCAACTTCGGCGGGCTGATCGCCACCCAGTGGATCGAGGACGGCGCGGCCGACGCCATCGCCGCCGAGATCCGCGCCGAAATGGCCGCCCGGCTGGACCTCGCCCGCGCCCTGCTCGGCTCGGCGATGGAGCCGCCCGGCTCGGCCGCCAGCCCGCATGTCTGGCTGCCGATGAGCGAACTGGAGGCCGAACGCCTGGCCGGACGGACCCTGCGCGGCGGCGTCGAGCTCACCCCGCCCGCCGCGCCGATCGTCGAACCCGGCCTGACGACCGGCGTCCGCCTCTGCCTCGGCGCGGCCCGGGACCAGGCCGAACTGGAGCGCGGCCTGCGGGTGGTGGCCTCGGCCCTGGCGGGGGTGGAGGAGCGGCCGCGGGCGGTGATCTGAAAACAAACAGGAGAACACCCCTTCCGTCGCAACCTAGAGCTTTGCTATGGTGAGGCGGGGGCTGAAACAGTTTCAGCCGATCTAAGTCGTTGGAGCTGTTATGCGTCGTATCGTTCTCGTCACCGCCATGGCCCTGTTGACGGCCGGCTGCGTGACCCAATCGGGGGGCGACACCATCGCCCAAATCTCGTCGGACATTTCCAAGAACGCCTTCGTCAAGGAGATCTCGGTCAATACGCCGACCGGCGCCAGCGCCGCGTTCGAAACCACCTTCAAGAAGAACGTCTCGGAAAAACTCGCCGGCTGCGCCAAGGGCGCCCAGCCGCTGCTGCTGAAGGTCAACATCACCGACTTCAAGAAGGCCAACGCCGGCATGACGATCCTGGTGGGCTCGTCCAACAAGATCAAGGGCGTGGCCCAGTTGATCGACCCGGCGACCGACAAGGTGGTGGCCGACTACGAGATCGACCGCTCGACCGGCGGCGGCGGCCTGATCGCCGCGGCGGCCATGGCCGACGCCGAAGGCCAGATGTCTTCGGGCTTCGGCACGGAAATCTGCAAGCGCGCCTTCATCGCCCGCTAGGCGGCAAGCACGAATGGAGGGGCGCGGAGGCCGAGGCTTCCGCGCCCTTTCACGTTCGGCCTACTGGGCCGACAGCGCCTTGGTGAAGGCCTCGTCGGCGAACAGGGTCTTGAAATCGTCGGCCAGGGCCTCGCTCAGCGAAAGGGCCGCGTTCTTGCCGCCGGCCATCTGCACCGTCTTGCTGGCCTTGCCGGCCAGGTCGCGGCTGTAGACCTGAGCCCCCGACGGCGAGGTCACCGCGACCGTCAGGTTCACTTCGGAATTGGCCTTGCCGGACCACATGCCGACGCCGAATTGATTGTAGAAGGTGGTGACCTTGGCCTCGACCTTCGGACCGCCCGCCGCCAGCTTGTAGCCGTGCTGCTTGAACTCGGCGCTCAGCGCGTCACGGACGATGTCGGCCACCTCCTCCTTCGAGCGGATCGGGGCCATCTCCATGCCATAGCCGTTGATCTTGGTGGAGATGCGGGCGCGATTGGTGGTGCGGGCGTCGACGGCGGTGACCGTGACCTGGATCGCCTCGGCGCCCGCCACGGCCGACGCCGGCGCAGGCGCGTAGCCGACGGAAACCGTTTCCTCGGTGGTGGCGCACGCCGTCACCATCGCGGCCAGCGCGACGACAGCCAGAATTCTCATTTGGATAAGCCCCCAGAACAGCGGCGACAATCGCCGTAAGCGGGACATTTCCGACAGCGCCACCTAAAGTCAAGCTCCAGGTGAAGCTACTCCGCCGCGATCGCCTCGCCCTCGGCGGCGGCCTTCAGCTGGGCCGCGCGTTGTTCGACCAGTTCGACGATGTGGTCGATCATGCCGTCGTTGGACTGCTTGTGGTCGGGCTTGCCGGCCATATAAACCATGCCCGAGCCGGCCCCGCCGCCGGTGAAGCCCAGGTCGGTCATCAGCGCCTCGCCGGGGCCGTTGACCACGCAGCCGATGATCGACAGCGACATCGGCTGGGAGATGTGGGCCAGGCGCTCTTCCAGGGCCTCGACCGTCTTGATGACGTTGAAGCCCTGCCGGGCGCAGGACGGGCAGGCGATGATGTTGACGCCGCGGTGGCGCAGGCCCAGCGACTTGAGGATGTCGAAGCCGACCTTGATCTCCTCGACCGGGTCGGCGGCCAGCGACACGCGGATGGTGTCGCCGATGCCGGCCCACAGCATCGAGCCCATGCCGATGGCGCTCTTGACCGTGCCGGTGCGCAGGGCCCCGGCCTCGGTGACGCCCAGGTGCAGCGGGCAGTCGATGGCCTCGGCCAGCTGCTGGTAGGCGGCCACGGTCAGGAACGGGTCGGAGGCCTTCACCGAGATCTTGAACTCGTGGAAGTCGTGGTCCTGCAGGATCTTGGCGTGGTTGAGGGCGCTCTCGACCATGGCCTCGGGACAGGGCTCGCCATAGCGTTCCAGCAGCTCGCGCTCCAGCGAGCCGGCGTTGACGCCGATGCGGATCGAGCAGCCGTGGTCCTTGGCGGCGTTGATCACGTCGCGCACCCGGTCGGCGCTGCCGATATTGCCCGGATTGATCCGCAGGCAGGCCGCGCCGGCCTGGGCGGCCTCGATGCCGCGCTTGTAGTGGAAGTGGATGTCGGCCACCAGCGGCACGCGGGCCTCGCGGGCGATGGTCTTGAAGGCCGCCGTCGAGTCGGTGTCCGGGCACGAGACGCGGACGATGTCGGCCCCGGCCTCCTCCAGCTGGCGGATCTGCTCCAGGGTCGCCTTGGCGTCGCTGGTCAGGGTGTTGGTCATCGACTGGACGGTGATCGGCGCGTCGCCGCCCACCTCGACATTGCCGACGCGGATCTTCCGCGACTTGCGGCGCTCGATCATGCGCCAGGGTCGGACGTGGGTGTGGTCTGCGGCCATGGCGTCAATCTAGGAGGTTTGCAGCTGGAACCCAAGAGCATCAAGGAAATGTCGCGAACGCCAACCTCACGCAGTTTTCTCTGCACGCATTGACGCAACCCAGCATAGCCTCGACGCTTCGCTACACGAAATCGAGGACATCATGACCAGGGCGTTTCTTACAAAAGGCAATGGGCATCAGCACGCAAACCGCAAGAAGGCGCTAAACTACCTACTCTCCCACATCGACGGCGTCATCGCCGTTGATGAACGGACCGTCGATTTCCCGCCCTACGGACGATGCCACTTCTCGGCCTATACGCACGCCGAGGGAGCCATGATCAGCACGCCCGGCCGTGGCGACGAGGTGTTCGGCTCTGCTGATTGGCATGCCCGCGACCGGATCATGATGTTTCGGGACTTTGGCGACGGGCGGTGTATGATCTACGTATGTCCGATAAAGCCGCTTTTCGGCGAACGAACCATCGGCCAACACGGCGTACGCTGGCCGGACATTCTCAAACACGCCGAATTCAAACAGGTCTTCAGGACCGAATGACGCCAGCGAAATTTAGGGGCGCGTGACCGTCGCCGGGACCGGCGGAGCGACCGCCAGCTTGCTCAGCGCCACCTGCGGCGCCGACAGGCGGCTGGCCAGGGCGCCGTTGACATAGACGTCGAAGGCCGCGGGATCGGAGACGTCGGCGGTCAGCCCCGCCGTGCGCGGGGCGCGGAAGGCTTCGCCGGCGGCCATCCAGCGGGCGAAATAGGTCGACTCCCCGGCGCCGTGCACCGCCAGCGAGGCTGGCTTGCGGGCCTGCAGGATGACGCCCGAGGCGTCGGCGGGATTGGCGCCGTACACCGCGCCCTTGGCGCGGAACGGGGCGCCCAGATTGAGCAACGGCGCGGCGGCGGCGGTCAGGGCGTCGGCGGCGCGGGCCTTGGAGGCGGCGGTCACGGCGTCGGCCGAACCGCCGTTGGCGGCGGCGTCGTCGAGGCCGGGGGTCTTGTAGGGCTCGGGCGTGGTCGATTCCACCGGCGCGGGCAGCGGCGCGCCCAGCGATACCGAGCCGGGCGTGGCGGCGGGGTCGACCGGAACGGCGGCGGGGCCGGCGACGGCGGCGCTGGCCTGGGACTGGGCCACCTGGGTCGGCGGTTCGTCCTTGGCGATGGCCCGCTGGGCGACGTTCCACAGCACGATGGCGGCCACGACCAGCACGCCCAGCACCAGGATCAGGCCCAGGCGCGGATCGCGCTCGTGGCGCACGCCGACCGGGGCGCGCAGGGGCTCGTTGTCGTCCGGCGCGTCCAGCTTGAAGCGGGCGACGGCGGCGTCGCCGTCCAGGCCCAGCAGCTTGGCGTAGGACTTCACATAGCCGATGGTGAACGGGCGCGAGGGCAGCTCTTCGAGCCGCATGTCCTCGATGGCCTCGATATAGCTCTGGCGGATGCGGGTGGCCTCGGCGACCTCGCCCAGGCCCAGGCCGCGGAATTCCCGCGCCGCCCGCAAGGCCGCGCCCAGGTCGGGACCGTGATCCACCGAGGGCTGATACGCCGGCATCGACGCGTCTTCCGGATCGCCGTCGGCGACCAGGTGCAAGTGAGGAACCCTGCCCGTATCCAGCGGCATGGCTGCCATGTCACTCCAAAATGCGCGTCACGCGAGAACTTGACGAATAGGCCCGACGTTTATAGCCGGAATTCGTTAACACTTCATAGCCGTTATCAAAGTAAGTCGCCGGATTCAATACACTATACAGCCACGGTCGGTTAAGAACCAGAGCCGTCAGACGGCGACGTAAAGCTTCCGGGCCAGGGTTTCGATTTCGCCGCGCAGCGAGCCGGCCGAGGTCTTGAGCAGGGCCTCGACATTGCGGCGGGCGGCCTCGCGATCGCAGGACAGCACCATCTGCTTGACGGGCCCGATGCCGGCCGGCGGCATCGACAGGCCATCAAAACCCAAGGCCAGCAAGGCGAAGGCCTCCAGCGGCCGCCCCGCCATCTCGCCGCAGACCGAGACCGGCGTGCCGGTGTCGGCGCAGGCCTGCTGGATGGTCTTGAGCGCCCGCAGGGCGGCCGGCGACAGCGGGTCGTAGCGGTCCGACACCCGCGGATTGCCCCGGTCGGCGGCGAACATGTACTGCATCAGGTCGTTGGTGCCGACCGAAACGAAGTCGGTCATCGGCAGCAGAGCGTCCAAATGCCACAGCAGCGAGGGCGCCTCGATCATCGCCCCGACGTCCAGCCGCGCCGGCTCGGGCCGGCCGCGCTTCAGGGCCCAGGCCACCTCCTGGTCGACGAAGGCGCGGGCGGCGCGGAACTCGTCGACATTGGCCACCAGCGGGAACATGATCCGCAGCGGCCGGCCGCGCGCGGCCTTGATCAGGGCGCGGATCTGCATGCGCAGCAGGGCCGGCCGGTCCAGGCCCATGCGGATCGCCCGCCAGCCCAGGGCCGGATTGTCCTCGCGCTCCAGCTCCATGTACGGCAGCAGCTTGTCGCCGCCGAGGTCGAGGGTGCGGAAGGTCACCGGCATGCCCTCGGCCGCGTCCAGCACCTTTTCGTAGAGGCTGGTCTGGGCTTCGAGCCGCGGCATCTCCTCGGCGACCATGAACTGGAACTCGGTGCGGAACAGGCCGATGCCCTCGGCCCCGGTCTCGCCGAGGATGTCGAGATCGACGGCCAGGCCGGCGTTCATCAGCAGGGTGATCTTGTCGCCGTCCTTGGTGACGGCGGGGGTGTCGCGCAGGCGGGCGAACTCGGCCTTGCGCTGGGCGCGGACCTCCATCCGGGCCTTCAGCGCCTTGACCACGTCGGAGCGCGGCCGCAGCCAGGCCTCGGCGGTCTCGGCGTCGACCACCACCGGGTCGCCCTCGTTGACCCGGTCGCGCAGGCCGGCCAGGCGGCCGACGCAGGGAATGTCCAGGGCCCGGGCGACGACGCCGGCGTGGCTGGCGGCCGAGCCCTCCTCCAGCAGGATGCCCTTGAGCTTGGTGCGGTCGTATTCCAGCAGGTCGGCCGGGCCGAGGTTACGGGCGATCAGGATCGCGTCGTCGGGCAGGACCCGCACGGCGTGGACGTCGCCCGACAGGTGGCGCAGCAGCCGGTCGTTGAGGTCCTCCAGGTCGTGCAGGCGCTCGCGCAGATAGGGGTCGCGGGCCTGGCCCAGGCGGGCGCGGTGCTCCGAGCGCACCCGCTCGACCGCGGCCTCGGCCGTCAGGCCCGAGCGCACGGCTTCCTGCAGCGACCGGTTCCAGCCGCGGTCGTGGGCGAACATCCGGTAGGTCTCGAGCACCTCGTAGGAGGCGCCGACCAGGCCGTGCTGGCCCTCCAACATCTCGTCGATCTGGGTCTGCAGGGCCTCGACCGCCCATTTCAGCCGGGCTTCCTCGGCCAGGGCGTCGTCGGACAGCAGCTGCTCGGGGGCGACCGGCTGCTCGTGCAGCACCGCCACGCCATAGGCCAGTCCCTCGGCGAACCGCGCGCCCTTCAGCCGCTCGGGCTTGTGGGGCGCGATCTCGACGTCCTTGAGCTCGGCCAGGCCCAGCAGTTCGCTGGAGCTGACCATCTCGGCCAGGACCATGGCGATGATCTGCAGGTCCTCGACCTCGTCCTCGCCATAGACCCGCTCGGTGCGGTTCTGGACGACCAGCACGCCGATCGAGCGGCCGCCGCGCAGCAGCGGCACGGCCAGGAAGGCGTGGTAGGGATCTTCGCCGGTCTCGGGCCGGTAGGAGAAGGCCGGGTGGCTGGCGGCGTCCGACAGGTTCAGCGGCCTGCCCAGGCGCATGGTCTCGCCGACTAGGCCCTCGCCCGGCTTCATGCGGGTGACGTGGACGGCGCCGGGATCCAGGCCCTCGGTGGCGAACAGCTCCAGGTCGCCGCTGGCGCGGCGCAGATAGATCGAGCAGACCTCGGCGACCATCGAGATGGCGATGGTGCGCACCACCATGTCGAGCTTGGCCTGGGCGGGGCCGCCGCCGGCCATGGCCTCGCGAATCTGCCGAAGCAGGCTGCGAGGTCCCCGAACAGCGATCCCTGACGCCGCCATGTTTACGCGCGCACTCCCCGTGGCTCGACGCGGCTCAGCCTGACAAAAGCGCCAGGGGTTGGAAAGCCGCATCGTGCTCAGGCGGCTATAGCAGATTTCGCGCGCCGCACAGCGTTCGCCGACAGGCAAATCGTGCGCCGGACGCGAAAAGGCGCCGCCCTTGGGGAAGGACGGCGCCCGTTCGTCGGCGGGATCAGGCCTTAGCGGCGGCCGCCGTAATAGCCGCCATCGCGTTGGCCGTAATAGCCGCCCTCGCGCTGATAGCCGTAACCGCCGCCGTAGCCGGAGTCATAGCGGGTGTCGTAGCGGTCGCGGCGATGATCGCGGTCATGGCGATTGTCATAGCTCGACCGGTCGTAGCCGCCGCCGTAGCCATAGCCGTTGCCGTAACGCGAGCCATAGCCGCCGCCGTAGCGGCTGTCGCGATAGCCGCTGGAATAGCGGTGGTCGCGGTCGTAGCGGTCGCCATGGCCCGTCGAGGCGCCCAGGGCGGCGCCGGCGACGGCGCCGATGGCGATGCCGCCGTTGTCGCCGTCCGACAGGGCCGCGCCGGCGAGGCCGCCGATCACGGCGCCGAGGATGGCGCGCTCGGTCTTGTTGCTGCGGTCGCCGGCCAGGGCGGCCGAGGCCGGCAGGACGACGGCGCCGGTCAGGGCCGCGGCGACGGCGATCTTCGTGAACTTACCAAAGGTCTTCATGGCGTTGCTCCATCTGCGAAGCGTCGCCAGGTCCGGAAAGGTCCGGTGCGGCGCTGTTGAGGCCTTTGTCGCATTCGCGCCTTGAACCCGTTCTGAACGGCGATGTTCAGGTGGCGGTCATGTTCGGGGAGATCGCCTACTGCGCGGGGTGAGCCTCGGCCGGCGGTCGGTGCAGATGCACCGACCACAGCACCCCGGCCAGCATCAGGACGATGGCCGCCGTCTCCAGGGGGTGGGGCCATCGGCCCTCGTGCAGGAAGCCGTACAGCAGGGCGAACAGGGTCTCGAAGACGATCAGCTGGCCCGACAGGCTGAGCGGCAACAGGCGACTGGCGGCGTTCCACAGGCCGTTGCCGATCACCGAGGCCCCCAGGGCCACGGCCAGGCTGACGCCGCCGAACAGCAGCCAGTCGCCTTGCGCATGCGCCCGGCCTTGGGCGAAGGCCGGGACGATCAGCAGCAGCGACAGCAGGCCGGTGACCACCCCGGTCAGCAGCGACCATTCGTGGCTGGTGAAGCGCGGCGTCGCCGCCAGGCGGCGGGCGTTCCACACCGCATAGACCGTCCACACCGCCAGCGCCCCGGCCGCCGCGAGCAGGCCCAGCGAAAGCCGCCCGGGGCTGACGCCGCCGGCGGTCTGGAAGGCGGCGAGATTGATGCAGACCACGCCGGCGGCGACCAGCAGCAGCGGCGCGGCCAGCTTGCGCAAGGGCACGCCCTCGCCGGGTTTGGCGCCGACCAGGGTGATGGTCACCGGCAGCAGGCCGATGATCAGCGAGGCCGGCGCGACCCCGGCGATCTGCACCGACACCGCCAGCCCGACATAGTAGACGATGTTGCCCAGCAGGCTCAGCCCCGCCAGGTCGCGCCAGTCGGCGAGGGTCAGCCGGCCCAGCACCTTGCGCGCGCTGGGCGCCAGCAGAACCGCCGAGGCCAGGCCGTAGCAGAGATAGCGGCCGGCGGTCATCTGCAGCGGCGTGAAGGCGGCCAGCAGCTCCGGCGCCAGGAACACCCCGCCCCAGAAGGCCCCGGCGACGAGGCCGCAGAGAAGTCCGATCAGGAGGCGCTGCTGGTGGGTCATGGCCGGCAGGTAGCAGAGCGCAGCGTGGGAGGCTTGGCGAAAGCTCCGGGTGTTTAGGCAAAACCTCCAATACATCCGCTCATCCCGGCGAATGCCGGGACCCAGATCCCATAGCGGTGTGGATGATTGGAAGGGCTCGGAGTCCTTTGGCGTCAGCCCAAATGCCATTCCATCTGGGTCCCGGCATTCGCCGGGATGAGCGGTTTAAATGCGCCTTTGCCGCCACGCCCCCGGCGTCGTTCCCAGCCGCGTCCGCATGGCCCGGGTCAGGGCGCTCTGGTCGGCGTGCCCCGTGCGGAGCGCGACCTGGGCGATCGACAGCGACGTCTCCGACAGCAGTCGCTGCGCCGCCCGCAGGCGCGCGTCGACCAGGTAGCCGTGCGGCGTCTGGCCGAACGCCGCGGCGAAGGCGGCGAAGAAGCGGCTCTGGCTCATGCCCGCCTCGACGGCCAGGGCCTTGACCGCCAGCGGCCGGGCGAAGTCGCGCTCGACCCGGGCCGCGGCCCGGGCCAGGCGCGGATCGGCGATCGACGGGGCGGCGGCCAGGCCGCGCAGCAGCAGCGGCGCCCACAGGGCCGCCACGGCGTCGTCCACCTCGCCCGCCGCGTCGCCGGCGATGTAGTCGAGCAGGCCGCGCACCGGCGCATCGACCGGCAGGAAGGCGCGCTCCCTCAGTCCTTCGAACGGCGCGATCAGCTCGGCGCCGATATTGGCCACCACGAACAGGTTGTCGCCGGCCGCGGCGAAGGCGTGGCGGGTCCCGCAGCGGACCAGGGCCGCCTGCCCGGCCTGGACCCGGCCGCCGCGGCCGTCGATCTCCATCTCCAGCACGCCCCGCCGAGGCAGGACGATCTGGTCGAAATCGTCATGCACGTGCGGATCGGCGTCGGCGCCGTAGCGGCGCAGGGACAGCTGGGCGATCAACTCGGTCATCGTGCCTACGACCTCAGCGGCAATCAGCGCGTCATCTATGCCGCTTCCGGCGCCAGCCTCAGTTCGATGACGGTGACGGCCGATCCGCGCGACGACGGCGGCACGGCCAGGGTATGGCCCTTGGCGTCGGCCGTCCACCGGACCGTCTCGCCGGACAGGTTCCGGGCCTCGACGACCTTCCGGGGCAGAGGCGGCAGCAACAGTTCGTCGGCGGGCCAGCCGACGATGTGGACAAAGACGCTGTCGCCGGCGGTCGTCGCGCCATAGACGCCGTCGACCGGCTGCAACGGCCCCGGCCGCGTGCCGTAGACGGCCCGGCCGTGGCGCTCCAGCCAGAGCCCGACGCCCTTCAGCGTCTCGGTCTGCCTGGGCGGAATGACGCCGTCGGGATCGGGACCGACATTGGCGATGATATTGCCGTTGCGCACCACGGCGTCGACCAGCAGCCGCACCACCTGGTCGGCGCTGAGGACATTGTCTTCGGGCGTGTAGCCCCAGGCGCGCGTGTTGATCGTGAAGGCCTTTTCCCACGGACGGGCGCGGATTGGGCCCTTGATCGGCGCGCCGCCTTCCTCGACCTGGTTGTCGCCCTGCCAGCCCGAGCGGGGGTTGATGACGATCTTCGGCTGGTATTTGCGCACCATGCGGTTCAGCTTGTCGGGCTCCCAGAACCAGGCGGCGTCGGCGTCCGTGCCCTTGTGCGCCAGCCAGCCGCCGTCCCACCACAGCACGTCGATGCGGCCATAGCGGCGCATCAGCTCCTCGACCTGGGCGTAGGTCTGGCGCTTGAACAGGGCGGCGTTGTCCGGCAGTTCCTTCGGCCGGAAATAGGCCGGGAAGCGCCAGTCGATCGGCGAATAGTAGAGACCGACGCGAAGCCCCTGGCGGCGGACGGCGTCGACGAACGGGGCGACCAGGTCGCGATGGGCCGCCGAATGCATGGCGTCGAAATGGCGGTAGCTGGCCGGGCTGTCCCACAGGGCGAAGCCGTCGTGGTGGCGCGTCGTGAGCACCATGTAGCGGGCGCCCGCCGCCTTCGCCAGCGCGACCCAGCTGTCGGGGTCATAGTGACGGGGGTGGAATTCCGCGGCGAGCCTCGCGTAGGCTTCCGGCGAAACCTTGTCGTTGAACATGCGCCACTCGCCCTGGGCCGGGATCGCATAGAGCCCCCAATGGACGAAGACGCCGAACTTGGCGTCGCGCCACCAGGCCATGTCCTGCTCGGACAGCAGCAGGTCGGGCGCCAGGGTTGGGTCGGTGTTGGCGGTCTTCAGGGCCGATCGCTGCTCGTCGGTCAGGACCTGGGCGCTCAGCGCGGGCGGCGCGAAGGCGGCGGCGGCGGCCCCGAGCAACAGGTGGCGACGAGCCAGCATGACATTCCCTCCCGCATTTTTCGGAGAGGCTACGCGATGCGGGGGGATTTCAATAGAGAATACTATTTCAAATATGACGTCAAGGTCGGGTGGACGTCCCTAGCCGTGACCCGGCTGGGCCAGGGGCTCGCTGACCGCCGCGACCAGCTGGCGGGCCTGCTCGACGGCGCCATCGATGTCGCGCTCGATGAACGCGACCTCGGCGTCGGTCAGGGGGTGCGGGGCGGCGATCACCTCGCGCAGATAGGCCCGCTTCTCCGGCTCGGTCATGGTCCACCAGCCGACGGTATGGCCTTCCTCGATCACCGCGTCGCCCATGGCCAGCAGGTCGTCCTCGTCGAACACCGGCCGGCCGGGCTGCTCGGGGAACCACTGGCCGTCGTCGGGCAGGGCCTGGTCGAGCTTGCGCAGCAGCGAGGCCAGCCACGGGCTGACCAGCAGCGGCTTCTCATAGCCGTCGCCGAACTTGGCCCGCAGCAGCAGGTCGTACAGCAGCTCCAGCCCCGCCTCGCCGGCGAAGGTGACGGACTTCTTCTCGGGATCGAAATGGAAGACCGACATGGGCGCTCCTGGGGGTGACGTTTTGACGTCATAACGTCAGAAGGCGACGTTTTGCTAACGCTCCGGGACGCCCCCTCCGTCACGCTGCGTATTCGCAGCGCGCCACCTCCCCCGCGATGCGGGTGAGGAGCGAGGGTCCTTCTCCTCCCCCGTGCAACGGGGGAGGTGGCGGCGAAGCCGACGGAGGGGGCGTCCCTCCGCGCTCGACTACAGCTGGTCCAGCCCGTAGGCCGCGTGCAGGGCCCGCACCGCCAGCTCGGTATAGGCCGCGTCGATCAGGACCGAGATCTTGATCTCCGAGGTCGAGATGACCTGGATGTTGATGTTCTTCTCGGCCAGGGCCTGGAACATCGACTGGGCGACGCCGGCGTGGCTGCGCATGCCCACCCCGATCACCGACACCTTGGCGACGTCCTCGTTGACCGCCACGTCCTCGAAGCCGATCTCCTTCTGGGCCTTGCGGACGATCTCGACGGCGCGGACGGCGTCGCGCTTGCCGACCGTGAACTCCATGTTGGCGGTGTCGGCGCTGCGGGCGCGCGACTGCACGATCATGTCGACATTGACGTTGGCCTCGGCCAGCCGGCCGAAGATCTGCGACGACACGCCCGGATGGTCGGGCAGGCCCAGCAGGGTGATCTTGGCTTCGTCGCGGCTATAGGCGACGCCCGAGACGATGCGCTTTTCCATGATTTCTTCCTCGTCGCAGACGATCGTACCTTGGCCCGGGGCTTCGCCCGGCTCGACGAAACTCGACAGCACCCGCACCGGGACGCGATGGGCCATGGCCATCTCGACCGAGCGAGTCTGCAGCACCTTGGCCCCCAGCGAGGCCATTTCCAGCATTTCCTCGTAGGAGATCTTGGCCAGGCGCCTGGCCTTGCTCTCGATCCGAGGGTCGGTCGTGTAGACGCCGTCGACGTCGGTATAGATGTCGCAGGCGCCCTTCAGGGCCGCGGCGATGGCCACAGCGCTGGTGTCCGAGCCGCCCCGGCCCAGGGTGGTGATGCGCTGGTCGGGGGTCACGCCCTGGAAGCCGGCGATCACCGCGATCTGGCCGGCCGCGAAGGCGGCTTCCAGATTGGCCGGCGGGATGTCCTCGATGCGGGCCCGGCCGTGGGCGTCGTCGGTCAGGATCGGCACCTGCCAGCCCAGGAACGAGCGGGCGTTCAGGCCCATGTTGCGCAGGGTCATGGCCAGCAGGCCGGCGGTCACCTGCTCGCCCGAGGCGACGACGGCGTCGTACTCGTCGTCCGATTCCGGCAGGCCCTGGGCCGCGCGGCCCGAGCCGTCGGTCCAGGCCACCAGCTCGTTGGTCTTGCCCGACATGGCCGAGACCACCACCGCCACCTGCTTGCCGGTCGCGACCTCGGCCGCGACCAGGCGCGCCACCCGGCGGATGCGCTCCAGGTCGGCCACCGAGGTGCCGCCGAACTTCATCACCAGACGTGACACGCCCTACCCCGTCAAAACCTAAGGTCAATTCTTGCGTCGCGAGCGGCGGAACCTCGCCGTACGCGCAAGCCGCGGTCTTCTAGCGGCGCGACGGCGCAACGGCAATGTCGCCAAGCTGTCTTTTTCGTCGCGGGGCCGGCGGCTTGACTCATTTACCGCAACCTACCTAACTACCTACCTGTTTTCCGTATGATGGAGAACCGCCATGTCGCCCGACCTTGAAACGCTGCTGCGGGGCCAAAAGACCGTCGCCGGCAAGATCCGCGCCCTGGCCGCCGCCGGCTATCCCCGCGCCGAGATCGCCCGCATCCTCGGCAAGCGGTATCAGCATGTGTGGAACGTGCTGGAGGAGCCCGGTCCGCCCCGGCTGACCTCAATGGCGGCCGACGGCATGGCCGAGGCCGACGCCAAGCCCTTTCAGTACACGCCGCCCCATACCTATTTCCTGACCGTCGAGGCGAACGGCTCGGTGGTCTTGCCGCCCGAGGTGCTGAAGGCGCTGGGCGCTGGGCCAGGCGGCGTCATCATCGCCGACCTGGGCGAGGAGAGCTTTACGCTTGTCAGCGGCATGACCGGGATTCGGCTCATGAAGGCCCGACAGGCCCAGCCGCCGCCTCCCGGCATGCTGGCTTCGGAAGACCTGATCGAGGAGCGTCGGCGCGAAGCCGCGATCGAAACCCTTGAAAGCGGGATGGTCCGGGCCAGGGTGCGCCGTGACGACTGAGGTCGTGGTGGACTCTTCGGCGATCCTCGCCCTGGCCTTTCGGGAACGGGGCCGGGAGCACGTCGCGGTCGCCTTGCCCGGCGCCGCGATCAGCGCGGTCAATCTCGCCGAAGTGATGTCCAAGTTGCTGGACAGCGGCCTGTCGCCCGATCAGGTCGATCGCCAACTGAACGACTTTTCGCTCGTCGTCGCCGATTTCGATCGCGATCTGGCCATGCGGACCGCCCTCCTCCGCGCCGCCACCCGCCACAAGGGCCTGTCCCTGGGCGACCGCGCGTGCCTGGCCCTGGCCATTCGCGAAAAGCTGCCCGCCATGACCACGGATCGCGCCTGGGCCGATCTGGACCTTCCGGTCGAAGTCGTGCTCATACGCTGACCATGACCCAGCCCGTTTCCGCCCCCCCCTCCTGGAGCATCGACCCCACCGACGTGGCGCGGTTCTCGGCCATCGCGGCCGAATGGTGGGACCCGCGCGGCAAGTTCGCGCCGCTGCACGTCTTTAATCCCTGCCGGCTGGGCTTCATCCGGGAGCAGGCCCTGGCGCGGTTCGAGCGCGACGGCAACGCCCGCACGCCGTTCGAGGGCCTGAGCCTGCTCGACATCGGCTGCGGCGGCGGCCTGCTCAGCGAGCCGATGGCGCGGCTGGGCTTCGACGTCACCGCCATCGACGCCTCGGAGAACAACATCAAGACCGCCGCCGCCCACGCCGCCGAACAGGGGCTGGCGATCGGCTACCGTCCCGCCACCGCCGAACAGCTGCTGGCCGAGGGCGCGGGGCCGTTCGACGTGGTGCTGACCATGGAGGTCATCGAACACGTGGCCGATCCCGGCGAGTTCCTGCGCACCTGCGCGCGGCTGCTGGCGCCCGGCGGCCTGATGATCGTCGCCACGCTCAATCGCACGCTCAAGGCCCTGGCCCTGGCCAAGATCGGGGCCGAGTACGTGCTACGCTGGGTGCCGCCCGGCACCCACGACTGGAAGCAGTTCCTCAAGCCCGACGAGCTTCGCGCCTTCCTGGCGAGCGAGCCCGTGGCGATGCAGGGCCCGTTCGGCGTCGCCTACAACCCGTTGACCGGCCGCTGGAGCCGCTCGGCCGATGTCGACATCAACTACATGATGACGGTGACCAAGCCCGCCTGACAGTTCGACGAGATCGCCGCCGATGGAACCTTCACTGTCGCCGGGGCTTTAAGTCTCAGGGACACAAAGGATTGGCGACCCGCTTCAGGGGGCCCGCCGTCGGTCCGTTCGTCCGAACGGAGACTGTCGATGACTTCCAAATATTCAGCCTGGTTGATGGCCTCGGCCATCGCCTTCAGCCCCGCCGCGCCTGCTCTGGCGCAATACGCCTCGCCCGACCCGGCCTACCAGCAACGCCTCCAGACCTACGGCGACCAGCGCGCCGACTATGAGCAACGGTCGGCTGACTACCAGGCCGAGCGGCAAGCCTACGAGGCCGACCGCGCCCAGTACGAGCGCGCCCGCGCCCGCTACGACCGTCGCCACGGCGTCGGGGCCTATGACCGCCGCTATCCGCAATATGCCGCGCGCTATGTCAGCCCGACCTGGCGCGACCGCCAGGCCTATGAAGACGCTCGGCGCGACTACGACCGCCAGTACGGCATGGGGGCCTATGACCGTCGCTATCCCGACGGCGCCGCGCGGTTCAGCGGCGATGGCCGCGCCTATGGCGACAATCGCGACTATCTGGACCAGCGCGCCCAGTATGACCGCGACCGGGCCGACTATGAGCGCGCCCGCGCCGACTACGACCGCCGCTATGGCGACGGGGCCTATGACCGCCGCTATCCGGAATACGCGACGCGCTACACCTCGCCCTATGCCGGGGCCTATGGCGACAACGCCTCCTACACCGAGCCCTGCCGCACCGACGCCAAGAAGAACGCCGTGGCCGGCGGGGTGATCGGGGCGCTGATCGGGGCGGTGGCCGGCTCGAACCTGGCCGCCCGCAACGCCAAGCCGGAAGGCACGGTGCTGGGGGCCGTGGTCGGGGCGGGCGTCGGGGCCGGCATCGGCAACGCCGCGACCAAGAACCGCTGCGACGCCCAGGGCGCCTACTGGACCTATGACGACACCGTGCCCTATCGCGAAAGCAGCCAGTACCGGGCCAGCGTCGGCGCCGACTACGAAAACTACAGCCGCCGCTGTCGTCTGGCCCCGGCCCCGACCGACTATAACGGCCGGACCGAGACCCGCTACGTGCGGGTCTGCCCCGACGCCGAAGGTCGCTACCGCGTGCAGGGCTAAGCTGGACAAGGGATGAACGGCGCCGACGGCGCCGTTTCATCCCCGGTTCAGGTCGAACAGCCGACAGTGGCTTATCGCACGTTGCGAACCGAACCCAAGCTTGAGCGTTCTTGACTCAAGGACAACACAGAAACGGAGGCCGCCATGCGCGCCCAACTGAAAACTCTCGCCGTCGTAGTCGCTCTCGGCTTCACGGCGTCCACCGTCGCGGTCACTGCCGCCGACGCCCATCAGTCGCGTCACCGCGTGCTGGTCTGCAAGAGCACCAAGAGCGCCCGCAACAAGGGCACGGTGGTCGGCGGCCTGACCGGCGGCACCCTCGGCGCGGTCGTGGCCGGTCACGGCAACAAGACCGAAGGCGCCGTGCTCGGCGGCGTGGTCGGCGCGGTCGCCGGCAACCAGATCGCCAAGCACAATTCCAAGAAGAAGAACTGCCACTACGAGTACCGCTACTACTAAGCGGAAGCCCGTCCGCTCATCCCGGCTGGGCCGGGATGAGCGGCGGAGCGGGGCGGAGACCGCCCGACTCGTCCTTAATACCAAGGGCTCTTGAGTTCGCCCCCTCGCTCCCCTTCGCCGTCATCCCGGGCCTCGTGCCCGGGACCCATCTGTCCGCCGCAAGGGCGGAGGCGTGGCGCGCTGGCGCGCCAAGGCAGCGCACCGTCAGCTGAACCCTGGGTCCCGGGCACAAGGCCCGGGATGACGGGCTGATTAGGCGTGAAGGGTCGAAATCAAAGGCCGCTTGGCCTTAGAAGCTGACCTTCTGCAGGCCGCTGGGCCGGAAGGCGGCCTTGTCGTAGGCGGTCAGGATCGGGCTGTCGACGCGGCGGACCGCGTCGCGGGTGGTGTCGCGGATGCAGTAGGTGATCGCGTCCCTGTCATAGCCGCTGAGTTCTTCGCGGCAGACGCTGGTGGCCGCGGCGACGATGTCGGCGTGGACCTCGGCGGCGGTGCGGCCGCGAACCTTGACGTGCTGCTCGGCGGCGAAGGCCGACGAGGCGGTGGTCAGAACCATGGCCGTGGCGGCCAGGACAAACATCTTCTTCATGATCTTAGTTCCGAAAGGGGGTTGGGGTTCAACCACCTCCCGACGCGTTCCTCTGACGGCCGTTGGGATCTCGCCCGCTCAGCCGTCATAGGTACCGGTAACATGACAACGTTGTCAGTCAACGAGAATGTTGCGTTGCACAAGAAACTACTTCGGCCCGTGTTCGGCGCGACACGGCGAGCTGCAAGGCGGCGCGGATCTGGGCGCCGGAGCCAAAATGAGGACACGCGCTCATACCCAGCGCTTCGAGTTCAAGTCCTCTCCAATTCCTCGCTTTCCCCTTCTCGCCGTCATCCCGGGCCTTGTGCCCGGGACCCATTTATCCGCCGCAAGGGCAGCGAAGTGGCGCGCCAGCGCGCCATTGCGCTTCACCGTCGGCTGAACGATGGGTCCCGGGCACGAGGCCCGGGATGACGAAGTTATAGGAGGGTGAGAACGTTCGGAAATCAGCTGCCGCTGGTGTCATTTTCAAGCCGCGCCCGATCCGCATGGGCCCGGAAATCCCCCTCAGCCCCCTAACGCCGACGGGGCTTCCTGACCTTCGGCGGCGCGGGCGGGGCGGGCGGGGCCGGCGGCGGGGCGGTCCAGTCGAAGGCCATCAGCAGGGTGCGCTCGAAGCTCATGTCGTTGTCGTCGGCCAGCAGATAGACCCGGGTCGCCCCGGCCGGGGTGCGGGTCAGGGCCAGGCCCTCGAAATTGTCGCGGCTGACCGCCCCGTCCAGGGTCAGGCTGGCGGCCCAGACCTGCTTGGCGGCCGGGGCGCGGGGATCGACCACGAACCGCACCTGGGCGCGCCAGCCGCGAATCGGGTCCAGCGCCCGGTGCAGGGTGGCGATGGCCTGACCCTCGAAGCTGGCGAAGGCGGTCAGGCCCCAGGTGAAGTCGGGCGGCGACTGCGGGGCCAGGCCCTGGCAGCTGGTCGACAGCCGGCACAGCCAGGTCTCGCCCTCCTCGCCGCCGACCAGATAGGCGTCCGGCCCGGCGATCGGATAGGCGGTCAGGGCCTCCATGCCTTCGTTGTCGGGAAAGGTGGTGGCCGGCATCGGGGCCGGGCGCGGCGGGCCGAAGCTGCCGTCCGCCAGCCGCGGATAGAGCCAGATGCGGGCGTCGCGCTCGAAGCTGACCAGCCGGTCGCCATTGGGCATCAGCGCCAGGCCCTCGGCGTCGGCCTTGTCCTTGCCCTGCAGCGGCTGGCCGTCGGGACCCTTCAGCGGCGAGAGCTTGCCGTCGGTCAGGCCGACCAGCCGGCCGGCCTCGTCCAGCTTCAGCCGGGCCTCGAACAGGTCGCCGTCGTCGCTGACCGCGACGATCGCGCCGTTGGGGGCGATCTTCAGGTCCGACAGGCCGTGCAGGCGGGCGGTGTCGGGGCTGCTGACGGCCACGCCGCCGGCATAGACGAAGCGGCCGATCGCCCCCGCCGCCAGGGCGGCCGGCGGCGGATTGGCGGTGGTCAGCGGCACGGGCGTGGTGACCAGGCTGATCTCGGGCCCGACCTTGACCGGGGCGACCGGCAGCACCGCCGGCTCCGGCTTCTTGCCGCACTGCGACAGCGAGGCGGTGGCCAGCCCGGCCACCAGCAGGGTGCGCCAGCCTCCGATCACGCCGGAACCTTGCGAGCCGGTTTCGGCGCGGACGGCTGCACGGTCGGCGGCGCGGCCAGCAGGCCCCGGGCCCGCTTGACCGCCTTGGGCTCCTCGTCGAACAGCCCGGCCAGCTGGTCGACCAGGGCCCCGCCCAGCTGCTCGACATCGACGATGGTCACGGCCCGGCGGTAGTAGCGGGTGACGTCATGGCCGATGCCGACGGCGATCAGCTCGACCGGACTGCGGGTCTCGATCTCGGCGATGACCTGGCGCAAATGGCGCTCCAGATAGTGGCCCGAATTGACGCTGAGGGTGGAGTCGTCCACCGGCGCGCCGTCGGAAATCACCATCAGAATGCGGCGGGCTTCAGGCCGGCCGATCAGCCGCTGGTGGGCCCACATCAGGGCCTCGCCGTCGATGTTCTCCTTCAGCAGCCCCTCGCGCATCATCAGGCCGAGGTTCTTGCGGGCCCGCCGCCACGGGGCGTCGGCGCTCTTGTAGATGATGTGGCGCAGGTCGTTGAGGCGGCCGGGGGCCGGCGGCTTGCCGGCCTTGATCCACTCGTCGCGGGCGCTGCCGCCCTTCCAGGCCCGGGTGGTGAAGCCCAGCACCTCGACCTTGACCGCGCAGCGCTCCAGGGTGCGGGCCAGGATGTCGGCGCAGACCGCCGCCACCATGATCGGCCGGCCGCGCATCGAGCCGGAATTGTCGATCAGCAGGGTGACGACCGTGTCGCGGAACTCGACGTCCTCCTCCTGCTTGAACGACAGCGGGGCGGTGGGGTCGATGATCACCCGGGTCAGGCGGGCGACGTCGAGCATCCCCTCCTCCAGGTCGAAGGTCCAGGCGCGGTTCTGCTGGGCCAGCAGCCGGCGCTGCAGCTTGTTGGCCAGGCGCGAGACCACGCTGGAGAAGGCCGCCAGCTGCTGATCGAGATAGGCCCGCAGCCGGGTCAGCTCGTCGGCGTCGCACAGGTCCTCGGCCGGCACCACCTCGTCATGGGCGGTGGTGAAGACCTTGTAGGGCGGCTCGCCGGCCGGGCCCTGGCCGGCGTCGGGACGGGCCGGCTTGGCGCCGTCGCCCATCTCCGGCGCCTCCTCGGTGTCCTCGGCCTCGCCCTGGTCGTCGGACTGGACCATCTCCTCGTCGCCGGCCTCGGTCTCGCGCTCGGAGCTCTCGGTCTCCTGCGGCGAGGCGCCGTCGGACTGGTCGCCCTCGCCTTCGCCCTGGTCGTCGTCGGCGGCCTCGGTGTTCTGGTCCTCGTCGCCCTCGTCCTCGTCCGACTGTTCGGTGGCCTCGGACATCTCCTCGCCCAGGTCGAGGTCGCGGAGGATCTCGCGGGTGACGCGGGCGAAGGCGGCCTGGTCGTCGATCGAGGCCAGCAGGCGGTCGAGGTCCTTGCCGGCCCGGGCCTCGATGTCGGCGCGCAGGATGTCGACCAGGGCCTTGGCCCCGTCGGGCGGGGTGTCGCCGGTCAGGCGCTCGCGGACCATCAGCGACAGGATCTCGGCCATCGGGGCGGCCTGGCGGTCGGTGGCGATGTTGCGGGTCAGGCCCTGCTTTTCGAGCCGGGCCTCCAGCGCTGCGGTCAGGTTGGCGCGCACCCCGCCCAGGGCATTGCTGCCGATCGCCTCCAGCCGGGCCTGTTCGATGGCCTCGAAGGCCGCCTGGCCGTCGGGCGAGCCGGGCCGGGCCCGGGCGTGGGCGACCGGGTCGTGGTGGGCCAGGCGCAGGGCCATCTGGTCGGCGAGGCCGCGGATGCGGGCGGCTTCCCGGGAATTGAGGTCGCGCGGCGGGTGCGGCAGCACCGCGCGCTTGCCGACCAGGCTGGGCCCCTCGCCCGAGAACACCACCTCCAGGTCGGGGGTCTCGGCGAGCGACCGCGCCGCGTGGGCCAGGGCGCGCTTGAAGGGTTCGGTCGGGCTTTCGGGCTTGGAGGCCATGGGAATGGGTTACCCAGCCTGGGCGGCGAAAACAAGGAACACCGCGCGTCGAGGACGCGTTTGCCTGAGCGAGACCCGCAGCAGGCGGGCCAAGCCCTGGAAGGAAACCATCATGCTGAAATGGGCCCTCATCCTGGCCGTCGTCGCCGTGATCGCCGGCGCCCTGGGCTTCACCGGCATCGCCGGCGCGGCGGCGGGTGTCGCCAAGATCCTGTTCTTCCTGTTCCTGGTCGGCTTCGTGCTGTTCGCCGTCCTGGGGGTGACGGTGTTCAAGAGCGTGACGAAATAGTCCGCTACTTGGCCTTCGCCCCGTAGGCTTTGGACTGGGCCGCGACCACCTCGACCAGGTCGCCGATCGTCAGGTTGACGTCGACCAGGTGCAGGCCCCAGTCCTTGACCCGCATGCCCATGGCCAGCAGGTCGCCGGGGATGTCGTCGGTGCGGGGATCGGCGGGGTCGGGATGGACGGTGATCGCCAGATAGTCGAAGCCGTCGTGGCTGACGCACTCGCCCGAGACCAGGCCCGGCAGCTCGACGAAGGGCGTCGTGACCTCCGCCCCCTTGGCCCAGGTGGTGGCCGGCCGCATGGCCGAGCCCATGATCGTGCGGTCGCTGAAATAGCTGTGCAGCGTCGCCGGGCCGCCGGCCAGGGCGGCGGGATTGACGCAGGCGGCCGTCTTGCCCGGCTCGGCGACCTTGCCGAAGAAGCTCTTGTCCGACGGCGGGCTGTCGGCGCGGAACGAGACATAGGAGATCACGCAGCCGGTCTGGCCGGCCTGGCGGCACAGGGGCAGCGAGCCGTAGCGCCCGGTCGCCGGGTCGACCGGAGTGTTCATGCCCAGGATCAGGGCCGAGACCAGCTGCTTCTGCACCGGCTTGCCGTCGATCTCGCGGGCGATCAGGTCGAGCAGGATGCGCGAGCCCTGCGAATGGCCGATCAGCACCACGCCGCGGCCGTGATTGTCGTGGGCCAGGTAATGCTTCCAGGCGTCGCGCACGTCGCCATAGGCCAGGTCGCCGTCGCCGGGCGAGGCCTGGCCCATCATCACCTTGCGCAGGGCGGCGATGGTCACCTGGCGGTAGACGGGGGCGTACAGCCGGCAGACCTGGCCAAAGCGCGCCAGCTGGTGGGCGACGACCGCCTTCTCCGGCAGGTCGGGGACCATGTCGCTGTTGCCGCCCGGATCGCTCGACACCGTGGGATAGACGTAGAAGCAGTCGATCGGCGCCTTGGGGTCGGGCTTGAACGGCTCGATCGTCGTCCCGCCGTCGGCGGCGATCACCGTGGCGGTCTGGTCGGCGGCGCAGGCGTCCTGGCGGCCGGGCCGGCACAGCCAGGCGTCGTCGCGGGCGTAGTCGTTGGGCGGCGGCGGCCCCGCCGGCGCCGGCGCGGGCTGCGAACAGGCGACGCCGCCCAGGCCCAGGGCGACGATCAGGCCGAGCGCGGCCCATGGCTGGCGTGACATAAGCATCCCCCAAGGTTTGGTTCGGCCGGAGGATGACCTGGGCGCGAGCGGAAGGAAAGAGCGCCTGGACGCGGCCTCGCCTTCAGCTCGGCAGCCAGCGGCGGGGGAACTTGTCGCCCAGGGCGCGGGCCTCGCCCGGCTTCAGGCCCAGCTCGCGCATGCGGTAGGCGACCACCTCGCGCAGGGCCTCGACCGGCTCGCGGCCGCCGGACGGGCTGGAGGCGACCGGCCCCGTGGCCATGGCCAGGTCGACCGCCGCCCATTCGGCCTGAGCCCGGTCGGGCTTGCCGACCGCGAAATAGTGGCGGACCGGCAGGCGCTCGCCGGCGACCTCGACCATCACCCCGACCACCCAGCCTTGGACGAGCAGATCGGAATCGGGGCGCTGGCGGAACATGAGCGCCGATGTAGCAGATTTGGGCCGCCCGTCACCGGCCGGCCAGCAGCAGGAACACCGCGCGGACGATCAGGCCCAGGGCCAGCCACAGCATCAGCCCGACCATGGCCAAGCTGGCGTAGGGCAGGCGCCCCGCCCGAATTCGACTGACCAGACGCCTGTGCATCGCCCGCCCTTCCCCGCGGCGCATCGTTGCGCGCCACAGCGGGACCGTACAGACTCAACCCCCAGGATCAAACGCGGCAAATCGTAGCGCGACAGGAGAGCGCCGCCGCGTCACCCCAGCAGCTGGAACCCCGCCTGGCTGAGCAGGCCCAGCACCAGCCACAGGGCCAGGCCCAGGACGATGAAGACCGCGCGCGAGGGGCGCCGGTCGCGGAAGTGGATGTCGTGTCTCGCCATGCCCAGCCCTCCAGCCACGCTTTTTGCGTCGCCGGAGTCCTCAACGAGCTTGGCCGCCGAAGGCTGCGCCTGTTGACGCGAGTGTGATCACCTATCCACAGGCGGGGACGGAATGGGCGGGAACCGAACGCCAAGGATCATGGCCGGGTCGTCTTGATCGCCTCGACCAGCCCCGGCAGCCAGTGGTCGCCGTCCCGCAGGCGGAAACCCGTGCGGTAGCCCCAGGCGCAGCTGTCGACGCCGACCGAGGCGAAGGCGGCGCTCACGGCGCCGTAATAGCGGACCCGCTGGGCCAGCGGCACCCGGGGATCGTCCTGCACGCCGTATTCGCCCAGGATCGGCACCCGCCCGGTCCTGGCGATGTAGCCGCGCACCTTGTCGAGCCCGCGATCGAGCTCGGCCTTGTCCTCGGCCGAGCCGAACGGCCGGCCGATCGGCGGGGTCGGATCCGCCCAGGCCGCGCCCTGGTGGGTGAACAGGAACGGGTCGTAATAGTGGAAGCTGGGCACGACATAGGGGTCATTCGGCATGGCGAAAGCCAGCATCTTGTCGAGATTGTTCCATTGCGGCCCGACCACCACGATCCGCCGCGGATTGGTCTGGCGGATCGCCGCCAGCGCCGGGGCGTAGAGCCGGCCGAGATTGTCGTTGTCGAGCTTGTCGTACGGCTCGTTGAGCAGTTCGAACCAGACGCTCGGCGGCGCGTCGGCGAACCGCGTCGCCACCTGCCGCCAGAGCGCCGTATAGCGGTCGGCCTGGCCTTCGGGGTCGCGCATCACTGCGTCGTAGTTGTGCATGTCGAGCATGACGTTCAGGCCGGCGGCGGTCGCCTGCTCGACCACATGGCGCACGCGGGCGAGAAACACCGGGTCGATCGCATAGGGCGCGGCCTCGGCGGCGTGGCGGGAAAAGGCGACGGGCAGGCGCACGGTGGAGAAGCCGGCGGCCTTGATGATCGTGAAGTCGTCGTCGGTGATCGGCGGGCCCCAGGCGCTCTCCGTCGGGGCGTCGAGGGCGCCGGAGATGTTCACGCACTTGCCGACCCGAACCCTGGGCCCGACGCGCGGCCGGGCGGCCTTGGCGGGCGTGTAGGCCAGGCCGGGCGCGGGCGGCGCGTCCCAGCGGGCGGAGAAGGGAAACGGATAGCCGCCGCGCTTGAGGGTGAGCGGCAGCGTTGCGCCCGCCTGGCTCCAGCCGCCGGTCAGGACCTGGCGCGCGGGATCCCACTGAGCCTCGTAGCGGCCCTGGACCGACGGCAGGTCGAAGCTGAAGCCGGCCGCCGTGGCCCGGATGTTGGCGAGCGGAAGGCCGAACGCGCCCTGGTCCGGACTGTCGACCACGCCGGCCAGGGCCTCGCCGTCGCGGCGCAGGTGCACGGCGATGCGCAGGCGCTGGCCGCCCTCCTCGATGGCCCCCACCCAGTCGCCGACGACCGCCGCGGACGGCCGGTCTTCCGCGCCGTGCGCCCGGAAGCCGGACAGTCCGCCCGCCAGCACGGCGGCGGTCAGAACCAGATTTCGATGCGACATGGAGAGACCCCGCCTAATGCAAGGCGAAGTTGAACTTCGGGCCGCGCTTTTGCCAAGCGCTTTCCGTTGCGCCCAAAGAAAAAGGCCGGGACCTTGCGGCCCCGCTCTCCTTCGTTCGTTCAGGACTGCGGTGCGACGACGGTGACAGGACCAAACGGAGCTTGGCGGCCCCCGGCCAAGTCCTTGGCCGATCAGAAGCGGGTGGGATAGGCTTGGGTGCTGGGGCTGTTGTTATACTGCGCGCCTGGACAATCGACGGCGTAGGCGTCGGCGGTCTCGGCAAGGTGGGCGCCGCGATAGCCCTCGGGATTCAGCGCGCGGCAAGACACCGCCCGCTTGTAGATCACCGAACCGTCGTCCCTGAGATCGCCCATGAACTGGTCGAACGCCAGGTCGATCAGGCCGCGCGTCGCGGCAAAGCGCCTGGCCGTGCCGCTGAACTCGCTGGAGATCGTGCCGCCGGAGGCCACCGGCCGCACGACCGGCGCCGGGCCCGCCGCCGCCCCTGTGCCCATCACCGCTCCGCCGGCCAGCGCGAATTCCAGCTCGCTGAAGCTGCCGCGCGCCGAGGCGGCGGCGATGGCCGTGACCAGGGCGGCGTCGAAGCCTGGCCCAAACCGCTCCGGCCCACCGACCAAGGCGGCTTGCTGGCCGCCGGGGATGGCCAGGAGCGGCGCCGCGGAGATCGGCACCGCCAGTCTTCCATCGACAAAGTAGCCTAGCAGCAGCGCCCCGCCCAGGAAGCCGCCGATCGGCGCGTCGGCGGAGTCGCGGGCCACGCCGATCGGACCGGCGATCCCCGCCCGCACCATGTCCGGTGTGATCCCTGACCATTGGGCGCGATAGCTGGTCTCGACGGTCCTTTCGCGCACCAGTTCGTTGGTCCGCCAGCGCACGAGACGGAAGGTGATGCGGGCCGAGGCCAGCTTGTCGGTTCCCAACCAGACATCCGGTCCGCGCAGTTCGTCGAACTGTACGTAGAGCATGTATTCGGCGTCCAGACGGGGCGCGAGCATGTCGGCTCCTTCGAGGTGGACCGACAACTGGTCCAGCACCTGCGTGCGCGTCGGGCGGGTGGTCATGACCGCTCCGCCGTCGAACCAGCGGAACTCCGGCGCGCCCTGGATCTCCTGAATGGCGATGTTGCGATAGAACGGCCGTGACGGCGAGGCCTTGGCCACCGCCACCGGCGGCATGGCCGGTTGACGGAGCGCACGCATCTCGTCGGAGCTGGCGCAACCCGCCAGCAGCAGCGCCGCGGCGCAGACGGTCAGAGCCGATTTCACGAGATTGGACGACGTGGCCATGATGCGTTCCCCGAAAGCGCGATGACTATCGAGGAACAATCTTAACGAGTAATTGCAGTCTTGAGTTGATTTGGCCTTGGAGGCCGGCCCCAAGAGTCCGCCGCGTCTCGATCCATCTTCATGATCGCCGCTCGAATTGAGCGGAGCTGCAGAATTACGGCATTACGGTGACAGGCGTTACGGTGGAGTTACGAAACTACCGGACAGAAATTGCAGGTGACGGCGCGCTCAATGCGCCCTTCGACTTCCGCCCCCGCTTGCCCGGAGCGAGCGGACGCCCCGCCAGGGCTTCGAGGCGGGCGATGAAGGCCTCGCCGCCGACCGGCCGGCCGATGGTCTCGGCCCGGCGCAGCCCGCGGGACAGCGCCTCGTCCTCGCCGTCGGCGATCAGGGCGGCGAAATCGGGATAGCGCGACAGCACCGGCGCGGTCCGCGTCAGGCCGTCGCCCTGCTCCGGATCCAGGCAGGCGTGCAGGCTCGACCAGCGCCAGTCGACCGCCCGCTCGACCAGGCGCGCCCGCACGGGGTTGAGCGCCACATAGCGCAGCGCCGCGCCCAGATGCGCCTCGTCCATGGCCACGCAGCCGAAGCGGCCCTGCCAGAAATGTCCGCTGCGCTTGTCGCGCGCGTGGATGACGCCGGCGTAACGGCGGTGGACCGGCGCCAGGCAGCGGCGCAGGCCGTCGGGATCGGAGGGGACCAGGATCAGGTGGACATGGTTGGGCATCAGCACCCAGCCCCAGACCTCGACCTCGGCCTTGGCGGCGTTCTCGGCCAACATATCGCGGTAGAACTGGTAGTCGGCGTCGCTGAAGAAGGTCTGCGCTCCGCCATTGCCACGCTGAGTGACGTGGTGGGGAACCCCTTCGAAGACCGTGCGAGCCAGACGCGCCATGGCCGGAGCGTGGCGGGACGGGGGCGAGGCGTCAAATAATTAGTGCACTGTCACCGTAAAAGGCGCCTCGAATTCAGAAAATGCTGAGACGATCCCCATTGCTCTGCTATCTATAGGTGCAATCCGCCTCAGGCGGGCGACGACTAGGTCGGGGGCGACGGCATGGCGCTTGACGTTGGCGTAAAGATCTTTGTCACGCCCAGGGGAGCGCCGCCGAATTTCGGGACCTTGGGCGCCTGGGTGAAGCTCAAGCTCTCGAAAGAGCCAGCTTTCCTGAGCCATGCTCATGCCATGAACGTCGCCGCCGCGGACGTCCGCCTTATGACGACGGCGGGCCCGATCCTTGGCGCCGTATTGGATGCACGGGACACCGATGCGGCCGTCGTAAAATGCTCGGCAATTCAAATCTGATCGACGTCGCTACTCATTGCATCAATAGATGGGAAGTTCTCGAATGATGGCGGGATGTCGGCGAGGTGATCGCAATGGTCAGGTCAGCGCTGGGCGATTTGCCCTTTGTGCGTTGCGGTTTGCTTCTATTTTCTTGCTGTTTATTTGTTATTCTGCGCTGAAAACGCCCGCCGCAGCGCAAACCTCGGCGAGCTCGCCTCCGGCATCCGGCATCACAAATGTCCAGACGCAAGTCTATTTTCCCCCGATAGACCAACGTCACCCCGTTACGATTGATAGTTTCGGTGGGCTAATGTTGTTTGAAACCGAGATTGGCGGACGCCGCGCCTGGGGCCTTTTTGACAACGGCTTTATGCAGACCGTAATCGATACAGGCTTTGCCCAGTCCATCGGACTTGATGATGACCCACAAGGCGCCCGTCCACGGTTCGGAGATTTGACTACGCTCGGAGGCAAGCTCCCTCTCAAGTTCGTAAACGGCGTGGATATTAAGCTTCCTGGGCAATTTAGCTTCCGAAATTCGCCCCAATTGTCCACGGATCTATCCGCATTGTCGCGCCTGGTTGGCCGCCCCATTTCGTTGGTCATTGGCCAAGACTTGTTCGACCAATTCCTATTTGCTTTCAGCGTGAAGGAACGCAGCTTTCAAATGGGCCAGAGCGGTTTTCGAGCGCCGCCGCAAGCAATTGAATTAAACCTGAAGAATAATCCGCCGCAAATTGACGTCATTATCAATGGCCATGCCGCTACCCTGACAGTTGATCTTGGCGACAACAACTTCATATCGCTCGGCGATGAGGCGTGGTCCAGATTCGGACTTGAACAACTTGCCGTCACTCATAGCACTAACACAGCGGCGGACGGTACAATTTCCCCCTCCAGGACAGCGATCGTGGACAAGCTGTCGGTCGGGCCCCTGGTTTTTACCCCGATGCCGGTAACCCGAACCTCCGCGTTACCTGGTCAAGGCGACGGCCGGATAGGTATGGGATTTTTCGCCGGCTTTAATTTCGTGGTCGACCAGAAGGCGCATAAAATATGGCTCTTTCCTCTGTCCAAGCCCGTCGACAAGCCAGCCCGAGATGGTGAAAGCCCCAAGGCTGGCCCTAAGAATTGAAGTAATTACGGCGACAGCGCATTCCGACGTCAGGTCAAATTGGTGCACTGCCACCGTAATCCTGTCACCGTAATCCAGCATGGCACGATTGGGCGAGGGGTCGGCGGCGCGATGTGGGCTGGTGGGATTGGTTTCGGCCCCTTGGCGGTCGCCTAGAATGTCCGCTAAGCTGACATGGATTTACTTGCCACTCAGCAACCCCAGAGATGTTTTCACAACCCGTTCCCGAGGCGTTACTCGACAAGATCGAGCGATTTCATCTGGTGAAGACGGAGCTGCGGCCCGCCGATCTCCTGTTCGTGTTCGGCACTCAGCATAGCTTCGACGGTTTCCTTGCAGTCATTAGCACGCTTTGGGCCGAGGGAATGTTCAAGTGGGCCGTGGTCAGCGGCGGCCCTATCGCGGGCGAGGGCCATACCGAAGCTTCCGTGCTGGCGAATGGAATGATTGCTCTAGGCGTTCCCGCCGAGCGGATCATCTTGGAAGAAACGGCGACCAACACCGGAGAGAACGTGAGCTTCTCCTTGCCGCTGATCGAAAGACGAATTGGCCTTGAGGAGGTGCGAAACCTCATAGCTGTCGGCAAGGACTATACGTCGGCGCGCTATCTCATGACCCTTGAGCGCTATTGGCCCGAGGTCGAGAAAATGTTTGCACCGGTTCATTTGCACGGGTGTGGGCGCGAGGGGTGGCGCTCACGGCCGAACTTGAGGAAGGAGGTGCTTCGAGAGTGGGCGAAGCTTGGTCCGTATCTGGATGCCGGCTTCATCGCACCTTGGCCTCCAAGCACGACTGCGGCTGACTTCCGCTAACCACCGAGCCGGCGACGCCCTCCAGCTCTCTTTACTACCTTCTCTCCCCCTTGCGGGGGTGGCCCCGAAGGAGTCGGGTGGAGATCCGGTGCAGGGCGTCCAGACCGTCGGAATTACGGTGACAGTGCATTAATTTAGAACTCCGAGACCCGATATCCCAAAGAAAAAGGGCGGGCCCCTGCGGTCCCGCCCTCCTTCATTTCGTTCAGCCTGAGCCGACTTGGATTTAGAAATCCATGTCGCCCATGCCGCCCATGCCGCCGCCGGGAGGGCCGCCGGCGCCGCCGCCGCCCTTCTTGGGGGCTTCGACGATCGCGGCTTCCGTCGTGATCAGCAGGCCGGCCACCGAGGCGGCGTCCTGCAGGGCGGTGCGGACCACCTTGGCGGGGTCGATGACGCCGTCGGCGATCAGGTCGACATACTGCTCGGTCTGGGCGTTGAAGCCGAAGGTCGCCGACTCGCTGTCGAGGACCTTGCCGACCACGATCGAGCCTTCGACGCCGGCGTTTTCGGCGATCTGGCGGATCGGGGCCTGCAGGGCGCGACGGACGATGGCGATGCCGGCCGTCTGGTCGTCATTGTCGCCGGTCAGGTTGGCCAGGGCCTTGGAGGCCTTCAGCAGCGCCACGCCGCCGCCGGGGACGATGCCTTCTTCCACGGCCGCGCGGGTCGCGTTGAGGGCGTCGTCGACGCGGTCCTTCTTTTCCTTCACTTCGACTTCGGTCGAGCCGCCGACGCGGATGACCGCGACGCCGCCGGCCAGCTTGGCCAGACGCTCTTGCAGCTTTTCCTTGTCGTAGTCGCTGGTGGTGTCTTCGATCTGCTTCTTGATCTGCGAGATGCGGGCGTCGATCGCCGACTTCTCACCGACGCCGTCGACGATGGTGGTGTCGTCCTTGGTGATCGAGACCTTCTTGGCCTTGCCGAGCATGTCGAGCGAGACGTTCTCGAGCTTGATGCCGAGGTCTTCGCTGATGACTTGCGCGCCGGTCAGGATGGCGATGTCTTCCAGCATGGCCTTGCGGCGGTCGCCGAAGCCCGGAGCCTTGACGGCGGCGACGCGCAGGCCGCCCCGCAGCTTGTTGACCACCAGGGTGGCCAGGGCTTCGCCCTCGACGTCCTCGGCGATGATCACCAGGGGACGGCCCGACTGGACGACGGCTTCCAGCACCGGCAGCAGCGGCTGCAGCGACGACAGCTTCTTTTCGAACAGCAGGATCAGCGGCTCTTCGAGCTGAACTTCCATCTTGTCGGCGTTGGTGATGAAGTAGGGCGACAGGTAGCCGCGGTCGAACTGCATGCCTTCGACGACGTCGAGTTCGGTCTCGGCGGTCTTGGCTTCTTCAACCGTGATGACGCCTTCGTTGCCGACCTTGTCCATGGCCTTGGCGATCATCTCGCCGACGTCCTTGTCGCCGTTGGCCGAGATGGTGCCGACCTGGGCGATCTCGTTGTTGGTCGTGACCTTCTTCGACGACGCCTTGATGTCGGCGACGACGATGTGCACGGCCTTGTCGATGCCGCGCTTCAGGTCCATCGGGTTCATGCCGGCGGCGACCGACTTGAGGCCTTCCTGGACGATGGCCTGGGCCAGCACGGTGGCGGTGGTGGTGCCGTCGCCGGCCTTGTCGTTGGTCTTCGAAGCCACTTCGCGGATCATCTGCGCGCCGAGGTTCTCGAACTTGTCAGCCAGTTCGATTTCCTTGGCGACCGAGACGCCGTCCTTGGTCGAGCGCGGGGCGCCGAACGACTTTTCGATGACGACGTTGCGGCCCTTGGGGCCCAGGGTCACCTTCACCGCATTGGCGAGGATGTTGACGCCGCGCAGCATCTTGTCGCGCGCGTCCGAGGAGAAATAAACGTCTTTAGCGGCCATGTGAGAGCCCTTCTAAAAGAGAAACTTGGGATCGAAGCGAGGTGAGGTGGGAGAGGCGTTTAGCCCTCGACCACGCCCAGGACGTCGCTTTCCTTCATGATCAGCAGGTCCTGGCCGTCGACCTTGACCTCGGTGCCGGACCACTTGCCGAACAGGATGCGGTCGCCGGCCTTGACGTCCAGCGCGACGACGTCGCCCTTGTCGTTGCGGGCGCCGGGGCCGACGGCGATGACTTCGCCCTCTTGCGGCTTTTCCTTGACGGTGTCGGGAATGATGATCCCGCCCTTGGTCTTCTGTTCTTCTTCGACACGCTTCACGAGGACGCGGTCGCCAAGAGGACGAAACTTCATGTGTGGTTCTCCGTCGGGACGGTTAGAATTAGGGTGCGCAGGCCGTGGGAGCGCCGTTGTTAGCAGTCACTCCCGTCGAGTGCTAACGCCGGGCAGGAATTAGGCCCCGCCGCCTGGGGTGTCAAGGACGAGGTCCGCCGATTTGCTGTGGGCGAATTTGCGCCTAAGTCAGGGTCCGGACCAAAGAGGGAGCCGCTAGGACGCCATGACGACGCGCTCAGGCCTGAAGGGCGGAAACGGCCGCCGCCCGATCCTGTTCCCCGCCTTCTTCCCCGCCGGGGTCGGCCGATGATCGACCACATGGGATTGCGGGTCGCCGACCTGGCCGCCGCCCGGGCCTTCTACGACGCCGCCTTCGCGCCGCTGGGCATAGACGTGGTGATGACCGTCGGCGCCGAGTTGACCGGCGGCTCGGCGGTGCTGGGCTACGGCCCGCGCGCCGACGGGCGGGACATCCAGGCCGGCAAGCCCAGCTTCTGGATCGGCGAGGACGAGGTCCTGACCGGCCCGCTGCACGTGGCCTTCGTCGCCCCCAGCCGCGCGGCGGTCGACGCCTTTTACGCCGCCGCCCTGGCCGCCGGCGGAACCGACAACGGCCCGCCGGGGCTTAGGCCTCACTATCACCCCAACTACTACGCAGCCTTCGTGTTCGACCCGGACGGCCGCAACATCGAGGCGGTCTGCCATGCCCCCGCCTGACCGGACTGGAGAGCCCCCGCTGTGTTGATGTCGAGCTACGGTCTTTCGCTCGTCCTGGCGGTGGTCGCCTGCGTGATCGGCGGGGTGCTGGGCGGGCTGAGCCTGGCGCGGCCGGGCTCGGTGCTGGGCCTGGCCGGCCTGGGCGCGGGCCCCGACGAGGCCGCGCCGGCCCCCGCCGCCCTCGCCGAGGGCCGGGCCCTGGGCGGCCTGCTGATCCTGTCGCACGCCACGGCGGCCCTGTTCCTGGGCTATCATTCCAGCGTCGGGGCGGCGATGGCCTTCGCCCTGGCCATGGCCTGGCTGGGGGCCGCCATCGGCCGGGCCGCCTCGGCCGTGATCGACCGGGCCCGCGGGCCGCTGAACCTGGGCAGCCTGGTGTTCGAGCTGCTGATCGCCGCCACCCTGGCCCTGCCGTTCTTCAACGCCGGCCGCCTGGCGGCCCGCGGCGCGGGGATGCTGGTGTAGGGCTGATGATCGAAGACTGAATCACCATTCACCCCGCCTCCCCGGCGAAGGCCGGGGCCCAGGTTCAGCCGTCGTATTAGCGGCTTATCCGAAATGCAGAGCCCTATGATCTGGGCCCCGGCCTTCGCCGGGGAGACGGAGTAGGATGGGCGTTCCTATCTGGCCTCATCACGCTCCGCCCCCTCACTGCTCGCGGAAGGCCCGGAACAGCCGTTGCTGCAGCGGCTCGACCAGGTACTGCAGGGCCGTCCGCTTGCGCAGCGGCACCACCACCTCGACCGGCAGGCCGGCCTTCAGCATCGGCGCTTCGCGACCCGGCTGCTTCAGGGCCGCCAGCTCTTCGGGCGGCACGGCGACCTCGGCGCGGAAGTAGCGGGCGCCGGTCTTCTCGTCGGTGAAGCCGTCGGCCGACAGCTTGGTGACCTTGCCCGCCAGCAGCGGCAGGTGGCGGTCGTGGAAGGCGCTGAACCGCACGTCGGTGGTCTGGCCGACATGGATGTCGTCGGCGTCGTTGGCCGCGATCCGGGCCTCGATGACCAGCGGCGCGCGGCGGGGCACGATCTCCATCAGGGTGTCGCCGGGCTGGGCCACGCCGCCGACCGTGAACACCTTCAGCCCCACCACCTGGCCCGAGGCCGGGGCGCGGACCATGCCGCGGGACAGCTGGTCGCGGGCCGCCGCCAGCTTGGGCTTCAGCTCGTTGAGGTCGACCTCGGCGGCGCGCAGGTCGACGATCACCTCGTCCATCCGCTGGCGGTCGCCCTGCAGGGCCTGCATCCGGGTCTCGCCGATGCCCTCGCGGGCGCTGGCGGCCTGGGCGCGGAAGGCGCCGTCGGCCCCGGCCAGGTCGGCGGCGGCGCGCTCCAGCGCCCGCACCCGGGTCAGGGGCGCATAGCCCTGGGCGGCCAGCTTCTTCATGCCCTCCAGCTCCTCGCCGATCAGCCGCTGCTGCTCGCGATTGGCGTCCAGCTGGCGCTCATAGCCGTGGATCTGTTCGCTGAGCTGGCTGGCCCGCTCGCCCAGCACCCCGTGCTGGGAGTCCCGCGCGCCGCGCCGGGCGGCCAGCTGGCGGCGCTCCAGCGCCAGGGCCTCGTCGGCCAGCAGCTTGTCCTCGGGCGCTAGGCCGAGGAAGGCCACCGGAACCGGCGGCTCGGCCAGGCCGTCGCGCTCGGCGATCAGCCGGGCCCGCTGGGCCTCGACCGCGAACAGCCGCGAAGCCAGGGCCCGCTCCTGGGCGCGGATGTCCTGGACATTGATCTCGACCAGCACCTGGCCCTGGCGGACCACGTCGCCCTCCTGCACGCGCAGGGCCGAGATCACCCCGCCCTCGCGGTGCTGCACCGCCTGGCGGCTGCCCGACACCGCGACAACCCCAGGCGCATAGGCGCCGGCGTCCAGCGGGGCCAGGGCCGCCCAGCCGAGGAAGCCGACGAAGAAGGCCCCCGCCGCGGCCAGGCCGACGCGCAGCTCCCAGCGGGTCCCGTCGCTGGGGCCGTCGCCCTCCAGCACCCCGGCCGGGATGATGTCGTCATAGGTCGAGCGGATCAGCGAACCGGTCATGGCTGCCTCGTGGCGCGAAGGTCGGCTTCGGCGTTGGCGGCGCGCGGCAGGCTGGCGACGCGGGCCTCCAGGGCCTTGAGCACCTCGCGGCGCGGACCGTAGAGGTCGACCGCGCCCTCGCGCAGCACCAGCAGCTTGTCGGCTATGCCCAGGATGTTGAGCCGGTGGGCGATGACCACCAGGGCCGCGCCCCGGGCCTTCTGGGCGGCGACGGCGTGCTCGAGGGCGGTCTCACCCTCGGAGTCGAGGTTGGAGTTGGGCTCGTCGAGCACGAAGATCCGCGGCTCGCCGTACAGGGCCCGGGCCAGGGCCAGGCGCTGGGCCTGGCCGGCCGAGAGGCCGCTGCCATTCGGGCCCAACTGGGTCTCGTAGGCGTCGGGCAGGCGCAGGATCATTTCGTGCGCCCCGGCGGCCACGGCGGCGGCCACGGCCCGGGCGTCGATCTCGGCCGGGTCGCTCTCGAGGATGCTGGCGAAGCGGGCGATGTTCTCCTTCACCGTGCCGGCGAACAGGCCGCAGTTCTGCGGCAGGTAGCCGATATGGGCGGCCAGCCGCTCCTGCTGCCAGTCGGCTAGGTCGGCGCCGTCGACGCGGATGCAGCCGTGGTCGGGGGCCAGGGCCCCGACCAGCAGCCGGGCCAGGGTGGTCTTGCCGGCCCCGCTGGGGCCGACGACGCCGATGATCTCGCCGGGGTTCACGTCGAACGACACCCCGCGCAGGATCATGCCGGCCCCGTCCGGGGTGCGGACGCTGGCCTGCTCGGCCCGCAGCCGCCCTTGGGGATCGGGCAGCCGGGTGCGCGGGATCGGGGTCGGCGCCTGGCGGAACAGCTCGACCAGGGTGTTGAAGCCCTCGCGGGCCTGGATCACGCCCTTCCAGGCGCCGACGATCTGCTCGATCGGGGCCAGGCTGCGGCTGAGCAGGATCGAGGCGGCGATCACCCCGCCGGCCGAGATCTCGTGCTTCACGGCCAGCCAGGCGCCCGTGCCCAGGGCCAGGGACTGCAGGGTCAGGCGCAGGAAGCGGATCAGGCCCGAATAGACCCCGCCGGTGAACTGGGCGCCGGCCTGCAGGCCGACGGCGTTCCGGCGCTCGATCAGCTGGCGGACGATCAGCGGCTGGCGCATGCCCAGGGCTCGGACCAGGCCGCCCTGCGAGGCGATGGCCTCCTGGGCGGCGTAGGCCTGGGTCGAGGCCTCGTGCAGGGCCCCCAGCTTGGCGCGGGTGGCCCGCTCGTTGAGGATGGCCAGGACCAGCAGGGCCAGGGCCCCGCAGACCGAGAGCGCGCCCAGCAGCGGATGGAGGATGAAGCACAGGGCCAGGTAGATCGGAGTCCAGGGCGCGTCCAGCAGGGCCAGGGCGGCCGGGCCGGCGACCACGCCGCGGAGGGCGTCGAACTCGCGCATCGCCTGGCGCAGCCGCGGCCCCGCCCCGCGGTCGAGGCCGCCGGTCAGGCGGGCCAGGACCTCGGCGGCCAGTTCGCGGTCGAGCCGCAGGCCCAGCCGGACCAGGACCCGCTGGCGCAGGCTGTCCAGCATGGCCAGGGTGGCCAGGGCGAAGACCACGGCCACCGTCAGGAACATCAGGGTCAGGATCCCGCTGGTGGGGATGACCCTGTCGTAGATCTGCAGCATGTACAGCGTCGGGGCCAGGTAGAGGATATTGACCAGGGCGCTGAAGCCGGCGGCGATCAACACATGCCGCCGGCAGGTTCGCAGCGCGGTGGCGAGCGGCTCAGGGATCTGTTTCCGGGTCCGAGCCGCTCGTTCCCCAGCCGCGCTGCGCCCGCTCATGCCAGCACGTCTTCGTGATAGCGGATCAGGGCGTCGACGAACACGTGGTCGTCGGCGTCGCAGGAATAGGCCACGCCATTGACCGTGCCGAAGTTGTGTACTCGTCCAGGGCGGTGTGAAGCGCCGCGCCGGAACCCTGCCACGCCGCGCTGCTCTGCTTGACGGCCGCGCCGTTGAAGTCGGCGATCCCGTCATGGTTGGCGTCGGCATATTGCTGCAGCCAGTCGATCGCCAGGTCCATCTTGTGGGCCGGACTGTTGAGGTCGGCCGGACTGCCGGACGGATTGCCGGCCTCGAAGTTGAGCCAGGCGGCGATCACGTCGCGTCCCAGCACGTAGCGGGCGTCCTGCTGCGTCTTCATCGAGGCGTCGATGACCTTCAGGGCCAGGGCCAGCGACATTTGCAGGGTGTCCTCGCCGGCGTCGGTGACCCCGTTGCCGTTGTCGTCGCCCAGCAGGATGTAGCGTTCCTCCTTGTTGCTGCTGCCCGGGTCAGGCCCGTCATTGATGCTGTTGTTGAAGGCCAGCAGTTCGCCGGTCGGGAATTCGGGACCCGACTTGGTCTCATTGCCGACCGTGCCGTCCCAGAAGGTCAGGCCGTTGGGCGACAGCCAGAAGCCGGGGGTCCGCACCCCGACGCAGTCGATCAGGCCGAAATAGTAGGCCAGGTCATGGTCGGTCGCCGTGCCGCCGGAATAGGTCCCGGTGGCTGTAGCGTCGTTGACGTGCTGGCCCGCGACCCACGAGGCGTCGTAGTAGAAGGTGTTGGTCTCGCCGACGTCGAGCGTGCCCAGCGACATCGCCGTGCCCGCCGCCGCGCCGTTCAGGTCGAACACCGAGTCGGTGACCGTGGCGTTCGTCAGGCTGACATTGCCGGTATTGCTCACCACGAACTTGAACTGGATGTCCGCGCCCGAGGTGGCGACCGGTCCTTGCGGACTGTCGGCGTCGTCCCAGGTCAGGCCGCCGTCGATCGACACATACTTCTCGATGTCGATGCCGGCCCGTTGCGCGACGGGCACATTGGCGTCGTCGGTGTCCGGGCCCGTCTCGTTGGAGTCGGCCGTAGCCACGTTCTGCAACAGGCCGTCGCCGCCGCCATTGGAGTCGATCTCGCCCTGGGTGACGGTGTGGGCCGCCGTGTAGCTCCAGGTTTCGCCGACATTCAGCACGCCGTCATTGTTGCCGACGATGTCGGCCCCACGGACGATCGAGCCGACGTCCGCGAACGGATCGGTCACCGTCACGCCGGTCAGGCTCGTATTGCCGGTGTTGGCGAGGCTGATCGTGTAGCTGATCAGCTCGCCGGCCGTATCGGCCGTGCCGCCGGGGACGCTGGCGTCCTTGATGATGTTCAGCGAAGCGCGCTGTTCGACCGGCACATTGGCGTCGTCAGTGTCCGGGCCGGTCTCGTTGGAGTCGGCCGTGGCCACGTTCTGCAACAGGCCGTCGCCGCCGCCGTTCGAGTCGATCTCGCCCTGGGTGACGGTGTGGGCCGCCGTGTAGCCCCAGGTTTCGCCGACTTCGAGCAGGGCGTCGTTATCACCCACGACATCCGCCCCGCGGGCGATCGAACCGGCGTTGGCGAACGGGTCGGTGACGGTCACGCCGGTCAGGGTGGTGTTGCCGGTGTTGGCGACGGTGATCGTGTAGCTGATCAGCTCGCCGGCCGTGTCGGCCGTGCCGCCGGGCACCGAGGCGTCCTTGGTGATGTTCAGGCCAGGCTGTTGCTCGACCGGGACCGAGGCGTCGTCGGTGTCGGGGCCAGTCTCGTTGGAGTCGGCCGTGGCCACGTTCTGCAACAGGCCGTCGCCGCCGCCGTTGGAGTCGATCTCGCCCTGGGTGACGGTGTGGGCCGCCGTATAGCCCCAGGTCTCGCCGACTTCGAGCAGGGCGTCGTTATCACCCACGACATCCGCCCCGCGCACGATCGAGCCGACATCCGCGAACGGGTCGGTGACGGTCACGCCGGTCAGGGTGGTGTTGCCGGTGTTGGCGACGGTGATCGTGTAGCTGATCAGCTCGCCGGCCACGTCGGCCGTGCCGCCCGGGACGCTGGCGTCCTTGGTGATGTTGAGGGCCGGGTTGCGATAGACCGGCACGCTGGCGTCGTCGGTGTCCTCGCCGGTCTCGTTAGAGTCGGCCGTGGCGACGTTCTGCAACAGGCCGTCGCCGCCGCCATTGGAGTCGATCTCAGCCTGGGTGACGGTGTGAGCCGCCGTATAGCCCCAGGTTTCGCCGACTTCGAGCAGGGCGTCGTTGTCGCCGACCACGTCAGCGCCGCGGACGATCGAGCCGACATCCGCGAACGGATCGGTCACCGTCACGCCGCTGAGCGTCATGTTGCCGGTGTTGGCGACGGTGATCGTGTAGCTGATCAGCTCGCCGGCCCAGTCGGCCGTGCCGCCCGGGACGCTGGCGTCCTTGGTGATGTTCAGGGCCGGGTTCTGGGCGACCGGGATCGAGGCGTCGTCGGTGTCGGCGCCGGTCTGGTCGCTGTCGGCCGTGGCGGTGTTGTCGATCGTGCCGCCGGCGTCGATCTCGGCCTGGGTGACCGTGTGGGTGGCCGTGTAGTGCCAGGTCTCGGTCAGGTCGAGGACGTTGTCATGGTCGATGTCGCCGCTGTTGAAGCCGCTGGACAGCACCGGCGCCAGGTTCGACACGAACGGGTCGGTCACCGTCACCCCGGTCAGGGCGACATTGCCGGTGTTGGCGACGCTGATCGTGTAGCTGATCACCTCGCCGGCCCAGTCGGCGGTCCCGCCGGGGACGCTGGCGTCCTTGGTGATGTTCAGGGCCGGATTGGGCAGGAAGTTGCCGATCTGGACGCTGTAATTGCCGACGCTGGAGACGTCGACCGTCTCATAATCGCCGGTGGTCTGCACCCAGCCGGCCTGCAGCACCTCGTCGATGCGCACCGACTCCAGCGACGTGCCGATGCCGCCGAAGTGGAACGTGCCGTCGGCGGCGGTGACCGTCGAGCGTTCGCCCGTGTCGAGCACGCCGTTCGCATTGGCGTCGATGAAGATCGTCCAGCCGGCCAGGCCGACCTCGCCCGCATCCTTGACGCCGTTGCCGTTGGTGTCGCCGAACTTGATGCCGTTGATGGTCGACACCTTCTCGGTGTTGAACTCCTCGAAGCCGTCATTGGCCGCGTAGATGGTGCCGGGCGTGCCGAAGTCGGCGAACAGGGTGATGTAGTCGGTGCTGAAGTCAGCCCCGGCGAACGATGACACCGGCACATAGAAGACGTAGTCGTCATTGCCGCTGCCGGAGGAGTGAGCGTCGAGCAGAAGCCGGGTGTCGCCATTTCCGTCCAGGTCGAAGACCTTGGTGAAGTCGGAATCCAGCTCATGGGTCGCGACGACATAGTCCGCGCCCGTCGCGGGCGCCGAGGAATAATAGAGCTTCAGGCTGGTCAGCGAGATCAGGGTGTTGGCGTTGGTCTGGTTCAGGTCGAGCCGGAACTCGAAATATTCCACGCCATCGATGATTTTGACCGGAATGTCGTTGAACGTCAGGCTGCTGGTCTTGCTCTGGTCGGTATCGAGGACGCCCGTGGCGTCGGTGTTGAAGCCCATTTCATTGCCATCGTTGTCGTCGATGCCGAGGAAGGGGGAATAGATGCCGGTGCCCGATCCGATCGGGTCGCCATAGGTTACGATGACGCCGTCGATCGTCGTCGTACTGCCGGGTGAGGTGAGGTCGATGTCGGCCATGGTCTGCTCCTGAGCGTCCGACGCCGGGAGCAAGTCGCTTGCTCGCGCGTCCCAAAATGGCAATCGGCGACATCGACGCCGGTGCGAGGCTGGGAGGACCGCACCGACGCCGACGCCGCGCGGCGCGCGTCACCCGACGAGACGGCGGTCCGATGAGGGGGGCTGCGGAGCGAACCGAAGTCCGCTCCACCTTCATCCTGGACCGCCCCGAAGACGAGGCCGACGCGCCTCGCGAAAGTTTAAAAGCAACCCCTTGGTGTTCTACCCAGATCACCTTTGTGTCAATAATATAGCTGCACTGTTTTTAAATTTTGTTTGCGTAATCAAATATCACTACATCTATATACATATACGATTGCACAAATATCTATTCGAAGTACTTGGTAATCACGAATCTATAATCAATTCATAGATCGAGTTATCTTAAGGTGAGCGACACCTGACAATGACCGGAGGTTGACCTGGCCAGGCGCTTGCACGGCGCATCGGCGGCGCTAGTCTCCGGCCATGACCCATCGCCCCATCGCCCGCCGCCGCCTGCTGATCGGCGCCGGCCTGCTGGCCGCCTTCCCGGCCGCCGCCCAGGTCGCCACGCCCCTGCCCGCCCCGCCGCCCGCCAAGCCGCCGGTGCGCGTCGCCCTGGAGACGCCGCAGGGCCGCATCGTCATCGAGCTGGCCGTCGACCAGGCCCCGCTGACCACCGCCAACTTCCTGCGCTATGTCGACCGCAAGCTCTATGACAAGGCGACCTTCTTCCGCGCCTCGCGGGCCCCGGGCGCGGTCGATTACGGCCTGATCCAGGGCGGGCTGCAGGGGATCGGCGCCCTGCCCCCGGTCGCCCACGAGCCGACCAGCCAGACCGGCCTCAGGCATGTCGACGGCACGGTGTCGATCGCCCGCACCGCGCCGGGCACCGCCACCTCCGACTTCTTCATCTGCGTCGGCGACGCGCCCTATCTGGACGCCAATCCCGCCGCGCCCAATAACGCTCAGGGGGGCGACAATCTCGGCTTCGCCGCCTTCGGCCACGTGGTCGAGGGCATGGACGTGGTCCGCAAGATCCTGGCCCTGCCCACCCCCGGCAAGGCGATCAACCCGGTGATGAAGGGCCAGATCCTCGACCCGCCGGTGCCGATCGTCTCGGCGCGGCGGGTGGCGGTTCCGGCGGCGGTCAGCCCACCGTCACCGCCTTCAGCGGGGTGAAGCCGGCGTCGGTCTCCAGCCGCAGGCGATAGTCGCCGGGACGCAGGAACAGCACCGCCCGGTCCTCGCCGGCCGCCACCACCCGCTGGTCGGCGGGGACGGCCATGTCCTTGTCGACGGCGTGGACGGCCTGGACGATCACCGCCGCGTCGCCGGCCCGCGCCGGGACGGCGACCTCGACCCGCCGCCGGGTCGGATCGGCCGCCAGCCAGCCGGGCCGGCCCTCGACATCCGGCAGCGACGGGTGGAACACCGCCAGGTCCGCCCCGGCGGCGGCCGCCGCGACCGAGACGCCGTCGCCGCCGCGGACTACGATCGAGGCCTTGGGCGCGAACCGCTCCAGCACTGCCCGGGTCAGGGGACGGTCGCCGGCGTGCGGCCCGAACGAACCGGTATAGGCCTGGGACACGCAGAGCGGGTCGATCCCCGCCATGGCCGCCAGCCGGCGTGCGAACCATTCCGAGCCGCGGCGGTCGGGCGTCTTCCTCAGGTGCGAATAGCCGCAATAGACCACCACCCGCGACTGCGGATCGGAGTCCAGCACCCCGGCGATGAAGTTGCCGGTCTGGGCCGCGTCGCGCCGGGCCATGGCCTCGGCCTTGGTCTCGCCGGCCGCCCTTTGGTCCCGGCGCTGCTCATAGGGTCGCAGGCGATAGCCCAGGACGGCCGCCTCGCGCACCGCCTCGGCGAACCGGGGATCGTGCAGGTAGAAGCCCAGCGTCGGGTCCAGCGCCCCGCCCGCCTGGTAGGCCCGCACGTCGGGCGCCCCCGGGCCGTCGGCGTTCAGGAAGTCCTCGCAGGCCAGGATGTCGAAGCCCTGCGGCCGCAGGGCGCGCAGCACCTGGGCCAAGAAGTGGCGGTGCCGCGAGCAGACATGGGCCTCGTTGAGAAACACCACCCGTCGGCCGCGGGCGGCCGCGACGATGGCGGCCAGGGCGTCCTCGGCCGCGGCGCCGGGCGGCAGGACGTCGCCGTCGGGCGGGCCGCGCGAGGCCTGGGCCAGGGCCGTCGCCTCATCGCCGACGAAGGACGCCATCTGCTGCAGCCCCGCGTCGTCCGGCGTCGCGCGGATCGCCCGCCAGAGCGGCAGGTAGCGGGCTTCCATGAACAGCCGGGTCTGGTGGCTGACCGGCTCGGCCGCGGCCCAGGCTCCGGCCGGCGCCGCCCCGGCGAGCGCCAGTCCCGCGGCCAAGCGTCTGCGCGTCAGGTGCAAGGCGGCTCCCCCCGGGTGGCGTCGCGCCATACTCGCCCTGAGGTGGAGACGAACGCAAGCCCCCATCCCGCCACCTGCCGCCAGTCTGCTGACACCGGCTGTCAGCAGACCCCCTAGGCACGGAGGGCCGGCGACCTTACCTTGCCGCCATGGCCCGTTCCCCCACGATCGACGTCTCCGCCGAAGACCCCGGCGGCGTTTCCGACGTCTCCGCCAAGTTCATCCACGACGCGACCCTGGCCGGCGCGCCCGCCAGCCTGACCCCGACCCTGTGGACCCCGCACCGCCCGGCCCGGCCGCAGAAGTCGGAGGGCGGCCGCCGGTTCAAGCTGGTCAGCGACTACCAGCCGGCCGGCGACCAGCCGACCGCCATCGCCGAGCTGGTCGAGGGTCTCGGCGCCGGCGAGAGCGACCAGGTGCTGCTGGGCGTCACCGGCTCGGGCAAGACCTTCACCATGGCCAAGGTCATCGAGGCCACCCAGCGCCCGGCCCTGATCCTGGCCCCCAACAAGACCCTGGCCGCCCAGCTCTACAGCGAGTTCAAGAGCTTCTTCCCCGACAACGCCGTCGAGTACTTCGTCAGCTATTACGACTACTACCAGCCGGAAGCCTACGTCCCGCGCACCGACACCTACATAGAGAAGGACTCATCGATCAACGAGCAGATCGACCGCATGCGCCACTCGGCGACCCGGGCGATCCTCGAGCGCGACGACGTCATCGTCGTGGCCAGCGTCAGCTGCATCTACGGCATCGGCTCGGTCGAGACCTATACGGCCATGACCTTCACCCTGGAGGTCGGCCAGACGGTCAACGAAAAGCAGATGATGGCCGACCTGGTCGCCCAGCAGTACCGCCGCAACGACGCCGCCTTCGAGCGCGGGACCTTCCGCCGCCGCGGCGACACCCTCGAGATCTTCCCCGCCCACTACGAGGACCGCGCCTGGCGCGTCAGCCTGTTCGGCGACGAGGTCGAGAGCATCAGCGAGTTCGACCCGCTGACCGGCCGCAAGACCGCCGAGCTGGAGACCATCAAGGTCTACGCCAACAGCCACCACGTCACCCCGCGCCCGACCCTGCGCCAGGCCATCGTCAGCATCCGCCAGGAGCTGAAGGAGCGCCTCGACTGGCTGGTCGCCAACGGCAAGCTGCTGGAGGCCCAGCGCCTGGAGCAGCGGACCAATTTCGACCTGGAGATGATCGAGACCACCGGCTCCTGCGCCGGCATCGAGAACTACAGCCGCTACCTGTCGGGCCGCAAGCCGGGCGAGCCGCCGCCGACCTTCTTCGAATACATCCCCGACAACGCCCTGCTGTTCACCGACGAGAGCCACCAGACCGTCCCGCAGATCGGGGCCATGTACAAGGGCGACCGCAACCGCAAATGGACCCTGGCCGAGTACGGCTTCCGCCTGCCCAGCGCCCTCGACAACCGCCCGCTGAAGTTCGAGGAATGGGACGCCATGCGGCCGCAGTCGGTGCATGTCAGCGCCACCCCGGCCAAGTGGGAGCTGGAGCGGGCCGGCGGCGTCTTCGCCGAGCAGGTCATCCGCCCCACCGGCCTGATCGACCCGCCGGTCGAGGTCCGCCCGGTCAGCAAGGACGGCGCCTCCCAGGTCGACGACGTCATCGACGAGATCCGCCTGACCAAGGCCAAGGGCTACCGCACCCTGGTCACCGTCCTGACCAAGAAGATGGCCGAGGACCTGACCGAATACATGAACGAGCAGGGCATCGCCGTCCGCTACATGCACAGCGACGTCGACACCATGGAGCGCATCGAGATCATCCGCGACCTGCGCCTGGGCCAGTTCGACGTGCTGGTCGGCATCAACCTGCTGCGCGAGGGCCTGGACATCCCCGAATGCGGCTTCGTGGCCATCCTCGACGCCGACAAGGAAGGCTTCCTGCGCTCGGAGACCAGCCTGATCCAGACCATCGGCCGCGCCGCCCGCAACGTCGACGGCAAGGTCGTGCTCTATGCCGACCGCATCACCGGCAGCATGGAGCGGGCCATGGAGGAGACCGCCCGCCGCCGCGAGAAGCAGCACGCCTACAATCTCGAGCACGGCATCACCCCCGAGAGCGTCCGCCGCGACATCAAGGACATCCTCGACAGCCCCTACGAGCGCGGCGACCGCGTCACCGTGCCGATCGGCGGGCTCGGCGAGGGCAAGGACGCCAAGCCGTTCAGCGGCGACAACTTCAAGGCCGCCCTCAAGGACCTCGAGGCCCGCATGCGCGAGGCCGCCGCCAACCTGGAATTCGAAACCGCCGCCCGCCTGCGCGACGAGATCAAGCGCATGAAGCTGATGGACCTGGAGTTCGCCAACGAGGCGCTGACGGGGGTGGGCGAGACGGTGGACAAGGCGATGCCGGGCCGCGTGCGCAAGGAGCTGCGGGCGGAGCAGGCGGAGGCGTTTCGGAAGGGGCGGCTTTAGGCTGCTCCCCCTCTGTGGGAGCTGTCGCGAAGCGACGGAGGGGGCCTACGGCCGGGGACAGCCCCATGGGCCTGTCCGGTTTCCAGGCCCTGGTCCAGGAGAGCCTGGATGACCTGGACGCCGGCCGGTACGAGGTCGTCGAAGACGTCGCCGCCTCGTCGACGGCCTGGGACGCAAACCGCGGCATGAGACGGCTGAATGTCGCGCGTAGCGCGCCGCGACATCGAGACCCTGCTCTGGGAGAGCCGCACGCGCCACGGCGCCCGCTCGGCTGATCACTATCGCCGCCTCATGGACGCCGCGACGCTGGCTCTACGCCCTGCGGATTTCGGCGCGATGCCTGGATGCAGAGCATAGGTCGCATTGCACGCATCCCGCACTAGCCTGAGCGTCGCGGCCGGAGTTGCCTCCGCCGATTTAAAACGCCAAAGCTACCGTCGATTGCTCGCCCTGAAAAACTGAGACAGACTTAGCCGTGGAAATTCCCCGCATCAGTGGCACCACCACGAACGACCGAGGACGCACCCAGCGGCGGCCTCTTCCTTCTACTCGGCTATCTGAAGCTGACATCAAGGCCGCGTTGCTCACGGAGCTTCGGCGCCGTGGCTCAATCTCCGCCAAGACCGTCGTTGCGAATGAATTCCGAGTTGGAAAGACATCCGTTCGGGCAGACCTAGCACTCCTCGGCGATCGCCTTACGGCGGTAGAGATCAAGAGCGATGCCGATACGCTGAAGCGCCTTGAGCGCCAGGTTGCGGCCTACAGCCTGTATTTTGACGAGCTGATTTTGGTGCTCGCTCGACGCCATCTCGCACGGGTCTCACCCGACCTTTTGGCCAAGGCCCAGGTTTGGATTGTAGAGCTCGACGGAACGCTCTCGCAAAGTTCCGTGCCGGGCGATGAGAGCCTCAGGAGTCGTCCGCTGGCCGACCTCCTCACGAAGAAGGAATCGCGGCGCTACCTCGGGACAGAGGCTGGCGATGCTGCCGACCATTACGATGCCTTCGTTGCGGCTTTCCGCCGTCGCTTCGGCCCAACGAGTGAGGTTTTTTGGCGTAGCGTCTCCCGTCGCCGCGTCAAAGCAGAAGATCTCCACGCTCTAAGCCGGTATCGCGACCAACGGTTGGCGTTTCAAAAATCTGAACAACGACGTGTCGAGCAATGGAGTCAGTGGGAAGTTGCCGCCGCCGCTTTGGAAGCTGCCTGAGCCGCTAGTCGGTCCACTCTTCATCCGTATCGTACAGCTCCCTTGGCGCATTGAAGAAGAGCTGCTGATGCAAATGAATATTGACCCGCACCGCAGTTGAGCGAGCGGGAGAGACGATCGCGGATTCATCGCCCAAAGCGGTACGCTCAATCATTTGCGTTCCCCACAGTCTGAGATTCCCGTCCCAGATTGGCGAAGCCATCAGCTTTTGAGCCTGGAGTTGATAGGCGCTAGGCCGATCATCAGACGTATCTGAGCGGAAGAAATTCCACTGCCGCGCGCGCGCATAGTCGATACGCGGCGCGGGGGCTCCACCACCGCCATTTTGGCGCTCAGCTCGGGTGCTTCCCCTATCGCTAAAAATCACCCGATCACTTCGACGCTTTACGGCCTCGAAGAACTCACGCTCGTATATCGACTGCTCAGATATCGCGGTGAATGCCTCCGGAAATGTCGAAGCGGAGAGAGCGACGCGCGCATGCGGCGCCACCTCCAGGATGGTACGCACATATTCCGTCGCCTCAGCTTCCAGGAGCAGGAGGTGCCGGGTTTGGCGACCCCAATCCAGCAAAAAGACTACGTCGCGGCCGCCATCAGTTGCCGCCGCCGTCCTCGTGGCGATGGCCCGAATGAAACGGAAGGCTTCAGCCTCCAAAGGAACCATCAAGCCTCGCCCCAGCTCCCTTAGCCGCGCGGCCTGAGTATCAAACTCGTTCACATCAGTGAGCTGAAGCGACGGAATCAGATTCTGGCGCTCTTCATCCGCCAGAAAATCGCACCAAGCGCGAAACCCGTCGTCTGGAGCGCGGAGCTGATCTAACTGCGCATGAACAGGCCGGGGCGACGCGACGGTTTCGGGATCGCAAAGGGAGACGAAATATGGGCGCTTACCGTAGGCGTCCGTAATACGAGCCAAGGCGCTTTCAAGCTTATGCGCGCTCACCCACGGCTGAAGCCTAAACGTTGGCAGCAGGCGATCTTTGTCCCGCTCGGGTAGTGACTGCAACGCCATCATTTCCGCAGGCCTTACTGCGAGAAGAGGGATGTACGAAATATCGTCAAATGCGCGCAACACTCCGGACATTCCTCTCCCTTACCCGAGACCCAGGCGAATTCTCATCGCAGCCTCAGAAACTTCAAACTTATCAGCCATATGCGCTAAGACGTCTTCGACGCCCAGTGCCTTCGCCGCAGCAAGTTCTTCCGCTACAAGGTGATCTGGCATCAAAATATCTGAGGCCAATCTATTCGCCTCTGCTTCCCGTGAATCCGAAAGAGAGGAGCGATAGAGCGCGTCATCTGCAATACCATTTCCGATTTGGTCCCGATGTAACAGGTAATGCGAAATCTCGTGTGCGATCGTGAAACGCTGCCGACGCCCACTATCGTGCCTGTTCACTTTGATCACAAAATTTCCTGGCTCACCATCAGGTCGAATTTCACCCGATATACCGGCGGGCAAGGTCGAAGCACGCAACGACAGTCCCAGCACCTTAGCGATAGTCGCTAATTTTACGGGAGCTTCCAGCTGATGAGCCGCAAGAGTGTCACGTGCCGGCTCTGACAATTTAGCCCATTCTCTACTAGGCATTTGGTCCTTCCTCAGGAATCTCTTCCCAACCCGCATCGACTTGAGAAAGACGGTCTGCTTCCTCACGACGAGCTTCCAATAGAGCCGAAAGTGACCCGTCGCGGGCACCCCTCTCAAGGAATGTCGTCACCACGAATTCGATGTGACGCCGAAGCTCGCCACCTTTGATGTCTTCATCGACTTTTCTGACGGCCGCTTTTTCGGACGATTCCTCGACCATCGTTTTGAATTGGGCGTAGCCCCAGAGGGCCATGACCCCGATCCCGACCCCGAGCACCGTCACCAGAAGCGAGGCAAAGGCCAGGAGAAGCGAGGCGAGTTGCTCGAAGGTCATAGCTCCATCCAAGGAACTTGGCTGAAGGCTGAACGAACCCCTTTGCATCACCCAGACAAGTGAGCCACCGATGGCACCGCCCACAATCGCGCTAATCGCAACTCGCTTCATTCCGTCCCCTTTTTCGAGTCGCGACGCATCATAACATAATTATAGCGTTCTCCATACGTTCTACTCATCCCAACATCCGATCGGCGTCGCCTCCGTTAGAAGCAGGGAAGCAGGGACAGGAAGCAGGGACACGCACTATTCCCCCCCCCCCTCAGCCCTTCCTTCCCTCCACCTCCCTAGCCGCCGCGAACCCCATGTCGATCGTCACCGCCAGGGTGTTCTTCAGATAGGCCCGGGTGACGCCGCCATAGGTGAAGCCCATGCGCCAGACTCGTCGCCGACGGCGGCGTCGGCCGGGAACAGGACGTTGCGCGCGGCGGCGAGGGCCTGGGCGGCCTGCGGGCTGGCGGTCTTCAGCGCGACACGGATCTCGTACTCGGTGCAGGCGCGGTCGGGCCCGTCGCCCTTGCGCGCCAGGCCCTGCCAGGTGACGGGCAGGCCGTCGGGGACGTCGGCGGCGGGGGCCGACCTGTCCGCCCGTCCCTCCCCCCTGCGGGGAGGGTGGCCCCGAAGGGGTCGGGTGGGGGCCGGTGCAGGGTGTTGGACCATCGGCCGGCTCAGCAGCCCCCCACCCGACCCTGGCTCCGCCAGGGCCACCCTCCCCACGAGGGGGAGGGAAGGATTCTAGGGGGATCGGGGCGCGGCGATCCCCGCCGATCTCGGCCGGAACACCAAGCTTTCCAACGCCTTGCAAAATCTTCAGCGTCACAAGTCCTCGGCGCTGAAACCGCCCGTATCCTGTCCTCACCTCGTCGCAGGGAAAGGGCGCATGGCCAGCGACCGATGCGGCGGCGGGGGGCGATCGAGCGGGACTGGGCTGGAGGGGGTTACTCCAGCGTGTCCGGGGACTTCCATCGTTGGGGAGCCCGCCCGCCGTCGGCGTCGACGGGGATAAAGCGCGTGTGTCGAAGATCCGCGCCCTCGTCGCCGGAGCCCGTCGGAAACGGCGGGGTTCCGGAGTCCGGCTAGGCCTTAACAGGGCCGCCTACCGGACGCGGACGGAAAACGAGCGCGCGGAGCAATCGGCTTCGTCGAAACGGTATTTATCAAAGAACTCCGGACGATGTCCGGCGCTCCGCGTCCCTTTCCATTCCCTCAGCGGCGATCCGCGTGAGGACGAGAGATCGTGTCGACAGGAGCCCCCATGACCCAGCCCCGCGCCAAGCGCCTACGTCCAGTCGTCAAGCACCGCCGTCCCGAACGGGGGGCCAAGCGGAACGACAGGCCGACGCCCGAACGGATGGCATGGGTCCGCAACGAGATCCGCCGGCGCCTGGGCCTCCCGCCCGACGCGCCGGCCCCGACCGCGGCCGAGCCGACGCAGGCTTGACCCTATTCCCCCCGCCGCAGCCGCTCGCGATACGCCCCCGAGCTCCTGACGAAGCCCTCGGCGTCGCCATAGGCCTGGAAGGCGGCGTAGCGCTCGTGGCTGCCCTTGACCTTCAGGGCGTGCTTGATCGGGCACCAGTACTGCTCGGTGCGGGCGGTGATCTCGCGGGCATAGGCGATGACGCCGTTGCCATAGCCGCAGAACACGCAGTTGAGCTTCTGCACCGGGTTCAGATAGCCCAGCCGGTGGCGGTCGACGACGACATAGTCGGCTCTTCGCACCCGCTGGATGCGCCAGGCGGTGAAGCAGCCCAGCTGGTAGAGGCTGACGCTGAGGTCGAGGATCATCAGCGGCAGGGCCATGCCGTAGATCAGCGGCATGGTCAGCAGGGTCGGCCAGGGCACGCGAGCCAGGCCCAGGCCCTTGCGGTGGGCCCGCTGGCGGCGCAGGGCGTCGGCCTTGAAACAGGGCCGGCCGGCCGCGTCGCGCTCGACCCCGTGCTCGGCGGCGTGGGCCTGGGCGCGGGCGGCGAAGGCGGCCTCGACCTGGGCCTCGACCTGGCGCAGGCGCTCGATCAGTTGTTCGAGGGTTTCGGACATGGGCGGCCTTTCGCGGACGAGGCGGAAAGGACGGGAGTAGCGCGACCGACCCCTGCGGCGCTAGAGTCGGTCGCCGTCCCCAAGGCGATGGCGACAAGGGTTGTCGATGAAACTGCGTCTTTTCCGCTCGATCGCCTGTCTGCTGGTCGTGGCCGGCGGCGGCCTGGCGGCCTGTTCGCGGTCGGAGCGCAAGGCCGCGGCCCCGGAGGCTGCCCCGGAAGCGACGGCGCCGGCCCCGATCCCGCCGCCGGTCGCCGGCGGTCCCAGCACCTTGAAGCCGGGCCTGTGGAAGACGGTCACCAAGACCCCGGCCGGCGACGAGGTCTCGACCCAGTGCGTCGGCGAGGGCTACGATCCGGGGGCCGAGGCGGCGGCCAAGGCCAGTCCCTGCGGCCGGCCGACCCTGACCCGCACCGCCAGCGGCTTCCGGCTCGACCACGCCTGCGAGAAGGACGGGGTGACCTACGCCCTGACCGGTGTGGTCCGCGGCGACTTCGCCACCACCGCCACCACCGATCTGGACCTGACCCTGTCGGCGTTCGGCCGCCAACAGGCCCTGCACCTGCGGGCCGTCAGCACCTATCAGGGCCCCTGCCCGGCCGGCGGCGAGTCGTCGCCCAGGCCCTGAACCGGGCCGCGCTTAACCCAAATGGAGTAGGACCCTGACGCCGCCTCCCCCAGATGGGGTAGGTTTTCGTGGCCTCCGGGCCACAGGGGCGCGGCGATCACCGGCCTGCGACAAATTCGCTGGAACGCACGGCCCGCGGCGCGCCTTACAGTCTGCGAGGGTCGGCGCCCGTGGGGGCCTCGCCCGTGGAGCCTTGAACACCATGAGCGCGCCCGAAATGAGCGCCGGAACGGCCGAGGTCTACAATCTCGGCCGCGATCCCGAAACCGTCAGCCAGCGCGTCCAGCGCCTGCAGCGCGAGGCCCGGGCCCTGGCCCGCGAGCAGGTCGAAGCCCTGGAGCACGACCTCGAAAGCCTCGCCGCGCGGGCCCAGGAGATCGCCGACGGCGGCGACGCCTATGCGGTCGGGGTGCGGGAGATGGCCTCGCGCCTGGCCTCGGACCTGCCGCAGAAGGCCCAGAGCCTGCGCGCCATACTGGAGCGCTCGGCCAAGGCCTGACGGTCGGTCGATTCGGCGCGGCGGGGCTGGTCAAACCGTCACATCGGCGGGCTAGATGGCGGCCCATGACCCTGCTGACCCGCCGCGCCCTGACCACCGCCGCCCTGGCCGGAACCCTGCTGCCGGCCATGGGCCGCGCCGCCGCCGCCCGCAAGCCGATCGTCATCGCCCACCGCGGCGCCTCCGGCCTGCGCCCCGAGCACACCCAGCTGGCCTACGACCTGGCCATCGACCAGGGCTGCGACTTCATCGAGCCCGACCTCGTCCCGACCAAGGACGGCCACCTGATCGTCCGGCACGAAAACGAGATCGGCGGCACGACCGACGTCGCCAGCCGTCCCGAATTCGCCGGCCGCAAGGCGACCAGGACCGTCGACGGCCAGAGCCTGACCGGCTGGTTCGCCGAGGACTTCACCCTGGCCGAGATCAAGACCCTGCGGGCCCGCGAACGCCTGCCCCAGCTGCGCCCGGCCAACGTCCGCTATGACGGCCAGGCCCCGCTGCTGACCTTCGACGAGGTCGTCGCCATCGCCAAGGCCGGAAGCCGGCGCGCCGGCCGGACGATCGGCGTCTATCCCGAGCTGAAGCACCCCCGCTATTTCGCGTCGATCGGCCTGCCGACCGAGGATCGCCTGGTCGCCCGGCTGAAGGCCCACGACCTGGACTCGGCGACGGCGCCGGTCTTCGTCCAGTGCTTCGAGGTCGGGCCGCTGCAGACCCTGCGCGGCAAGACCAGGGCCCGGCTGGTGCAGCTGACCGCCAGCGAAGGCGGCCCCGCCGACCGGTCCGACCTGACCTACGCCGCCATGACCAGCGCCGAGGGCCTGAAGGCCGTCGCCCTCTATGCCGACGGCCTGGGGCCGGAAAAGACCCAGGTGATCCCGCAGGACGCCGACCGCCTGCTGCCCGCCACGTCGCTGGTGGCCGACGCCCACGCCGCCGGCCTCGTCGTCCATCCCTGGACGGTGCGGGCCGAGAACTACTTCCTGCCGGCCGGGCTGCGGCGCGGCGACGCCTCGGCCGCCGACTACCCGGCCCAGGCCGGCGACGTCGAGGCGGTGTTCAAGGCCCTCTACGCGGCCGGCGTCGACGGGCTGTTCAGCGACTTTCCGGGCCTGGCGGTCGCGGCCCGGGGCTAGACATCAACCTGGGCTTGCCGGCGGGCGCAGGGCGGGGCAGCGTGCGCGTCCCACCGATCCGAGACGCCCCATGACCCTCCGCCTGGCCGGCCTGGCCGCCGCCTTCGCCCTGCTCGCCGGCCCCGTCCTCGCCGCGCCCGCCCCGTCCCGGCTCGACGCCATCGCCCAGGACTTCGTGCGCCTGACCCTGGAGGCCGGCGAGCGCGAGCCGGGCTATGTCGACGCCTATTACGGCCCCAAGGCCTGGGCCGACGCCGCCAAGGCCGCGCCGCGCGAGGTCCCCGCCCTGCGCGCCGAGGCCGACCGCCTGGCCGCGGCCCTGGCGGCCGTCGACGCCAAGGCCCTGACGCCCGACGAGGTCCGCCGCAGGGCCTTCCTGGCCGGCCAGCTGAAGGCGGCCCAGACCCGGCTGGCCATGCTGTCGGGCCAGAAATTCAGCTTCCAGGACGAGGCCCAGGGCCTGTTCGGCGTCCGCCCGACGCTGAGGCCCCTGGCCAGCTACGACCCGGTCCTGGCCCGCATCGCCGCCCTGCTGCCCGGCGACGGCGACCTGGCCGATCGGGTCGACGCCTTCCAGGCCCGCTACGTCATCCCGCCCGACCGGCTGGAACCGGTGATGCAGGCCGCCATCGCCGCCTGCAAGGCCCGTACGGAGGCGCACATCGCCCTGCCGCCCGGCGAGCGGTTCGAGATGGAATTCGTCACCGACAAGCCCTGGAGCGGCTACAACTGGTACAAGGGCGACGCCCACAGCCTGATCCAGATCAACACCAGCCTGCCGGTCTATATCAGCCGCGCCTTGGACCTGGGCTGCCACGAGGGCTATCCCGGCCACCACCTGCTCAACGCCCTGCTGGAGCAGAAGCTGACCAAGGCCAGGGGCTGGGTCGAGTTCAGCGTCTATCCGCTGTTCTCGCCGCAGTCGCTGATCGCCGAGGGCTCGGCCAATTACGGCATCGCCCTGGCCTTCCCCGGGGCCGAGAAGGTCAGGTTCGAGCGCGACAAGCTTTATCCCCTGGCCGGCCTCGATCCCGCCGGCGCCGAGGCCTTCGACGCCTTCAACACCGCCAAGGCCCAGCTGGCCGGGGCCGAATACACCATCGCCGACGACTATCTGGCCGGCCGCCTCGACAAGGCCGCGGCCGTGGCCCTGCTGCGCAAGTACGGCCTGATGACGCAAGGGCGGGCCGAGCAGCGGCTGCGCTTCATCGACACCTATCGCAGCTATGTCATCAATTACGGCCTGGGCCAGGACATGGTCCGCGAGCATGTCGAACGAGCGGGCCCGTCGCCGGACGCGCGGTGGAAGCGGATGGAGGCGGTGATCTCGCAGCCGACCACGCCGGCCGACCTGGCGAACTGATCCTCGCGCGGCCCGGCACGGCGGCGATTTCGCGGCCGTACTGTCAGCCGGACTTGCGGACGGCCGCCGCAGGGTTCAAGTCCGGGGGCAATCCAGCTTCACCGGATGCCGCCATGACCGACGCGCCCCTGTCCCTGCGCCACTTCCTGCTGGCCCTGGCCGTGGTGGCGGTGTGGGGCACCAATTTCGTCGTCATCCGGGTGGCGCTGGACCACCTGCCGCCGCTGCTGTTCGCCGCCCTGCGCTTTTCCCTGGTGCTGCTGCCGATGGCGTTCATCGTCAAGCGGCCGAAGGTTCCGTGGAAGAACCTGGCGGCCTATGGCGTGCTGATCGGGGCCGGGCAGTTCGGCCTGCTGTTCGTGGCCATGAAGGGCCACATCTCGCCGGGCCTGGCCTCGCTGGTGGTGCAGACCCAGGTGTTCTTCACCATCGGCATGGCCATGAAGATCAGCGGCGAGCGGGTGCGGCCGTTCCAGGTCGTGGCCCTGCTGCTGGCCGCCTCGGGCATCGTGCTGATCGCCGTACATGGCGGCGGGGCGGCCACGCCGCTGGGGGTGCTGCTGATCCTGCTGGCCGCCGCCAGCTGGGCCGGCGGCAACATTGTCGCCCGCCAGGCCGGGACGGTGAACATGCTGGCCTATGTGGTCTGGGCCAGCCTGTTCTCGATCCCGCCGCTGTTTGCGATGTCGCTGTGGCTGGAGGGCTGGCCGGCCATCGTCGCCGGCGTGACCCGGGCCGACGCCCTGACCTGGGCGGCGGTGGCCTGGCAGGCGGTGGGCAACACCATGTTCGGCTACGCCGCCTGGGGCTGGCTGCTGGCCCGCCACCCGGCCGCCACGGTGACGCCGATGGCCCTGCTGGTGCCGGTGTTCGGCATGGGCGCCTCGGCGATCCTGCTGCACGAAAGCCTGCCCGGCTGGAAGCTGCTGGCGGCGGGGCTGGTGCTGACCGGGCTGGCGGTCAACATGCTGTGGCCGAAGGTGCGGCTGCGGTTCGCGGCGGCGACCTGATCTCTTGACGCATGACGCTCGACCAAAGACATCCTTACCGAGGATGGGGAAAGCGCATGATCACCGATCGCAGAGAGGCCTTGCGCCTTGGCCTTGCCTTGGCGGTTCTGGGCGCGGTGCCCGCACGGGCTATCACCTACGCGCCACCGGATTACTTGATCTATTTCGAACCGGACTCCGCAGAACTCTCGCCCGTTGCCACGCAGGTGATCATCGACATGAAGCCGGCGTTCGACGAATGGGTGAAGGACTCCGGCGCGCCGCCCCGCTACCGCATAACGGGTAGCATCGACGGGGTCGAGGAAAAGGCGCGACGCAAGAAGCTGGCCGGCCAGCGGGTCAAGGCGGTCGCCGACGCGATGGTGGCCAACGGCGTCGATCGCGCTCGGATCAGGGTCACCGAGAAGATTCCCGGCCTCTTCGCGCCGACCGTGAGGGGCCGGCCGGAACCGCTGGCTCGCGCGGTCTTCGTCGAACTGGACGATACAGTGCGTCTAGAGGACCTACGCTAGCCGGGGCTTGACGACCCGGACGTCTCTCGACGCACCCGGACGGAGGGCCTTGCCGCTGCGGCGAACCCACCGTATCGCAAGCCCATGACCCAGGCCCGCTACGACTTCGCCTCCGACAATGTCGCCGGCGCCATGCCCGAGGTGATGGAGGCCCTTGTCGCCGCCAACGCCGGGACCGCCTCGGGCTATGGGACCGACCATGTCAGCGCTGCGGCCGCCGACCGCATCCGCGCCCTGCTGGACGCCGACGCCGAGGTGCGGTTCACCGCCTCCGGCACGGCGGCCAACGCCTTCGCCCTGACCTGCCTGGCCCGGCCGCACGAGGCGGTGCTGGCCCACGAGCACGCCCACATCTGCACCGACGAGACCGGCGCCCCCGGCTTCTTCGGCCAGGGGGTCGGGCTGATCGGCCTGCCGGGCGCCTCGGGCAGGATCGCCCTCCCCGGCCTGCAGGCGGCCCTGGCCGAGCCGGACGTCTCCTACCGCCAGCCGGCCGCGGCCCTGTCTCTGACCAACGCCACCGAATACGGCACGGTCTATGGCGAGGCCGAGCTGGCCGCCCTGATCGCCCCGGCCAAGGCCAGGGGCCATGGCGTCCACCTCGACGGCGCACGGCTGGCTAACGCGGTGGCCGCGGGCTTCGACCTCAAGGCCGTGGCTCGGATCGGCGTCGACATCCTGGTGATGGGCGGGACCAAGGCCGGCTCGACCCCGACCGAGGCCGTGGTGTTCCTGGACAAGGCCCTGGGCTGGCGCCTGGACGCCCGCCTCAAGCACGCCGGCCAACTGGTCTCCAAGGGCCGGTTCCTGGCCGCCCCGTGGCTGGGCCTGCTGGGCGAGCAGAACGACGGCGGCCCCTGGGCGGCCCGCGCCGCCCACGCCAACGCCATGGCCCGCAAGCTGGCGGCCCTGATGCCCTTCCCGATCCGCCACCCGGTCGAGGCCAACGGCGTCTTCGTCGACATGGACGACGCGGCCCTCGAACGCCTGCGGGCCAAGGGCTGGTTCGTCTACCGGTTCCTCAACGGCACGGCCCGGTTCATGTGCTCGTGGGCGACGACGCCGGAGATGGTCGAGGACCTGGCCGCCGCGCTGAAAGCAGTGGCCTAGCCGGGCTCCAGCGGCCAAGGTGCGCCGAACGGACCCAAGATCCACGACGGGGGAAAGATGACGCGCCTGACCAAAGCCCTGGCCCTGGCCGCGGCCGTCCTGATCACCGCTACGGCCGCGCAGGCTCAGAGCCCGGCGACCCCGCCCCCGCCGCAGGCGGTCGCGCCGATCATCGCCCACGTGGACGGCGGCATGATCGCCGGCAAGAGCACAGGCGGCGTCGCCGCCTTCCTCGGCGTGCCCTATGCGGCGGCGCCGGTCGGCGACCTGCGGTGGCGCGCGCCGCGGCCGGTCGCGCCGTGGACGGGAATCCGGCCGGCGACGACCTATGCGCCGGTCTGCCGCCAGACCGCCAGCTGGATCACCGAGCCGCAGAGCGAGGACTGCCTGTACCTGAACGTCTGGGCCCCGGCGGCCCCCGGCAAGGCCAGGCTGCCGGTGATGGTCTGGATTCACGGCGGCGGCTTCTTCGGCGGGTCCGGGTCCCAGCCGCTCTATGACGGCGCCCAGTTGGTGCGGCGGGACGTGATCGTCGTCACCCTGAACTATCGCCTGGGCCTGTTCGGCTTCTTCTCCCACCCCGAACTCGGGGCCGAATCCCCGGACGGCGCTTCGGGCGACCAAGGCCTGCTCGACCAGATCGCCGCCCTGGAATGGGTCCAGCGCAACATCGGCGGGCTCGGCGGCGATCCCAAGCGGGTGACCATCATGGGCGAGTCGGCGGGGGCGATATCGGTGGCGGCCCTGGTCGTCTCGCCGCGCGCCAAGGGGCTGTTCCAACGGGCCATTTCCCAAAGCGGCAACGTCGGCCTTCCCTTCGACCCGACCGAGCGCGCGCCATTCGACCGCACGGCCGCGGAGGCCACAGGCCTGGCCTTCGCGCGCGAAACCGGCGCGGCCTCGCTGGCCGATCTTCGCAGGCTTTCGGCGGACGACCTGATCAAGCGGCCCTGGACGCCGCGCGCCGTCGTCGACGGCGTCGTGCTGCGCGAGGACCAGACCACGGCCTACCAGACCGGCCGGCGCAACCGCGTGCCGATCCTGGTCGGCTGGAACGCCGACGAGGGCAAGGACCTGGCGCCGGAGGTCCTGGCCACCTCGGACTTCACGGCGGCCCGCCATCCGGCGCTGATCGCCAAGCTGCTGGGACGGCCGCCTTCCGCCGCCCTGCTGCAAGCCTATCCGGCCAAGGACGACGCCGAGGCCCCGGCGGCGATGTTCCACTTGGTCAGCGACTTCTGGGGATGGCGCATCTGGCGCTGGGCGAGGCTGCACCAGGCGAAGACCGAGCGCCCGGCCTATTTCTACTACTTCGTCCATTCACCGGCCGCGCCGTCGACCCCCTGCGGCTACGGCTGCAACGCCGGGCATGGGGCCGAGATCCGCTACATGTTCGACCACCTGGACCAGGACGATCGCGCCTGGAACGCCGAGGATCGGCGGCTGGCCGCCCGGATGGTGGGCTACTGGACCAACTTCGCCAAATATGGCGACCCGAACGGGCCCGACCTGCCGGGCTGGAAGCCGTTCGACGGTTCGGAAGGCTCGGTGCGGCGCCTGGGCAGCGACGAAGAGATCGCCGCCCGCGGCCGGCTGCCCGACTTCAGCCTGTTCGGTCCTTAGTCGGCGGTTTCCGTCGTGGCCGGGCGTAAGGGTCCGTCGCGGACGATCTTCTCCTCCGCCGTCCGCACCATGCGGCGCTGGTCGTGGAAGCGGGCCAGTTGGGCGCAGGCCGTGAAGAAGCCGCCGGGCTGGCGGGTGTCGACGCCCTCGGCCAGGGTCAGCAGATGGACCTGCGCCGCCTCCAGCCGCGCCAGCACCTCCAGCAGGTCGACCAGGTGGGCGGCGAAGGCGTGGAGGTTGACGACCGCCAGCACGTCGCCGGGCTTCATCGCCGCCAGGGCCTGGTCCAGGCCCGGCTTGTGAACGGCCAAGCCGTAGCAACGGTCGTGGAACAGCTGGTCGCAGCCGGCCTCGAACAGCCGCTGCGACTGCGGCCCGTCGATCACCACGCCCCTGACGGGCGGAACCCTTAGATAGCCGACCATGCGCATGGCCGCTGTGTGGCGAAGATCGCGGCGCGAGGCTAGGGGTGAAGGCCGAAAGGCCGGGGATAAATCCAGACGGAGGGATCGGGACGGGGACAGGCGCATGCGCCTGTCCCCAGCCTTCACGAACCGCTCTGCCGGCACGCCGTCGAGCTCAGAACCCCCTCATCCTCCCACGCCTGCGGCGCGGGCCCCTCCTTCTCCCGCTGGGAGAAGGCGATCACGGGGGCCCTGTCGCCGCTCTGGACGACCACCCCCAGCATCGCGGCGATCTCGGCCGCCGGCTTGGGGCGGCTGATGAAGTAGCCCTGGATCTCGCCGCAGCCCTGGCGGCGCAGTTCGTCCAGCTGCTCCACGGTCTCCACGCCCTCGGCCGTGGTGGTGATGCCCAGGCTGGCGCCCAGGTCGAGCACGGCCTTGATGATCGCCAGGGCGTCGGCGTCGTCGAGAATGTCGCGCACGAAGGTCTGGTCGATCTTGATCTTGTCGAACGGGAAGCTGCGCAGATAGCTCAGGCTGGAATAGCCGGTGCCGAAGTCGTCCATCGAAATCCGCACGCCCAGGGCCTTGAGGTCGTGCAGGATCGACATGTTGCCGGCGGTGTCCTGTAGCAGCACCGACTCGGTGATCTCCAGCTCCAGCCGCTCGGCGGCCAGGCCCGAGGCCGCCAGGGCCGAGACCACGGTGGACACCAGTTGCCTGTCGCGGAACTGGGCCGGCGACAGGTTGACCGCCAGGCGCACGTGGCCGGGCCAGCCGGCCGCCTCGCGGCAGGCCTCGCGCAGCACCCATTCGCCCAGCGGAACGATCAGGCCGATCTCCTCGGCCAGCGGGATGAAGTCGGCGGGCGAGACCATGCCGCGGGTGGGATGGTTCCAGCGCAGCAGCGCCTCGCAGCCCATCACCCGGTCGGCGCCGAAGCTGAACAGCGGCTGGTAGTGCAAGGCGAACTGGCCCTCGGCCAGGGCCAGGCGCAGGTCCAACTCCAGGGCCCGGCGGGCCTGGAGCTGCTCGTCCATGGCCCGTTCGAAGAAATGGAAGGTCCCGCGGCCGTCGCCCTTGGCGCGATAGAGCGCCATGTCGGCCTTCTTGAGCAGCTCGTCGCTGCCGGCCCCGTCATTGGGCGCCACGGCCACCCCGACGCTGCCGCCGATGGTCACCTGGTGGCCCTGCAGCGCGAAGGTCTCGGCCAGGGCCTCGACGATGCGGCCGGCCAGGCGGGTGGCTTCGGCAAGGTCGGTCAGGCCGGTCTGCACCACCGCGAACTCGTCGCCGCCCAGCCGGGCGACGGTGTCGCCGTCGCCGGCGCAGGCCCGCAGCCGCTCGGCCGCCGTCTTCAGCAGGGCGTCGCCGATCGGATGGCCCAGGGTGTCGTTGACAGTCTTGAAGCGGTCGAGGTCGATGCAGTGCACCGCCACCATGTCCTCGCGCCGCGCCGCCCGGGCCAGGGCGGCGGCCAGGTCCTTCTGGAACAGCAGCCGGTTGGGCAGGTCGGTCAGCGGGTCGTAGTGAGCCAGGCGGGCGATCTGGGCCTCGGCCCGCTTGCGCTCGGCGATGTCCTCGGAGACGCCCAGCAGATATTCCGGCCGGCCGTCGGGGCCGGGAATGGCGATCTTCTTGGTGCGCAGCAGGGCCACCGAGCCGTCCTTACGCGGCACCTGGTCCTCCTCGATCACCCGCACCTCGCCCGAGGAGATCACCTCGGCGTCGCGCCGACGGTAGATGGCGGCCTGTTCGGCGGGGTAGAAGTCGGCGTCGGTGCGGCCGATCATCTCGTCGCGGGCGTGGCCCAGCATCTTCTCGCCGGCCCGGTTGAGCAGGACATAGGCGTGATCGTCGGCCCGCTTGACGAACACCATCGAGGGGATGGCCTCGACCACCGCGGTCATGAAGGTGCGGGCCTGGTCGGCGCTGGCCTTGGCCGCGGCCAGGGCCTCGACGCCCCGGCGGTTGGTCTCGTTGGCCGCCTGCAGCAGGCCCAGCACCGTGCCGACCCCCAGATAGCGCCCGCCGTCGGTGACGATGAAGCCGCGCAGCAGGTTCGAGGCGCGGTAGGACAGACTGTCACTGGTGAAGGCCGCCAGCTCGACATCGGCCTCGACGATCAGCGGGGCGGCGTCCATCAGCACCGAGATCGGCCGCAGGGCGTAAAGGGCCCGGCCGTATTCGGCGGCCATGCGCAGGAAGAAGGCGTTGCGCTCGACCAGGCCGATCGGCCGGTCCTCGTCGTCGAGCACCGGCACGATCAGGGTGTCGGGCTCCTCGCGGAACCGCTCGTACAGGGTCTTGCCCAGATCGTCGGCCCGGGCCGGGGCCAGGGATGAAACGGTGTCTCGCAGGGTGAACATGCAACGCCTCCACTCGCGGCCGGAGGGACCATTTCCCGCCTAACGACTGGCTAATCGGCGGGCGGAAGCGCTGCTATTTCGCGAAAACTTCACGGGCGCGTCACAGTGCTTGCGAGGGTGTTTACCGTGGTCGGTTAGCGGCGTGACGCCCCCTCCGTCACGTCGCCAAGCGGCGACGCGCCACCTCCCCCGCTACGCGGGTGAGGAGAAGGCTGACCTCTCCTCCTCCCGCATCGCGGGGGAGGTGGCGCGATGCGAATACGCATCGTGACGGAGGGGGCGTCACGGCGTCGGCAGCCTCACCATCCCGCCTAGTGCCCCGACACCTGCAGCCGGTTCCACAGGTTGATCATCCCCACCGCCGCGGTCAGGGCGCTGGCTTCGACGTCGGTGAAGTGGGCCCGCAGCTCGGCCCGCAGCGGCGCGAAGTCGGTCTTGGGCGACAGCTCGGTCAGGGCCTCGGTCCAGGCGAAGGCGGCCTTCTCGCGGGGCGTGAAGTCCGAGACATGACGCCAAACGACCAGCCGATCCAGCCGGTCGTTGGTCTCGCCGTCCTGACGCGCCTCCTTGGTGTGCATCTTCACGCAGAAGGCGCACTGGTTGATCTGCGAGGCCCGCAGCTTGACCAGGTGAAACAGGTGCTTGTCGATATCGGCGGCCGCCACCGCGCCCTCGGCGGCGATGAAGGCCTGGAGCACGGCGGGGACGTTCAGGTCGTGGCGGAAGGCGGCGGTGTCGCTCATGGTCTTGTCCTCGATCTTGCCCGACGGTCGGGCTTCGGGAACAGGACGAGGCGGCGCGGCCGGGCGTGACATGGCCGGCGAGAAAAATTCGCCTGGCCTCCCTCGCTCAGCGGGCCGGCGGCGCGGTGAAGGCGAAGCCGTGGGTCTCGCCGTTGAAATGCACCACCAGCTTCAGGTCCCGCGGCGCCTTGCGGTCGAACTTCAGCTTTTCGCTGACGATCTGGCCGCCGGCCGCCTGGCCGGGCGCGATCTGGATCGGCTGCAGGATCGCCGCCCGCAGTGCGTCGACCTGGGCCTGGTCGGCCTTGCTGAGCTTGCGGCCGGACGAGGCGATCTGCGCCTGGGTCTGGGTCGTCAGGCCGCCCGCCACCGCATTGTTGGCGCCCGAGAAGCCGCTGACGTCCAGCCGGCCGTCCTGGCCCGTGGCCAGGGCCGGACCGCCATAGTTGGTCGGAGCGCCGCCGACCGGTCCGGACGGCTTGGAGACCTCGGCGATCAGGGTCTGCAAGGACAGCAGAGCCACCGGCTGGCCGGCGGCGGTGTAGAGTTGGATGTCCTTGTCGCTGAAGGCGGCGGGGGCCCCGCCGCGGTTGAGGGCCACCACCCGCAGGACCAGCCGGCCGCTCGACAGGACGGGGTCGGCCTGGATGCTGATCACCCCGCCGGGCAGGGTCGAGGTCAGGCCCTCGATCACCGCGGCGGACGGATCCTCGGCCCGGACCTCGCCGGCGACGCCGACGGCGGCCAGGGCGAATGCAAGGGCCAGCGTTGCACGACGGTTCATGATCTTCCCCCAATTGCTCTTACAATTCAGGATGGAATTCCAGACAGCGCGCGTCAACCGCCACGTTGAGCTTTGCGCTGGATGAAACGCCCTACTGCAGCCCCTCGCGGCCGATGGCGTAGAACCGCGCCGCGCGCTGTTTCTTCAGGTCCGAGGCCGAGAGTTTCATCAGCGCCTTCAGCTCGTCCTCGACCGCGTCGCCGACGGCCTCGATGGCGGCGGCCGGATCGGAATGGGCCCCACCGGCCGGCTCATCGACGATGCGGTCGACGATCTTCAGCTGGATCAGGTCCTGGGCGGTGATCTTCATGTTGCTGGCCGCGTCCTTGGCCCGGGCGCCGTCGCGCCACAGGATCGAGGCCGCGCCCTCCGGCGAGATCACCGAATAGATCGAGTGCTCGAGGATCAGCACCTTGTTGGCGCCGGCCAGGGCGATGGCCCCGCCGCTGCCGCCCTCGCCGACGATGGTGGCGACCATCGGCGTCTCCAGCACCAGGCCGCGCTCGGTCGAGCGGGCGATGGCCTCGGCCTGGCCGCGCTCCTCGGCCCCCAGGCCCGGATAGGCGCCGGCGGTGTCGACGAAGGTGATGACCGGCAGGTTGAAGCGCTCGGCCATGTCCATCAGCCGCACGGCCTTGCGGTAGCCCTCGGGCCGGGCCATGCCGAAATTGTGCTTCAGGCGGGTGGTGGTGTCGTGGCCCTTCTCATGGCCCATGACCACGACCGGAATGCCGCGGAACCGGCCCAGGCCCCCGACGATCGCCTGGTCGTCGGCGAACTTGCGGTCGCCGCGCAGCTCGACGAACTCGTCGATCAGGCCGGCGATGTAGTCCTTCAGGTGCGGCCGCTCGGGATGGCGGGCGACCATGGTCTTCTGCCAGGCGTCCAGGCCCGCATAGGCTTCCTTGCGCAGCTGCTGGGCGCGGTCTCGCAGGGCCTGGATCTCGCCGTCGAACGCGCCGGGGCCAGCCGTCTCGGAGAGCTTGGACAGCTCCTCGATCTTGCTTTCCAGATCGGCGATGGGTCGCTCGAAGTCGAGATAATGCGCGGCCATGAGTCTCTTAACGTCGCCGTTGCGGAAAGGTGGCGAACCTAGAGCGCGATAGCCAAAAGGGGAAGCCGGTTTGGAACCTTCCCCGCTCGCGGGGGATTCGCCCACAGGAGAGTCCGGATTAAAAACGCGTGATCTCTGGTTAAAACCGTCAAGATCGCCTATATCCGTCCTGGTCGGCCCAGAAACAAGGCCGGCGCTCGCGGCCCCGCCCATCGAATATGGACCCGGTCCCGCCTGATGCGAACGGATGTTCCCATGCAGGTGTTCACCTTCTTCTGCGTCCAGCCCGATGGTTCGGTGCCGCGTTTCGACGTCACCCCCTGCCCCGACGACACCGCCGCGCGCCGCCGCGCCGAGGAGCTGATCGGCGTGCACCGCGGCTGCGACCTGGTCGAGGTGTGGCGCGGCGCGACCCGGCTGTTCGACGTCAGCGCACGGCAGGCCGCGGCCTGATCCCTTCCAGCCGGCTCCGCTTCAGGCTAGCAAGTCCAGCCAGCCTCTGGAGCCCGCCATGACACCCGACCTCGCCCGCCCCTCCGCCAGCGCCGACGACAGCGGCCATGGCGGCGTGCAGATCCTGGTCGCCGCCGGCCCCTCGCGCCTGGCCGCCGACCTGCCGCCGTCGCAGGGCGGCCTCGACCTCGGCCCCACCCCGCACGACCTGGTCGCCGCCGGCCTGGCGGCCTGCACCACCCAGACCCTGCGCCTCTACGCCCAGCGCAAGGCCTGGCCGCTGGGCGCGGTGCATGTCGAGGTGACCTGGCGGCGCGACCCGGCCGCCCTGCCCGCCGACATCTTCAGCCGCGTGCTGACCCTGGGCGGCGACCTCGACGACGCCCAGCGCCTGCGGCTGTTCGAGATCGCCGAGCTGTGCCCCGTGCACAAGATGCTGACGGCCGGCTCGACGGTGGTGACCACCGTCGCGAAATAGGCCTCTCGGTCCGGCGGGTGCTGAGCGGGCGCGCGGCTTCCCTTCTCCCCTTGCGGGAGAAGGGAAATCCTCAGAACCGCGCGCCGCCGGCCCTTGAGCTTCTCCAGCGCCCGAACCGCATGCTCGACCTGGGCCGAGACCTGGGCCACGGCCGCGGCGGGCGCCGTCGCTGGAACCGCGAGGGCCGGTTCCGGCGCTTCGACGGCCGGCTTGGCCCGGGCCTGGCCGGTCATGGTCGCGACCTTGCGGACCACTGAGGCTAGCTCGCCGCAGGCCTTGGCCTTGTCGCGGGCCTTTCGGATCTCAGCGGGATCATCGCTGGTCTCCAGGGTCGCCCAGACCGCGTCGAGGGCGGCCATGAGCTTGAGTTGCAGGGTCTCGCACCAGGCGGGGAAGGAAGGTTGGGTCATGCCGCCAGTGTGCGGCCGTCCTGGACGGTGGGGATCGGAAACCTGCGTTTTCTTGTAAGTGGTTGATTTTACGCAAGTCTGTTTCGCGAACAGCGGGGATAGACGCGGCTTTCCCCACTTTTCCCCGTCTCCCCGGCGAAGGCCGGGGTCCAGATTCAGCCTGAGCGTCTGGGGATGACGCGCCCGCCGACGGTGGCCGGACGACCAGCGCTCAGGGTTCGATCTGGACCCCGGCCTTCGCCGGGGAGACGGATGAAGGGGGCTGTGGATAACTCACAGGTCCGAAGCCGCCTGCGACAGCTTCCGCGCCTGCGATCCATCCTGAACCGCTTCCACCCCCATCCCCGGCCCTTCCCCCATCGAGGGGGAAGGGAGATCACGAGGCTGTGGATAACTTCGCCGCTAGTGAGGTCGTTCGGCCGGTTCCAGTTCGAACGCCGCGTCGAGGGCCGTCTCATCCACGACCGTTCCCTTCAGGGCGACGTCGAGCACATCGGCCAGCGAGGTCCAGACGAAGGCCAGCTGTTCCAGCACGGCGGGCAGGCGGTCGGGCTCGAAGCCGGGATAGAGGTCCTCGACCAGCCACAGGCCGGTCAGGACGTCGAAGCCGAAGCGGCAGCCGATCAGCCGGAACTGGGCGCGGGCGATCGTCTCGAACAGGGCGTCCAGGCTGCGGGCCTGGTCGAGGTCGGCCTGGTCGAGGACCTGGCAGCGCACCTGCAGCCAATCGTTCTGCGGAAACAGGTAGAAGGCCCCGCCGTCCTCGGCGCCGGAGACCTCCAGGCCGTTGTCGATCTCGTCGACGACATAGCCGGCCTCGCGGCAGGCGGCGGCGACGTCGTGGAGGGCTAGGACAGACATGGCTTACCCCTTTTAAACCCGCTCATCCCGGCGAATGCCGGGACCCAGATCCCATAACGGTCTGGCTGGTTGGACGGGCTCAGCGCTATTGGCGTCAGCCTCAAAGCCATTCCATCTGGGTCCCGGCATTCGCGGGGATGAGCGGTGCCTATATTGAGCGGTATAGGGCGATGCTAGGACCGGTAATCCCCGTTGATCGCCACATATTGCTTGGTCAGGTCGCAGGTCCAGACCGTGGCCGAGCCCTTGCCGACGCCGACGTCGACGCTGACCTCGAACTCGGCCCGCTTGACGTATTTGCTCATCGCCGCCTCGTCATAGTCGGCCGAGACCAGGCCGTCGCGGGCGGCGTAGAGGTCGCCGAAGCGGACGTTGATCTTCTCGCGATTGACCGGCTCGTCGGCCCGACCGACCGCCATGACGATCCGTCCCCAGTTGGCGTCCTCGCCGGCGAAGGCGGTCTTGACCAGCGGGCTCTCGGCGATGGTGCGGGCGATCTTGCGGGCCGACAGCGGGCTTTCGGCGCCGTTGACGGTGATCTTGACGAACTTGGTCGCCCCCTCGCCGTCGCGGACCAGTTGCAGGGCCAGGTCCAGCAGCACCGCCTCCAGCTTCTCGCGGAAGTCGGCCAGGCGGCGGTCGCCGGCCCGGGCGATCCGCGGCGCCGACGACTGGCCGGTCGCGAACAGCAGCAGGGTGTCGTTGGTCGAGCGGTCGCCGTCCACGGTCACGCAGTTGAAGGTGGTGCGGGTATAGAGGCTGACCAGGGTCTGCAGCGCGGCCGGGGCGATGGCCGCGTCGGTGGCGACGAAGGCCAGCATGGTGGCCATGTCGGGCGCGATCATCCCCGAACCCTTGCAGATGCCGGCGATCCGAACCTCGTGGCCGTCGATCGTCGCCGTGGCGTAGGCGCCCTTGGGGAAGGTGTCGGTGGTCATGATCGCCGCCGCCGCGCCGGCCCAGGCGTCCTCGGTCAGGCCGGCCTCCACCAGGCGCAGGTTGGAGGTGATCTTGCTGTCGTCGAGGATGACGCCGATCACCCCGGTCGAGGCCATCATCACGTCGCGCTGGCGGCAGTCGAAGCGCTTGCCCACGGCGGTGGCCACCCGGCGCACGGCGTCGGCCCCCGGCTTGCCGGTGAAGCTGTTGGCGCAGCCGGCGTTGACCACCAGGGCGCGGACGTCCTCGCCCTTGCTGGCGGCCAGCTGGCGCTTGCACCAGTCGACCGGGGCCGAGCCGACCCCGTGGCGGGTGAACACCCCGGCGCAGCTGGTGCCCTCGGCGAAGCGCATCAGCAGCAGGTCCTCGCGCTGGTGCTTGTAGAAGCCGGCCCGGCCGGTGGCGATCTCGACCCCGGCGATCGGCGGGATGGTCGGGAACGGCACGGCCAGGGGCGAGACCGCCAGGCCCGGCTTGCCCGGCGCCGGCGCGCTCGCCTTAGCGGCCTGGACGGCTTCGGGCGAGGCGGCGGCCGGCGAGAACTGGCCGGCGGCCTTCTCGGCCCGGCGCAGGCCGGCGCGCTTGAGGGCGGCGGTCAGCGGGTCCAGGGCCCGTTCCAGGGTCTGGCCGACGCTGGCCCCGACCTGGCCGACGATCTCGGCCGGAGTCGGGGCGGCGGTCGCGGCGGCGGGCTTGGCGGGCGCGGCCTTGGACTTCTTCGGGGCGGTCGGCTTGGCGGGCTTGCGGGTCATTTCTTGGCCGGAGCTGGGGCGGCGGGGGCCGAGGCCGGCGGGGCGGCGTCGAGGTCGGAGGGCGGGTTGGCGGCGTCGGGCTTGTCGGAGCCGGGCGGGGCCGAGGCCGGCTCCTGGGGCGCGCCGGGCACGTCCTGGGGCTTGCCGGTCAGCATCTGAATCTTGGCGCCGCCGCGCAGCTTCTCCAGCAGGTCGCGGACCTGGTCATAGGTCAGGAAGCGGACGATCTGCGGCCGGGCGGCCTCCAGGGTGATCGGCTCCTCGAGGCGCTTGTCCTCGACCCGCAGCACGGCCCAGCCGCCCTCGGTCTGGAACGGGCCGACCAGGTCACCCTTCTTGGCGTCCTTCAGGGCCGCGGCGTAGGCGGGCGGCATCACGTCGACGGTGAAATAGCCCAGGTCGCCGCCCTTGAAGCGGGTCTCCGGGTCGGTCGAGCGCTCCATGGCCAGGGCGTCGAACGAGGCCCCGGTCGACAGCAGCTTCCTGACCGCCTCGGCGTCGGCCTGGCTGGCGACCAGGATCTGGCGCGCCCGGACCTCCTCCGAACGCTCGGCCAGCTTCTGCTGCTCGGCATAGAGGCCGCGGATGGCGTTCTCGTTGACCGCCTTCTCGACGACGTTCTCGACCAGCATGTCGCCGAGGATCCGCTCGCGGGCCGCGGCCAGGCGGCGCTGGGCCACCGGGTCCTTGTCCAGCTTCTGCTTCAGGGCCTCGGTCGCCAGCAGCTTCTGGTCGATCACCTCGTCCAGGCGCTGGCGGAACAGGTCCGAGCCGATGTCCAGCGGATCGCCCTCGCTGATCAGGCCCTGGGCCACCGCCTCGCGTTTGACGTCCGAAGCCCAGACCGTGTGGCCGTCGACCTTGGCCACGGCGGTGTCGCCCGGCTCGGGCGGCCGCTCGTCGGCCTTGTCGCGGCCGCAGGCGGCGACCAGCAGGCTCAGGACGATGGCGACGGCGACGCCGTACGCGCGAGGCTTACCCATATTCATCGGTGGCCGATCTCCGGCTGACTCTCGAAGAGCGCTCTAGCGCGGTTTCGGGCCAAGAGGAAACAGCTTCGCGACGCCGGTCGGAAATCGCGCCGGAAGCCGAAAGCGGGCAGGCGACAGGCCCCGCCCGGCCGCGTTTCCAGCGAACCGACCCGTCCGGCTCGCGTTGACACCCGCAGGGTCGGTGCTTAAGTCTCCGCGCGCACGCCAGAAGCCGGTTTTCGCCAGCTTCGACGCCTCGATTTTACCGTAGTGAAGGCCTCAAAGCCCTAGCGCCGGCCTCACAGACACGCTCCGGATTCCCTATTCATGCTCGGCTTCGCCAAAAAGCTCTTCGGCTCTTCCAACGAACGCAAGGTCAAGGCGATGTCCGCCAAGGTCGCGCGGATCAACGCCCTGGAGCCGGAATACGCCGCGCTGCCCGACGAGGCGCTGAAGGCCAAGACCATCGAGTTCAAGGCCCGGCTGGAAAAGGGCGAGACCCTCGACGACCTGCTGCCCGAGGCCTTCGCCGTGGTCCGCGAGGCCTCCAAACGCGTGCTGGGCATGCGCCACTTCGACGTGCAGATGGTCGGCGGCATGGTGCTGCACGGCGGCGGCATCGCCGAGATGCGCACCGGCGAAGGCAAGACCCTGGTCGCCACCCTGCCCACCTATCTCAACGCGCTCGAGGGCAAGGGCGTCCACGTCATCACCGTCAACGACTACCTGGCCCGGCGCGACGCCGAGTGGATGGGCCAGATCCACAACTTCCTGGGCCTGACCTACGGGGTGATCGTCAACGGCCTCAGCCAGGGCGAGCGCCAGCGCGCCTATCGCAGCGACATCACCTACGGCACCAACAACGAGTTCGGCTTCGACTACCTGCGCGACAACCTGGTCTACAGCGTCGAGGAGATGGTCCAGCGCGGCCACCACTTCGTGATCGTCGACGAGGTCGACTCGATCCTGATCGACGAGGCCCGCACGCCGCTGATCATCTCCGGCCCGACCGAGGACCGCAGCGAGTTCTACAAGACCATCGATCTGCTCGTGAAGGAGCTGATCAAGGACAAGACCAACTACGACCACGACGAGAAGCAGAAGCAGGTCATCCTCACCGAGGACGGCCAGGAGCGCATCGAAGAGATCCTGATGGCGGGCGGCCACCTGGCCGAGGACACCGCCGGCCTCTACGACGCCGCCAACATCTCGGTCGTGCACCACGTAAACCAGGCCCTGCGGGCCAATGTGCTCTACACGCTCGACAAGGACTACATCGTCAAGGACGGCGAGGTGATCCTGATCGACGAGTTCACCGGCCGGATGATGAGCGGCCGCCGGCTGTCGGAAGGCCTGCACCAGGCCATCGAGGCCAAGGAAGGCGCCGACATCCAGCCCGAGAACCAGACCCTGGCCTCGGTGACCATCCAGAACTATTTCCGCCTCTACAAGAAGCTGTCGGGCATGACCGGCACGGCCGCGACCGAGGCCCAGGAATTCGACGACATCTACAAGATGGGCGTCAGCGAGATCCCGACCAACCGGCCGGTGATGCGCATCGACGACGACGACGAGGTCTATCGCACCGAGCGCGAGAAGAACCTGTCGATCCTCAAGCAGATCGCCGACTGCCACGCCCGCGGCCAGCCGATCCTGGTCGGCACGGTGTCGATCGAGAAGTCGGAGGAGCTGTCCAGGCTGCTGTCGACCTACGACTGGGAGCATGAGGGCAAGAAGCACAAGGGCATCCCGCACCAGGTGCTGAACGCCCGCTTCCACGAGCAGGAGGCCGGCATCGTCGCCGACGCCGGCGTGCCGGGGGCGGTGACCATCGCCACCAACATGGCCGGCCGCGGCACCGACATCCAGCTGGGCGGCAATGTCGACATGCGCCTGGCCAACTGGCGCCAGCAGCAGAAGGGCCTTGGGATCACCCCGACCCACGAGGACGAACTGGCCCAGCGCGTCGAGCTGGAAACCGAGATCGCCGCAGCCAAGGCCCAGGCCCTGGCGGCCGGCGGCCTGTTCGTGCTCGGCACCGAGCGCCACGAAAGCCGCCGCATCGACAACCAGCTGCGCGGCCGCACCGGCCGCCAGGGCGACCCGGGCCGTTCGAAGTTCTTCCTGTCGTGCGAGGACGACCTGCTGCGGATCTTCGCCGGCGAGCGCCTGGACGCGATCATGCGCACCTTCGGCGTCCAGGAAGGCGAGGCGATCACCCACAAGTGGCTGAACAACGCCATCGCCACCGCCCAGAAGCGCGTCGAGCAGCGCAACTACGAGATCCGCAAGAACCTCCTGAAGTACGACGACGTCGTCAACGACCAGCGCAAGGCCGTGTTCGAGCAGCGCCAGGAGTTCATGGAGGCCACCGACCTCTCGGAGATCATCACCGAGATGCGCCACGACGTGGTCGACGACTTCGTCGCCCGCTACATGCCGCCCAAGGCCTATGCCGAGCAGTGGGACATCGAGGGGCTGGACGAGCGCGTCCAGGCGATTCTGGGCCTGCAGCTGCCGCTGAAAGACTGGGCCGCCGAGGAAGGCATCGGCGACGAGGAGATGCGCGAGCGCATCAACAAGGCCGCCGACGCCCACGCCGCCGAGCGCGAGGCGATCATCACCCCCGATCAGATGCGCTCGGTGGAAAAGAGCTTCCTGCTGCAGATGATCGACCTGCAATGGCGCGAGCACCTGATGCACCTGGACCACCTGCGCAACGTCATCGGCCTGCGCGGCTACGGCCAGCGCGACCCGCTGAACGAGTACAAGACCGAGGCCTTCTCGCTGTTCGAGAAGCTGCTGGGCGACCTGCGCACCAACACCACCCGCTGGCTGATGACGGTCGAGATCGCCTATGCCGAGCCCGAGCCGCTGCATTCGCCCGAGGGCCTGGTCGAGGTCCATCTCGACCCGCTGACCGGCGAGAACGTCGCCACCGCCGGCGTCCTGCCCGAGGGCCTGTCGCCCGAGCAGCGCGAGGCCCTGCCGGTCACCCTGCTGCCCGACGGCTGGGAGCACACCAGCCGCAACGGCCCCTGCCCCTGCGGCTCGGGCAAGAAGTTCAAGCACTGCCACGGGGCGCTGGTTTAGGCCCTGAAGCGCCTGGTGATTACGGAAACGCCCGCTCCGGGAGACCGGGGCGGGCGTTTTCGATTTCTGATTTCCTTTCCTCCCCCTCGTCGGGAAGGAAAGGGACCTATGGGTTTTCCACCAGCGCCGCGCGCATCGCCTGGATCTGGCGGTTCAGCGCGTCCAGCTGCTCCATGGTCATGGCCGATTTGGCCACCAGGGTCTCGCCCAGGCAGTCGCATTGCTGCAGCAGGGTCCGGCCGGCCTCGGTCAGGCGGACCTGCACCTGGCGCTCGTCCTCCGTGCTGCGCTGGCGGGTGACCAGCCCGGCCTGCTCCAGACGCTTCACCAGCGGGGTGATCGTGCTGGACTCCAGCGACAGGCGATGGGCGATCGCCCCGACCGTCGCGCCGCCGTCCTTGTCCGTGGCCTCGCCCAGCACGCTCAGCACCAGGTACTGGGGATAGGTGATCCCCATGGCGTCGAGCATCGGCTTGTAGGTGCGGGTGATCGCCATGCTGGTGGCGTACAGTGTGAAGCAGATCTGGTTGTCCAACGGGATAGGCACGGCGATAGTCCTCACGGGGGAGAGCCCTCGGCAGTTGCATACCACAAAAAATGGTATCGCGATAAAGATTTTGCTGGACAGATCGCCGCGGACGCCCTAGCCATATCGATATCGCGATAACGAATATCGCAGCAATCATTGAGGGACATCGAGATGAGCCAGACGAACACCGCCTCGCGCCGCAACGTGATGACCGCCAGCCTCGGCCTCGCCGCTGCGGCGGCCGCGACCGCCACCTCCGCCTCGGCCCAGGCCGCCGCTCCCGCGGGACAAAAAACCTCCGGCGCCAAGGCCGCGCCGGGCGACGGCTATGTGACCACCCAGGACGGGACGCGGATCTTCTACAAGGACTGGGGCCCCAAGACCGCCCAGCCGGTCGTCTTCCACCACGGCTGGCCGCTGAGCAGCGACGACTGGGACGCCCAGATGCTGTTCTTCCTGGCCCAGGGCTATCGCGTCGTCGCCCATGACCGCCGCGGCCACGGGCGCTCGACCCAGACCGACACCGGCAACGAGATGGACACCTACGCCGCCGACGTCGCCGCCGTCGTGGCCCATCTGGACCTGAAGAACGCCATCCATGTCGGCCACTCGACCGGCGGTGGCGAGGTCGCCCACTATGTGGCCCGCGCCCAGCCCGGCCGTGTCGCCAAGGCCGTGCTGGTCGGCGCGGTGCCGCCGATCATGCTGAAGACGGCGGCCAATCCGGGCGGCCTGCCGATCGAGGTGTTCGACGGCATCCGCAGCGCCCTGGCCGCCAATCGCTCGCAGTTCTTCCAGGACCTGCCGGCCGGCCCGTTCTACGGCTTCAACCGTCCCGGCGCGAAGGTCAGCCAGGGCCTGATCGACAACTGGTGGCGCCAGGGCATGATGGGCGGCGCCAAGGCCCACTACGACTGCATCAAGGCCTTCTCCGAGACCGACTTCACCGACGACCTGAAGAAGATCGACGTGCCGGTCCTGGTCATGCACGGCGAGGACGACCAGATCGTGCCGATCGCCGACAGCGCCCACCTGGCCGTCAAGCTGCTCAAGAAGGGCACGCTGAAGACCTATCCGGGCCTGCCGCACGGCATGGCCTCGACCCACGCCGAGCTCATCAACAAGGACCTGCTGGCCTTCTTCAAGGCCTAAGTCCGCTAAGAACCGAGGAAGACGTCCGCCCTCGTGCGGGCGTCTTTTTCGCGCCTCGCCTAGGCGGCGACCGACTGTCGGCTTTCGCTGCGCCCGGCCACCCAGGCCGCGCCCAGCAGCACCACAGCCGCGATCAGCCCCGAAACCCGCAGCCCCGCCGCGATCCGCTCGGGACCGCCGGCCGCCAGCGCGCCCATCACCGCGACGCCGGCCGCGCCGCCGGCCTGGCGGCAGGCGTTGAGCACGCCCGAGGCCGTCCCCGACTCGTGGCGGTCGACGCTGGCCAGCAGGGCGCTGGTCATGGCCGGCACTGCCAGGCCCATGCCTGCCGGGATCAGCAGGAAGCCGGGAACCATCGCCCAATAGGCGCTGTCGGCCGACAGCCGGCTGGTCAGGACGTAGCCGACGGCGCCGACCAGCAGGCCGCCGGCCATGGTCCGCGCCGAGCCGAACCGGGCGGCGATCCGGTCGCTGAGCAGGTTGGAGACGATGAAGGTCGCCGTCAGCGGCAGGAAGGCCAGGCCGGCCTGGACCGCCCCGTAGCCCGCCGATCGCTGCAGGAACAGGCCGAGCACGAAGATCACCCCGTAATAGCTGAAGTTCACCGACACCCCGACCACCACCGCCGACCACACCCGGCGCGCCTGGAACGTCGCCAGCGGCACGGCCGGGTGGGCGGACCTGGCCTCGACCGCCAGGAAGGCGGCCGCCGCCGCCAGGCCGGCGACCAGCAGGCCCAAGGTCAGCGGGCCGCCCCAGCCGCGATGGCCGCCCTCGATCATCGCCGCCACCAGTCCGGCCAGGGCCAGGAAGCCGAGGGCCTGGCCCGGCAGGTCCAGCGGCCGCTTCTCGCGCGGCGGGATCTCGGGCACGAAGGCCAGGGTCATGGCCGCCCCGGCCAGGCAGAGCGGCAGGTTGACCAGGAACACCCAGCGCCAGCCCAGGGCTCCGATCAGCAGGCCGCCGATCACCGGTCCGGCGGCGATCGACACCCCGCCGGCCGCCGTCCACCAGCCCACCGCCCAGGCCCGCGCCTTGTCGTCGCCCGCCGCCGCGTGGGCGATCAGGGCCAGAGACGGCGGCACCAGCAGGGCGGCGGCGGCGCCCTGCACGGCGCGCGACAGGATCAGCTGGGCCACGTCCTGCGCCAGGCCGCAGGCGGCCGAGGAGACGGCGAACAGCGCCAGCCCGGCCAGGAACACCCGCCGCGGCCCAAACCGGTCGCCCAAGGTCCCGGCCGACAGCAGCAGCGCCGCCAGCAGCAGGGCGTAGGCGTCGACCACCCATTGCAGCCCGGCCGTCGGGGCGGAGAACTCGCGGCCGATGGCGGCCAGGGCGACATTGACGATGGTCACGTCCAGCTGGACGATCGTGAAGCCGAAGCTGGCGGCGGCCAGGATCAGCGGCAGCTTGGCGGGGCGGGTCTGGGTCATGCGGCGATCTTGGTCGAGGCCGACGCGGAATGTTACATCGACGGCTGAAGCAACGTCGTCCGATAACGCCTATCTTCGGTCCGCGATCAAAGCGCGGAGTCAGCCATGGAACCCAATATCGCCTCCCCGGCCGCCCTGATCGGCGATCCCGGCCGCGCGGCCATGCTGCAGGCCCTGATGGACGGCCGGGCCCATCCGGCCGGCGCCCTGGCCTGGGCCGCCGGCCTGACCGCCCAGGCCGCCAGCAACCATCTGGCGCGGCTGGTCGACGGCGGGCTGGTGACGGTCGAGCGCGAGGGTCGCCACCGCTACTATCGCCTGGCCAACGCCGAGGTCGCCCACGCCCTGGAATCCCTGGCCCTGCTGGCCGCCCCGGTCCGCTCGCTGGAGCAGCCGCGCTTGCCCCAGGCCCGGGCTTTGCGCGACGGCCGCTGCTGCTACGGCCATCTGGCCGGACGGCTGGGGATCGCGGTGACCGACGCCCTGGTCGGCCGCGGCCTGCTGGTCCCGGCCGCCGACAAGCTCTATGCGGTCACCGCGGCCGGCCAGGCCTGGTTCGAGGACCTCGGCGTCGAGGCCGAGCCCTCGCGGTCCAAGCGCGGCCTGGCCCGCCAGTGCCTGGACTGGACCGAGCGCCGCCACCACCTGGCCGGCCCGCTCGGCGTGGCCCTGCTGAGCCGCCTTGTGGCCTTGGGCTGGATCGAGACCGTGGCCGGCAGCCGTGCGGCCCGGCTGACGACACGCGGCCGCGAGGAGCTGCGGACCCGGCTGGGGGTCGACCTGGAGGGCGTCGAGGGGCTGCAGGCGGCTTAGGAGCTGTGGACAGTTGATGATCTTGGGCCGAATTCCTCGTCCTTCGACAAGCTCAGGATGAGGAATTCTACTGAACCGCCCTGTAAAGTAGCCCTCATCCTGAGCTTGTCGAAGGACGAGGGCGGCCCACGGTCGCCAAACGCCTAACTGTCCACAGCTCCTAGAGGTTGACCCGAAATGACGTTGGGCGCGGGCCATCAACGGAAATCGACCTGTGGACCGAAACCACCCGGTGCACGCTCTGAGGCTCGTTCGCGATTCCCGACCACGGGATTTTCAGCTTAACTATTCGACAAATACAACCACACGATTTGCGATACATCATATCCACAATATCAATATATATACTTAAAACTATTTTCGGTCACTTTCACTTCAGAAATTCGAATGAACGCGCATTTCCACAAATACAGGAGTAATCCGCTCGCGACTGGGAGACCAAGCGCCAATTGAGGGACAACTCCAATGCGCAAGTTCACCCGCCTCGCGGCCGCCGCCGCCCTGATCCTGACCGTCGCCCCCGCCTCGGGCCTCGCTCAGCCCACCCCCGCCGCCGAACCCAGCGCACGCATCGAGCTGGCGGACCTGAACCTCGCCACCCCCGCTGACGCGGCCAAGCTGGCCACCCGGGTCAACGCCGCCAGCGAAAAGCTCTGCCACGACATGGCGCTGGCCAACGCCCAGGGCGGGTTCACCATGGCCGGCTGCAAGATCGCGGCCCGCCGGCAAGTCATGTCGCAACTGTCCGATCACCAGCGTCAAAGCCTGCGCATGGCGTCCCGCGCCAGCCCCATGGCGGTCGCCGCCCGCTGAGGGACGCGGAATGTAAAAAGCAAAAGGCCCCGGACAGGAGGTCCGGGGCCTTTCCTTGAAAAGCAGCCGCCTTGGGAAGCCCTACAGCCCCTTGACGATCCCCTCGACCATCTTCTTGGCGTCGCCGAACAGCATCATGGTGTTGTCGCGGAAGAACAGTTCGTTCTCGACCCCGGCATAGCCGCTGCTCATGCCGCGCTTGACGAACAGCACCGTGCGGGCCTTTTCGACGTCGAGGATCGGCATGCCGAAGATGGCGCTGGTCGGGTCGGTCTTGGCGGCCGGGTTGGTGACGTCGTTGGCGCCGATCACGAAGGCCACGTCGGCGCTCGAGAACTCGCTGTTGATGTCCTCCAGCTCGAACACCTCGTCATAGGGCACGTTGGCCTCGGCCAGCAGCACGTTCATGTGGCCGGGCATGCGGCCTGCGACCGGGTGGATGGCGTACTTGACCTCGACGCCCTCGGCCTTCAGGTGGTCGGCCATCTCGCGCAGGGCGTGCTGGGCCTGGGACACCGCCATGCCGTAGCCCGGGACGATGATCACCTTGCTGGCGTTCTTCATGATGAAGGCCGCGTCGTCGGCCGAGCCCTGCTTGACGGGACGGGTCTCGACCTTGCCGCCGGGACCGGCCGCCGCGGCGTCGGCCCCGAAGCCGCCGAGGATCACCGAGACGAACGACCGGTTCATGCCCTTGCACATGATGTAGGACAGGATCGCGCCCGAGCTGCCGACCAGGGCCCCGGTGATGATCAGCGTGGTGTTCTCCAGCGTGAAGCCCAGGGCCGCCGCCGCCCAGCCCGAATAGCTGTTCAGCATCGAGACCACGACCGGCATGTCGGCCCCGCCGATCGGGATGATCAGGGTGACGCCGATCAGCAGGCTCAGGGCGAAGATCCCCCAGAAGGCCCAGATCGCGTGGCCGCCGCTGACCACCAGCACCACCACCAGGGCGACGATGGCCGCGGCGATGACGATGTTGAGCAGGTGGCGGGCCGGCAGCAGGATCGGCGCGCCGCCCATGTTGCCGTTCAGCTTGGCGAAGGCGATGACGGAGCCGGTGAAGGTGATCGCGCCGATCGCCAGGCCCAGGGACAGCTCGATCAGGCTGTTGAGGTGGATGTGGCCCTGGGCGTTGACGATGCCGTAGGCGGCGGGGGTGTAGATCGCCGCCACCGCCACCAGGCAGGCGGCCATGCCGACCAAGCTGTGGAAAGCCGCCACCAGCTGCGGCATCGAGGTCATGGCCACCTTGCGGGCGATCACCGCTCCGACCGTGCCGCCGATGGCGACGCCGCCGAGGATCAGGCCGATGGTCACCGGGTCGAGCGCCCCCTGTTTCCACAGGGTGGCCAGGGTGGTCAGGATGGCGATGGCCATGCCGATCATGCCGTTGCGGTTGCCCGCCTGGCTGGTCACGGGGCTCGACAGCCCGCGCAGGGCCAGGATGAACAGCACCCCGGAGACGATGTAGAGGATGGCGGCGAGATTGGCGTTCATGATGTGATTTCCCCCAGGACCTGACCGCGGCTCACTTCTTTTCTTTCTTCTTGTACATCGCCAGCATCCGCTGGGTGACCAGGAAGCCGCCGAAGATGTTGACCGCGGCGAAGGCGGCGGCGATCGCGCCGGCCCCCTTGGAGATCCAGGTCGAGCCGCTGACCGCGCCGCCGGCCAGGTCGGCGTGCGCCCCGTGGGCGGCCGCCGCCAGCAGGGCCCCGACGATGATCACCGACGAGATGGCGTTGGTCACCGCCATCAGCGGCGTGTGCAGGGCGGGCGTCACGCTCCAGACGACGTAGTAGCCCACGAAGATGGCGAGCACGAAGATCGCCAGGCGGAACACGGTGGGGTCGACGGCTTCCATGGTCAGGGCTCCTGTGAAGTGGCGATCGGCATGGCGAGCTGGATCTGGAACCGGGCGTGCCGGTAGCCCTCCTTGACGGTGACCGGAATGGCTGTGCCGACGGAGAAGCGATTGGTTTCAACGAACCCCGTAGGCAAGGGATCGGTGCGCATCAGGGTTTCGAGGTTACGCCCCAAAGCGTTGCCAGCGCCCGCCAGAACCTGGAAATGCAGGTTCATGCCCATCTTCTTGTAGACGAGGCCGTTGCGCGCCTTAGCGTCCACCATGTCCTGGGGCGAGCCGGTGCTGTCCAGGATCCGCCCCTGAGCCAGCATCGCGCCCGAGGCAGCGTCGCGGAGAATAAAATCGGCCGCCAGCTTCGGCTCCAGGATTGGCAAGGCCGGGACCAACGGCATCTTCGGCGAGGCGGGGAAACTGGCTTCGTCGACCTTCAGGGACAGCGTCAGATGGCGGGCGCCGGCGGGCGCATTGGTCCCGCCCAGGCGCGACCGGACGTTCTCGCTGATCAGGAACTCGGCCAAGCGCTCGGCGGCCAAGTCCTTCGACATCGGCCGATCGGCGACAAAGCGCTCGAAGCGCGCCTTCTGCTCGGCCGGAGCCAGCTTGGTCACGTATTCATAGGCCTCGACGTCGCTATTGGTGGTGATCACACCGTCCACGACCGCGATATCGACCTGGTCGATCACCAAGCCGGCGCCGTAGGCCTGGACAAGCGGGTTGGGCTCGGCCGACGCCGCGCCAGCGCCCGCCAGCCCAAGCACAGCGCTCAAGACGAGAAGTCGTCTCATCCCTGCAGGCTCGGATGAACCACCGCTCCCCCCTGGGTGACCAGGGCCGCCTTGAGGATCTCGTCCTCGAAGTCGGGGGCGAAGACGCCTTCCTTGTTCAGGAACAGGGTCGACAGGGCGACGAGATTGCGGGCGTAGAGGGCCGAGGCGTCGGTGGCGATGCGGCCGGGCAGGTTGGGGATGCCCAGGATCTTGACGCCGTTGGCCGTGACCGCCGTCTCGCCGAGCTTGGCGCCGACCACGTTGCCGCCCTGCTCGATGGCCAGGTCGACGATGATCGAGCCCGGCTTCATCGAGGCCACCTGCTCGGCGCTGACCAGCTTGGGGGCCGGACGACCGGGGATCAGGGCCGTGGTGATGACGATGTCCTGCTTGGCGATGTGCGCGGAGATCAGCTCGGCCTGCTTCGCCTGGTATTCCTTGGACATTTCCTTGGCGTAGCCGCCGGCGGTCTGGGCGTTCTTGAACTCCTCGTCCTCGACGGCGAGGAACTTGGCGCCCAGGGATTCAACCTGCTCCTTGGTGGCGGGACGCACGTCGGTGGCGGTGACCACCGCGCCCAGCCGGCGGGCGGTGGCGATGGCCTGCAGGCCGGCGACGCCCACCCCCATGACGAACACCTTGGCCGCGGCGATGGTGCCGGCGGCGGTCATCATCATCGGCAGGGCCTTGCCATAGGCCTCGGCCGCCTCGATCACGGCCCGATAGCCGGCGAGATTGGCCTGCGAGGACAGCATGTCCATCACCTGGGCCCGGGTGATGCGCGGGATGAACTCCATGGCCAAGGCGCTGGCGCCGGCCTTGGCCAGGGCCTCCAGCGTATCCTTGTCCTGGTGCGGATTGAGCGCGGCGGCGACGATCGCGCCCTTCTTCAGGGCGGCGATCTCGGCGGCCTCGGGGGCGCGGACCTTGAACAGGACGTCGGCGTCCTTCAGGGCCGCCTTGGCCGTCTTGGCCAGGGTCGCGCCGGCCGCCTCGTAGTCGGCGTCGGGGTAAGAGGCCGCGATCCCCGCCCCGGCCTCGACCACGACCGAGAAACCGGCCGCGGCCAGTTTCTTGACGGTCTCGGGCGTGGCGGCGACCCGGGTCTCACCCCCGCGGGTCTCTTTCGTGACGGCGATGACGGCCATCGGCATACCCCTCCCAAGAGCGCTGTTTGCTTAGACAAGCTTGCGCGTCTCTCTAGGGGATATTCTTGCCCGATGTCGAGCCTTGCGCTCGGGGAAGAGGCAAAGAAATACCGATGTCCACCGGTGTCAGTGGGCCGCGGCGGGCTTTTCGCGCAGGAACAGCACGCCAAGGATCGCCAGTACGATTCCTGGGGCCACGCCGCCGATGAAGCCGGCCGGGGTGCAGAACCACAGGGTGATGGTCAGCAGCAGGACGGCGATCGCCAGCGAGCCCCACTTGGTGAACTTGCCAAAACCCTCGAAGGTCGCGGCCTGTTCGTGGATATCCATTTCACCGCGGTGATAGTCGCCGGCCATGTGTCTGTCCTGAGTGGGAGGAGATTACGCCGGGCGACTTACAACGTGCGGCGCGCTGGCTCAAGCGGCCGGGATGTCGCGATTGGACCATTGCTCCTGAGTGAACCGCGTTCGAACAGTTTCGAGGGCCTGTTCGACCGAAATATCGGCGATCCTGCCCTCCCCGCCGTCCAGCCGAGTGAGCCAGCGCGAATAGGCCGGGACGGGGCTGGTGCCCATCAGGCCGATAGCGGGGCGCCCCACCGCGGCGGCGACGTTCAACGGCCCGGAATCATTGCCCAGGAATCCGGCCGACAGCGCGATCAGGGCCGCGGCCTGGTCCAGCGGCAGGTCGCAGGCCAGGACGTCGCGGCCGGTTGTGGGCATCGCCGCCGCCGCCCGGGACGCATCATTGGGGCCGCCCAGCCAGAACACGGTCGGGAACAGGTCGGCGAGGGCTTGCGAGACGGCGGCGAAACGTTCGGCGGGCCAGGTGCGGGCCGGCTCGCTGGCCCCGACCCCGAGCACCAGCCAGGGGCCCGGCCGGCCGCCGAACCGCGCCTGTACGGCCGCCACCGCCTTGGGATCGAGCAGCAGGCCCGGTTCGCGGCTATCGACCTTCAGGCCGTGCAGGGTCTCGAAGGCCGCCAGCTTCTCCAGTCGATGGGCCGGCCGCATGACCTTGGGCAAAAACGGGCCTTGCAGCCACCGCTCCTGGCTTGCATGGCCGAGGCCGAAACCTCGCCGCTCCGGCACGCCGGCCAGCCAGGCGGCCTGGGCCGGACGGCCGATCTTCTCCAGGATCCACACCGCGCGGGGCTTCACCTCGCGGCAGATCCGCCAGAAGTCGACGACCTCCTTGGGGCCTTTCAGCGGCCCGGAAAAGTGCTTGGCATAGATCACCCGGCTGATCGACGGCTCGACCGCCAGCACCTCGGCCGCACGGCTGGACGGGCGGGCGGCCAGCACCACCTGCCCCTCCGTCGCCCGGGCGGCGATGGCCCGGAACGTCGGCAGGTGCCACATCAGATCGCCGATGCCGCGGTCGGGCGCGTAAACGAGGACGGGGCCCTGGGGCGGCTTCTCGGCGTTCATTCCGACCTAATATTCCGCCTTCTCGGCAAAGGCCCGCCAACGTCACGCTCACGGGCCGTTTCGCTGCATTCGGCTCCGCGTTCGGCCAGAACGACGGATAGAACGTCGGAGATCGGGTGGCAAATCCTATCCCCGTCCGAGAGCCGGCGGCCGGTCGCGATGGAAGCGCGCCAGCAGGGCGGCGGGTCTGTGGTCGTCGGCCACGGCTCAGCCCTCCGCCGCATAGGCCAGCTCGCCTGGCCGGGGCGGGCGGGGCGACAGGGCCTTGAAGATCCCCGTGCCGGTCATCAGGGTCCGCTCGCCGACCCAGACACGGCCGCGCACGGTGAACACCCGGTCCTGTTCGGCCAGCAGTTCGCCGTCGCCCTCGACGAAGTCGCCCAGCTGGGCGGCGGACAGGAAATCGCAGTTCAGCCGCACGGTCGCCCAGCTGTAGGACATCCGCAGCGAGATGATCCGGCCCCAGGCCATGTCGGCGAAGCTCATCAGCATGCCGCCGTGGCAATTGCCCAGGCTGTTGACGTGGTGCTCCTCGACGCGGAACCCCAGCCAGGCCTCACCCGGTCCCCGGCGCCGGTCGTATAGCGGCCCGATCCGTCGGCCAAAGCCACGCGGCCAGTCGAGCAGGCTGTAGCCCTCCGGAATGGCGGCGGAGGCTTGGGTAAAATCGTCGGACATCGGTAAAGTCTAACGAGCGTTTGACCCGTGACAAGGGCGACGCGGGGGTGGGTCCTTAGCCAGGCACGGTTCCAAACTTGCCGGCGTTGTAGTCGTCGATCGCCTGGACGATCTCCTCGCGGGTGTTCATCACGAACGGGCCATGGGCGAAGACCGGCTCGCCGATCGGTTCGGCATGACCCAGCAGCGCCACGGCGCCGGACGGGGCGTCGAAGGCCACCGCGTCGCCGTCGTCGTTCAGCTCGATAAGATTCCAGGCCGGCGCGCGCCGGTCATCCACGGCGATCTCGCCCGAGACGACGTAGAGGAACACCGTGCGGCCCGGAGCGACCGGCACGCTCAGGGTCCCGCCGGGGACCAGCCGCACGACGCTCATCTCGACGCCGGTCAGCGACGGGAACGGCCCTGCGACGCCGGCGACCTGGCCGGAGACGACCTCAACCGTCGCGCCATCCGCCTCGACCTTTGGGATATCCCCGCCCTGCATGCCCAGATAATTCGGTGTGGTCATCTTCAGCCGGCTCGGCAAATTGACCCACAGCTGCAGGATCTCCAGCGGTCCGCCTGCGGCCTTGAAGCTGGCCGGCGACAGCTCGGCGTGGACTAGGCCGCTGCCGGCCGTCATCCACTGCACGCCGCCCGGGCCGATGATGCTTTCATGGCCGCCGCTGTCGAGGTGCGACAGCTCGCCTTCGAGAATGAAGGTCACGGTCTCGAAGCCACGATGCGGATGCGGCCCGAACGGCAGGCCGCGATTGTGCGGCGGATAGGTCTGCGGACCGTGATGATTGAGGAACAGGAACGGGTCCAGCTGCGGCAGCCCCGGACCGGGCAATGGCCGTCGCGTGGTCAGGTCGCCGATGTCGTCGCGCTGGGCGGGGTGGAGGCGCTTGAGGGTGCGAGGGGTCATATGCAGCTCCTTCTTCTCCCCCGCATAGCGGGGGAGGTGGCGCGATGCGAATACGCATCGTGACGGAGGGGGCCTCGTGCGGCGGCCGGACGCCCCCTCCGTCCGCTTCGCGGCCACCTCCCCCGTTTTACGGGGGAGGAGATCAGGAAACTCCCGCCGCGCTCAACACCGCCGCCTGCTGCTGGGCCAGCCCCTCTTCCGAGAAGCCCTCCAGCGAAGCCTCGAACAGAGCTTTCCAGTTGTGCCGCGCGCCCAGGTGCAGAAAGGCCGCTCCCAAGCCGATGGCGGCGCGGTCCATGAACACGAACTCGCGGGGGATGGTGATCGGCCCCTTGGCCTTCAGGGCCTGGCGGACCTTGAAAGCCTCGCGGCGGCCGTACTCGCCGGGGGGCACGTCATCGGCCACGGTGCGCACCCGGTCGTCCAGCAGCGGGCCGTAGATGAACCGGGCCCAGACATTGAGCACCTCGACCAGCTCGTCGGTGAGGTTGGCGAAACCCCAGCTGCGATAGGCCTCGACCTGCTCGGCCCGGTCGTCGTTCGAGAGGGCGCGATAGAGCCGCACCACCCCGGCCACGAAGCGCGGCGGAAAGATGCGGATGCAGCCGAAGTCGAGCAGGTTCAGGTGCGCCGCACTGTCTCCGCCCTCCGGCCCGCCGAAGGTGTAGTTGCCCAGGTGCGGATCGCCGTGGATGATCCCCAGCCGGGTCATCGGGCTCCACCAAGCCTCGAACAGCAGGGCGGCGATGCGGTCGCGGGTCTCCTGCGGGGCGTCCTTAAAGGCCAACAGTCCCCGGCCCTCCAGCCAGGTCATGCTCAGCAGCCGCCGGGTCGACAGCGACGGAACCGGCTGGGGAACCCGGATGTCGGCGCGGCCCGAGAAGAACCCGCCATACAACGCCATCAGCCGCGCCTCGCGCTCGTAGTCGAGCTCCTCGCGCAGGCGGTCGCCGATCTCGACGATCATCTCGCTGGGGTCGATCGAGCCGTCCATGCGCTTGAACAGGCCGATTAGGGCGCGCAGCTGGCCCAGGTCGCTTTCGACGGCGCTCTGCATGTCGGGATATTGCAGCTTCACCGCCAGGGCGCGGCCGTCAGGCCCGACGGCGCGGTGCACCTGGCCCAGGGACGCGGCGGCGGCGGCTTCGTGCTCGAAGCTCTGAAAGCGCCCCTGCCAGTCCGGCCCCAGCTCGGCGGCCATCCGTCGGCGGACGAACGGCCAGCCCATGGCCGGGGCGTTGGTCTGCAGTTCACCCAGCTCGGCGGCGAATTCCGGCGGCAGCAGATCGGGAACCGTGGCGAACATCTGGGCCGCCTTCATCAGCGGTCCCTTTAAGCCGCCCAGGGCCGCCTTCAGCGCCTTGGCGTTGCGAGCGTCGGCGCTGTCGCCGCCGAACAGGCTGTTGGCGCCGTAGCTGACCGCGGCCCCCGACAGTCCCGCCCCGACCTTGGCGAAGCGGCTCAGCCGGCCCGCCAGGCGATCGCGCTCGGGGTCGCGGGGATCACTGGCCATCGCCTAGCGCAACTGCCGGGAGTCGTAGAAGAACCGCTCACGGACGATCCTGTCGCCCTCCCAGACCTGATGGCTCAGCTCCTCGAACCGCAGGGTCTCGCCGTTCTTGTCAGTCATCAGGAACACCCACTGGATGACGACATTGTCGCCGTCGTGCAGCACCATGACGGCGGGCTGGGTGTCCATCTTCGACAGGCGCGCCAGGGCCGCCGCCTCGTGCGCGACAAGAACGTCGCGACCGACGCGCGGCGGGGCGTTGTTCTCCTGCATCGAGGCGTCCGGTGCGTAAAAGCGTTCGATCGCCTCGACATGCTCGTTGCGCTCGACGGTGGCGATGAACTCCGCCAGCCGTTCCTTGGTGGGCATCGCTGTCTCCGTTCGTCAGACCAGGGCTTCGAACTCGTCGACCAGCCGTTCCAGCTGGGCGCAGCCCGCCGCCCAAAACGCCTTGTCGCGCGGGTTGAGGCCGAACGGGGCCAGGGCCTCGACATAGGTCCGCGTCCCGCCTGCCGCCAGCAGGTCCTCGTAGAGCGGCGCAAAGCCGTCAGGGTCCTCGCGACGCTTCTCCATCAGGCCGCGCACCAGCAGATCGCCGAACGCATAGGCATAGACATAGAACGGCGCGTGCACGAAGTGGCTGACATAGGCCCAGTAGTGCTCGTAGCCGGCGTTCAGCGTCACGGCCGGGCCCAGGCTCTCGCCCATCACCTCCAGCCACAGCTGGCCGATCTGGTCGGGACTCAGCTCGCCGTTCTGGCGGGCGTCGTGAAAACGCCGCTCGAAGCGGTGGAAGGCGATCTGCCGCACCACGGTGTTGAGCCCGTCCTCGATCTTGCCGGCCAACAGGCCCTTGCGGTCCTCCGGCGTCGCCTCGGCCAGCAACTGCTCGAACACCAGCCCTTCGCCGAAGATCGAGGCGGTCTCGGCCAGGGTCAGGGGGGTGTCGGCCAGCAGGGTGCCCAGCGGCGAACACAGGGTCTGGTGCACCGCATGGCCCAGTTCGTGGGCCAGGGTCAGCACGTCGCGCCGCTCGCCCATATAGTTCATGAACACATAGGGATGGCGGTCGGCGGTGACCGGGTGGGAATAGGCCCCCGACTGCTTGCCGGCCCGCGGCCGGGCGTCGATCCACGGCTGGGCAAAGAAGGTCCGGGCGGTGTCGGCGAACTTCGGGGCCAGGGCCTGGAAGCTGTCCAGCACCATGGCCTTGGCCTCCTCCCAGCCATAGGCGCGGGGCGCGGCGGCGGTCAGGGGCGCGTTGCGGTCCCAATAGTCCAAAGTCTCGCGGCCCATGACCTTGGCCTTCAGGGCGTAGTAGCGGTGCGACAGGCGCGGATAGGCCTCGACCACAGCCGCCTCCAGGGCGTCGACCGCGTCGGCGTCGACCTCGTTGGCCAAGTGGCGCGACTGGGCCGGGCTGTCGTAGCGCCGCCAGCGGTCCTCGACCTGCTTTTCGAAGGCCAGGGTGTTCATCACCAGCCCCTGGGTCGGGGCGCGATCGTCCAGCGCCTGCGCCAGGGCGTCGGCGGCGGCCCGGCGGCGCTGGCCGTCGGGGTCCGACAGCCGGTTCAGCGCCTCGGGCAGGGTCAGGGTCTCGTCGCCGACCTTGGCCTTCAGCTTGGCCAGGGTCTCGTCATAGAGCCGCACCCAATTGGACACCGCCGGGCCGCGATCGACGATGTAGCGCTCCAGCTCGGCCGACAGCTCGTGCGGCCGCGACAGCCGCAGGCGCCGCAGCCAGGGCCGCCAGCGCTGGGCGGCCGGATGGGCGTTCAGCGCCGCCTCCAGTTCGTCGTCCTCCAGCTGGTTCAGCTCCAGCGAGAAGAACAGGCTCTCGGCGGCGATCCGTGACGAGCGAGCCCGCAGGTCGCCCTCGAACTTGGCCCAGGCCGGATCGTCGCGAGCGACCGAGGCGGCCAGGCCCGCATAGGCCCCCACGCCCCACAGGCCGTTGGTAGCCTGCTCGTAGAGCCGTATGCCCCGGTCGAGCAGCACGCCCAGCCGCTCGGGCTCGCCGCGGGCTTGCAGGAACAGGCCCTCCAGGCTGGCCAGTTCGTCATTGGCGGCCTTGGCGGCGGCCAGGTCGGTTTCGATCTTCGGATCGTCGCGACCGGCATAGAGGTCGGCGAGGTTCCACTCGGGCAGAGCGTCGGGCTTGAAGGGGGCGTTCAAATTCAAGTCTCGGAGATGAAGGTCACGGGGGGCAATATAGGCACGCTGAAGGTGAGACGACTGACACTCTCGTTTTTCGTAGCTTGATCGCCGCTGCCGCCAAACTCGCCGACCGCGACCACCTTCAAGCCTCCTTTGATACAGCTAGTGCTGGTTTCGGTCGCCGTCACAGCAATGTCGAACGAGATATCGCGCATATTCCTCGAAGCACCATCATGTCCTCCCCAAACGGGGTTGATGTGCCCTTTGTTCTCTCCAGACCGCCAAGCGTCTTGAGCATCCTGAACGCCCTTCATGATCTGGAGAATGCTCTCCTTCACGAAATCATCGACGTTCATTTCATTGCACCTTGAGCCAAGAGCTGGATCGGAATGGCGGGACTACCGTCGTGCCGCGCTCACAGCCCTAGGGATATGGCCCATGCGGGGTCGGACGCAATCGCCGCCACCTGGGTTTCTCTTCACAGTGTCAGGCTCCCCCCAGGCGCGACGCACCATTACCGCGAATTAAACTGCGCCTTCGCCTCGCTTGGCTTAGATTCCCCGCGTCGACACAGGGGACATCGATGACCAGGGCCGCCGCCATCGCCGTCGTTCTGACGCTGGTCGCCGCGCCGTCAGCCTTGGCGACCGAAAAGCCGATGGGCCCGCTGGCCACGGCGATCCGCAGCGTCATCCTCTTCAGCAGTTGCACCGACCGGCTGAAGGAGAAGTTCAACATCGGCCCGCTGAACGACCTGAGCGTCACCCACATGGACGCCAATGGCGCCAAGCCCGACGGCGCCATGGACGTCAAGTTCGAGGCGGTCACCACCGAGAAGAAGTCGCTGCGCAAAAAGCACTTCGTCGGGGTCTGCCACGTCGGCCGCGAGGGCGAGACCCGGATCGATGCGCGGCTGGTCGGTCAGGACGGCGACGGCGTGGTCCGCCGGACGGGCGGCGCGGGATAGGTCGACGCGCCCGATCGTCACACCTCGTTAAGGGCGACTGTTAACCCCCGACTCACGTCTCCGAAACCCGGTCTTTACCCGGCGCCTGTATCACTCTGAACCAACAAGAGCCCTGTCCCATGTCGGATGCGGCCGGTTCAGTGGGTGTCTGCAAATGACCAAGACGGTTCTCGTCGTCGACGACGATCCGACTCAACGTCGGCTGATCCAGGCCGTGCTCGAGCGCGACGGCTTCGCGGTCTCGCACGCCGAGAGCGGCGACGCGGCCATGGCCCATCTGGCCAGCGGCGCGCCCGTCGACGTGGTGCTGCTGGACCTGGTGATGCCCGGCCTGTCGGGCCAGGACACCCTGAAGGAGATGCGGGCCCGCGGGTTTGTCCAACCCGTGATCGTTCTTACCGCGTCAGGCGGCGTCGACACAGTGGTCAAGGCGATGCAGGCCGGGGCCAACGACTTCTTCATCAAGCCGGCCAGTCCCGAGCGGATCACCGTCTCGATCCGCAACGCCCTGTCGATGACCTCGCTGAAGGGCGAGGTCGAGCGCCTGACCAAGCGGGCCGGCAACCGCACCACCTTCGCCGACCTGATCGGAACCTCGCCGGCCATGACCCTGGTCAAGCGCATGGGCGAGCGGGCGGCCAAGAGTTCGATCCCCATCCTGATCACCGGCGAGAGCGGGGTCGGCAAGGAGCTGATCGCCCGCGCCGTGCATGGCGGCTCCGAGCGGGCCGGCAAACCGTTCGTCGCCGTCAACTGCGGCGCCATTCCGGAGAACCTGGTCGAGTCGATCCTGTTCGGCCACGAGAAGGGCTCCTTCACCGGCGCCACCGACAAGCACCTGGGCAAGTTCAAGGAGGCCGACGGCGGCACCCTGTTCCTCGACGAGGTCGGCGAACTGCCGCTGGACATGCAGGTCAAGTTGCTGCGCGCCCTGCAGGAGGGCGAGATCGATCCGGTCGGCTCCAAGCGCTCGCAGAAGGTCGACGTGCGCATCGTCTCGGCCACCAACCGCGACGTGGCCCACGCCGTCGAGCAGGGCCGGTTCCGCGAAGACCTCTATTACCGCCTCAACGTCTTCCCGATCGAGGCCCCGTCCCTGCGCGAGCGGCGCGAGGACATCCCGGCCCTGACCGAGGCCTTCATCCGCCGGTTCAATGTCGAAGAAGGCAAGCGGGTGGTCGGGGCCGCGCCGGAGACCCTGCGCCTGCTAACCGCCTTCGACTGGCCTGGCAACGTCCGGCAGCTGGAAAACGCCGTCTACCGCGCCATCATTCTGGCCGACGCGCCCTATCTCCAGCCCTACGACTTCCCGGCCATCTCGGGCCTGGCGACGCCGCCAGCGGAGACTCCGGCCCCGGTCGCCGCCCAGCCCGACCTGCCGGCCGTGCTGCACGCCGCCCACGCCGCCATGGCCCGGACGCCGGCCGATGCGCCGGTGCGCATCCTCGACGACCGTGGTCATCTGCGAACCCTGGAGGAGATCGAGCGCGACCTGATCCAGCACGCCATCGAGGTCTATGCCGGCCACATGAGCGAGGTCGCCCGCCGCCTGGGCATCGGCCGCTCGACCCTCTATCGCAAGGTGCGCGAACAGGGCATCGAGGTCGACCTGAAGGAAGCCTCGTGAGCCTCGGGGCGGGCGGCTTTCGTCAGATCCCGCGCGAACAGCGGATCAAGGCCCTGATCCAGCCGGTCCGCGTCGTCGCCAAGCCTCGGCCCGTCACGCGCTGATCGCGGCGGCCTCGTCGCCGGCGGACTCCGTCCGCGGCTCGGCCGCGCTGGTCCAGCCGCGGCCTTCCCAACGCGCCAAGCCTTCCTGTTCCAGGGCCTGAAGCTCGACCAGCATGGCGGCCAGCGGCACCTGCCGCGCCCAGCGCCGGGCCAGTTGCAGGGCGATGTCCGACGCCGACAGCGCGACTCGGTCCTTGCCTAGCACCAGCAGGATCATCTCCCGCGTCGACCGCGCCTTGCGCCCGCGCCGAACCGGCGCGACGGCGGCGAAGCTGGGCTCCTCCGCACGAACCCGCCGCGGCGGGTTGAGTCCGCCGCGTTCGAGCGCGTCGAGCGCCAGGCTCAGGGCGTTCAGCTCATCCTCGAACGGCGCCTGGGCCCGAAGCTGGGCTTCGGTCATGCGAAGCTCCAGCTGGGTCTTCCGCTCGAGCAAATACTGATAGATGGTCGACATTCGCTCCGTCCGTCTCTGCATGGCTCTTCTCACGCGGCCACGCCATCGCGCCGCACGGCTTCCGCAGGAACGGGAACCGCACCATAAAAATGATCAAAACCAACGCTTTAGAGAATGTCGCGAGTGTCCGGGCGAACGGTTACTGGAAAGTTAACAGACTGCGGAAAGTTTGGATAAATTCAAAGATGCTTGCAGCAATACAAGCATTCGAGCACCTCGTTTACAGCCAAGCTAGATTTGAACGGCGAATTTAACGTCTTCGTCAAAATAATGGCGGCCGATCATTGGCCGCAAGTCCCATCAGGTCTCTTCCGGCTCAGCTCGGGACGCCCTCGGGCGACCAAAGCCCGTGCCGCGCCGCATCGGCTTGCGCTCGCCCCCTTTGCCCTTGCCCTGGGCCTTGGCGGCGATTTCCTTGAGCTTGAGGGTCTGGTTGACCGACATCGCCTGGCCGGCGCCGCCCTTTTCGGGATCGCCGAACGCCCGGCCATAGGTCTCGATGCGCTGGGCGACCGAGCCCAGGAACTCGCCCTCCCATTCCGACAGCTCAACCCCGGCCTTGTCGGCGGTGCGGCGCGCGCGCTTGAGCGCGTTCAGGGCGGCCTTTCGGGCCTGGGCTCTGGGATCGGGCGGCTTCTTGGCGCGCATGGGCGCAGATTAGTCGGCGTCGGCGGCGGGACGCACGCGGAAAAACGGCGGTTGAACCCTCTTGCGACCCAGGGACGCCCGCATGGGGCGTCCCGATCGACAAAAAACTAGATCTCGCCGATGGCCGACAGGTACAGGTCCAGGATCGCGTCCTCTTCCTGGCGCTTGGCGCGATCGGTCTTGCGCAGGCGGACCACCTTGCGCAGGATCTTGACGTCGAAGCCGTTGCCCTTGGCCTCGGCATAGACTTCCTTGATCTGCTCGGCGATCTCGGTCTTCTCGACTTCCAGGCGCTCGACCCGGTCGATGATGCTCTTCAGCTGGCCTTGGGCGGTGGAGTTGAGCACGTCGGCGTGCGGAGCGGCGTCATCGGCCATGGCGGGTATCTCGCGAAAGGGTCGGAAACGGGAGGCGCGGAACCTAGTGGCAACGGGCGCGAAGTGGAAGGCCGATTCCCCGCTCTTTTGCTTTAACGCCCTTCCACACGTCCGCGCGACACCTCGGCCAGGGCGGCGAGATCCGGGGTTTCGCCCTCGCCCGCCAGCAGCGCCTCGAGCCCGCTCTCGACCAGGTCGGCGAGCGGCAGGGCCAGCCCCTTCTCGTCGCCCGCCGCCTGGGCCAGGCGGACGTCCTTGAGCGCCAGGTCGGCGGCGAAGCCGGGCGGATGATAGCGGCCCTCGGCGATCATGGCGCCGTAGATCTTGTAGATCGGCGCGGCGAAGATGGTGCTGGTCAGCACGTCCAGCAGGTCGGCGGCCGGCACGCCATGCGCGGCGCCCAAAGCCGTCGCCTCGCCCATGGCTTCCACGGCCGCGACGATCATCAGGTTGCCGGCGATCTTGACGGCGTTGGCGCGGACGGGATCCTCGCCCATCGGCCAGACCTTGGCGGCCAGGGCCTCCAGCACCGGCATGGCGCGATCCACCGCCTCGGGCGCGCCGGCCGCCAGGACGTTCAACCCTCCGGCCCGCGCCACCGGCGGTCGGCCGAACACCGGCGCGGCGACATAGCCCAGGCCAAGCGCGGCGTGTCGGTCGGCCAGTTCGCGCGCGAAGGCGGTCGAGATGGTGGCCAGATTGACGTGCACCAGGCCCGGCTTGGCGCGCGACAGGGCGCCGCCTTCCAGGAGAGCGTCCCGGATCGCCTGATCGTGGGCCAGGATCGACAGGACGACGTCGCCCTGCAGCGTCTCGTCGATCGCCGCGGCGGCCTTGGCTCCCTCGGCGACCAGGGCGGCGACCGCCGCGGGCGAGCGGTTCCACACCGTCACCGCATGGCCCTTGTCCAGCAGGTTGGCGGCCATCGCCTGGCCCATGGCCCCCAGGCCGATAAAACCGATGTCCATGGCGATCTCCGAGGCTGTGATCCGTCGAACTGGCGCTCGACGCCGCCTCCCGCAAGAGGAGCCGCGCGGATTTACAGCAGCCCGGCCCCCTCGATCGCCGGCCGCAGCGCCGCCGGATCGGTGAAATGATGGGTATGGAAGCCCATCGCCTGGGCCGCGGCGATGTTGGCGGCGCTGTCGTCGACGAACAGCAGGTCGGCGGGCGCTAGGCCGGTGCGCTCCAGGACGATCTCGTAGATCCGCGGCTGGGGCTTGATCACCCGCTCCTCGGCCGAGACCACCGCGGCGCGGAAGTGGCGGAACACCGGGCTCATGGCCTTCACGTCCGGCCAGGTCTGGCTGGACATGTTGGTCAGGGCGAACTGCGGCACGCCGCGCGCCGCCAGGTCCTCGATCACCGATTCCGTCTCGGCGATCGCGCCGGAGAACATCTCGGGCCAGCGATCCCACCAGGCGGCGATGTGCTCGGCGTGGTGGGGGTGCTCGGCGCTCAGGGCGGCGATGTTGTCGGCGAAGCTGACGCCGCGATCGGTGGCCGCATGCCAGTCCGAAGTGCAGACATGCGAAAGGAACCGGTCGATGTCGGCCGGTTCCCTGAAGATCTTCGCGTAGAGCGTGCGCGGATTCCAGCGCACGATGACGTTGCCGACGTCCCAGAGCAGAGCCCTGGGCGGCCGAACCGGCGTCATCAGCCCTGCTTGGCCTTGAAGCGCGGATCGGTCTTGTTGATGATATAGATCACGCCCTTGCGGCGGACCATCTTGCAGTCGCGGTGACGCGACTTCAGCGACTTCAGCGAGCTACGAACCTTCATGACCGTCTCTATACTCAGCGGAGAGGTTCGCGGCCGCCCTGTGGCGAAAGGAACATCCGGGATGTTTCGGAGGGCGTGCGTATAAGCAGGACAGGGCGTTGAGTCAATGCGGGGCTTGGCGTTCGCGACGGCGAAAGCAGCGAGGCTCCGGTTCTCAGCCAAACGGAACCTTCGCCGTCCTGCCGCCCTTGTGATTGCAGCCTCATCACGAACGCCGGTAGCCTGCCCCCATGGATAGACGCGTTTTCCTCGTTCTGCTGCTGGCCGGTTGCGCCGACACCTCGGCCAATGCGCCCTTGGCGCCGTCGGTGACCCCGCCCAAGCCGCCCGCCGCGCCGCCGCCGGCGCCGGCCCTGCCGGGCGCGGATCCCGGCGCCTCGGGCCAGGCCGTCGGCTTCGACGCCTGGCTGGCGGTCTTCAAGCAGAAGGCCCTGGCCGCCGGCCTGACCCAGCAGTTGCTGGACCGCGAGTTGGACGGCGTCACCCCGGACCCCAAGGTCATCGCCCTGGACGGCCGGCAGCCGGAGTTCTCCAAGCCGGTCGGCGACTATATCAAGGGCGTGATCGGCGAGGACCGCGTGGCCGTCGGCCAGGGCGAGCGCCGGGAGCTGACCTTCCTGCCCGCCATCGAGGCCCGCTACGGCGTGCCGCGCGACATCCTGCTGGCGGTCTGGGCGATGGAATCGGCGTTCGGCAAGATCCAGGGCAATTTCGACGTCGTGCGCTCGATGGCCAGCCTGGCCGCCGACGGCCGCCGGCGCGCCTGGGCCGAGGGCGAGTTGATCGCCGCCCTGAAGATCATCGCCTCGGGCGAGGCCACCCGCGCCCAGCTCAAGGGGTCGTGGGCCGGGGCCATGGGCCAGACCCAGTTCCTGCCGTCCAACTACCTGGCCACCGCGGTCGACTGGGACGGCGACGGGCGGCGCGACATCTGGGGCAGCGACGCCGACAGCCTGGCCTCGGCCGCCAACCTGCTCGCCAAGGGCGGCTGGAAGCCGGGCGTCGGCTGGGCCAAGGAGGTGATCCTGCCGGCCGGCTTCGACTACAGTCTGGCCGAGGGCCCGCGCGAGATCCCGGCCTGGTGGGAGGCCAAGGGCGTGCGGCGGGCCGACGGCCTGCCCTGGACCCCCGCCGACGCCGCCTCGCCCGCCGGCCTGATCCTGCCCGCGGGCTGGGCGGGACCAGCCTTCCTGGTCCTGCCCAACCACTTTGCGATCCGCAGCTACAACAACTCGACCTCCTACGCCCTGGGGATCGGTCTGCTGGCCGACCGCTTCGCCGGCGGCGGGCCGCTGGTCGCCGCCTGGCCGGTCGAGACGCCATTGAGCCTGGCCGATCGCATGGCCGCCCAGATCGCCCTGGGGCGCCTGGGCTTCGACCCCGGCCCGGCCGACGGCGTGGTCGGGGCCGGCACCCGCAAGGCCCTGCGCGCCTGGCAGCAGAACCGCCGGCTGCCCGCCGACGGCTATCTGTCGATGGACATGGTCACCCGACTGAAGGCCGAGGCGGGGATCAGCTAAGGAGCCGACCCAGAAACATTGTGAGTCGGACTCTGAGTCCATGCCCTGGCCCTTGGACCGCGTCATTCGCGCCCTGACCACCTTGCCGACCCCGCGCGGCTGGGCGCTGTGCGGCCTGGTCGGCCTGGCGACCGGCGCGGCGATGGCGGCCATCGGCTTCACCACCGGCCTTTACGCCCTGACCCCGGCCGCGCCCGGCCTGCCGCTGCGGCTGCTGACCGTGCTGTTCGTCCCGGCCCTCGGCGAGGAGATCCCGTTCCGCGGCGGGCTGGTCCCGGGGCCGGAGGTCCGGCGGCCCTGGCCGGCGATCACGATCTCGACGGCGCTCTATGTCGCCTGGCATCCGCTGGAGGCCCTGACCTTCCTGCCGCGGGCGACGATGTTCCTGCGGCCGGACTTTCTGGCCTGCACCGCCCTCCTGGGCCTGGGCTGCGCGCTGATGCGCTGGCGGACGGGATCGCTGTGGCCGGCGGTGCTGCTGCACGGCGGCTTCGTGGTGGTCTGGCAGACTTGGCTCGGCGGCGTCAGCGCCCTGGCCTGAAACGACAACAAGCCCGCCTGTCGTGGGGACAGGCGGGCTTGCCGCTGGGACGGACCGGGGTTGGGGGCGGTCCGCCAAGCTCTAGTAGGCGTTACGCCCGGTAGACGTAGGCGCTGGAGACGTAGCCGATGCCGACGCCGTCCTGGCCGACCAGGATCCACTTGCCGTCGCCGGTGCGGCCCAGGGCCTGGAAGGTCTCGCCGGCTTGGACCGAGCCAAGCCGCTCGCCGCGGGTCGAGGCCGAGGCGCGCAGGTTCAGGGTCGAGCGGGCGACGTACTTGCCCTTGATCTCGGTCATCGGGGCGGCTTCGACCGAGTTGGCCAGGCGGATGCCGTTGCTGGTGTAGGCGCCGCCGGCGTTCTCGGCCGCACGCTTCTTCTGCATCGAGCAGCCGACATAGGAGCCGGCGCCGGCGCCGGCGACCGCGCCGACGGCGGTGCCCGTGCCGCGGTTGTGCTTGGCCAGCTTGTTGCCGATGACGCCGCCCAGGACGCCGCCGATCACGGCGCCGACTTCCTGCTTGCCGCCCGCCGCGTCGCAGCCGACGACGCCGCCCAGCCGTTGCTCGACGCGGGCCTGGGCGGCCGGGGCGGTCGCCATGGTCAGGGCGGTGGCGGTCATGGCCAGGCCCAGGGCGATCTTCTTGGTGGTGGTGGTGATGGTCATGTCGAAGTCCTTCGTCCCATTGGAATACTGCCGAGGCTGTCCGGCCCCGTGGTATGCAACATGACAAGGCGAAGCTGAACGACTGTGACAGCGACGCTGACAGAATTCGTTCATCTACGATTTTTCTTGGGGGAGAAGGGGTTCGGGCCGCCCCCGGCCGGCGATTATGTTGCGCTGCGGCATTGCTCGCAGGTGCGAAAGGCTCCAGAGTAAAAGAAAACAACTGTTTGGCGCACGGGAGCAAGCCATGACCGACACGGCCGTTCGGAAAGCCGCCGAGACCCTGGTCCTGCCGGGCCTGACCGGCCTGCTGCGCGAGGCCGCCGGCGCCGCCCAGCTGTTCGTGACCGAGGCCAGGCCGGCCGTGAAGGCGGCGATCGCCGGGCCCGACGGCCGGATCGACCGCCGCCTGGCCGACGACCATCAGCACCAGGTCCATGGCTACGGCTGGTACGCCGCCTATGCCGAGCTGCTGAACCAGGTCGCCGGCTGGGCCGAGCGGCTGGAGGCCGAGGGCCGATTCGGCGAGATCGAGGCCCTGCTGGCCCAGCTGTTGTTCTCCGAATATCTGGCCCAGCTGATCGGCGGCGTGCCGATGAACCAGGGCGAGATCGTCCGCCCCGCCCACCTGGTCACCGATCGCGCGGTGATGAACCGCCTGTTCTCCAACACCATCATGAAGCTGATGATCGAGGGCGGGACCCAGGCGGTGAAGACCCGCATCGCCCGCCGCCTGGCGCAGGCCCGCGGCCGTCCGACCCTGGAGCACACCGGGCTGGACGAGACCTTCGAGATGGTCCGCGACCAGTTCCACGCCTTCGCCGAGGAGAAGGTCACCCCCTTCGCCCACCAGTGGCACCTGCAGGACCAGCTGATCCCGATCGAACTGGTCGAGGAACTGGGGGCGCTGGGGGTGTTCGGCCTGACCATCCCCGAAGAATACGGCGGCAGCGGCATGGGCAAGACCGCCATGTGCGTGGTCTCCGAGGAGCTGTCGCGGGCCTGGATCGGCGTCGGGTCGCTGGCTACCCGCTCGGAGATCGCCGGCGAGCTGATCCTGACCGGCGGCACGGAGGCGCAGAAGCAATACTGGCTGCCGAGGATCGCCAGCGCCGAGATCCTGCCGACGGCGGTGTTCACCGAGCCCAACACCGGCTCGGACCTGGGCGCCCTGCGCACCCGGGCCGAGCTGCAGGGCGACCAGTACCGGGTGACCGGCGCCAAGACCTGGATCACCCACGCGGCCCGGGCCGACGTCATGACCCTGCTGGTCCGCACCGACCCGGCCACGACCGACTATCGCGGCCTGTCGATGCTGCTGGCCGAGAAGCCGCGCGGCGTCGACGGCGACGACTTCCCGGCCCAGGGCATGAGCGGCGGCGAGATCGGGGTGATCGGCTATCGCGGCATGAAGGAATATGAGCTGGGCTTCGACGGTTTCGCCGTGCCGGCCGAAAACTTGCTCGGCGGCGTGCCCGGCCAGGGTTTCAAGCAGTTGATGGCCACCTTCGAGAGCGCCCGTATCCAGACCGCCGCCCGCGCCGTCGGCGTGGCCCAGGCGGCGCTGGAGACCGGCCTCGGCTACGCGCTGGACCGCCAGCAGTTCGGCCAGGCGATCTTCGAATTCCCCCGCGTCCACAACAAGCTGGCGATGATGGCCGCCGAGATCATGGGCGTGCGCCAGCTGACCTATTACGCCGCCCGCCAGAAGGACGACGGCAAGCGCTGCGACCTCGAGGCCGGCATGGCCAAGCTGGTCGCCGCCCGCGTCGCCTGGGCCGCCGCCGACAACGCCCTGCAGATCCACGGCGGCAACGGCTTCGCCATGGAATATGTCGCCAGCCGGCTGCTGGCCGACGCCCGGATCCTCAACATCTTCGAGGGCGCGGGCGAGATCCAGGCCCAGGTCATCGCCCGACGGCTGCTGGAGGAAGGGAACTAGGGGCCGGTTGCGCCGAAGCGCTGAAACGACGATTGGGCGGAGCACAGGTCGGGGGAGGTAAGGCGGGTCCCGAAGCGAACCTCCGGAATGTCTAAGATGGGGCATCAGGCGGACACACGGCTTTTCGACCTCGGGCTTTCGCGGCGAGGGGGTGAGGAGGCGCGGAGCGGCCGGGCCAGGCCCGGAGACCGTGGGTTTAGTGTGTGCGTTTCGGCGTGGACAGACCGCTCCGCGAAACCGTTTTTCTCGAGGGACGGCGACTGAGGGCCTATTTCATCCCGATCGACGTTCCCCCTCGGACGGGCAGGATCAAAGTCGCCCGGAAGGGGCCGTCAGCGACTCCGACAGATCCTGGAACAGGCCGGTTTGAACCTCCCGGCCCCGTCGACCCGCCTGTCCCGCGACCGTCCCCGGCAGACCTTGGAGCCTTCTGAGCCCCGCCGCCCGCCGCGATCCGATCGCCAGGCCCAGGCGGCCCCGCTCGGTTCCATCTCCATCGCCGCTTCGGGTCGGTACCAAGCGCCCTCCTCCGCGACGGAGACAGGTTTGATTGTGCGGGAGGTTTGAGCCCTGGCGGGTGGGTGACGCTGGTTATTTTTCAGGGCGTTGAAGTTGCTGGGGTTCTGGGCGCGGGGGACGGGGATGGAGGCCGTTGGATCCCCATTCCCGCCCTTGTAGCGGGAGCCCCTCTATCTTTTCCTTCTCCCTTGATGGGGGAAGGTGGCCGCGAAGCGGTCGGATGGGGGTGAACGCGCAGCGTTCCTCGCGCCGCCAGCTCAGCAGTCACCCCCATCCCCGGCCCTTCCCCCATCAAGGGGGAAGGGAGCTTGCCCCGCCGCCCCCTTTCCAACCGCCCCGGGCGGATGCGGACTTCGAAGGAACCGGACCTTCTAGGGGGCGGCAAAGGGTGGATTGCGGACGAGCGCGAAGGTCGAGTTGACTCAAAAAACTACGCATGTAATCCAAATGCACATAGTCCTGCGCAAAGGTGACTAATGCTTCGGTTCCTGGCAGTTGTTTTGACAAGCTGGCCAATGCTTTTGAGCTGTTCCCCCGATCAGCAGCACCAGGAAGATATGAAGGCGAGGCAAGCGTTGCTGGGCCCATCGTTTTGGCGCGCAGACGTTGTCGATGACTCCGGCGGACGTGCCGGCTCGGTCCTCTTTTTCGCCGATAGCAGCGTGGTTGAGCTGTTTTCTCGCCCGAATGCCGAGATTAATGGTCAGGTTTGCAAGGAGACCATAGTCACAACGCTCAAGGAAAATGAGTACCTTGGCAAGTGCGAAGCGTTTGGTGATTTGTACGGACTGAGCGTGAATACTACTGGCGATCGGAAGAGTGATTTCACTGTCAGATTTGCCTTGATCCCGCTTCAATCATCCCTGGGAAGGGTCGTTCAATCCCGCCGCTACAGGCGAGTTGGCGGTTGCCCGGCGGGCTGGAAGCTTGGAGACCAAGGGCACGGGCAAGGCAAGCCCATGTCGAACATTCTGTCGGGGGAGCGATACGCTCGATGAGTTGAACAGCTGGCCCGACACCAAGCGCGAGCGCCCGGTAAGGGTCGAAAAGCCGCCGAAGCGCTTGTCGGAACGCGTCGGGTCAGCCTAGCTTCTCAGGCCCTCACCGGAACGCCCCCATGATCGCCACCACCCGCCGCACCGCCCTGCTGTCGGCCTTCGCCACCGTGGGGACCGGCGCCCTGGCCGCGACGCCGCGCTCGGCGGGGGCGGCCGAAACCGGCAAGGCCGCGGCGGCGGTCGACCTCTACGCCCAGCAGGTGATGGCCGCCTTCCCCGACCAACCCGGCCTGGGAATCTGCGTCGTCGAGGACGGCGAGATCACCCTGGCCAAGGGCTATGGCGTCAAGCGCCTGGGCGGGACCGACAAGGTCGTCGACTCCACCCTGTTCGGGGTGGCCTCCAACACCAAGGCCTTCACCGCCGCCGCCCTGGCCATGCTGGTCGAGGCGAACAGGGTCGAATGGGACGCGCCGGTCACCCGATACCTGCCGACCTTCGAGATGAGCGATCCGGTCGTCACCCGGCTGATGACCGTGCGCGACCTGCTGTGCCACCGCTCCGGCCTGACCCTGGGGGCCGGCGACCTGATGATCTGGCCCAATCCCACCCACAGCCGGGCCGAGATCGTCGCGGGGCTGAAATACCTGCCGATCGGGACCGGTTTCCGCAGCGGCTACGCCTATGACAACGTGCTCTATGTGGTGGCCGGCGAGGTGATCGCCGCCGTCACCGGCGCGCCCTGGGAAGCGTTCATCCAGGCGCGGATCCTCGACCCGCTGGGCATGGCCGACAGCGTCCCCCTGCCTTCCCTGGTCGGCCAGCGCTCGCGGGCCGAGCCCCACGCCCGCATGGGACCGCCGGTGCGCGGCCTGGGCCCCCAGACCGTCCTGCCCTATGACGGCAGCTTCGACGCCGCCGGGGCGGCCGGCGGCCTCAACACCTCGCCGCGCGACATCGGCAAGTGGATGCGGGCGCAGCTGGGCCTGGGAACGCCGCCGGGCGGCAAGCCGCTGTGGACCGAGGCCTCGGCCCGCGAGATGTGGAAGCCCCACACCCTCACCGCCTGGTACGACGGTCCGACGGCCGAGAACCCGGTGCGCCCGACCCTGCAGGCCTATGGCCTGGGCTGGTTCATCCAAGACCATCGCGGCGAGCGGCTGCTGTCGCACACCGGCGGCCTGGCCGGCTTCATCTCCTATACCGGCCTGCTGCCCGGCCGGCGGTCGGGGATCATGGTGATGACCAACGCCGAGGAGAACCCCGTCCTGCGGTCCCTGCGCTACGGCGGGCCCGACCGGTTGCAGGGGCGCAGCGACTTCGACTGGATCGCCTCCAGCCGGCGGGTCCAGGCCCAGACCGACGAAAAGACCGTCAAGGAGGCCGCCGAGGCCGTCACCCCCAAGGGCGGCGGCGTCAAGCCGAGCCTGCCGCTGGCCGCCTATGCCGGCGTCTATCGCGATCCCTGGTACGGGACGATCACGGTGTCGACGGCGGGGAAGAAGGGCCTGAAGATCGCCTTCGACAAGACCCCGGCCCTGAAGGGCGCGCTGGAGACCTTCGACGGCGACACCTTCCGCACCCGCTTCGACGACCGCTCGCAGGAGGACGCCTTCGTGGCGTTCTCGGTCAAGGACGGCGCCGTGACGGGCGCCACGATGCGCGCGGTCTCGCCGCTGGCGGACTTTTCCTATGATTATCAGGATTTGAAGCTGACGAGGGTGTGACGACCGCGAGGGCGATCCCCTACCGCGGCCGCCAGGCCTCGGCGATGAAGGCGATCTGGCGGTCCATGGCCGCCGACAGCTCGACGGCCTGGACGGCGCCGCCGGCCGCGGCCAGGCGGTAGTTCCAGGCGTAGGTCGCCTTGAGCACGTCTACCGCCAGCCCTGGATCGACGTCCGGGCGCACGTCGCCGCGCCGTATGCCGTCCTCGATCACGTCGTGCAGCATCCGGCTGAGCCGTTCGTTGCGACCGAACGGTTTGACGCCGGGTTCGTTGGCGGGATTGTAGGAGGCGGCGATGTGGGCCAGGAACAGCTTCACCCGCCGGGTCTCGAACTCGTAGTGAATGGCGAAGATCGAGCACAGCCGGTCGGCGGTGGAGCCGCGCAGATAGGGCACGACGCGGTCGAACTCGGCATAGAGCTCGCCCAACCGCTTTTCCATCACATGGCTGAGCACCTCGGCCTTGGAAGCGAAGGTGGTGAAGACGCTGCCGACCGAAACCCCCGCCCGTTCGGCGATCGCCCGGATGGTGGTCTCGTCGTAGCCCGTCTCGTTGAAGAGGTCGCGCGCCGCGTCGAGAACCTTCTCGCGCGTCGCCTGTTTCTGATCGTCCCGTACGCCCACGCACTCTCCCCCCGGATCGCCTGCGTCGCAATATTTTGTCCGGGGGCCGCCGCGCCGACAAGGAGCGGCGGCCCCCGGTCGTGACTTAAGCGCGTGCGCCCGCCAGAATGACTTTCAGTTGCTCCGAAAGCCGCGCCAGCAGTGCTTCAACCGACCAGGCGTCGAAGATCGCCCGGCGGTAATTGGCGACATACACGTCCCAGATGATCTCGGCGAGCAACTTCGCGTCGATATCGGCCTTCAGCTCGCCCCGTTCGACGCCGCGGGCCAGAACGCCGTCCAGCAGGGCGAAGATGTGCTTGAGATGGCTGCGGTTGCGGCGTTCGGCGGTTTCCGAACGGGTCCACGACACGGCGATGCTGGCCTGCAGCAGCGGCAGTTGCTCGATGTGGAAGCCGTAGGCGACGGCGAACATGCCGATCACGCCCTCGTCGACGCTCTGGGCGTCCTGGCCGGCCTGCCGCATCTGGGCGTAGATGATTTCGTAGTCGGTGGTCAGGATCTCGTCGAACAGCTCCGACTTGTCGGCGAAGCTGGCGAACACCGCGCCCGTCGACATGCCGGCGGCCTGGGCGATGTCGCGGATGGTCGCGCCCTCATAGCCCCGCTCGGTGAACAGGCGGCGAGCCGCCGACAGCACCCGCTCGCGGGTGCGCTGCTTGGCCAGGGCCCGGCGGGTCAGCTTGGCCGGGGCGTCGGTCGGGGATTCGATATTCAGGGATACAAAGCTCATGCAACGGCCTCCAGGCGAGCAAGCGCAGCCTCGGCGCGCTTCTCGAATTCAATGCAATATTCGTCGACGACGTTCTGAAGGACGTCGGCGTAGCGCCGCGCCAGGGCGCGGCCATCCTGTGCGGCGTCGCGCAGGTCGGTGATCAGCTGGCGGACTTCCGCCATGGCTTCTTCGCGTTCGGACGCGGAGAAGTCGACGAGGGCGCAAGCGCTTTGAGCCATTCTGGTCTCTCCTGCCTCCCCGCTGGGACATGGCGTCGAAATGATCTGCGGTGAGGAGATGATCATGTTCAACGAACGCACACTAGGCATTGAGGTCGGCGGCTTTACGCGTCAGCGCAAGGGGTTGCAACCGAAAAGCAGCCCATAAATCGCCAAATGGTAGCGTTTTATCGATGTATGGTACCGGTACACCGAAGTCACTGCGACAAATGCGCTCAACGAACGCAGTCGACGAACGCGGTATCGGTTCGAATCAGCACTGGGACGCCGGATCAAACGACGGACGGGCGGACGCACTCTGGCCAAGCCTGGGCGGAGCGCCTAGTTTGCCGCCATGGACAGACTGTTCGATCTTCTGATCCCCATCGCGTTGGGCGCGGTGCTGATCACCCTCTGCGTCGGCGTCTTCGCCCTGTTCAAGGGCGGAGATTTCGGACGCTCCTATTCCAACAAGCTGATGCGCCTGAGGGTGGTGCTGCAGTTCGTGGCCATTCTGGTGCTGGCGGCCGCCTTCTGGTGGCGTAGTCACTAAGCATCGTGCGGAAAAGTGGACGCCGGTTTTCCGCAAAAACGATGCGCAAACAAAAAGCTAGAGCCGGTCGCGTGAGTCTCGTATCGCACGTTCGGCTCTAGCAAACGCGATGACCGCTTTCCGCTTCCGACGGGAGCGGCCATCGCGCCTAAGCTACGAACACTTCCAAGCCACTGGATACTGAAAGCCACTGAGGAAACAGCGGAACCGGCGCGGGGGGATGCGGCGCTTCCGTAAGGCGAGTTGAGCAGAACCGCGCACGAATAGCGCTAGGACAAGTTGCCCTAGGACATATTGCCCCTGGCGCCGTGGACTGAGGACCGATCGATGGTGACACTGAACCGGATCTATACTCGCACCGGCGACCAGGGCCTGACGCGACTGTCGACCGGTCAGCCGGTCAGCAAGGCCTCGCTGCGGGTCGAGGCCTATGGCGGGGTCGACGAGACCAACGCCTTCGTCGGCGTCGCCCGCCAGCACACCGGCGGCGACCCTGAGCTCGACGCCCTGCTCGAGCGCATCCAGAACGACCTCTTCGACCTGGGCGCCGACCTGGCCACCCCTGAGCAGAACGGAAAGCCCGACTGGGAGCCGCTGCGGGTGGTCGACAGCCAGGTCGAGCGGCTGGAGCGCGAGATCGACGCCATCAACGCCCGGCTCTCGCCCCTGACCTCGTTCGTCCTGCCCGCCGGCTCGCCGGCCGCCGCGGCCCTGCACGTGGCCCGCACCGTCTGCCGCCGCGCCGAGCGCAAGGTGGTGGAACTGGCGGGCGTCGAGGGCGAGATCGTCGGCGGCCCGGCGCTGAAATATCTCAACCGCCTGTCGGACCTGCTGTTCGTGGCGGCCCGGCGAGCCAATGCCGACGGCGCGGCCGACGTGCTGTGGAAGCCGGGGGCGACGCGGTAGTTCGCCGGCTGCGGCGCAAGGGCGCTACTTCTTCGCCGCGCCGGTCATCTTCTTCGGATCGGTGTTGATCGGCGGCACGTTCAGCGGCCGGCGGGTCAGGGTCTCGATCGAATAGATCGTGCCGCACTTCATCCACCGGCCCGCCCAGACCCCGCCGCGCGCCTCGCAGCGCGCCTTGGGCCAGACCCAGAAGTAGTGATAGGCCACGACGCTGAGGCTGCCGGCCAGGAACAGGCCGAAGAAGGCGATCTGCAGGCGGGTGATATTGCTCTTCATGAGCGCCTCATAATCGCCCGTCGCCGGGCTGGCCAGAGCCATGTGCGCCGCGGTCGCGTTCGAACGCGGTCAGAGCCCGCGGGCGAACAGGTCCGCCTTGCCGATCGGAACCCCGTGCGCGCGCAGGATCCCGTAGGCCGTGGACAGGTGGAAATGGATGTTGGTGGTCGCGAACACCGCCAGCCACTGGCCGGCCGGCAGGGTCGGCTCCATGTGCTCGCCGATCTTGAACGCCAGCGGGACCTGGTCGCGGCCCTCGAACTGCGCCGGCGTCAGGGCGGCGAGGTCGTGCCGGGCGTCGGCGATGGCCTGCTTGAACTGCGCCACGCTGAGGTCGACGCCGACGGCCGGCGCTTCCAGCAGGCCGGCGACCCTGGCGGGCCATTGGCGCGAGAAGTTGATGGCCACCATCAGCTGAAAGCTCAGCGGGTGCATGTCGTCGATCAGCCGCCAGGCTAGCATCTCGGTCTCGCTCACGCCCTCGGCGGCCGCGTGCGCCACGCCCTTGTCCAGCAGGTGCGCGGCCGTAGCCAGCGCCCGGTCGTACAGATCAATGAAGCTATAGAGATTGACAGTCACGATGCGCTCCCCGTTTCGTCGAGCAGCGCTTGTCCCACCGCCGCGCGCCGGCCGCCAGGGGCTTCGTGCAATTTGCGCGCGCAACGCGGCAGACGCCCGGCCTGAACTGTCCTACGGTCGTTTGAACGCAAGGGCGATATGGCTATTACGCTTACGTCAGGGGAAGCTTGCAAACCTGGACGGACGCGGTAATGGCGTCCAAGCAGGCAGGAAATACTAGCCAGGAGGCGGCGTAGACCGATGAAGGTTCTGGTCCCGGTCAAGCGGGTGATTGACTACAATGTGAAGGTTCGCGTGAAGGCGGACCAGAGCGGCGTCGACCTGGCGAACGTCAAGATGTCGATGAATCCGTTCTGCGAGATCGCGGTCGAGGAGGCCGTGCGGCTGAAGGAGAAGGGCGCCGCCGACGAGGTGGTGATTGTCTCGATCGGACCGCAGCAGGCGCAGGAGACCATCCGCACGGCCCTGGCCATGGGCGGCGACCGCGGGATCCTGATCGTCACCGACGCCGATCCGGAACCGTTGGCGGTGGCCAAGCTGCTGGCGGCGGTCGTGGCCGAGGAGAAGCCCGGCCTGGTGCTGATGGGCAAGCAGGCGATCGACGGCGACAACAACGCCGTGGGCCAGATGCTGTCGGCCCTGCTGGACTGGCCGCAGGCGACCTACGCCTCGGCCGTGGAGATCGCCGGTGCGACCGCCAAGGTCACCCGCGAGGTCGACGGCGGTCTGCAGACCCTGGAGGTCGACCTGCCGGCGGTGGTCACCGCCGACCTGCGCCTGAACGAGCCGCGCTACGCCTCCCTGCCCAACATCATGAAGGCCAAGAAGAAGGAGATCGCCAGCAAGACGGTCGCCGACTACGGGGTCGACATCGCCCCGCGCCTGACGGTGCTGAAGGTGGCCGAACCGGCCAAGCGCTCGGCCGGCGTCAAGCTCGAGTCCGCCGCCGACCTGGTTTCCAAGCTCAAGACCGCGGGAGTGCTGTAAATGGCTGTTCTGGTCGTCGCCGACAACGACAACGCGCACCTGCGCGACGGCACCCACAAGACCGTCACCGCCGCCCTGAAGCTGTCGTCCGACGTGGACGTGCTGGTCATGGGCCAGGGCGCCCAGGCCGTGGCCGAGGCCGCCGGCAAGATCGCCGGCGTGCGCAAGGTGCTGCTGGCCGACAGCCCGGCCCTGGGCCATGGCCTGGCCGAGGCCCAGGCCGCGGCGGTGCTGGCCCTGGCCGGCGGCTATGACGCCATCCTGGTCCCGGCCACCGCGGGCGGCAAGAACTTCGCCCCGCGCGTGGCGGCCAAGCTGGACGTGGCCCCGATCAGCGACATCGTCGAGGTGGTCGGCCCCGACACCTTCACCCGGCCGATCTACGCCGGCAACGCCCTGGAGACCGTCCAGAGCTCGGACGCCAAGAAGGTGATCACCGTGCGCCCGACCGCCTTCGCGGCGGCGGCGGAAGGCGGCTCGGCCCCGGTCGAAGCGGTCGGCGGCGCCGAGGCGGCCAAGACCCGCTTCGTCAGCGAGGAGATGGTCAAGTCCGACCGTCCCGAACTGGCGGCCGCCAAGATCGTCGTCTCCGGCGGTCGCGCCATGGGCTCGGCCGAGGAGTTCAGCAAGATCATCGAGCCCTTGGCCGACAAGCTGGGCGCCGCGGTCGGGGCCAGCCGCGCCGCGGTCGACGCCGGCTACGCCCCCAACGACTATCAGGTCGGCCAGACCGGCAAGGTCGTCGCCCCGGCCCTCTACATCGCCATCGGCATTTCCGGGGCCATCCAGCACCTGGCTGGCATGAAGGACAGCAAGATCATCGTCGCCATCAACAAGGACGCCGACGCCCCGATCTTCCAGGTCGCCGACTACGGCCTGGTCGCCGATTACAAGGCCGCCGTCCCCGAACTGATGGACGCCCTGGCCGCGGCGGGGAAGTAGCCCTTCCCATTGGACGGACGGAGAGGGCCCGGGAGCGATCCCGGGCCTTTTTCTTTGGCCCGAGCCTTCGCGGAGCAATCTCGATCTCCCCCTCACTTCGGACTGTCGATCGGGATGCCCGCGGCCCAGGCGAAGGCGTCGCCCTTGACCGGCGAGTTGGAGTTGTCGGCCGAGGCCATCAGCATCGAGAGGACGGCGACGCCGGCGATCAGCAGCAGTTTCATCGGAGCACCTGTGAGTTTGAATGTCGGCCACGGCGGCCTTGCACACACAAGATGCCCCTGCGTGACACGCTTTGCGAACGATGGTATCTGCGCTGACTTGTGAGTTGAGCTAACATCTATGCGCCTGCCGCCGTTCCTGACCCTCACCGCCCTGGAAGCCGCCGCCCGCCACCAGAGCTACAGCCGCGCGGCCCGCGAGCTGCACGTCACCCACGGCGCGGTCAGCCAGCAGATCCGCAAGCTGGAGGACGAGCTGGGGACCAGGCTGTTCGTCCGCCAGGGTAACGCCATGATCCCCACCGCCACCGGCCAGCGCCTGGCCGGCCAGGTGACCGCCGCCCTGGCGACCCTGCACGTCGGCGTCGACGAGGCCCGGATGGCCGCCCGCGGGCCGCTGGTGATCAGCAGCGGCGCCGCCTTCGCCAGCCGCTGGCTGGTCCCCCGCCTGGCGCGCCTGGCCGAGGAGACCGGCGAGCCCGACCTGATCGTCCGGGCCGAGGACCGGGTCGCCGACCTGGCGACCGACGGCGTCGACATCGCCCTGCGCTTCGGCCGCGGGTCGTGGCCGGGCGTCGAGGTCGCCACCCTGATGATCGAGCGGATCTTCCCGGTCTGCAGCCCCGACTTCCTGGTCCGCCACCCGATCCGCGAGCCGCGCGACCTTCTGGACGCGCCGCTGCTGCGCCATGTCGGCCTGCCGTGGTCGATCTGGCTGACGGCCATGGGCATTGACGAGGCGCCGCGCCAGCAGGGCCTGGGCTTCGAGGACACCGCCCTGATGCTCGACACCGCCGCCCACGGGGTGGGCGTGGCCCTGGCCCGCAGCGGCCTGGCCGAACGCGACCTGCGCGAAGGCCGGCTGGTCCGTCCGTTCGCCGGCGAGGTCGGCGTCGAGACCGGCAACCATTTCGTCTGGCGCGCCGACAGTCCCAAGCTGGCCCGGATTCTCAAGCTGCGCGACTGGTTCCTGGCCGAGACGGCCGACCGGCGAGCCTAGCTCGGCCCTTCCGTCACCGCGTTCAGCCCGTCGGCGAACCGCCGCATCAGCCGCACCAGGTCGTCGAAATCCTCCTGGCTCCAGGTCGCGAACAGCTCCAGGGCCATGCGCCCGCGCGCCGCGTCGACCGCGTCGGTCGCCGCCTTGCCGCGCGGCGTGATCACCGCCTCGCGAACCCGGCCGTCGGCCGGGCTGGCTCGCCGCTCGACCAGGCCCAGCGCCTCCAGCCGGGCGACCTGGCGGCTGACCGTGGTGTGGTCGCGCCCGACCCGCCCGGCCAGGTCGACCACCCCGATCGGCCCCAGCCGCTCGACCAGCACCAGCAGCGGGAACAGCGCCCGCTCCAGCGCCAGGCCGGCCTTTTCCAGCATGGCCGCGTCGTTCTCGGGTCGGTTCAGTGCGCTGACGAGGTCGACCAGCGACCGGTGCAGCTCGGGCAGGGATTGCAGGATATGTGTACTTTGCACGGTTTTTGTTGACACGCGCCTCACCGCCTCGGTATGTGTGCGAAATACACATATCGAGGCGACCATGACCCAGCAAGTCCCCATCGCGGTCCTGATCTGCGGCGCCGGCGCGGCCGGCCTGACCCTGGCCATCGACCTGGCCCGGCGGGGCGTGTCGCTGCGCCTGATCGACAAGCTGCCGGCCCCGTTCGCCGGCTCGCGCGGCAAGGGCGTCCAGCCCCGCACCCTGGAGGTGTTCGAGGACCTGGGGGTCATCGACCGGATGGCGGCCGCCGGCGGCCCCTACCCGCCGCAACGGCTGCATCGCGCCGACGGGATCCAGGTCGACGCCCAGGACATCACCGTCGCGCCGCCGACCGCCGAGGAGCCCTACCGCACGCCCCTGATGATCCCGCAGTTCCGGACCGAAGCGGTGCTGCGCGAGCGGCTGGCCGAGTTCGGCCAGGCGGTGGAATACGGCCGCGAACTGGCCGCCTTCGACCAGGACGCCGAGGGCGTGACGGCGACGGTCGCCGGGCCGGACGGGATCGAGACGATCCGCTGCCGCTATCTGGTCGGCGGCGACGGCGGCCGCTCGTTCGTGCGCCGCACGCTGGGGATCGGCTTCCCCGGCCAGACGCTCGGCGTGCGGGCCATCGTCGCCGACATCGTGCTGGAGGGCCTGTCGCGCGACGCCTGGCATCGGTCGGGCGAGGGCGACATGGCCCGGCAGGTCGGCTTTTGCCCGCTTGCCGGCACGGACCTGTTCCAGCTCCAGGCCCCTATCCCGCTGGACGGCGAGGTCGATCTTTCCGCGTCCGGTCTCCAGGCCCTGATCGACGATCGCTGGCCGACCGGCGGCCTGACGGTGCGCAGCGTCGCCTGGGCCTCGGCCTACGCCATGAACGCCCGCCTGGCCGATCGCTACCGCGTCAGCCGCGTGCTGCTGATGGGCGACGCCGCCCACATCCATCCGCCGACCGGCGGCCAGGGCCTGAACACCAGCGTCCAGGACGCCTACAATCTCGGCTGGAAGCTCGCGGCCGTGCTGGCCGGCGCGCCCGACGCCCTGCTTGACACCTATGAGGCCGAGCGCCGTCCAATCGCCGCCGGCATGCTGGGCCTGTCGGTCGGCCTGCTCGACAAGGCCAGGCAGGGCGAGATCAAGCGGGGCCGCGAGGTGCACCAGCTGGACCTCGGCTATCGCGCGTCGTCCTTGGCCCTGACGATTGACGGGGAGCGTCCCGGCGACGGCGTCCAGCCCGGCGACCGCGCGCCGGACGGCCGCCTGCGCAGCGCGGGCGGGCAATCCAGGCGACTGTTCGACCTGTTCGCCGGACCGCACTGGACCCTGATCGCCCGCGCCGTCGACCCGGTCCGCCTGCCGGCGCCCCGCCCCGGGCTGCGCATCCGCCGGATCGGCGCGGACGGCGAATTCCAGGACCCCGACGACGTCCTGGGCGCGACCTACGGCCTGGCCGACGGCGCGTTCCTGCTGGTCCGTCCCGACGGCCATGTCGGCGCCATGATCGCCGCCGGGGATGTGGCGCGGCTGGAGGACTATCTCTCCGGAGTCGGCCTGGCTTCGCCCTCGAAGCGCGACGCATGGGCGGCCTGACGTTTCCGCCCGGCGGGCGGCGAGGCTCGACGACCGGATGAACACGCTTGGCGCAGGACGGGCCAGGAGAGACTCCTTTCAGGCCGGGACGCGGCTTTTCCGCCTCACGCGATCTCTCGCTGAGGGAATGGAAAGGGACGCGGAGCGCCGGACGACGTCCGGAGTTCTTTGATAAATACCGTTTCGACGAAGCCGATCGCTCCGCGCGCTCGTTTTCCGTCCGCGTCCGGTAGGCGGCCCTGTTAAGGCCTAGCCGGACTCCGGAACCCCGCCGTTTCCGACGGGCCCCGGCGACGAGGGCGCGGATCTTCGACACACGCGCTTTATCCTCGTCGACGCCGACGGCGGGCGGGGCCTGCAACGCCAGGCTCCCCGGACACGCTGGAGTAACCCCCTCCAGCCCAGTCCCGCTCGATCGCCCCCCGCCGCCGCATCGGTCGCTGGCCATGCGCCCTTTCCTTGCGACGAGGTGAGTTCAGGATAAGGGCGCCGGGAAAGGGTGAGGATAAACGATTTTGGCGCATTGATTTTGCTGGGGAAACACGCCGGAGGAGGGGAGGATAAGAATTCTTTCTCCTTCCCCCTTGATGGGGGAAGGTGGCCCCGAAGGGGTCGGATGGGGGTGAACGCGAAGCGTTCTTCTCGCCGCCGGCTCAGCAGCCACCCCATCCCTGACCCTTCCCTCATCGAGGGGGAAGGGAGCGCGCTGGTGCGCCGCCTCACCCAGGACGGCGGCGGGATAACCGGTAACACAACCGCCAGGCCCGGAATCCCTTCTGGCGCACCGGTTCGGCGACTTCGGCGGCCGCGGTTTCCGCTGCATCGCAGCAAAGCCTTGGCGACTGTGGGGTTGCTCGTGCTAGAAACCACCCAGGAAATCGGGTGTGACGCGTCAGGTCCCGTCCGCCTCGAGCGAAGGCTAGTCTGAATGGCTGATATCAAGACGGTCGGCGTGATCGGCGCCGGTCAGATGGGGTCGGGGATCGCGCATGTCTGCGCGCTGGCCGGTTACGACGTGCGGCTGCACGACATTTCGCGCGAACGCATCGAGGCCGGCCTGGCCCTGATCGAAAAGAACATGGCCCGCCAGGTGCATCGCGGAATCATCGACGAGGCGGCCATGGCCGCCGGCCTAGCGCGGATCACCGCCGCCGAGGCGCTGGCCGACATCGGCGCGACCGACCTGGCGATCGAGGCCGCCACCGAGAACGAAGAGACCAAGAAGGCGATCTTCCGCAGCCTGCAGCCGCACCTGAAGGACACCACCCTGCTGGCGTCCAACACCTCGTCGATCTCGATCACCCGCCTGGCCTCGGCCACCGACCGCCCCGAGCGGTTCATCGGCCTGCACTTCATGAATCCCGTGCCGCTGATGAAGCTGGTCGAGATCATCCGCGGCATCGCCACCGACGTGCCGACCTATGAGCGGGCCGTGGCCTTCGCCAAGTCGCTGGGCAAGATCACCAGCAACGCCGAGGACTTCCCCGCCTTCATCGTCAACCGCGTGCTGGTGCCGATGATCAACGAGGCGATCTACACCCTGTACGAGGGCGTCGGCACGGTCGACGCCATCGACACCGCCATGAAGCTGGGCGCCAACCACCCGATGGGCCCGCTGGAGCTGGGCGACTTCATCGGCCTGGACACCGTGCTGTCGATCATGAACGTGCTGTACGAAGGCCTAGCCGACAGCAAGTACCGCCCCTGTCCGCTGCTGGTGAAATATGTCGAGGCCGGCTGGCTGGGCAAGAAGGCCGGGCGCGGCTTCTACGACTACCGCGGCGAGGTTCCGGTCCCGACGCGGTAGGGGGCGCAGCAAGTCACCAAACGGTCTGGACCCGCCAATGGACGCAGGCGCTGATCAGGTCTTCATCGGCGGTAATCAGGCGAAGGCCTCTGCGCTCCGCCTGCGTCGCGATGATGCGGTCCCACGGATCTCGATGTCGGTTGTCCAGCCGGGCGGCGTCAAAGGCGTCGGCGGGGTCAATGTTCAACCATTCGAACCCGAGCATCGGAACAATTCGCGGTATGTTTCTGGGCAGCCGATAGAGAAGTCGATCTCGCTCACGTTTGTATTCGATCTCGTAGACACTCGCGGCGCTGACGAATAGGCGCGCGCCGGCATCCTTGACGCAGTCATAAGCACGGCGAGAAAAGCGCTCAGGAGCCGCCATCCACCAGATCAAAGCATGGGTATCGAGGAGAAAGTTCATTTCTCCGGCGTCTGCGGCCGGTAGAAATCGTCCTCGTCGTGCGCTTCCGCGAGCTCGGCGAACTCAGGGTCTGGACGAAAGAAGATGTCCGGGTCGTCCATGGGTCCCAGGTGGGCCCAGACACCAGGAATCCGCTCGATACGCTTGGCGGGAGCCGCAACCTTCGTAACGATCGCGACGGTCTCCCCGTCTCGCGTCAGCAGCACGTCTTCGCCTGCGTCGATGTGCGCGACGAGTTCGGCCACCGTGGCCTGTTCCGCTATGTCGACCCGGACCGTCATGCACGAAGCATAACACGGAACACAACCGGAACAAGCCCTACCCCGCCCCCAGCGCCACCGCGACGTGGTAGGTCACGAACGACGCCAGATAGGCCAGGCCGGTCATGTACAGGAACATCACCGTCGGCCAGGTCCAGCCGTTGGTCTCGCGCTTGACCACGCCCAGGGTCGCCGCGCATTGCGGGGCGAAGACGTACCAGGCCAGGAACGACAGGGCGGTGGCCAGAGACCACTGGTGCGACAGCACCGAGCCCAGGGTGGCGACCGAGGCGTCGGGATCGCCGCCGACCGCATAGACGGTGCCCAGGGCGGCCACCGCCACCTCTCGCGCCGCGAAGCCGGGGATCAGGGCCACGGTCATCTGCCAGTTGAAGCCGATGGGCTGCATGACGGGCGCGATCAGGTGGCCGATCCGGCCGGCCAAGCTGTAGTCGATGGCCGGTCCGCTCGCCCCCTCGGGCGGATAGGGGAAGGTCGACAGCACCCAGACCAGCACCATCAGCGGCAGGATGATCCGGCCGGCGCGGTTGAGGAAGATGCGGGCCCGGGTCCACAGGTTCATCAGCACGTTGCGCGGCTCGGGCCAGCGATAGGTCGGCAGCTCCATCATGAACGGCTCGACCGTGCCGCGCCAGAACAGCTTGCGGATCACGAACGACACCAGAAGGGCGCTGACGATGCCGCTGGCGTAGAGGCCGAACATCACCAGCCCCGGCAGGCTGAGCGCGCCCCAGACCCGGGTGTTGGGGATGAAGGCCCCGATGATCAGGGTGTAGACCGGGATCCGCGCCGAGCAGGTCATCAGCGGGGCGACCAGGATGGTGGTCAGCCGGTCCTGCTTGTTGTCGATCACCCGCGTCGACATGATCCCGGGAATGGCGCAGGCGAAGCTGCTGAGCAGCGGGATGAAGGCCCGGCCGTGCAGGCCCGCCCCGCCCATGATCTTGTCCATCAGGAAGGCCGCGCGGGTCATGTAGCCGCTGTCTTCCAGCACCAGGATGAAGAAGAACAGGATCAGGATCTGCGGCAGGAACACCAGCACGCTGCCGACCCCGGCGATCAGGCCGTCGGTGATGAAGCCGCGCAGCAGTCCCTCCGGCAGGGTGCTCCCGACCAGTCCGCCGACGGCGGTGAACACCGCCTCGATGCCCTCCATGGCCGGCTGGGCCCAGGTGAACACCGCCTGGAACATCACGAACAGCAGGGCCAGCAGGATCAGCAGGCCGCCGACCGGGTTGAGCAGCACCGCGTCGACCTTGCCGGTCACGGTGTCGGGCCGCTCGGGCGGACGGACGCAGGCCTTGACGATGCGCTGGGCCTCGCGGTGGGCGGCGCGGATCTCGGCGGCGGTCGGCTCGCGCCAGACGTTTTCATGCGCGCCCTGCTGGCCGATCGCCAGGGCGTCGGCCTTGGCGACCAGTTCCTCCAGGCCGCGCTTGCGGGTGGCCACGGTGGTGACGATCGGCGCGCCGATCTCGGCCGACAGCCGCTCCAGGTCGATCCGCAGGCCCTGGCGCTGGGCGATGTCGTACATGTTGAGGGCCAGGACGAACGGCCGCCCCACCTGCTTGAGCTCCAGCACCAGCCGCAGCACCAGCCGCAGGTTGGTGGCGTCGGCCACGCAGATCACCACGTCCGGGGCGGTCTCGCCGGCCAGGCGGCCCAGCACCGCGTCGCGGGTCACCGCCTCGTCGGGGCTGCGGGCCCGCAGGGAGTAGGTGCCGGGCAGGTCGAGCACATGGGCCCCGCGGCCGCCGGGCAGGGTCAGCACGCCTTCCTTGCGCTCGACGGTGACCCCGGCGTAGTTGGCGACCTTCTGGCGGCTGCCGGTCAGGGCGTTGAACAGGGCGGTCTTGCCGGAATTGGGATTGCCGACCAGCGCCAGGCGCGCGGGCCGCGAGACGGCGGTGTCGGTCAAGACGTCAGGCCTCTTCGAACTGGACGGTGACGGCGGCGGCCTCGCGGCGGCGCAGGGCGACGCGCATGTCGTCGATGCGCACGGCGATCGGGTCCCGCCCGAACAGGCCCTCGTGCAGCACCTCGAACAGGGCTCCCTCGACGAAGCCCATCTCCAGCAGACGACGCTCCAGCTCCTCAGGATCGATAGACTCCGCCTGCCCCGTCTCGCCGCCGACCCGCACGATGACCCCGCGCTGACCCTTACGGGCCTTGCTGAGCGGGCTTTCGGCGCCGCGAGCTGCGGCGGGGAGGTCGGCGATTTCGGGAGCTAGGTTGAGAACGTCGGACATGGTCGCACCGGAAAAACTTGCGAACGATTATCAGTCTAAAGCCGCGCTGTCATGTCACGAATGGGGCGAGGCCGCGGGCGCGGCTCCTTACGGGTCGGTCGCGCTGCGCTGCGATCCTCCGCTATCGCGGAAATTGCGCTTGACGACAGTTGCGGCGGCTGGCTCGCATCAGGCCATGAACTTGACCGTCCCCAATCTCGCCCGCGCCCTGATCCTGGCAGCCGCCACGACGGTCTTGGGCGGCTGCATCGACGACGCCACGGGCAAATGGATCGATCCGGTGACCTTGTCGTCGGCGGTGGGGCAAGGCGTGGTCAAGTCGCGCAGCGCCGCCAAGCCGCCCCTTGAGTGGGAGGCCTTGTGCAGGAGCGGCTTTACGCTGGAACGCGCCCAGCCAGCCCCTGCCCCGGACGGCCTCGCCATCTCGGGCGGCCCGGCGACGATCGCCCTTGCGCTGAAACGAACGGGCGCGACCTACGCCGTCCTTCACATCGACGCGACGGACGGGGGCTGGCTGGCGCCGCTGATCACCGAGCCCGGCGTCTATCGCGTGCGGCGGCGCGGAGATCCGGCCTACTGCGACGCCCAACTGGACCAGGTGGTCAGCGACTGGAGCCGGCAGGGCAAAGCCTGGAAGACTGCGGCGGGGCAATGCCTTGCCGCCGAGCGCGTCGGCCCATACACCGCCCTGAACCTCGGTCCCGGCTCGCCCATGGCCCCCTATTTTGTGCGCGGCGTGGTCGAGGAGCGGATGCTCGGCGGTGATTTCAAGGTTGAAATCTACGGCGAGGCCTTGGTCGAGCGGGCGACCGGTCGGGAGATCGTCCGCCGTATGAACAGGGCGTCCCTGACTTGGCGCCTTCCGGACGCCGACCACATTTACTGGGGCGAGCGCCGCTCTTGCGGGCCGGGCAGTAAGATGGGGCCGTTCATCGGCTTAGAGGGCCAGCGCCTTTTCGCGCCGATCTGAGACCTTGCTCGCCTCAATCAAGGGGAATCCGCCCCGCCGACGGTTCCCGCGTGTTCACGAGAACCTGATTTGTGGTTAAGGCGCGGCGTAATGGCCCACGCGCGTTAATCTGTTCGACTCACGGCCAGGGCGACTCCCATAATCAATCTTGACGATTCGTAGGGACCCCTCGATGCGAAGGCTGATGCTGGCGCTGCTGACCGGCGCCTATCTCTGTCTGGCCTTGGTCGTCTCCCTCGCCCTGTGGCGGATGGGAGCCGCGCCGGCCGTGGGCCTGGCAGCCTTCATCGGCGCCATGGGCCTGTGCCTGGCCGTGCATGGCGTGATCGCCGGCGTCCTGCAGGGCGCGGCCCTGCGCGTCGACATCGAGACCATCCGCGAGGCCCACGGCATCCTGCTCGAGCAGATCGAGAAGGTCGACGCCCGCATCACCGGCCTGCTGGAGAGCGTCGCCGACGACGCCCAGCGCCGCTCGGCCGAACTGACCAGCGAGGTCCACCAGCTGGAAGACCTGGTCGTCCGGATGAGCGACCGCCTCGAACACCAGCTGAGCTACCAGGTCGAGGTGGCCCGCGCCGAGCCGCGCGGCCGCTCGCCCCAGTCCAGCGCCCTGATCGAGGTGGTGCAGGACGCCCTGGCCGAAAACCGGGTCGACCTCTACCTGCAGCCGGTCGTCAGCCTGCCCCAGCGCCGCACCGTGTTCTACGAGAGCTTCTCGCGCCTGCGCGACGAGACCGGCCGGATCATGATGCCGGCCGAATACCTGGCCGTGGCCGAGCCCGAGGGCCTGACCGCCGCCATCGACAACCTGCTGCTGTTCCGCTGCGTGCAGATCGTCCGCCGCCTGGCCAAGCAGGACCGCAAGGTCGGAATCTTCTGCAACATCTCCCTGGCCAGCCTGGCCGACGAGGCGTTCTTCGCCCAGTTCCTGGAGTTCCTGCAGGTCAACAAGGACCTGGCCGGGGCTCTGATCTTCGAACTGGGCCAGGCCGCCTTCAACGACCGCGGCCCGGTCGAGGCCCGCCACATGGCCCGGCTGTCCAGCCTGGGCTTCCGCTTCAGCCTCGACAAGGTCACCGACCTGGACCTCGATTTCCAGGATCTGGCCCGGGCCGACGTCAAGTTCCTCAAGATCGGCGCCCAGATGATGCTCGACCAGCTGGAGGAGCAGGACGGCAAGCTGGTCATCGCCTCGCTGCCCGACCTCAACGCCGCCGACTTCGCCGGCCTGACCCGCCGCTACGGCATCGAGGTGATCGCCGAAAAGGTCGAGGCCGAACGCCAGGTGGTCGACGTGCTCGAACTCGACATCGGTTACGGCCAGGGCCACCTGTTCGGCGAGCCGCGCGCCATCCGCGACTCGGTGCTGGCCGAGGCCGACCCGCCGCAGGACTTCATGCGCGGAGCGCTGCGGCGGCGCGCGGGGCGATAGGGCTCTGTGCGCTCGTCAGGCGAATGTCGAGACGAGCGGAACTCAGCGCGGTACCGCAAAGTTGAACGGAATCAAGATCGGCTCGTCGGTCGGCACACCGTCAATACTCTGGGGGCTGTAGCGGAAGTCCTTGCTCATCCGCTGAGCGGCGTCGCCAAAGCCGTAATCCAGCGGTGCCTCCGTCGTCACCTGGCAGCCATCAGGACGGCCGTCGATCAAGCCCGCACAAGTCAAGACGACCTGACCGCTGACCTCCATGCGCTGGGCCCGAGCGGGAAAGAAGCGCCACGGATCGGGGGGCGACGCCAGCACGGTCTGCGGTCGGTAGTCGAGCACCCCGGAAGCGACCGTCGGAGGGACGGCGACAGCGGGAAACAGCCGGGGATCGGCGAGCGGACCCGTCGACAGCATCAATTCGACCCATGATCCGATTGTTGAGCGTCCCTCATCGGTCCAGCTCCGAACCCTGACCTTGCTCAGGTTCTCCAGCACCTGACGCGCCACCTCGGGATCGGCCGGTTCGCTGTCGAGCACTACGCAGCGCTCCAGCTGACCGCCCTGGCCCGCTTGGCAGCGCAGACGGGACCGACCCTTGACGACCGGCGGCCCTTCGACCTTTGCAACGGTCTTCCCCTTTGGCGCGACCGCTATCAGACCGGCGAACGGATTCGCATCCCACGCCCAATCGACCAGACCGATTCGATTATCGAAGGCGACCGAAAAGGAAATCCGCTCTGGGTCCGCATGAGTCAAGCTGAACCGGTCCGCCAGCGCCAGAGCCGCCGCCCCGAAGCCCTCTCCGGCGGGTGACTCGGCGGCGATGCGGCAATCCTTCAGCTCGCCCGCCTTGGTCGCGGTGCAGTCGAGCCGGGCCACTCCTTCCCGTCCCCGCGCTTTGGCCGCCGGCGGATAAGCCGCCTGGACCTCAGTAGGGGTGGGGACCGAAACCCAAGCGTTCGAGGGCCGGCGGCCGCCCTCGAAACGGCGGCAACGGACGTCGCAGAAGAAATAGACCTGGATCGGGATCGACATCGCTGCCGGGACGCCGTTCTTGCGGGCCGGCGCGAACCGGAACAGGGGCGTCACCTTCAATGCCGCTTCACCGAAGCCATGACCCAAGCCGTTCTCTTTACTGACGGTGCAGGAGGTCAAACGCCCCTCCAGGGTCACCGTGCACCACAGATTGACGGAGCCCTCGACCCCGCTGAACCGCGCCACGCGCGGCCAGGCGTCATATAGGGCGTCCGCCGACGGCTCCTCGATGCGCTCAGGGAGCACATAGTCCGTCCCGGCCGCGCGGACAGCCTTCACCTCGCGCGGCTTGAAGACGATCCGGAGGGACTCAAAGCGGGCAAAACGCCGATCATCGGCGGTAGGGGCGCTGGCCTCGTAGCGCTTGACCAGGGCTAGAGCGGCAGCGCCGAACCCTTCGCCCTCCGGGGCCTCCAAGGTCAGCCGACAAGCCCAGACGGCGTCGTCATGCTCAAGACAGCCAACGGTCGCTTGGCCCTCCAGCCCCTTGGCCTTGGCCGCCGCCGGATAGAACGTCTCGATCTCGTCGGGACGCACCCGCAGCACTGGGGCGCCTGTCCCCTCCTGAGCTGCCGTTGTCCACGCCAGGCAAGAAGCCAGACAGGCGGCGACAGCCGCCGCCAAGACGTTAAAATGTTTCATCCCGCGCCCGCGCCCCATCCGGTGTACGTGCAACCTAGAGGGCGGGTTCAGCCTCGACAAGGATTCGGCCGCGGACGCTTGTCGTAGGCCATGGAGCCGCCAGGTTCTCGGCCGGGAGGCGCGCTTGATGTCGCCCCTGATCATGGGCCCTTCCGCGCTGGCGACAAACCTGACCCGAAGCCGCGCCGACAGCAACCCGGCGTTGCGATCGGCCGCGGCCGCCTCTAGAACCCGACCATGCTGATCGAGACCACCGACGCCCATTTCGCCGCCCTGATCGTCGGCGCCGCGCCCGAGGGGCTGACCGTCGCCGAGGGCGGGGTCGAGGGGACGGAGGTGCTGGAGATGCTGCGCGACCTGTCGGCGACGGTCGGCGAGGCCTTCACCCCCAACGCCTGGATGATGGTCGAGGACGGCGAGGTGGTCGGTCTGTGTTCGCTGGTCCGGGTGCCCTATGTCGGCGACACGGTGATGATCGGCTATGGCGTCGCCGAGTCGCGGCGCCAGCGCGGCGTCGCCCGGCGGGGGGTGGCGGCGCTGCTGGACTGGGCCCGCGGCGACGACCGGGTCTCGACCGTCACCGCCGAGACCGCCGTCGACAACCTGGCCTCGCAGCGGGTGCTGGAGGTCAACGGCTTCGAGCGCTTCGACTCGCGGACCGACGAGGAGGACGGGCCGCTGTTCTGCTGGCGAGTCGAGGTCTGAAGCCGCGAAGGTCGCTCGCTCAGCGCGCCGTCGCCACCTCGGATTGGGCCGGGGTCTTGGCGATCTGCACCGGGTTGCAGGCCGCCAGCTGTTCGGCCGACAGCGCCACGCCGCGATAGCCGAAGCTGGTGACCGGACCCAGTTCGCGGGCCAGGCGCTTGCAGCTGCGCAGGGGCGGCAGCGACTTGACCTGGGTGGCGCGGCAGACCTCGCCCTGGCAGCGCCAGATCGCGCCGTCGAAGACGATGTGGTCCTTGGCGGCGGGCGCGCTGAGGGTCAGCCAACCGCCCTCGGGCTTGATTTCGGCCATGGCCGAGCCGCCCGTCGCGGCCAGGGCCGCGACGGCGAAGATAAGATTGCGCATGGTATGGCTCCGGGGAGGAGGTTTCGGGGGGTACGCCTACTGAAACGGTGTCAGGCCGCGGCCTTGAACAGGGTGAACTCCTCGCCTAGCGCCCGGGCCACCGAGGGCCGGGCCTGCAGGCGGTCGCGATAGGCGGCCAGGGCGGGATAGGGCGTCAGGTCCAGCGCCACGTGCCGGGCCCAGGTCAGCATCACGAACAGATAGGCGTCGGCGACGCTGAACCGGCCTTGCAGGAATTCGCGGCCGGTCAGATGGGCGTCGAGGACGGCCAGGCGCGGGGCGGCGGCGGCGCGGGCGAAGGCCTTGGCCCCTTCCGGCGCCTTGGGGTCCAGCAGGGCGATGAACACGCCGGTGTGCAGCTCCGAGCCGATGAAGCTGAGCCATTTTTGCACCCGGCGGCGCTCGGCGCCCTCGGCGGGGATCAGGCCGGCGGCCGGGAAGCGGTCGGCGACATATTGCAGGATCACCGGGTTCTCGAAGATCAGTTCGCCGTCGTCGGCGCGCAGCACCGGCACCTGGCCCATGGGATTGAGGCTCAGGAACGCGGTCCCGTCCTCGACCCGCTTGGGCGAGGCCCGGGTGTCGACCCGCAGGAAGTTGATCTGGGCGCCGGCCTCATAGGCGGCGATCCGCGTCGCCATCGAGCAGGCCATCGGCGAGAAATAGAGATCCATCCGACCCTCCGTTTGCATTTTCATACCATCTCGCATAAAAATAGCGGACGCAAGGTTTTTATTCGAAATGGTACAAAAATCGAATCCGGCCGGAGCTGCGGCTGATCAGAGCAAGCGTCGCGGACGGCCGCGCGCCTATGACCCCGAGGTCGCCCTTTGGCAGGCGACGGAGACCTTCTGGGACCAGGGCTATGCCGGGGCCTCGCTGGACGACCTGAGCGCCGCCACCGGCATGAACCGGCCCAGCCTGTACGGGGCCTTCGGCGACAAGCAGACGCTGTTCCGCGCCGCCCTGGAAAACTATCTGGACCAGTCACGGGCGAGGATGATCCCGGCCTTCCGCGGCGGCGGCACGCTGCGCGAGGCGCTGGACCGCGTCTATCATGCGGCCCTGGGCTTCTACACCTCCGGCGACACGGGCGGACGCGGCTGCTTCCTGGTCAGCGCCGGCCTGGGTCAGGCCGTGGTCGATCCGGCCGTGCGCCAGATGGTCGCCGACGGCATGCATGAGATGGACCGCGGCTTCGAGCGGCTGTTCGCCCGCGCCCATGCGGCCGGCGAGCTGCCGACGGATGCGGACCATGCGGCGTTGGCCAAGGTGGCCGGCGTGATGATCAACGCCCTGTCGGTGCGGGCCCGGGCCGGCGAGACCCGCGAGCAGCTGGACGCCACCATCAAGGCGGCCCTGGACCTGATCTGCGGACCGCAAGCATCGGAATGACGGGCCGGCGGCCGGAGCGCATTCTCCCTTCCAACGAAAGGAGACCCTCCGATGACCGCTTCGACCTATCTCGACGACGACGCACGCTGGGAGGCCCTGCGCCGCCGCGACCGCGACGCTGAAGGCGCCTTCTTCATCGCCGTGCGCACCACCGGCGTCTATTGCCTGGCCAGCTGCGCCGGGCGGCCTCTGCGCAAGAATGTGGAGTTCCACGATACGCAGGAAAGCGCCAGGGCCGCCGGCTTCCGCCCGTGCCTGCGCTGCAAGCCCGACCAGCCGCGCGAGACCCTGCGCTGGGCCACGGTTCCGACCAGCCTGGGCCTGGCCCTGGTCGCCCGCTCCGAGGCCGGCCTGCGGCTGGTGACCCTGGGCGACGACGCCCAGGCCCTGGCCAAGGACCTGGAACGCCGCTTCCGCTCGGCCCGGCTGACGCCCGACCCGGCGGGCCTGGCCGCCGACCTGAAGGCGGTGGCGACCGAGGTCGACGGCCGCGGCGCGGCCCTGGACCTGCCGCTGGACGACCAAGGCACGCCCTTGCAACGCAAGGTCTGGGCGACGTTGCGGACCATCCCGGCCGGAACCACCCTTTGCTACGCCGAGGTGGCGCGGGCCATAGGTCGACCGACCGCCGCCCGCGCCGTGGCCCAGGCCTGCGGGGCCAATCCGCTGGCGGTGATCACCCCCTGCCATCGGGTGGTGCGGGCCGACGGCGGCCTGTCCGGCTATCGCTGGGGCGTCGAGCGCAAGCGCGCGCTGCTGGCCCGCGAAGCCGCCCGGCCCCGCGAGGCCGCGTGAGCCTGGACTGGACACGGATCGCCGCCGAGCTCGACGCCCAGGGCTGGGCCCTGACCGGCCCGCTGCTGAAGCCGCAGACCTGCGCGGCGATCGCCGGCCTCTACGACCAGGAGGCCGGCTTTCGCAGTCGGGTGGTGATGGCCCGCCACGGCTTCGGCCAGGGCGAGTACCGCTACTTCAGCTATCCCCTGCCCGACCCGGTGCAGCGGCTGCGCCAGGGGCTGTATGGGCCCCTGGCCGCGGTCGCCAATCGCTGGGCCGAGCGGCTGGGCGAGGATCGGCGCTTTCCAGACAGCCTCGACCAGATGCTGGCCCGCTGCCACGCGGCCGGCCAGACCCGGCCGACGCCGCTGCTGCTGACCTACGGCCCGGGCGACTACAACTGCCTGCACCAGGACCTCTATGGCGAGCACGTCTTTCCGCTGCAGGCCGCCTTCCTGCTGGACGAACCCGGCCGCGACTTCGAGGGCGGCGAGTTCGTGCTGGTCGAACAGCGCCCTCGCCAGCAGTCGCGGCCGCAGGTCGTGCCGCTCAAGCAGGGCGAAGGGGTGATCTTCGCCGTCCGCGAACGCCCGGCCGAGGGAACCCGCGGCGTCCATCGCCGGGTGCTGCGGCACGGGGTCAGCACCGTGCGGTCCGGACGGCGGCGGGTGCTGGGGGTGATCTTCCACGACGCGACGTGACGGCGGCCGCGCCAGCCTGCGAGAAACCCTGATCGGTCGTGCAGCAAGGGTCTTCTGGCCGCCGGGGCCGGCCGTCCCTACATCCGCTACCGTTGACGCGCCCGTCGCCGCCCGGTACCGCCCCTCTCCATGACCGACCTGCCCTCCGGCCTTTCCGCCCTCGCTGACCGCTATGACGTGCTGCTGTGCGACGTCTGGGGGGTGATCCACAACGGGGTCGAGAGCTTCCCCGCCGCCTGCGCGGCCCTGGTCGAATGGCGGGCCCATCATGGGCCGGTGATCCTGATCTCCAACGCCCCGCGCCCCTCGGCCGACGTGGTGGCGCAGCTGGACGGCCTGGGCGTGCCGCGCGAGGCCTGGAGCGCCTTCGTCACCTCCGGCGACGCCACCCGCGCCCTGCTGCGCGAGCGCGCGCCGGGCCCGGTCTGGACCGTCGGTCCCGAGCGGGACGCGGTGCTCTACGCCGACCTGGGCTTGGCCTTTTCCGGTCCGCAGGACGCGGCCTTCATCTCGGTCTCGGGCCTGCAGGACGACGAGGCCGAAGATCCCGAGGACTATCGGGCCCGCCTGGGGCTGGCGGCCGAGCGGGGCCTGACCCTGGTCTGCGCCAATCCCGACCGGGTGGTGCAGCGCGGCGACCGGCTGATCTATTGCGGCGGCGCCCTGGCCGACCTCTATGAGGGCCTGGGCGGGACCGTGCTGATGGCCGGCAAGCCCTACGCCCCGATCTACGACCTGGCCCTGGCCGAGGCCTCCGCCCTGAAGGGCGGGCCGGTCGATCGCTCGCGCGTGCTGTGCATCGGCGACGGGGTGATCACCGACGTCAAGGGCGCCCACGACCAGGGCCTGGCCTGCCTGTTCATCGCCAAGGGCATCCACGGCGAGGCGGCCATCAGCCCGGACGGGACGCTGGATCCCGTCGCCGTCGAGCGCCTGCTGGCCGCCGAGAGCCTGGGCGCGACCCACGCCATGGGCGATCTGGTTTGGTGAACCCGGGCCCGATCGCTAGATTGGGCGCCACGCACAACAACAAGAAAGACGCGGGATGCGGGGACTGTTTCTTGAAGAACTCAGCGTCGGCCAATCGGCGCAGCTGCTCCGCACGGTCGGCGAGACCGATATCGTCGCCTTCGCCGCGGTGACCGGCGACACCAATCCCGTCCATCTCGACGCCGACTACGCCGCGACCACCAGCTTTGGCCAGCGCATCGCCCACGGCATGCTGTCGGCCGGCTACATCTCGGCGGTGCTGGGCACCACCCTGCCTGGCCCTGGCGCGGTCTACCTGTCGCAGACCCTGAAATTCAAGCGCCCGGTCCGGATCGGCGACGAGGTCACCGCCCGCGCCACGGTCACCGGCATCGATCAAGCCAAGGCCGAGGTCACCCTGGCCACCGTCTGCCTGGTCAGGAACAAGACGGTCCTGGACGGCGAGGCCGTGGTCCTGGTCCCGCGCCAGGCCGCCTGAGAGGAAACCGCATGCGTCTGAAGATCGTCCATGGCTGGAAGGGCCTGCCCGAGAGCGAGCGGGGCGCGGCCGTGGCCCTGGGCAATTTCGACGGCGTGCACCGCGGCCATCAGCAGGTGATCGCCCAGGCGGCCAAGGCGGCCCTGGCCCTGAAGCGGCCGCTGGGCGTGGTCACCTTCGACCCGCACCCGCGGCGGCTGTTTCGGCCCAGCGAGCCGGCCTTCAAGCTGATGACCCACGACCAGCAGGCCCGGGCCCTGGAGGCCCTGGGCGTCGACATCCTCTACCTGCTGCCGTTCGATTTCGAGATGGCCAGCTTCGGCGACCGCGAGTTCGTCGAGCGGGTGCTGGTCGGCAACGACCGCGAGGGCCTGGCCGTCAGGCATGTCGGCGTCGGCTTCGACATCTCGTTCGGGCGCGGCCGCACCGGCAGCGCCGAACTGATGAAGGCCTATGGCCAGGAATTCGGCTTCTCGGTGTCGGTGGCCGAGCCGGTGGCCAATCGCGACGGCGAGAAGTTCTCGTCGACCGGCGTGCGCGACGCCCTGCGCGACGGCCATCCCGAACAGGCCGCCCGCATCCTGGGCCGGCCGTTCGCCATCGAGGGCGTGGTCCGCCGCGGCCAGCAGCTGGGCCGCCAGCTGGGCTTCCCCACCGCCAATGTCGAGGTCGAGGACTATGTGGTGCCGCGGTTGGGCGTCTACGCCACCCGCACCCGCCTGCCCGACGGCCGCGTGGTGCCCGGCGTGGCCAATCTCGGTAACAATCCCACCACCGGCATGGTCGAGACCCGGCTGGAAACCTGGCTGTTCGACTTCGACGAAGACCTCTATGGCCAGGTCCTGGAGACCGAGCTGATCGCCTTCCTGCGGCCGGAGCTGAAGTTCGACAGCATCGAGGCGCTGATCGAGCAGGTGATGCGCGACGCCGCCCAGGCCCGGGCGATCGTCGCCCCGGCGTTCTAGGTCCGCCGGCCGCCTCCGCCAGGCGACGACCGTGACCATTCGGCCACGCTCGCAAAAAGGCGCATAACGACGATTTTTCGGCATGGACGCGACTGTTTGTCGCGCCTACACTTTTTACGTCAGTGTCGGGGGACGTGCCGTGCGAAGCCAATTCAGGGGGCGAACAGTGTGGCGGCGCGCCTGGCGCGGCGTGAAACGCATTCCGTCGATGCGCGTCTATCCGCGTTCGTGGGAAGGCCGCATCCTGGCGCTCGTCTGGACCGCGGCCGCCTTGGCGACCCTGGGCGTCGCCTATGGTCAAGGCCTGCAGATGTTCCTGCTGTCGTTCGCCGCGGTGACCTTCGGCACCTACACCGTCCTATGGCTGATGAACGGCCTGGCCGGCAAGCCGCGCTAGGGCGTATTGATTTTAGGTCGACGTGCTCCCCCTTCTTCCGTTTTCCCGGCGAAGGCCGGGACCCAGATTCATCCTGAGCGGCTCGTGGGTTTCACCTGGGCCCCGGCCTTCGCCGGGGAGACGGGGAATTTGGGACGCGCGATTCAACTTGAAGCAAACGTGCGCTAGGGCTGTGGACAGTTGACGATCTGGGCCGAATTCCTAGTCCTTCGACAGGCTCAGGATGAGGAATTCTACTGAACCGCCTTACCCGTAGCCCTCATCCTGAGCCTGTCGAAGGACGAGGGCGGCGCCTCCACGCTAGACGCTTAACTGCCCACGGCTCCTAGGCGCTCTGCGCGCCCGCCGGCCGCGCCACTCGAATCCCCTCATCACGCATGGCGTCGCTCCCGACAGGGCGGCGCGCTTTGGGCGTTTGCCCCCCTCGCCCGGCTCTGCTATCCCCCGCCCATGCCTTTGGTTCGGAAAACTTCGCGAATTAACCGCCCGGCGTGACGCCGCCGGACCCGATTCCAGCGCGCGCCGGGACGACCACCCCCGCACTCCCTTCCGAACAGCCTAAGCTGGATAGCCCCATGGCCGACGACGCCACGCCCGTTCGCGACTATCGCGAGACCGTCTTCCTCCCCGACACCCCGTTCCCGATGCGCGGCGGCCTGCCCAAGAAGGAGCCGGAGATCCTGGAGGGCTGGGCGGCCCTGTCGGACAAGGGCCTGTACGGCGCCGTGCGCGCCGCCCGCCAGGCCGCGGGCGCGGAGCTGTTCGTGCTGCACGACGGCCCGCCCTACGCCAACGGCGCGATCCACATCGGCCACGCCCTCAACAAGACGCTGAAGGACTTCGTGGTCCGCTCGCGCTTCGCCCTCGGCTACGACGTCGACTACGTGCCCGGCTGGGACTGCCACGGCCTGCCAATCGAATGGAAGATCGAGGAGGAGTTCCGCAGCAAGGGCCGCCGCAAGGACGAGGTGCCGGCCGCCGAGTTTCGCAAGCGCTGCCGCGAATACGCCGCGGGCTGGATCGAGGCCCAGAAAGTCGAGTTCCAGCGCCTGGGCGTGCTGGGCGACTGGTGGAACCGCTACGCCACCATGGACTATGCGTCCGAAGCGACCATCGTCGCCGAGTTCCACAAGTTCGCCACCAGCGGCCAGCTCTATCGCGGCTCCAAGCCGGTGATGTGGAGCCCGGTCGAGCGCACGGCCCTGGCCGACGCGGAGATCGAGTACCACGACCATGTCAGCCCGACGGTGTGGGTGAAGTTCCCGGTCGTCGAGGGCTCAGACGCCGCCCTGGGCGCCAAGGTGGTGATCTGGACGACCACGCCCTGGACCATCCCGGCCAACCGCGCGGTGTCCTACAACCCCGACATCGCCTATGCCGCCTACGAGGTCACGGCCCTGGAGGAGGGGCTGGAGTTCGCGCCCTGGTCGGCGCCCGGCGATCGGCTGATCGTGGCCGAAAAGCTGGTCGACGAGGTCATGAAGGCCGCCAAGGTCGCCGCCTGGCGCAAGGTCGAGCGGGTCGACTGCGAGGGCATGGTCCTGGCCCATCCGCTGGCCGATCTGGACACCCACTACGGCTTCGCCGTGCCGATGCTGGCCGGCGACCACGTCACCGACGAGGCCGGCACCGGCTTCGTCCACACCGCTCCCGGCCACGGGGCCGACGATTACCAGGTGTGGCTGGCCCACGGCCATCGCGAGATCCCCGACACCGTCGACCCTGACGGCGCCTACTACGCCCACGTGCCGCTGTTCGGCGGCCTGAAGGTCATCGAGACCGAGGGCAAGAAGGTCGGCAAGTTCGGTCCCGCCAACAGCGCGGTGATGGACAAGCTGATCGAGGCCGGAAACCTGCTGGCGCGCGGCCGGGTCGAGCACAGCTATCCGCACAGCTGGCGCTCCAAGGCCCCGGTGATCTTCCGCAACACCCCGCAGTGGTTCATCCGCATGGATCACGCGGTCGAGGCGCTGGACGGCAAGACCCTGCGCGAGACGGCGGTCCAGGCCCTGGCCGCCACCGCCTTCCACCCCGAGGCCGGCCGCAACCGCATCGGGGCCATGGTCGAGACCCGGCCCGACTGGCTGATCAGCCGTCAGCGCGCCTGGGGCACGCCGCTGGCGATGTTCGTCGACAAGGAAACCGGCCAGCCGCTGGTCGACCCGGAGGTCAACGCCCGCATCCTCGACATCATCCGCCAGGGCGGCAGCGACGCCTGGTTCGAGCGCCCCGACGCCGACTTCCTGGGCGACCACGACGCCTCGCGCTTCGAGAAGGTCGTCGACATCCTCGACGTCTGGTTCGACAGCGGCAGCACCCATGCCTTCACCCTGGAAGGCCGGGACGACAGCGCATCGCCCGCCGATCTCTACCTCGAGGGCTCCGACCAGCATCGCGGCTGGTTCCAGTCGTCCCTGCTCGAAAGCTGCGGCACCCGCGGCCGCGCGCCCTACAAGGCGGTTCTCACCCATGGGTTCACCCAGGACGAGAACGGCGAGAAGATGAGCAAGTCCAAGGGCAACACCGTCGAGCCCCAGACTGTAACCAAGGAAAGCGGCGCCGAGATCCTGCGGCTGTGGGCGGCGATGGTCGACTATTCCGAGGACCAGCGGATCGGCAAGACCATCCTGGCCACCACCACCGACGCCTACCGCAAGCTGCGCAACACCACCCGCTACCTGCTGGGGGCCCTGGCCGGCTTCGACGAGGCCGAGCGGGTCACCGACTACGCCGACTTCCCGCCGCTGGAGAAGTACATCCTGCACCGGCTGTGGGAGCTCGACGCCCAGGTCCGCGCCGCCTACGGGACCTACCGGTTCAGCGACGTGATCCGGCCGCTGATCGACTTCTGCCAGGGCGACCTGTCGGCCCTGTTCTTCGACATCCGCAAGGACTGCCTCTATTGCGACGTGCCCACGGCCCTGCGCCGCCGGGCCTATCGCACCGTGCTGGACTACGTGTTCGAGCGCCTGACCCTCTGGCTGGCCCCGCTGACCAGCTTCACCATGGAAGAGGCCTGGACGACGCGCTTCCCGGACGCGGGGTCGATCACCCTGCGGGTGATGCCGCCGACGCCGGAGGCCTGGCGCAATGATGACGAGGCCGCGCGGTGGGCCAAGGTCGAGACCGTGACCGGGCACGTCACCCAAGCCTTGGAAGAAAAGCGTCGCGACAAGGTGATAGGCTCTGCGCTCGATGCTTCCGTAAGAGTCATGCTCGATTCAGAACTATTGGCCGCCTTCGATGGTCTCGACGCCGCTGAAGTGTTCCGCACCAGCCAAGCCCATCTTGATCTCGGCACCTATCCTGAAGGTTTTGAAGCTGCTGCAGGCACGCCGATCACGATCGTGGTCGTATCGAAGGCCCAAGGCCGCAAATGCGCCCGCTCGTGGCGCATCCTGCCCGAGGTCGGGACCGATCCGCGCTATCCGGACCTCAGCCTGCGCGACGCCGAGGCGGTGGCGTGGTGGGACAGCCGGCAGGCTTGAGCTTTCCTTCCTTCTCCCCTTGCGGGAGAAGGTGTCGCGCAGCGACGGATGAGGGGTCGCGCGGCGCCGCCGGTGAAACCCCTCATCCGACCTGCTACGCAGGCCACCTTCTCCCGCAAGGGGAGAAGGAAGATCGGGGACTAGAATGAAAATCACCCGCCTGGGCTGGACCTCCTACGCCATCGCGATCGTCACCATCGTGCTGGACCAGATCAGCAAGGCCTGGATCCTGTCCTATCTGGGCGAGCTGCCGGGCGCCAACATGCCGCTGCTGGGGCCGCTGCAGCTGACCCTGGTCCATAACCAGGGCATGAGTTTCGGCCTGTTCCGCGGCTCGGAGTTCAGCCGCTGGATGCTGACCCTGTTCTCGGCCGCCGTGGTGGTCGGGCTGACCGTCTGGGCGCGCAAGGCGACGCGCGGGCTGATGGCGGCGGGCCTGGGCCTGATCATCGGCGGGGCGTTCGGCAACAACCTGATCGACCGCATCCGCTTTGGCCACGTCATCGACTTCATCGACGTCTCGCGCCTGCACTTCCCCTGGGTGTTCAACGTCGCCGACTCGGCGATCAGCGTCGGAGTGGCGCTGCTGCTGCTCGACAGCTTCCTGTCGGAGGAGAACAAGCTGTCGCATCCGAACGGTAAGGGGCTCTGAAGCGCTTTCGAGCGAAGTGGTCTCCGGTTCGCGTGAAGAAAGCGCGTCGAAACAAGGAATCGCGATCGTGATCGCCTTCGGGCACGATCGCGCCGCCCTAACGTAGCCACGATCTCAAGGAAGATTGGCGCCCGCCCTCGGATGTCGTATCGAGGGCGTCCAAAATTTGGCCCGGGGCGGCCAGTGGAGCATGGGTTTCATGAGTTTCAATCGGGTCGCGACCTTGAGCGTCTTGGTCGCCGCGGCCGCCACCGGCCTGGCCGGCTGTCAGTCGGCTTCCAAGGCCCTGGGCATGAACAAGGTCGTGCCGGATGAATTCCGCGTCGTCACCAAGGCCCCGCTGGTGGTGCCGCCTGACTACAGCCTGCGCCCGCCGGCCCCCGGCGAGCCGCGTCCGCAGGAACTGCAGCCCGAGAGCGCCGCGCGCCAGGCCCTGATCGGCCAGAGCAACGCCGCCAACCGCTCGGACGGCGAGAAGCTGCTGGTGGCCAAGGCCGGCGTCGACAAGGCCGACCCGCTGATCCGCTTCGTCGTCGACGACGAGAACGGCGACCTGGCCCACAAGGACGAGAGCTTCGCCAGCAAGGTGATGTTCTGGAAGAAGGGCGACAAGACCGCCGCCCCCACCGCCTCGGAAACCGGCGCCACCGACGCCGCCCCGGTCGACGCGGCCACCGAGGAAGCCCGCCTCAAGGCCCTGACCGGCAACGGCACGATCGTCATCACCCGGGAGAAGCAGGGCAAGATCAAGCTTCCGGGGCTGTAGGACCCGACCCATATCGCGTCTTCATCGGCCCGGCGGCGAAAGCTTCCGGGCCGATTTCATGTCACGGCGGCTCACTCGCCCGGCGTCGACACCTGAAACCCACGCGCCCGCATCTGGTCCAGCACCCCGTCCCGGGCCACCAGGCTGCGGACGCCGTAGACCGCCACTGCATGGCCCGGGGTCTTCATCGCTGCGCTCAGCGCCTCGACCTCGTCCTCAGTCCCGCGCCGCTCCAGCTCGGCCATGCCGGGCAGGCCGAGCAGGCAGCGCTGGAAGTTGCGCGGGCCGCTGATCGCGCCGCGCACGTCGCCCATGGCCCAGGCCCGGGCGGCGGCCCGCGCCGCGCCGGCCCCGGCGTTGACCTCGTCGAGCACGCCCTCCAGGCAGACCAGCCCGGCCTCCGGCGAGTGCCCGCGCACGGCGGTCCTGATCACCGGCATCACCTTGTAGGTCGCGGCCGGGCGCACCTTGACCCGATGCCGGCGGGCCAGCCGCGCGATCGTCCGCTCCGGCTCGGCGCTCTCCAGCCGAACCGCCTTGCGGTAGTCGCCGGCCATCGCCACGCCGGCCCCGAGCGGGCTCCACTGGCGATAGGCGTCGGGCGCCTTGCCCAGGGCGGCGCGAGCCCGGGCCAGCTTGGGCGCCAGGCTGGCGGCGGCGGTGTCGAGCGGAACCTCGGACTTCAGCCGGCCGCGCAGGGCCAGGGCGGCGGGAATGTCGCCGAGCCCGGCCTTGCCCTCCGGCGGCAGGATCACCGCGAAGGCCCCGTCCAGCCGCCGTTCCAGCACGCTGGTGTCCCAGCCCTGGCCCTGGGGCAGGGCCTGCAGCACGCCGAGCAGATAGATCGTGGTGTCGCCATCGGAAATCCGCCACCAGGCCGGCCCCGGCAGCTTGGCGCTGACGACCAGCTCCTCGACGACATTGGCCTCGGGGTCGTCGATCGCCTGGGCGAAGGCCGGGCCAGCGATCAGGGCGGCCATCGCGAAACTCAACAGCGCCAGTCGCCGCATGATCTGTTCTCCAAGCGCTACAGCTCTATCACTCCCCGGGCGTCGTCACCGTGAAACCCTTGGCCTTCAGCTGCTCCAGCACGCCGCCCTCGGCCAGCAGCGACCGCAGCTCGATCACCGCCACGGCCTTGCCTGGCTTCTGAAGGGCCCCGGAGATCGCCTTCACCGCATCGATCTGGCCGTCGCGCAGTTCGCGGGCGATGGACGGGGTCGAGGCCAGGCAACGCGAGAAGCCGCGGTCGGCCGAAACCACCGCGCGCACCTCGCCTCGCGCCCATCGCTCGGACAGTTCCCGGATGCCGCCCTCACCGCTCTCGGCCTGGCGCAGGCCGGCGTCCAGGCACAGCTCCTGCAAGGGCTGCGGCGCGGTCCCCAGCGTCTTGACCGCGTCGACCAGGCTGTAGCCCGGCAGGTTCTGGATCCGGGGGCGCTTTTCCAGATCCTTGCTCTTGGCGATCTCGCGGATCCGATCGGTCACCCCGCCCAGGGTGATCTGGAGATTACCATCCTTGGAATTGGCCAGGATGAAGCCGGCGAAGGCGGGCTTGATGTCGTCCATGTCTCCGGCCGGCTTCTTCATCGCCGCCAAGCGGGTTTCCAGCCGTTGGCGCAGTTCCGGCGGCAGGGTCTGGCGCATCGGCTGGGTGGTCAGGAAATAGCGCTTTCCGCCCAGGGCCAAGCCGACCAGCCGCATGACGCTGACATCGGCTTCCTGGCCCATGATCAGCACATTGGCCCCGTCCAGCCGCCGCCTGAGCACCGAGTCGTCGGCCGTCAGGTTGGTCGGGACCAGGGCCGGCACGCCCAGCACATAGACCGTCGTGTCAGCGTCGCTGACCTTCCACCAGGCCGGTCCCGGCAGCCGGGCGTTGACCACCAGTTCCTCGACGAGGTCGGCCTCGGGATCGGTGCGATGCAGGTCGATCGGCCCGGAAGCGTCGACCGCCTGCTGGGCCAGGGCGGGGGCGGCTGTCAGGGTCAGGGCCGCGCAAAGGGCGGCGAAGCGTCCGGTCGTCACTATGTACGGTCCTCAAAGGCGCCAAAAACAATTGGCCGGAATCGATCTAGAATGATCGGTCCCTCGCACTTGGAACGGCCGCGCTTGGCCGGTCAAATTACGAAGGCGCAATGCGGGCGTTCACCCGCGTCCCGAGAGTTGCCGATGCCGATCCGCCGCCTGCCGCCCGAGACCGTCAACCGCATCGCCGCCGGCGAGGTGGTCGAGCGGCCGGCCAGCGCCATCAAGGAACTGGTCGACAACGCCATCGACGCCGGGGCCACGCGGATCGAGGTCGAGGCCCACGGCGGCGGCCTGACCCGCATCCTGGTGGCCGACGACGGCTGCGGCCTCAGCGCCGAGGAGCTGCCGGTGGCGATCGAGCGCCACGCCACCTCCAAGCTGGCGCCGGACGCCGACGGCCTGTGGGACCTGCTGCGCATCCACACCATGGGTTTCCGCGGCGAGGCCCTGCCGTCGATAGGCTCGGTGGCGCGGCTGTCGATCAGCTCGCGGGCCAAGGGCCAGAGCGACGCCTGGTCGATCCTGGTCGAGGGCGGCAGCGTCGGCGAGGTGGCCCCCGCCGCCTTCGCCGGCGACCACGGCGCGCGGATCGAGGTGCGCGACCTGTTCTACGCCACCCCCGCCCGGCTGAAGTTCATGAAGTCCGAACGCGCCGAGGCCCTGGCCATCACCGAGGAGATCAAGCGCCAGGCCATGGCCAACGAGGGCGTCGGCTTTTCCCTGGACATCGACGGCCGCCGGGTGATCCGCCTGGCGCCCGAGCATCCGGGACCGCAGGGGCGGCTGGCGCGGCTGTCGGCGGTGCTGGGCCGCGACTTCCAGGACAACGCCATCGAGATCGACCAGACCCGCGACGGCGTCCGCCTGACCGGCTTCGCCGGCCTGCCGACCTACAACCGCGGCAACGCCGCCCACCAGTACCTGTTCGTCAACGGCCGCCCGGTACGCGACCGGCTGCTGCAGGGCGCCCTGCGCGCCGCCTATGCCGACTTCCTGGCTCGCGACCGCCACCCAACCGCGGCGCTGTACGTCTCGCTGGACACCGCCGAGGTCGACGTCAACGTCCACCCGGCCAAGGCCGAGGTGCGGTTCCGTGACCCGGCCCTGGTGCGCGGCCTGATCGTCGGGGCCCTGCGCCACGCCCTGGCCGGGGCCGGCCACCGGGCCTCGACCACCACGGCCGCCTCGGCGCTGGAGGGCTTCCGCGCCCAGAGCATGATCCCGCCCTCCTATTCCGGCTATTCGCCCGGTCCTTCGGCCGCCGGCTTCTCGGCCTGGCAGGCCGGCGGCTGGACGCGGCCCTCGCCGCAGGTGCTGCCGGGGCTGTCGGACGTCTCGGCCCGGGTCGAGCCTGGCCTGGAGCCGAGCTACGGCGGCGGCGTCGCCGAAGTGGTGCGCGAGGCGGCGTTCGACTATGCGCCGCCCGCCTTCGAACCCGGCCAGGCCGCCGCGCCGTTCGACCCCGTCGACTTCCCGCTCGGCGCGGCCCGGGCCCAGGTGCATGAGACCTATATCGTCGCCCAGACCCGCGACGGCGTGGTCATCGTCGACCAGCACGCCGCCCACGAGCGCCTGGTCTACGAGCGGATGAAGGGCGAGATGGCGGCCGGCGGCGTCGCCCGCCAGGCCCTGCTGCTGCCCGAGGTGGTCGAGCTGGACCCGGCCGAGGCCGAGCGCGTCATCGCCCGGTCCGAGGAACTGGCGGCCCTGGGCCTGGTCGTCGAGAGCTTCGGCCCCGGGGCGGTGCTGGTGCGCGAAACCCCGGCCCTGCTGGGCAAGGCCGACGCCGCAGGCCTGGTCCGCGACATCGCCGACGACCTGGCCGAGAACGGCGCGGCCCTGGCCCTGAAGGAGCGGCTGGAGGAGGTCTGCTCAACCATGGCCTGCCACGGCAGCGTCCGGGCCGGCCGCCGCCTGAACGGCGCGGAGATGAACGCCCTGCTGCGCGAGATGGAGGCCACGCCCCATTCAGGCCAGTGCAACCACGGCCGGCCGACCTATGTGGAGCTGAAGCTGGCCGACATCGAGAAACTGTTCGGCCGGCGATAGACCTTAAGCGACGTCGAAAGCCATGGCGACCTCGCCCGTCTGCGTCGACCAGTCGTGCAGCGGCAGATTCAGCGACGGCAGGTGGGTGACGCCGACCGGCTCTTCCAGCAGTTCGGTGACGGCGGCCCCGGTGACGAACGGCACGCCCTGGTCCAGGCAGTGGTTCAGCTCGCGCCGGGTGCGCACGTCGATGATCCCCTGCCAGACGCGCTTGCGGCGATAGGCGGCGGCGTCGCGCATGAAGCGGTTGATGGCCGCCAGCCGGGCCTTGTCGGAGACGGCGGGCAGGGTCAGGGTCACGCTGCTGGCCAGGTCCAGCGGCAGGTCGTCGATCTGGAAGGCGGGGTCTGTGACCCGCAGGTCCAGCCGCCCGAAGAACGGGTCCAGGAAGCGCTTGACCTGCGACAGGGCCGAGAAGGACGGCGCGCGCGGCGTGTCGTAGACCGCCGCCGCCAGGCGCCCGCGGGCGGCGCGCGGCAGGGTCTCCAGTTGCGGCAGCAGCTCGGCCCGGGCGCTCGGCTTGACGATGTTGGAGAAGCTGATCGGCAGGAACAGCACCCCGGCATCCATCTTGGCCAGGGCGCGCCGAACGCAGGTGAGGTTGAGGGCGTCGTGGGCCGGATCGTCATATTCGAAGCGCGGCGCATCGAAGCCGTAGATCGACGGCGCGCCCGAGGCCCGCCAGGTGGCCAGGCTGCCCAGGAACATGTCGCGCTGGGTGTGGAACACGCCGCGATAGCCTGTGCGCGGCGGGGCGGGCGGCGGATCGTCCAGGTCGAGCAGTTCCTCCATCGGCGGCGTACCGTGGACCGGACCGTTCTCGGGCACGATCGAGCTGATCTCGGTGGGGGTGATGCGGCAGACCCTGCCGACCAGCGAACCGTCGTCATGTCCGTCCAGCAGAGCCTTGAGCTGTTCGCCGTGAATGCCGGCGAAGCGCATGACGTCGGTCTGGTCGCCTTCGAACATCAGCAAGGCGATGTCGCCCTCGCCCTTGTCGCCGAACAGCTTGAACTGCAGGTCGCGGGACAGGGCCTGCAGTTCGCGGGCGTCGAGCTGGGTCGCGCGCGGGTCGGCTAGCACGAAGGAGAACGGCGCCACCAGGCCGTAGCGGCGCGGCCACAGCCAGGTCGTCTCAAGATAGGCGCCGGCCACCTTGGCGACCAAACCGGCCATGGTGTCGTTGTCGGCGAACCTCAGTTCGTCGCCCACAAAAACCTTGAGGCACGCGATCGCTGTCATGGGCTCGATATTGCGCGGAAAACGTTAGCGAAATCGCCTAGAAAAAGATCGATCCTGGCGCGACCGACTGACGCATCTCTACTTTAAAGTTGAGCTTCACGCCACTCTTAACGGAAGCTCGAGCGCCGGCGTCGCGCCGATCGGACCGGCCATCATGCCGGAAATCGCCGGACCGGCCACGAAGCGCAGGCCCGCCGCCCGGCAGGCTTCCAGCTCCTTGGCGTCGCGGACATTGACCACCGCCTGGCGCACGCCCTTGGCGCGACAGGCGCCCTGGACCGCGGCGAAGCGGGCGATGGCCTCGATCCGCTGGCGGGTGTCGTCGCCCTGCAGGGTCAGGCTGATGCTGGTGGCCAGGTCGCCCGGCAGGGTGGCGACCGGGAAGTTCGGCTCGGTGATGTTCAGGTCGATGAAGGCGAAGGTCGGCTGCAGGAAGGCGCGGATCTGGCCGAGCAGGCCAAGCGACGGTTCGCGCGGCGTGTCGTAGACGCTCGCTCCCAGCCGCGCCTGCATGTCGAGCGGATAACGCGACAGCCGGCGCTTGTATGCCTCCTGCGAGGCGGGGTTGGTCAGGTTCCAGAAGCTGAACGGCACGAACAGCATGCCCGCACCGTCGCCCCCCTTCTGGAAGGAAGGCTGCGCGAAGGCCAGCTGGGCGTCGTTCAGGCAGGTCAGGTCGCGGGTCAGCAGGGCCGCGTCGTCCTCGGGACGGGGGGTTTCCAGGTCGGCGCGGATGCCGATCCCCGCCCCGACGAAGGCTTCGGACGGCGGGTGATAGAGGCCCCACCAGCCAGTGGCGGGCGGCGGCGGCGCCTTGACGACGGGACGGGCCGGCGGCGGGGCGGGCCTGGCTGCGGTGGGCGGCGCCGCGGCGATGGAGGCCGGCGCCGGCGAGGTCGCACCCCTGGCCGGCGCGGATGCGGGTTCAGCCGCGGTCTTGGGCGCGGCCTGGGCGCTGGGCACGGCGCGGATTTCTTCGGCGGTGATCACCTGGACGTGACCGGGCGGTCCGTCATAGCCGCGGCCGGCGATCAGCCCCAGCAGCTGCGCCTGGGACAGGCTGGCGAATTGCAGGACGGCGCTCTCGTCGCCCTCGAAGGTCATCAGGCACACCTGGCCGACGGCGCGACCGGGGAACAGGCCCGCCTCAAGTTCGATCGCCAGGGCCTGCATCTCGACCGGGTCCAGCCGCTCGGCGCGGGTGTCGGCCAGCACGAAGGCCAGGGGCGCGACGGCTCCGTAGCGGCGCGGCGCGCGCCATTTGTGCTTGAGATACAGGTCGGCGGCGGCCTCCACCTGGGCGGCCGGCACGCTCCGGCCCGGCTCGGGCGCGTTCCCGGCCACCAGAATTCTCAAGCAAGCGATAGCGGTCATGGCGCCGAACCCTACGGACGAAGGCTTGGCGAAGTCTTTACAAGAAGATGGAGAACGCGATCTTTACCTTGAAAATCGCCGATGCTCAGAAATTACGCACCGGCCAAAAACAGCGCCTGGGTTGTTTCGCCGTCTAGACGAAGCTTTCCATCAGGCGGAATTCCAGCCGCTGCTTGACGCCCGGCCAGTCGGCGTCGGTGATCGAAAACACCGCGGTGTCGCGGACATGGCCGGTCCAGGTGATCTTGTGGTTGCGCAGAACGCCGTCCTTGTCGGCGCCCAGCTTCTCGACCGCGGCCTGGCTGCGGGCATTGCGCACGTCGATCATGAACTCCACCCGGATCGCCCCCGAATCGAAGGCGTGGCCCAGCAGCAGCCGCTTGGACTCGGGATTGACCGGGCCGGAGCGGACGTCCGGATGCAGGAAGGTCGAGCCGATCTCCAGGCCCCGGTGCAGGGTGCGGATGTTCAGATAGCTCGAGGTGCCCACCACCCGATTGTCGCGCAGCCGGCGGATCGCGAAGCCGATGCGCTCGCCGCGCTGGGTCTCGCCCTGCAGCGCGCCCCACCAGTCGGAAAAGCCCTCGCCGCAGCCGTTGGTCGACATGATCTCCCAGCTCTCGGGATCGCAGTCGATCGCCCCCTTCAGCTCGTCGCGCAGCGCAGGGGTGATCGGTTCCAGCCGCACGTGGCGGCCTTCGAGGGGGCGAATCTGGATGTTCATGGCCGGCAGAATGCCCTGCCCGACCGCTGCCGCGCAAGGCGGGTCGGACGCGGCGCCTACCGACATCAGCTGACAGAAACTGACACGCCGCGCCGCAAGGTGCGGGTTTCGACGCCTCGCTTGCCGTCCGCGTCACTTCGGTGCTAGAACAATTTCAAACAATCGTTTGACGTCACAAGAACGGGATCGGGAAGCGCCATGGATTTCGACATCTCGCCCACCCAGCGGCAGGTCCTCGATCGGGTCGTCGCCTTCATGGAGCAGCACGTCGTGCCCGCCGTGCCGGCCTACGAGGCCGAGATGAACGTGCTGGGGGCCGAGCGCTGGAAGGTGGTCCAGGTGCTCGAAGAGCTGAAGGCCAAGGCCAAGGCCGCCGGCCTGTGGAACTTCTTCATGCCGCCGCACAGCGGCCAGGCCCATGTCGACGACAGCTTCCAGTTCGAGGGCGTGCAGCTGACCAACCTCGAATACAGCCTGATCGCCGAGCAGCTGGGCAGGATCGGCTTCGCCTCGGAGGTGTTCAACTGCTCGGCCCCCGACACCGGCAACATGGAAGTGCTGATGCGCTACGGCACGCTGGCCCAGAAGGAGCGCTGGCTGCGCCCGCTGATGAACGGCGAAATCCGCAGCGCCTTCCTGATGACCGAGCCGGCGGTGGCCAGCTCCGACGCCACCAATATCGAGACCCGCATCGAGCGCGACGGCGACCACTATGTGATCAACGGCCGCAAGTGGTGGAGCTCTGGCGTCGGCGATCCGCGCTGCAAGGTCGCCATCGTCATGGGCAAGACCGATCCGGACAACGCCAGCCGCCACGCCCAGCAGAGCCAGGTGCTGGTGCCGCTCGACGCGCCCGGCGTCGAGGTGGTCCGCATGCTGCCGGTGTTCGGCTATGACGACGCCCCGCACGGCCATGCCGAGGTGATCCTCAAGGACGTCCGCGTGCCGATCGACGACGCCCTGCTGCTGGGTGAGGGCCGCGGCTTCGAGATCGCCCAGGGCCGGCTTGGCCCCGGCCGCATCCACCACTGCATGCGCACCATCGGCGCGGCCGAGGTGGCGCTGGAGCAGATGGTCAGGCGGCTGATGAGCCGGCGGGCGTTCGGCAAGTACATCTCCGACCACTCGGTGTGGGAGGAGCGCGTCGCCGAGGCCCGGATCAATATCGAGATGTGCCGCCTGCTGTGCCTGAAGGCCGCCGACATGATGGACAAGGCCGGCAACAAATCGGCCCGGCTGGAGATCGCCATGATCAAGGTCGCGGCTCCCAAGCTCGCCCTGAAGATCATCGACGACGCCATCCAGGCCCACGGCGGCGGCGGCGTCACCAGCGACTTCGGCCTGGCCAGGATGTACGCCGGCATCCGCACCCTGCGCCTGGCCGACGGCCCCGACGAGGTCCACCAGCGCACCATCGCGCGGATGGAATACGGCAAGTACGGCGACCTGGCCTACCAGCAGAAGGCCGAGCGCGAGCGGGCGCGGGAAGTGGCGGGGACCCGGTAGGGTCTTAGTCGCTTGCGGTGATGACAAGGGCCTCCCGGTGTGAACCGAGAGGCCTTTTTCTTTGAGTACGGCCCCACACCGGATGACAGGGCCAAGCTTCGTCTTTACAATTCAAGGATGAGAAACTTCGCCCTGCTCACGCTGATGGCGCTTTCCGGATGCGCCACCGCCCCGCTCGCCAAGGCGTATCCGCGTCTTCGACAAGCCGAGGCTGCACGCCAGCTATCCTACAAGGTCAGCTGCCTGGAGACCGACGAGCAAGGGGTATGCACCCTGCCCAAGCCCCACTGGATCCGGCTGCGCGACTTCGATTGTCGCTACGAAGTGACGCCAGACCAACGGATACGGGCGGTCGCGACCTGCACTTTCACCGCGCGCGTCGCCGAGCGCCGGCACGGACCGTTTCGCCCCTATGGCGTGAATACCGCGAGCTTCCTGCTCATGCCCACCTTGGGTGGGAAGCTCGACTGGCGACTAGACTAGCGATCATTGCACTCGCAGCGCTCCAGGCGAAACCGATCCTCTTGAGTTTCATGATCGCCGAAATGTCGACGGCCTCCCGGAACGATCCGGGAGGCTTTTTTGTTGGCGCGGCCGGACGCCCCCTACCCCGCCGGCGATCGCACGCTCGGCCGTTCGGCCACCTTCGCCCGCCACGCCGTCAGCGCCGTGCAGTCCTCCGGGATCGCGATCCGGGCGAAGTCGGCGAAGGCCAGGCCGCCCCACACCGTGATGTCGGCCATCGAGAACGCCTCGCCGGCCACGTAGGGCTGGTCGCGCAGCACCTTGTCGAAATAGCGCATGCCGGCCACGGCCTTGTCGCGCGAGCGCTCGCCCCAGGCCTGGCGGCCGTCCCAGTCGGGGCTCTTATAGGGCAGCATCTTCGCGCCGAGACCCGGGGTGGCGTGGTGGAAATAGATCCCCACCGCGTCGATCAGCTCGGACTCCGCCCGCTTCTGCATCATGTGGATCACCGCCTTCTCGCGCGGCGTGCGGCCGGTCAGCACCGGGTTTCCGTCGAGGTTGTCCAGGTACTCGGTGATCGCCGTGCATTCGGAGATGAACAGGCCGTCGTCCAGTTCCAGCACCGGCACGGTGCCGGTCGGGTTCTTCTCCAGGAAGGCCGGTTGCTTGTGCTCGGCCCCGGGCAGGTCGACCGGCACGAAGGTGACGGCGGACCCCAGCCCCTTCTCGGCCAGGGCGATGCGGACGCGGGCCGGATTGGGCCCGATGGCGAAGTCGTGGATTTTCATGGCGGCTGCCTCCGTTGTGATTCTACCTATCGATAGATAGACAAAACTCGTAAAGGCCTTTCGCCCCTCGCCGTCAACCATTATCTATCGGTAGGTAGACAAGGACTCGGCAGTGACTGATACGACGAAGCTCGATACGCGGCAGGCGATCCTGGACGCCGGCCAGGCCGTGGTGCAGGCCCGCGGCTACAACGCCCTCAGCTTTCGCGAGCTGGCCAAGACGGTCGGGATCAAGAGCGCCAGCATCCACTACCACTTCCCGACCAAGGGCGACCTGGGGGCGGCCCTGGCCAAGCGCTATACCGACGGGGCCGCCAAGGCCTTCGAGCATTTCCTGACCGTCGCGCCCGACGCGGCGGGGTGGATGAGCCTCTATACCGGCGTGTTCCGCGCCGCTCTGGTCAACGACAACCGCATGTGCCTGGTCGGGATCATGGCCGCCGAAAAGACCGACATGCCGGCCGAGGTGATGGTCGAGGTCGAAAGGTTCATCGCCGTCAACGTCGCCTGGTTGACCCAGGTGCTGGGCCTGACCGGTCCCGAGGCCGCCCAGAAGGCCCTGGCGGTGCTGTCGGCCGTCAACGGCGCCCAGTTGCTGGCGCGCGGCGGCGGCGACGTGGCGATCTATGACCGCACGATCGCGGCCTACCGGGCGGCGGGGCTGTTTCCCTAGCCCCGCCCAGGGTCGTCACCCTCGACCGCAGAGCACCAAGCCGCGGGCGACGGTCGGGCCTGACCGCGGGTTCAGTTCCCCGTCGGGACCGGCGACATCGCCGCCACGCTCGTGCCCGCCACCGGGATCATGAAGCCCGGGACAGGACGCGGCGCGGGGGCCGGCGTAGCCGCCGAAACCGCTGCCCCGCCGGCCGCGTCGGTGACGCACTGGGCGGTGTCGATCAGGGCGTGCTGGCCCAGGCAGAAGACGTCTTCGTAGTGCGGACCGGCCACGGCCAGGCACTGGTAGAGATTGAGCTTGGCCATCTTCATGCAGAAGCCGCTCTTGGGCTCGTGCATGACGGCGTCCAGCCGGGCGGCGTCGTCGTCGCCGGCTGCGCCCAGCACCGCCAGGGCGGCCAGGGCCGCGGCCCGCACCGTCACCGGGGTGAACACCGCCCCGCCCTCGGCCCCGGCGCCATCGGCGTCGCGCGGCGCGGTCGCCGCCTGGATCAGCCGGCCGGCGTCGGCGTCGGCCGGGGTGAACAGGGCCGCCGATTCCGCCTTGACCCGCGCCAACCGGCCGGCGCCGTCGGCGATCGGGCGCTTGGACCAGTCCTGGTGCTGGACGTCGTAGGCCGCCTGCTTGACCGCCCGCCCGGTCACGCCCAGCGGCGCGCCGCGCTTGAGCAGGGCCGCCTGGGCCCGGCCGGCCGCGGCCCCGACGCCGTCGATCTCAAGGACGCTGTCGGGATTTTCCGTCAGCCGGGCGATCAGCGCCGCCGGCGAGGTTTCCAGGGCCGCGGCCTTCACCCCGTCCAGGAAGGCCGGCTCCTGCAGGGCGGCGATGGCCCCATAGGCGATCATGCCGGCGTCGAGCTGCTGGGGCTGATAGGCCGCCCCCTTGGCCAGGGCGTCGGCGACGCTCGAACCGTCATCGAAGCCGGCCGAAACGGCGGCGGCGTTGCGGGTATAGGTCTCGAAGGCGCTGGCGGCGGCGACCACGTCGCGGGCCAGGCTGACCCCCGGCGACTGTCGCTCCTGGCGGGCGACGGCGAAACCGCCGAGGGCGGTGACGGCGACCAGGGCGCTGGCCGCCCAGAGCATCGGATATTTCATCGACTTGGCCCCAAATGAACTTGGAGCTCATTTCGCGACCAGCTCGGTTGATCGGCCCGTAATATTCATGCCGAATCAGCCGTTAACGCCCATGTATTGGCTCATTTTGCGCGAGCATTTTGTCGCATACGGACTTTGAAGATCGATACCATCCGACGTTAGCGCTCACAAATTCATGTATCGATGAATGATCTGCGACATTTTGTCAGCGCCGACTTGGCCGTTACTGGAGCATCCCGGCCGCCCGCCAGCGCCATGACGACGTCCGAAAACCGCGAGACGCCGCCCCGTCGAGCGCTATGATCGCGGCATGGACCTCGATCCCGACGCCTGCTACCGCGCCATCCAGACCCGCGACGCCCGCTTCGACGGCCGGCTGTTCGTGGCGGTGCGGACCACGGGGATCTACTGCCGGCCGGTCTGCCCGGCCCGCACGCCCAAGCGCGAGAACGTCACCTTCCACGCCAACGCCGCCTCGGCCGAGGCGGCCGGCTATCGCGCCTGCCTGCGCTGCCGGCCCGAGACCTCTCCGCAGCTGGGGGCCTGGAACGGCGCGTCCAACACCGTCTCGCGCGCCCTCCGCCTGATCGAGGCCGGCGCCCTGGATGACGGCGACGTCGAGGCCCTGGCCGAACGGGTCGGGGTCGGCGGCCGGCAGCTGCGGCGACTGTTCGTGCAGCACCTGGGGGCCTCGCCGCTGGGCGTCGCCCAGACCCGCCGCGTGCTGCTGGCCAAGCAACTGATCCACGAGACCGACCTGCCGATGGCCCAGGTGGCCCTGGCCGCCGGCTTCGGCAGCGTGCGGCGCTTCAACGAGACCTTCCAGCAGCTCTATGACCGCCCGCCCGCCGCGCTGCGCCGCCGCAAGGCGATCGCCGCTTCGCCAGGCGAGACGCCGCCGGCCGACGCCATCGCCCTGACCCTGCGCTATCGGCCGCCCTATGACTGGGACGGCATGCTGGCCTTCCTGGCGATGCGGGCTATCCCCGGAGTCGAGGTGGTGCGCGACGGCGTCTATCGCCGGACCATCGCCCTGGACGGCGCGGTCGGGACCCTGGCGGTGCGGCCGATCGGCGACGATCGGCTGGAGGTGGCGGTGCGCTTTCCGCGACCCTCGGCCCTGCCCCGCATCTTGGCCCGGGTGCGCGGGGTGTTCGACTTGTCGGCCGACCCGGTGCAGATCGGGCAGGTGCTGTCGCGCGATCCCGACCTGGCGCCGATGGTCGCCGCCCGCCCCGGCCTGCGGGTGCCGGGGGCCTGGGACGGGCTGGAGCTGGCGGTGCGGGCGATCCTGGGCCAGCAGATCACCGTGGTGGCGGCCCGCAAGCTGGCCGGCGACCTCGTTGCAAGCCATGGCGAGCCCCTGGCCCCGGCCTGGGTCGAAGCCGGCCTGACCCACGCCTTCCCCTCGGCCGAGCGACTGGCGGCGGCCGATCTTTCCGACATGAAGATGCCCGGCGCCCGCATCCGCTGCCTGTCGGCCATGGCCCAGGCCCTGGCCGATGATCCGGGCCTGCTGGCCCCCACCGCCGGCCTCGACGAGACCGTGCGGCGGTTGCGGGTCCTGCCGGGCATCGGCGAGTGGACGGCCCAGTACATCGCCATGCGCCAGCTGCGCGAGCCCGACGCCTTTCCCGCCGCCGACGTCGCCCTGATGCGGGCCCTGGCCGACGCCGACGGCCTGCGCCCCACCGCCGAGCAGCTCCTGGCCCGGGCCGAGGCCTGGCGGCCCTGGCGCGCCTACGCCGCCCTGCACCTGTGGGCCTCGCTGGGCGACGCCCCCGCCCCCAGGGCCGCGAAGGTGAAGCGTGCGGCCTGAACATCTGCGGCTCGACCGCCTGGCCTCGCCGATCGGCGAGGTGCTGCTGGTCACCGACGAGGCCGGTCGCCTGCGGGCCCTGGACTTCCACGACTATGAACCGCGGATGCTGCGGCTGCTGCGCCTGCACTATGGCGGCCAGCCGTTGGAGACCGGCCCCGCGCCGGCGGCGATCCGCGCGGCGCTGGACGCCTATTTCGCCGGCGCGCCGACGGCGCTGGGCGCCATTCGATGGGCGACGGCGGGCACGGCCTTCCAGCGCCAGGTCTGGACCGCCCTGGTCGACATCCCGATCGGCCAGACGGTGAACTATGCCGGCCTCGCCGCCCGCATCGGCCGGCCGACCGCCGTGCGGGCCCTCGGCGCGGCCAACGGCGCCAATCCGGTCGGGATCGTCGTGCCCTGCCACCGGGTGATCGGCGCCGACGGTTCGCTGACCGGCTATGGCGGCGGGATCGAACGCAAGCGATGGCTGCTGGCGCATGAAGGGGCGCTCTGAGCGGCTCTCCGTTGTGTCGCCCGGCAGGACCCGTAAGATGGTCGCGCTCCCGCCTCGGCGACAGGATCCCCGCGCGTCATGCCGCTTTCGCCGCCGACCTTGTCCTCCGTGCGCTGGTTGAGCTGGCTGCGGCGGCGGATCCGGTCCAGCGAACTTTGGCTGATCGCCGTGGCGACCTTGGTCGGCGCCGCGGCCGGCGCCCTGGCGGTGATCCAGGCCCGGGTCGCCCACGGCCTGCAGGCGGTGCTGTTCAATATCGGCCTCGACCAGCGCCTCAGCGCCCAGGCCGCCATCACCCCGTGGCGGACCCTGGCCATCCCGCTCGGCGGTCTGGTCCTGGGCCTGGCCACCTGGGCCTGGCTGAAATACCGCCCCCGCCCCGCGGTCGACCCGGTCGAGGCCAACGCCCTGCACGGCGGCCGGCTGTCGATCACCGACAGCGCCTTCATCTGCGGCCAGACGGTGCTGTCCAACGGGGTCGGCGCCTCGGTCGGACTGGAGGCGGCCTACGCCCAGGCGGGGGCGGCGGCGGCCTCGTTCGTCGGCCAGAGGTTGAACCTGCGCCGGGCCGACATGCGCACCCTGGTCGGGGCCGGGGCCGGGGCCGCCATCGCCGCGGCGTTCGGCGCGCCCCTGACCGGGGCCTTCTACGCCTTCGAGATCGTCATCGGGGCCTATACCGTCGCCAACCTGGCCCCGGTGGTCGCCGCCGCCCTGGCCGCGGTGCTGGTGGCCGAGCGGATGGGCGGCCTGCCCTATCTGCTGAAGACCGCGACCCCGGCGGTGCAGTCGTGGTTCGACTACGGCCTCTACGCCCTGCTGGGCCTGATCGGGGCCAGCGCCGGCATCGCCCTGATGCGGCTGGTGGCCTGGGCCGAGGGGCTGGTCGCCCGCTCGCCGATCCCCAGGACCTTCCGCCCGGCCGTAGCCGGCCTGGCCCTGGCCGCCATGGCCCTGGTCACGCCCCAGACCCTGTCGGCCGGTCATGGCGCGCTGCACCTGAACCTGACCGCGGCCCTGCCCTTGACCGTGCTGGTGATGCTGCTGGCGATGAAGGCCCTGGCCTCGGTGGTGTCGCTGAGCTTCGGCTTCCGCGGCGGGCTGTTCTTCGCCTCGCTGTTCCTGGGCACGCTGATCGGCCAGATCTTCGCGGCCCTGACGGTGTTCATCCCCTGGCTGCCCTCGCTCGATCCGACCGTGGCGGCCTTGGTCGGCATGGCCGCCCTGGGCGTGGCCGTGGTCGGCGGCCCGTTCACCCTGTCGTTCCTGGTGCTGGAGGCGACCGGCGACTTCACCGTCGCCGCCGCCGCCCTGGTCGCCTCGCTGATCGCCAGCGCCATGGTCCGCGAGACCTTCGGCTATTCGTTCTCGACCTGGCGGCTGCACCTGCGCGGCGAGACCATCCGCAGCGCCCACGATGTCAGCTGGATGCGGCCGTTGAGCGCCGGACGGATGATGCGCAAGGACGTCAAGACCATCCCCGCCGAGGCGACCCTGGCGGAGTTTCGCCGCCGCTACCCCTTGGGCTCGACCAAGCGGGTGGTGGCCCTGGACGCCACGGGCCGCTACGCCGGCATCGTCCGCACCGCCCTGGCCTACGCCCATCCCGACGACAGCGAGCAGGCCGTGGGCTCCCTGGCCGACCATGCCGACACCGCCCTGACGCCCGACGAGTCGATCAAGGAGGTCATGCGCGCCTTCGACAACACCCAGGCCGACGAACTGGCGGTGATCGACGGCAACCGCGAGGTCATAGGCATCCTGTCGGAAGCCTACGCCACCCGCCGCTACGCCGAGGAGCTGGACAAGGCGCGACGGGAGCTGACAGGTGAGACGAGCTGAGCCGAGCCGCCGGCGTCGCCTCAAATCCTCGCTTGATTTATATTACCAATGCCGTGACTTTCCCGCCGTCCCGCTGGGACACAACGCCGGGGAGCAAACGTCATGCGGGGCAAACGCCGCTTTTTCGCCGCGGTCAGCATGGCCGCGAGCCTGCTGAGCCTCGGCCTCGCCCAGGCGGCCGAGCCGCCGACCTATCTCGGCGTCGACATCTCCTACGCCAACGAGATGGCCGACTGCGGCGCGGTCTACCGGGACGGCGGCAAGACGGTGGACCCGTACCCGTTCTTCAAGGCGGCCGGGGCCAATGTGGCGCGGATTCGCATCTGGAACGACCCGGACTGGACCCGCTATTCCAACCTCGCCGACGTCAAGAGGAGCATCCGCCGCGCCAAGGCCGCCGGCCTGCAGGTGCTGCTCGACTTCCACTATTCCGACGATTGGGCCGACGGCGAAAAGCAGATCGCGCCCAAGGCCTGGGCCAGGCTGTCGACGCCGGACCAGGCCAAGGCGCTGTACGCCTTCACCCGGGACACCCTGGCGGCGCTCGACCGCGAGGGCCTGATGCCCGACCTCGTCCAGGTCGGCAACGAGACCAATGGCGAGATCGTCTCCAGCCTGGCCAAGGCCAAGGAGCCCATCGACTGGAGCCGCAACGCCCTGCTGTTCAACGCCGGGATCAAGGCCGTGCGCGACGCGGGCGCCGCGGGCAAGACCAGGCCGCGGGTGATGCTGCACATCGCCCAGCCGGAGAACGTCGAGCCCTGGTTCGCGGCCGCCGCCAAGGCCGGCGTCACCGACTTCGACCTGATCGGCATCAGCTACTACAGCAAGTGGTCCAAGCGCTCGATGGCCCAGCTGGGCGCGACCATCAACCGCCTGCGCCACCTCTATGCGGCCGACGTGCTGGTGGTCGAGACCGCCTATCCGTTCACCACCGACAACGGCGACAGCTCGCCCAACCTGCTGGGCGCGGACTCGCTGATCGCCGGCTATCCGGCCACCCCGGCCGGCCAGAAGAACTACCTGATCGACCTGACCCAGCTGGTCCTGGCCAATGGCGGCGTCGGCGTCGTCTATTGGGAGCCGGACTGGGTCTCGACCAAAACCTGCGGCACCCGCTGGGGCAAGGGCTCCAACTGGGAGAACGCGGCGCTGTTCGACTTCAAGGGCCAGGCCCTGGAGGGCGTCGACTGGCTGGGCCAGGCCTATGTCCATCCGGTCGAGGTCGTCTTCACGACCCCGGCAGCCGCCGGCCAGGCCGCGGCCTATATCGACGGCGACTTCCTCGGCGGCGTCGGGCCCCGGCCGATGACCCGCGAGGCCGACGCCTTCGTCTATCGCACCCGGCTGACGCCCGGCGCGTCGGTGACCGTCGCCACGGCGACGACGCCCGCAGCGACGGGAGACGCTCCGGCGATGGCGGCGATCATCGGCGCGGGCCCGACCAAGGTTCCGCTGTCGGCGCAACCCTGACCTGTTCGCGGTCGCGCCGGGATTGTCTGTTTAATAATATGAATGGAGCTTCGCCCAAAACGGCGGTATGGCTATGGGCAAGAGGGGAACGTCGGGCGCGGTCGCGCCGGTCGAGGAGGGCGCGATGCCGCGGGAAAACCCGGCGCAAAGACAGGTGGAGCCGCAGGGCGACGCTCTGCTGGATCAGCTCAGCGCGCGTTATCGCGGGCCGCTGACCAGCTATTTCCTGCGCCGCGTCCGCCGTCGCGACGAGGCCGAGGACCTGACCCAGGAAGTGTTCCTGCGCATGGTCCGCAGCCTGCAACGCTCCCCCGACGGCGAGGTCGGCGAGCGGATCGACAATCCCGAGGCCTTCCTGTTCCGGACCGCGGTGAACCTGTTGCGCGACCGGGCCCGCCGGGCCAAGACCTTCGCCGACCACCTGGCCGAGGCGGTCCATCGCGACGAAAGTGTTGAGGTGCTTTCGCCCGAGCGCGTCTTACAGGGCAGGCAGTCGCTGCGATCCGCGCTGGCGGCCCTGGAGGAACTGGACGCTCGCACGCGCGACGTGTTCATCCTGCATCGCCTGGAAGGGTTGAAGCACGCCGAGATCGCCAGCCTGTACGGCGTCTCGTCGAGCTCGATCGAGAAGTACATGATCAAGGCGCTGGCGCATCTGGCAAGGCGCGCTCGCGCGTTCTAGAGCAGGTCCGTGGCCCGATCCTCGTCCGACAGCATCGTTCACGAACAGGCCGCGGGCTGGCTGATGCGCCTGCAGGCCGCGCCGAACGACGTCGCGACCTTCGAGGCCTTCGAAGACTGGCGCGACGCCGCGCCCGAGCACCGGGAGGCGTTCGACGCCGTGCAGGACAGCTGGGCGCTGTTCGGCGAGCAGGCGGCCGCGCCCGAACTGCTGGTCCTGCGCCGCAACGCCCTGGACCGGGCCGGCTGGACCGGGCGGCGGCGCGGATTCGACCTGAGCCGCCGTCGCGGCCTCGCCGCGGGGCTGGCCGCCCTGGTCCTGGCCCCGCTGACGTTCTACGGCTGGCGACGGCTGCGCCCGGACGCCGACCAGACCCTGCGCACGGCCATCGGCGAGCAGCGCACGGTCACCCTTTCGGACGGCAGCCGGGTCTCGCTGGACGCCAACACCCTGGTCAAGGTCGCCTATTCGCCCGCCCTGCGGTTGGCCGAGGTGGTCGAGGGCCGGGCCCATTTCGAGGTGGCCAAGGACAGGGCCCGCCCGATGAAGGTGCGGGCCGGCCGGCGCACCGTGACCGCCCTGGGCACGGCCTTCACGGTCGAGCACGAGGGCGAGCGCGTCGTCGTCACCCTGGTCGAGGGCCGGGTGGCGGTGACCGAGACCGCCTCGCCCCGCGGGGTCGCGCCGCCGCCGAAGGAACTGGCGCCGCAGCAGCAGCTGGTGTTCGCCGCGGACGCTGCGCCCCGCATGCACGAGGCCGTCGATGTCGAGCGGGCCATGGCCTGGCGCGAGGGCAAGCTGGTGTTCGACGACGAAACCCTGGCCGACGCCGTCGCCCGGGTGAACAACTATTCGCGGGTCAAGATCGTCGTCGAGGACGCGCCGGCCCGGGCCCTGAAGGTCAGCGGCATCTTCAACGCCGGCGACACCCCGGCCTTCGTCGAGGCGGTGCAGAGCTATTTTCCCGTCGACGTCTCGACCGACGACTCCACCGTCCAGATCCGCTCGCGAAGCTGATCCGTCTCACCGTGAAGTTTTCTTTGAGGCCTTCGCGACGAGCCGCGTCGTAACCCATACCCGCTGGTTCAAGAGCCAAGACGGCCGCCAGAGCGAACCGCGGACAGGGAGGGAAAAAGATGACAAGCCATCGTCCACGTGGGCGCCGTCACGGCCTTTGCGCCGGAGCCGCCAGCGCCATTCTGCTGGCCGGCCTCGCGACCGCCGCGCCGGCCCTGGCCCAGGGCCAGGCCGCCGTCGCGTCGACCTACGAGTTCAATATTCCGGCCAAGGATCTCGATCAGGCGCTGAAGGCGTTCGGCGACCGGTCCAACACCCAGGTGCTGTTCACCAAGGCCGTGGTCCAGGGGCGCAAGAGCTCGGCCCTGCGCGGCCGCTACACCAGCGCCGAGGCCCTGAACCTGCTGCTCAAGGGCTCGGACCTCAACTACCAGCGCACCGCCTCGAACGTGATCCTGATCCGCAAAGGCGCGCCGCCGGCGTCGTCCACGGCCGGGTCGGCCGCCGAGGCGCAGCCGTCGACCCCGGCGCAGGAGAGCGTCGCCCTCGATGAAGTGGTCGTCACCGGCGTGCGCAAGAGCCTGCGCGACGCCCTGGCGGTCAAGCAGGGTTCGGACAAGGTGGTCGAGGCGATCTCGGCCAAGGACATCGGCGTGCTGCCCGACGTCACCATCGCCGAATCCATCGCCCGCCTGCCCGGCGTCAACGCCACCCGCGACCGCGGCAACGACAGCCAGGCCGTCGTCCGCGGCCTCGGCGCCCGCCTGGTGCTGGGCACGATCAACAACCGCGAAGTCGCCTCCTCCGAGCCCGATCGCAACGTCCGCTGGGAGATCTATCCGTCGGAAGTCGTCTCCGGCGTCCAGGTCTACAAGTCGCAGTCGGCCGACCTGATCGCCGGCGGCGTGGCCGCGACCATCAACATCGATACGATCGCCCCGCTGGACTACAAGGGCCCCGAATTCGTGGTCCGCGCCGGCCCGGTCTTCTACGACGGCGGCAAGGACATCCCGAACTACAAGACCACCGGCTATCGCGGCTCGGGCTCTTGGATCCACAAGATCAACGACGACCTGGCCGTCGTGCTGGGCGTGACCAGCCAGCGGCAGAAGAACGGCTACGGCTCGTTCACCGGCTGGGGCTACAACGACTCCGCCGCCCGCCCGCCGGCCGGCGCCAGCGACTACACCAGCGACCTGAACGGCGACGGCAAGCTCGACGCCACGCCGTGGGGCGCGCAGATGTCGGCCAGCCGCATCGACCAGAAGCGCACCGGCGTTTCGGGCGGCCTGCAATGGAAGCCGACCGACCACTTCGAACTGAAGGCCGACGCCCTCTATTCGAAAATCAAGATCACCGAGGTCCAGGACCAGACCGTCTGGGGCGCCAACAACTGGGGCAACTGGAACAAGGGCGACGGTTCGAACGTCGGCTGGAATGACTCGGCCTATAATGGCGCGGGTTCGTCCTACACCCTGATCAACAACACCGTGGTGGCCGCCACCACGCCCTTCAGCTCGGTCCAGACCGTGCTGGCCAAGTACAGCGAGGACAAGGACCTGTTCGCTGGCGGCCTGAACGGCAAGTGGACCAGCGATCAGTGGACCGTCGCCGGCGACGTCTCCTATTCGAAGGCCAAGCGCACCAACACCTGGAAAGCCGTGCGCTTCGAAGCCTGGCCGGCCTGGACCAGCTTCGACACCCGGGCCGGCAAGACCCCGACCATCACCACCAGCCAGGACAGCCTGAGCCTCAGCCAGACCGCCGATCTCGCCGGCTCGCACGATGGGCCCGAGCGGCTGAACGACGAACTCAAGGCCGCCGCCCTGGACTTCACCCGCGACCTGCAAGGCTCGCCGTTCAAGAGCTTCCAGTTCGGGATTCGCGCCTCGGACCGCACCAAGGACCATACCAGCTTCAGCTTCGCGCCGACTGCGACCGGCGCGACCGTGCCCGCCAGCCTGCTGACCGCCTACAAGCTCAGCGACGGGGCCAACGTCCCGGCCCTGCTGACCGGCGACATCGACGCCATCGCGGCCGTCGCCTATGGGGCCAACGCCTTTGACGTGGCGAAGGCGACCGAGAAGCTGGGCGAGCGCTGGAGCGTCAACGAGAAGGTCTATGAAGGCTACGCCAAGCTGAACTTCGCGGCCGACAGCCTCGGCGGCGCCTGGCTCACCGGCAATGTCGGCGCGCGCGTGGTGCACACCGAGACCAGCAGCGACGGCCTGCAGCAGGACACCTCCAACGCCTATAATGCGGTGACGGTGGACAACGACTACACCGACCTCCTGCCCTCGGCGAACGCCAAGTTCGACTTCGGCGACGGCAAGGTGCTGCGCCTGGGCGTGGCCAAGGTCATCGCCCGTCCGCCGCTGGACGAACTGCGAGCCAGCCGCACCCTGGCCAATTGGGCGCCGTGGACCGGCAGCGCCGGCAATCCGAAGCTGGATCCGTTCAAGGCCTGGCAGTTCGACGCCTCGGCCGAGTACTACTTCCGCCCCGAGGCCCTGATCGCCGCGTCCTATTACTACAAGGACGTCAGCTCCTATATCGGCTGGAAGCAGAACCCGGTCACCTTCGGCAGCCAGACCTATGCGGTCGCCAGCCCGACCAATGGCGGCAGCGGCTACATCCAGGGCCTGGAGCTGACCTTCCAGACGCCGTTCTTCTTCCTGCCGGGTCCGCTGAGCAAGTTCGGCGTCTATTCGAACTACGCCTATGTCGACTCCGACCTGAAGGAATTCTCGCCGGTCAACAACCCGCTCGACATGACCGGCCTGGCCAAGCACACCGCCACGGTCGACCTGTGGTACGCCAACGGTCCGATCGAGGCGCGCCTGGGCTGGAAGTACCACAGCCCGATGACGGTGATCTACGGCTGGAACGGCGCAGACCTGCAGACCCTGGAGAGCGAGAAGACTCTCGACTTCAGCTCGTCCTACAGCTTCAACGACCACCTCGCCGTCCGCTTCCAGGTCAACAACCTGACCAACGAGGCGCTGCGCATGTACCGCGACAACGATCCCAACCGGATCGGCCGCTACGACAGCTATGGCCGTCGTTACCTGGTGGACGTGACGCTGAAGTTCTAAACCTCCGGGGAACCATCATCCTCCCCAATGATCCTGCGACTGGGGAGGAAGCACACCGGCTTCCTCCCCATTTTTTGTTTTCCGCGTGAGGACTCCCATGGTCGATTTCAGCCGCCGCCAAGCCCTCGCCGCCACCGCCGGGGCTGCCGCCCTGGCCGCGGCGTCGTCCGCGAGCGCCGCCGCTCCCAAGACCGTCCCGCCCGTCCTTGCCCCGTCCGCCATCGATCTCGCCCCCCGCCAGCGCCTGTCGCTGGACTTCGACTGGTGGTTCAAGCTGGGCCACGCCCAGGACCCGGCCCGCGACTTCGGCTTCGGGGCCAACCAGCGCACCTTCGCCAAGGCCGGCGCCACGGCCCCCAACTGGGCGGTCAGCCAGCTCTCCGCCCCGGATTTCGACGCCAGCGCCTGGGCCCCCGTCACCCTGCCCCACGACTGGGCCGTCGAACTGCCGTTCGTCGACAACCCCGCCTTCGTCCCGTCCGGCAAGCCCGACGACGAGGACCTGCGCGCCGCCCATGGCTACAAGCCCCTGGGCCGCGAATTCCCCGACACCAGCGTCGGCTGGTACCGCAAGACCTTCGCCCTGCCCGCCGCCGACGCCGGCAAGCGGCTGTCGATCGAGTTCGACGGCGCGTTCCGCGACGCCACCGTCATCGTCAACGGCTACATCCTCGAGCGCGAGGACAGCGGCTACAGCCCCTTCCGTGTCGATATTACCGACATCGCCAACCTTGGCGCCGAGAACACCCTGGTCGTACGGGTCGACGCCAGCCTGGGCGAGGGCTGGTTCTACGAGGGCGCGGGCCTCTACCGCCACGTGTGGCTGGTCAAGACCGCCCCGGTCCACGTGCCGCAATGGGGCGTGTTCGTGCGGGCCAAGCTCGACGGGACGCTGTCGATCGACACCGACCTGGTCAACGAGGGCGACGCCCGCGCCACCTACGAGGTCGCCCACACGGTGCTCGATGCGGCCGGCAAGCCGGTGTTGGCGCCCGCGCCCGTGACCGGCCTGCTGCCGGCCTGGGAGCGCCAGTCGCTGTCGCTGACCGTGACCCTGCCTGATCCCGTCCTGTGGTCGCTGGAGACCCCGCACCTCTACAGCCTGGTCACCGAGGTGAAGGTCGGCGGCGCCGTGGTCGACCGCTACGTCACGCCCTTCGGCGTCCGCGCGATCGCCTTCGACGCCGACAGGGGCTTCCTGCTGAACGGTCAGCCCGTGAAGCTGAAGGGCACCTGCAACCACCAGGACCACGCCGGCGTCGGCGCGGCCATTCCCGACGCCCTGCAGGTCTGGCGGCTGGAACAGCTGAAGAGCATGGGCTGCAACGCCTATCGCGCCGCACACAATCCGCCGACGCCGGAACTGCTCGACGCCTGCGACCGCCTGGGCATGGTCGTGATCGACGAGACCCGGCGGATGTCCAGCGACCCCACCTCGATGGCCGAGCTGGGGCGCCTGGTCCGCCGCGACCGCAACCACCCGTCGGTGATCCTGTGGTCGATCGGCAACGAGGAACCGCAGCAGGGCACGGCCCGCGGGGCCAAGGTGGCGACCACGATGAAGCGCCTGGTCAATCGCCTGGACCCCACCCGCCTGGTCACCGCGGCCATGGACAACGGCTTCGGCGAGGGCGTCAGCGGCGTCATCGACGTCCAGGGCTTCAACTATCGCCACGAGAAGATGGACGACTTCCACGCCAAGTTCCCGCACGTGCCGATCATCGGCACCGAGAGCGCCAGCACCGTGGCCACGCGGGGCGAATACGTCCGCGACGACGCCAAGCTGTACGTGCCGGCCTACGACACCGAGCACCCCTGGTGGGCGACCACGGCCGAGAAGTGGTGGAGCCACGCGGCCGACCGCCCGTGGATGGCCGGCGGCTTCATCTGGACCGGCTTCGACTATCGCGGCGAGCCGACGCCCTTCAACCGCTGGCCCAGCATCAGCTCGCACTTCGGGGCGCTCGACACCTGCGGCTTCCCCAAGGACAACTATTACTATTACCGCGCCTGGTGGCGGCCCGAGCCGCTGCTGCACCTGCTGCCGCACTGGAACTGGGACGGCCGCGAGGGCCAGCCGATCGCCGTATGGGCGCACAGCAACTGCGACCGGGTCGAGCTGTTCCTGAACGGCAAGAGCCAGGGCGTCCGCGACGTCGTTCCCAACCACCACGTCGAGTGGTCGGTCCCCTACGCGCCGGGCGTCATCGAGGCCCATGGCTACAAGGGCGGCAAGGTCATCCTGCGCGAGCGCCGGGAGACCGCCGGTCCCGCCGCCGCCCTGCGCCTGACCGCCGATCGCCCGCGCCTGGCGGCGGACGGCCAGGACGTGGCGATCCTCAAGGTCGAGGTGCTCGACGCCAAGGGCCGCCCGGTTCCCCGCGCCGACGACCTGGTGTCGTTCACGCTCGGCGGTCCGGGCCAGGTGATCGGCGTCGGCAACGGAAACCCGACCAGCCACGAGCCCGACGTCGCCAGCCAGCGCAAGGCGTTCAACGGCCTTTGTCAGGCCATCGTCCGCACCCGACGCGGCGAGCCCGGGGACCTGCGGATCACCGCCTCGGCTCCCGGCCTGAAGCCCGCCGCGGTGACGGTGAAGGTCGGCTAGACCTCGGCCCGGAGACGCGGATCGAGTCCCACGCGCCAGATCGTATGCTGCAACGCTGAAACAGTATGCCGGCCGGCCCGCCGCTGCGTATCGACCTTGATACCTCGAGGTCATGGGCCGGCCACTCCTCAGCTCTACTTGGGGATGGCGAATGTTACAGGCCGTTCATGTCCCGCAAGCTGCTCACCGCCACGACCGTCCTGACGTCCCCGTGGTCGCGGGTCGACGGAGGGCTGGCCTAGCCGTGGAAAAGCGCATCCTCATCGTCGACGGTGACGCGGCCGTCCGCAGCGAGATCACCGGCCTGCTCTCCGGCTATGGTTTGAACGTCATCGGAGCCGGCAGCGCCCGCGAAATGGATCAGGTGCTGCGCCAGGCGCCGGTGAACCTGATAATGCTCGACCTGCTGCTGCCCGACGCCTCGGGCCTGTCGGTCTGCGCCCGGCTGCTGAACCTGCCCGCACCGCCGGCGATCATGGTCATCTCCCAGTCCGGCGACGAGTGCGACGTGGTGGTCGGCCTGGAGATCGGCGCCGACGACTATGTGATCAAGCCGTTCCGGCCGCGCGAGCTGCTGGCGCGGGTGAAGGCCGTGCTGCGGCGGAGCGACGACGCTCGCGGCGGCGACCGGACCTCGACTACCGCGACGGTCTACCGCTTCGGCGGCTGGCGTTTCAATGTCGTCACCCAGGAGTTGTTCGATCCGCGCGGCGTGGCCGTGCCGCTGTCGACGGCCGAGTTCCTGGTGCTGTGGGCGCTGGTGGCCCGACCGCACGAGGTGCTGACCCGCGACGAGCTGCGCCAGGGACCGCCGGACGTCCATTCCCGGCCGGCGCCGCAGCAGGTGAACGTGGCGGTCAGCCGCCTGCGCAGCAAGCTCAACCGGGTGGAGGGCGGCGGGCAGATGATCCGCACCGTCCGCCACGTCGGCTACATCTTCGCCATGCCGGTCGACCGGGTTCACGACGATTAGAGGGATTGCTCGGACTCAGAGACGACAGGGCGCGGCCAGGCCGCCACGACATCGACTTTTCAGGACACTGACATGGCCGAGCCGATCCACCTCGACGGCGTTTATCCGCGGCCGTTGGCGCCCCGGCCGACGCTCGGCGAGGTCAGCGCAACCCGCCTGTCGCGGCAGAACGAACTGAGCTCGTCTGCGGCGACAGGCGGGGCTCTGACGCGAAGCTTCGGGCTATGCCATAGTCCGCGCGCCATGACCCTCGACGCGCCCCTCGAAACCGCCGCCGTCCTGCTGGTGGAGGACGACGATGTCCTGCGCAGCGAAATGGCCGGCTATCTGTCCGCCCAGGGCTATGCCGTACGCCAGGCCGCCAGCGCCAGTGACGCGCGTCAGGCCCTGGGCGCCAAGCCGGCCGACGTGGTGGTGCTCGACGTCAACCTGCCGGGCGAGGACGGCCTGTCGCTGTGCCGCCAGCTTTCCAGGCCGGACGGACCGGCGATCCTGATGCTGAGCGCCATGGGCGAGCCGATCGACCGGATTCTCGGCCTGGAGCTGGGCGCCGACGACTATGTGGTCAAGCCGATCCTGCCGCGCGAACTTCTGGCGCGGATCAAGGCCCTGCTGCGGCGGCGCGGCGCGGGCGGCCGCAACGGCGGCAAGGGCGTCGTCCAGGTGTTCGCCGGCTTCCGGCTCGACCTCGCCGCCCGCCGGCTGACCGCCCCCAACGGCATGCTGCTGCTGCTCACCCCCGGCGAGCTGACCGTGCTCTCGGCCCTGGTCGACAACGCCCGCTCGGTGGTGTCGCGCGAGGACCTGTTGACCCTGATGCGCGGCGAGACGGCCGAGACCGTCGGACGCGGCGTCGACCTGCACATCAGCCGCCTGCGTCGCAAGATCGAGGCCCAGTCCGACCAGGAGCTGATCAAGACCTATCGCGGCATGGGCTATCTGCTGGACGCCAAGGTGTCGGTCGAATGAGCGCCCTCCGCCGGCCCCGCTTTACTTGGCGCTGGCCGAGCCCGCCGATCGCCGTCCAGATCGTCGCCCTGCTGCTGGCCGGCCTGGTCGCGGCCCAGACCGCGACCCTGGTGCTCACCGTGCTGCTGCCCCCGGCTCCAGCCGCCCAGCACAGCCTGGCCGACATCGCCGCGGGCCTGCGCGGCGCCGAGATCGACAGCGACGAGGCCCGCCCCCTGGTCCGCACCATGGACACCCAGCCGCCCAGTTTCCAGAGCCCCGGCTGGGTGGCGTCGGAACGGTCCAGCGCCGACCTGGCGCGACTGCTGAACGTCGACCCGCGCGATGTCCGCCTGCTGTTCTATGCGCCGCCGCCGTTCGCCGGCACCGAAAGTCGGCGGACGCCGTCTCGGCCGTCGCCCCTGGCGCTGCTGCTCACCTCCAACGCCTATGCCCAGACCCCGCCGCCCGGCGGCTTCGGCGGCCCTGTCGGCGCGCCCATGGGCGGCATGGATGGCCGGGGCGGCATGGGGACGCCGGGCGGTCCGATGCCGTCCGGCGGAACCTGGACCGGCGGCGGTCCGGGCCCGAGGCCGGGCGCGCCGAACTTTCCGGCCGGCGGTTTCCCCGGCGGTGCGCGGCCCGGCGGCCCAATGCCTGAAGGCGTTCACCAGCGTCGGCCATCCCCGCCACAAGGCTTCGGGCGGCCAGGTCCGTTTCCCGGCGGTGCGCGGTCTGTTCCGCACCTGGCTTTCGCCGGACAGCCAGGGCCGCGCCTGAACGACCCGCTGTTCACGGCGCCGTTCCGGTCGACCGTGGTGGTGACGTCCGAACGGATCGAGCGCCCGGAGCCCGCCGCGCCGCCGGCCCCGCCGTCCAATGACGCGCCGCGGGAACTGACCACCGACGCTGTCGCCACGCCCGCGCCGATGACCCGCTCGGCGCCCGTCACCGAACCGCTGAGCGCTCTCCTCCCCGCCGTCGCGCGCCCCCGCAGCACGGTCGCCCGTATTGACCCCGACGCCGGTGGCCGCTCCCTGGCCGCGCCCGTCGCCCGCAACCTGTTCGGCCTGTCGCCGGCCCCGTTTATCGAAGGCGACTTCGTGGCGGCCCTGCGGGTGGGTCCGGACCGCTGGGTGACCCTGCGGCCCAAGCCGGAGGGTTTTCCCAACAGCTGGCAGCGCCGGGTGCTGATGTGGTTCGCCCTGTCCCTGGCCGTGGTCGCGCCGCTCGGCTGTCTGTTCGCCCGCCGCCTGGCCGCGCCGCTGGCCGGCTTCGCCGCCGCCGCCGAGCGCCTGGGCCGCGACCCGTCCTCGCCGGTAATGGTCGGCGACGGTCCGGCCGAGGTCGGACGGGCGGCCCGGGCGTTCAACGCCATGCAGGCCCGCCTCACCCGCTACATCAACGACCGCACGGCGATGATCGGCGCCATCTCGCATGACCTGCGCACGCCCCTGGCCCGCATGCGCTTTCGCCTGGAACGCGCCTCGCCCGCCCTGCGGCGCGAGATCGGCCAGGACATCGACCAGATGGAGGCGATGATCAGTTCGGTCCTGGCCTTCATGCGCGACAACGCCGAGGCCGGCCCGCGGCATCGGGCCGACCTGCGTTCGATCCTCGAATGCGTGGTCGACGACGCCGAGGTCACCGGCGCCGACGTGCGGCTGGAACCGGGCGAGGCCGCCGAGGTCGAGGTCGACGTGCTGGGCCTGCAGCGGGTGTTCGCCAACCTGATCGACAACGCCGTCAAATATGGCGACAGCGCCCAGGTGCGGCTGCGGGTCGAGGGCGACGAGACAATCGTCGAGGTGCATGACCACGGTCCGGGTCTGGAGCCCGACGACCTGGAGCGGGTGTTCACCCCGTTCTATCGCGGCCCGGCGGCGCGGACCTCCAGCAAGCAAGGGGTCGGCCTCGGCCTGGCCACCTCGCGGTCCATCGTCCGGGCTCATGGCGGCGACATCCGGCTGCAGCTGCCGGGCGAAGGTCTGCTGGTCCAGGTGCGGTTGCCGCTCGCGCGCGTCACGCCGGCCGGCCGGTCGCAGCCGGCCCTGCAAGCGGCGGAATAGACGAGCCGGCTAGAGCGACATGATCTCGGACTGAATCATCATTTTCGTCCGTCTCCCCGGCGAAGGCCGGGGCCCAGATCATAGAGCAGAGCGTGCTTCGATAATCGTCCAATGCGACGGCTGAACCTGGACCCCGGCCTTCGCCGGGGAGACGGACTGGGGATGGGCGTTTCAGCCCAGGGTCATCACGCCCTAAGCGTCGAATCCCGCCAGATAGGTCGGCACCGCGGCCGCCGGCATCGGGCGGCTGAAGTGGTAGCCCTGGATCTGGTCGCAGCCGTAGCCGGCCAGGGCGTCGAGTTGGGCGCGGTCCTCGACGCCCTCGGCGACCACCTTCATGCCCATGCTGGAGCCCAGGGTGATCACCGCCTTGACGATCGCCGCATCCTCGACGTTCTGGACGAAGGACTTGTCGATCTTCAGCCGGTCGATCGGAAACTGCCGCAGGTTGGCCAGGGACGCGTAACCGGTGCCGAAGTCGTCCAGGGCGATCATCACCCCGGCCCGGTGCAGGCGGCGGACCGTCTCGCTGACCATCTCGGAGCCCCAGCCCATATAGACGTTCTCGGTGACCTCGATGGTCAGGCGATCGCACGGCACGTTCCAGCGGTTGAGCCGATCCTGGACCTCTTCAGCCAAACGTCCGCTGCGGAACTGGGCGGCCGAGATGTTGACCGCCACCCGGCCGAACTCGACGCCCTGGTCCAGCCAGTCGCGCATCTGCTTGAGCGCGCTCTCGAGGGCCAGGTCGCCGAGCTTCAGCGACAGGTCCTGGTCCTCGAAGGCGGCCATGAAGCGATCGGGGGTCAGCACGCCCTGCTCGGGATGGTCCCAGCGCATCAGCGCCTCGAAGCCGCTGACGCTGTTGGTGGCGAGGTCGACCACCGGCTGGTAGTAGAGCACGAACTCCTTGGCGGTGATCGCCGCGCGCACGTCGCGCAGCAGCTCGATCCTCTGCTCCAGGGCCGAGCGCATCGACGGGTCGAACACCACGCTGCGATTGCGGCCCTCGTCCTTGGCCCGATAGAGCGCGATGTCGGCGTTCTTGATCATGTGGCTGGGATCGGCGTCGGGGTCGCCATGCAGGGCCGCCCCGATGCTGGCGCTGACCGAGAAGCTGCGGCCGCCATGCTCGATGGGCTGGCGCAGCAGCTCCTGCAGGGCGTTGACCGGCCGCATCATGTCGGCCTCGGAATGCAGGCCGCGCAGGATCACCGCAAACTCGTCGCCGCCCAGCCGGGCCACGGTGTCGCCGGCCCGGAAGGCCGTCTGCAGCATCTCGGCCAGGCGCTTGAGCAGGGCGTCGCCAGCGTCATGGCCCAGGGTGTCGTTGATGTCCTTGAAATGGTCGACGTCGATCATGATCAGACCGAACAGCTCGCCCATGATCTCGGAGGCGTCGACCGCCTCCTGGAACTTGCGCTGGAAATAGGCGCGGTTGGGCAGGCCGGTGAGCGCGTCGAGGAAGGCCAGGTTCTCGACCGCCTCGGTCTGGCGGCGGCGATCGGTGACGTCCTTGAACAGGTTGACCAGCCGGTCGGGCCTGCCGTCGGCCCCGAGAAACTTCTTGCCCACCGAACGCACCCAGGTCTCGATCCCGTCGCTTCGATTGAGCCGGAACTCGAAGACCTGGGCCTCGCCGTCCTTACGGTTGCGCACCAGCTCGGCCATCCTGTCGCGATCGTCGGGATGGACGATCTCCAGCGGATCGTTCTCGAACAGGCACCATTTCTCCAGCTCCGGCGAGGTGCCCGAGCAGTACATTTCGCCGGTCCGCAGGTCGTATTCGCGGACCATCAGGTCGTCGAGTTCCAGCGCCATCTTCAGGCGCTGCTGGTCGCGCTCGGCCTTCAGGGCCGTCTCGGCGAAGCCGCTGACGTCGCGAGCGGTGACGATCACCGCCAGGGTCCGGCCTTCGCCGCCCTCCCCCGCAATGCGGGCGGCGGCGAATTCTGTGCGCCAGATCCGCGGCGGAAGGCCGTTACGGGCGATCGAGCGGTAGCGGGAGAAAGCCTCGCCCTCCTCCATGCAGCGCTGCAGGCCGGCCAGGTCCTCGGCGTTGGGCAGGGCCCGGCGAAAGTCGTCGCCGAGCTCGATGTCCGGCGCCAGGCCGTTGGCGATCCAGTCCGGGCTGGCCGCGCTGAGCCGGAAGGTCGCATCGACCAGGGCGGCGGCGAACGGCGCGTGGCGGACGAAGGTCTCGAACGCCTCCAGCCGGGACACGGCCTCGTCGCGGATCTCAACCTCGGTGCGCACGGCCGTTCTCGTCATCTGCCGGGACCCCGACTTCTCGTTTGTTTTCCTCGGCTTGGTTGTGACCCAGCTTCGATAAGAATTGGTAACGTAACGCCGATATCCGAGAATCCGCTGCAACCGCACGGCGCAGGCTGGGCGGCGGGCTGGGGTCGATGTGAGAATTCCTGACCCCTTCGGCGGTCAAGCCGCATTGACAAGCGGGCCTTCGGCTTCGAAAACGCGGCCTCCGCGCGCCCACACCCGCGTCTCTGACTGAAACTTCGAGCTCTCGATGACCTACATCGTTACCGACGCCTGCATCAAATGTAAGTTCATGGACTGCGTCGAGGTGTGCCCGGTCGACTGCTTCTATGAAGGCGAGAACTTCCTGGCCATCAATCCGGACGAATGCATCGACTGCGGCGTCTGCGAGCCGGAGTGCCCGATCGACGCCATCAAGCCCGACACCGAGGACGAGCCGGACGGCAAGTGGCTGCGGATCAATTCCGAATACGCCAAGATCTGGCCGAACATCACGGTTAAGGGCGAGCCCCCCGCGGACCGCGAGGCGTTCGAGCGTGAAACCGGCAAATTCGAGAAATATTTCAGCGAAAAGCCCGGCAAAGGTTCCTGACCGGGCGGTTCCTGACGGCTAAACAGGTCGCAACCCTTTCATCAAGCTGAATTTTATGATATTGTCGCTTCCGACGTAACGGTCGCGATCACTCGCGCCTGCCCGTCATGTGGACGATGTCAGCCGGGAAACCGGCGCGCCCGATCGAAGGCGAAGGGTGACTTAAACGATTTCCAAATCCCAGCCGGTCTTGGCCCCGCAGATATTTCGCGGTCGGGTCCCTGTCGCCGTTGGACACCCTTGGAAGCCCTGAGTGGAAGGTGTTTTGGGCCTTTGGCCCGAACTTAATGAGGACGAACGAATGAGCAAGAGCGGTCTGGAATTCTCGGTCGGCGATCACGTTGTTTATCCCGCGCACGGCGTGGGCAACATCCAGGGCGTCGAGACCCAGGAAGTCGCCGGGATGTCGCTCGAGGTCTACATCATCACCTTCGACCACGAAAAGATGACCCTGCGCGTCCCGACCAAGAAGGCCAAGACCGCGGGCCTGCGTCCGCTGGCCGAAGGCAATGTGGTGAGCCAGGCCCTGACCACCCTGAAGGGCCGCGCCCGCGTCAAGCGCACCATGTGGTCGCGCCGCGCCCAGGAATACGAAGCCAAGATCAATTCGGGCGACCTGATCTCGATCGCCGAAGTGGTCCGCGACCTGCACCGCGCCGAGAACCAGCCGGAACAGTCCTATTCGGAGCGCCAGCTGTACGAATCGGCCCTGGACCGCATGGCCCGTGAAGTGGCCGCCATCGAGCGCATCGACCGCGAAGCCGCCATCGGCATCCTGACCAAGTCGCTGGTCAAGAACGCCGCCTGAGGCTTCTGATCCGATCCTGAGACGAAGCGCCCTCGGACCTGCGTCCGGGGGCGTTTTCATTTTTCCGCCGCCTTGGCCGCCTCGCCGGACCTCAGGCCGCGTTGCCGAACCCGTCCACCGCATCGCGCAGGTGCCCTGGATTGATCGGCTTGCTGAGCACGGTGACCTCCTCGAAGCCCGCGCGAGGCAGCGCCCCGTAGCCGGTGGCGAAGACGAAGGGCACGCCTGCGGCCCGCAGGCGCTCGGCGACCGGGAACACCATGGTGCCGCCGACATTGACGTCGAGAATCGCCCCGTCCAGCGGGGCCGACAGCTCGGTCAGCCAGGTCAGGGCGTCGTCGACCGCCCCGAACGATCCGGAGATCCGGCAGCCGAAATCGGTGAGCAGGTCCTCGACCATCATCGCCACCAGGGCCTCGTCCTCGACGATCATGATTCGCGGACCGGCCATCACGCCACCTCCGCCCGGTCGACTCGCTCGGAGAGCGGCGCGCGCAGGGTGTAGCTGAGGCCGGCGGGCTGGAAGACCATGGCCGCGTCGCCGCCCAGGTCGCGGGCCAGGCCGCGCCGCAGCAGCCGCGTTCCGAACCCTTCGCGCGTGGGCGCGAACACCGGCGGCCCGCCTCGCTCGACCCATTCCAGCACCAGGGACGGCTGGCCGTCGACCGGCTCGATCCGCCAGGCGACGGTGACCTGGCCGCTGGCGGCGGTCAGGGCCCCGTGCTTGGCGGCGTTGACCATCAGTTCGTGCAGGGTCATGTGCAGGGCCAGGGCGGTCTCGGCGCTGAGCGTGATCACCGGCCCGCGGACGGCGAAGCGCGGATCGGCCAGGCCGCCGAACGGCTGCAGAGCCGCCTCCAGCACCTCGCGCAGGCTGGTGCGGGCCCAGCCCCGGCGGGTCAGCAGCTCGTGGGCCCGCGACAGGCTCATCAGCCGGGATTCGAACGATTCGGCGAAGTCGGCCGGCGAGGCGGCGTTGCGCAGGGTCTGGCGGGCGATCGACTGCACCGAGGCCAGGGTGTTCTTGACCCGATGGTCCAGCTCGCGCAGCAGGAAGTCGCGGCGTTCCAGCACCTCGTTGAGCGAGGTGTAGAGATGGGCGTTCTCGATCGCCGCGGCGGTGGCCCGGGCGATCACCTCCAGCCGGATGATCACGTCCGGCGTCGGTTTCCGCCTCGCCGCCCAATAGGCGCCGATGGCGGCGATCGGGTCACGCGGCCGCACCGGAGTCATCACCAGGCTCTTGACGAAGGTCGGGCGGTAGGCGTCGTGCGGAATGCGCGGGTCGGCATAGATGTCGGGAATGACCGCCGTCTGGCCGTTGAGCATGGCCCAGCCGGAGATGCAGGCGGTCAGCGGAAAGCGCCTGCCCTTCCACAGCGGACCGATGGCGTCCTCGTCGAGATACCAGCACTGCTCGCCGTCACGCAGCACGAAACAGACACCGTCGGCGCCGGAGATCCGGCGGGCGGCGGTGCGGACCACGGCGGCGACGTCCTCGATGGTGCGGGTGGCCGACAGCGCCTCGATCGTCTCGACCAGGGTGATCAGGGCGGCGTGATCCGCACGGACCGAAGGGTCGAGGTTCGCGACGTTCAACACGATAGGCGTTCCTAGTGAGCGCTCTTGGGCCAAAACCCTAGCAGCACCTCGTGTCGCGGCAAGGTGGAGTCGGCAGGCGCCAAGGCAGACTCTCGGTTGTCTTGGCGAGGAATGGTCAGATCCCCGGCAAGAATCCTAACAACTTCAACGCACAGCGGGATGGGACAGCGCGCCCTCGCCCGTGACGATCCGCCGCGGACCTGGATCCCGCTCGCGGCGCGCCATCGCCGGTCGAGGCGTCTGGACGAAGCAACGGCGGTGTTCGATCCGGTCCGGAACACGGCCGGCAAGCATGACGGCGCTCGCCTTGCGACGCTTTTCACCGCCGGGGTTCGCATACCCTGGAACTTGCGCTATTGACCCAACGCACGCGCCAAGCGGCCCGGTAGCTCAGCAGGATAGAGCAGCGCTTTCCTAAAGCGAAGGTCAGGGGTTCGAGTCCCTTCCGGGCCGCCATTTTTGTGTCGGGCCAACTTAGAACGTGCCGCGTTCCAACTTAAGGCGCGCGAAAATGCGAGCGATTCTCAGAAATGCTGAGGATGGGACGTCGTAGCAGCGCGGTCGCCTCCTTGGCTCGCTTCCGTCAAATCTGATTCAGCGCCGAAGTTGGAAAAGTCCGCCCTGGCGCGCGGATGCGGTTGTCTCCAGGTCCGGCTCGACGTGCCCTTTACCCGGCGCGATGCTCGGCAGGCTGAGGCCGGCCTGACGATCAACTCGATAGTGCGCCACGCAAAGATCGTAAAAGCGCTTCTGCCTCTTCGATCTTTTTAAGGATATCGGCATCGCCTTTGAGTTCTTGATCCGCCTTCAACTTAGTGACGAACTCATTGCGCCAAGCGTTGTGGTTCTTCGAGTCGTAGATGATTTTTCCGCACTCTCGGCCGTTGTGCATCACGATGTGGCGGATGGCAATCATGCTTAACCTCTTCTACGAGGAGATGCTGCGCACGCCCAAGCGGCCCTTCCTCGGAACCGACCCCCAGCTTCGCGCGATCGACTCGTATATTGCGCGTGTCGCCGACTACAATACCCGATCGTCATGTGGGTTGGACTCGACGTCCTCTTGAACCTGGATGAACGGATTGCCGCACTCGCTGAGCCCTCCAGCGCGGCCCGCGCCAGGCGATCAGATTTGCGCGCGCAGCTGAAGCCTCAGGCCAACCGGCGTGGCGAGTCAGGCAAAGCGGCTAGCGCCCTTTTGGCGATGCTGCAGCCCGGCTTTACGCCGACCGTCGAGGGTGAGGTGCTCCACCTCGGCCTTGCAGCCCGCCGGCTTCGCATCGGGACCGCTCAGGCGCGCCAGCTGGTCGATCTTGGCATCTTGCCCAGTTGCTACGCGCTGGGCGGCGGCGAGCGTCAACACGACCGTCTTGCCAGCGATGTAGTGGCCCGGTTGCAAGCACAACTGTCGGATCGGATATCGCTTACGAACCTGGGCGTGAGGACAAACGTGGCTGTGAAGCTCCTCGTTGGCCTGGGACGCGCGGGCCACTTGCGGACAGTCGACAACGAACCAACTCGGCTTCTCTACAAGGAAATGCAGTTTCACCTCTCGGCGATCGACGAACTTGGGGCCCTCAAGCGCAAGGTGCAGCGCCACGACCCGGCAGATCCGGGGCGCATACGATTGCGCGATCTCTTTCCAGCCCTGGGAGTCGGCGCCAAGCCCTGGGTCCGAGCTATCCTCGAATCCGCCGACGCCGGGCAATTGGGCGCCCCCGAAACGCGCGAGATGAGTAAGGCGACCTTGAACGTCAGCCTAGACTGGGCGCGGCGGGTCGTGCGCGGCAAGAATGCCTGGGCGTGTCGGCGAGAAATCGAGGCGGAGTCGATCTCCCTCATCGACGCAGAGGAATATCTAAACATGCTGCCCAAGGACACCAGTTGCCTGATTGCCCATGGGCAGTTGCAACGCGGCGGCGTGGGCGTGACCGCCCAAAGCGTTCGCCGCTGCAGTCGTCTGTTCGTCAGCACCAAGGAAGTCGGCGTCCGCGCGGGCGTCGAGTCGATCCAGGTGGCCGGGTTGGCCGCGCAGGCGGGCGTGGCGCGGCCCTATCGATCGGGCGGCTTTTGGCCGCGAGACCGTATTGAGGCCGCCTTGGATCTGCCACCGCCAGGATCGGCGGCTCTTGTCCTGCGGTGGGCTATCGACAGTCCGGACTGCGCCGATGCGGGCTAGCGCCTGACCTGGTCAGGCGGACGCTGGCCGCCCGTGCGTCGGTCATGGCCAAGACTGGGCTGCAGATGCACGAGGATTAGTCCCGGGTAGCGCACCTTGCCGATTGCGGCCGCCAGCGTCGCGACGCTGAACCCAGAGCCATAGGCCTCGGCGACGGCCCCGCCCAGCCGCCGGGCCTCGACCCGCCAGCCGCCCAGCGCCAGGGCGACCGGCAGGTCGACGCCGCCCGCCCGCAAGGCGTCGCGGAAATTGTGCCTTAGCGAGTGGAAGCCGCGCGCGGGGCCGTCGCCGGCCCCGCAGGTGTCCAGCAGGTGCGTGAACCAGCGCGAAATCGGGTCTGAGAAATAGCCCGATACCACGCAAGGCCGCAGCTCGGGAAAGAGCTTACCCGCCTCGCCCGAAGCGCGGCGCTCCGCCAGATAGAAGTCAAAGCCCAGCTTGATCAGCATCGGATGCACGGGCACGAGCCGCTGGCTGCTGGGGCTCTTGACCCGCTTGTCGGGGCCCAGTTGCGAGCGCCGGCGAACGTGGAAGCACTCGACGCCGTCGACTTGGGCAACGTCGGCCAGGTCGAGCTGGCCGATCTCGTTGAGCCGCAGGCCGGAATAGAGCCCGATCAGCGCCACCCAGAACCGCGCCCGTCGCGGATAGGCCGGGCCTGGCTTGCTGACCCCTTGCCCGTCGTTGATGCAGCCGGTGTAGAGCGGCGCGGCCAGCAGGGTGTTGAGCTGGTCGATGGAGAATGGCTCGCGTTGCCGTGCGCCGGCGGTGGCCAGGGCGATCTTCAGGCCGTCCCAGGGGTTCTTGACCAGCCACCCCTCACGGGCCGCCCAGCTGAGCACCGCGGTCAGCCGCACCAGGTAGCCGTTGATGGTGACGTCGGAGATCCGCCGCAGGTTGGGCCGGGAGGCGGCCAGGGTCAGGACCGCGCTCTGGCTCATCCCCGGGAACCGGCGCTGATAGTTGGCCGGCAGGGCGCGCAAGCTCTCGATCAGCCGCCGCCCATCGGCGCGGGTCAGGTTGGCCAGCGGCGTGGCGTCCGGCGTGTCGGGGGTGAGCAAGGATCCAACCACGCCGACGATGTGGCGATAGACGCTGGTCGCCTTGGCGTGGCGGCGTCGCCCCGGATCGGCCAGGTAGCCCTCCAGCGCCAGCTGAAGGGTGGGGCCCGCGAGGCTGGGCGCCGCAGGTCTTGCGGGTGCGGCGGTTAATACATGTATTGCGGGCGCGACAGGCGCGACCTGCGGGAGATGTTGTGGCAGCGGCGCGTCCGCCGCCGACCAGGACGCCTCGATCTCCCCGGCCACCACGCGGGCTCGCCGTACCGCCTCGTTGAGCCGGCCGGTGCCCAGGGCCCGGCAGACATGGGTGCGCCCGACCTGGGCCTGCAGCGCCTTGGGGACCTTCAGGCGCAGGCTGTAGAGGTTGCCGCGCAGCACCAGCCCCGGCGGACGACGACGGGCGGGCTGCTTGGCGATCGCGGTGACAGGCTGGGGCGACATCGCGGGGCTCCGGCAAAACCGCGACAAGGCCTTGCAGGCCGGCGTTTTTGCGGCGCGACGGCTGGCGTTGGGGCTACAGCCGGAGGCGACAAGCGCCCGCGAAAGTCGCGGCCAGAGTGCTCAAACCCAAGCCCAGAAAGGGTTTGAGGCCGATTGTCATGAATACCAGTGATGTTCGGCGTTCATCCGTCGAACAAACCCGCCCCCTGGGCGACCGTATAGCCGATCGCCGAATAGCCTGCCGCCCGTTTGGCCGCCATGCGGGCGAGCACCGGGACGTCGCGATCAACGTAGTCATAGATGACCACTTCCCGCTTGGGGTCATGAAGCCGGTGAAGACGACCGGCATACTGCGCCAGCGTTCCCCGCCAGGCGATCGGCATGGTGAGGAACAGCGTGTCCAGGCGCTGGTCGTCAAAGCCCTCTCCAAGGTAGCGACCGGTCGCCACGATCACCCGCTCATCCTGCTCTGGAATTGCCGCGAGGCGCTCCATCGCCTCTCGCCGTTTTCGCTCGCTCTGGCCCCCACGCAGGACAACGACATTCTTGGCGAAGCGCGAAAGCCGATTGGCCAAGGCTTCCAGGTGATCCGTCCGCTCGGTGATGACGACCGGCGAGCGCCTAGCCTCGAGCGCGGCCAGCACGTCGTTGAAGATCAGGTCGTTACGCGCTTCATCGCCGGCGAGCTCCCGATAGATGTCCTGGATCGGAACCGTCGCCGCGCTGTCTGGCAGACAAAACGCCGTCTGCCGAATGCGGACACGGTGATCGAACGGCCTCCGCGCCGCCTCCGTGCGCGCATCGACACGTTTTCGAACCGGCCCGCATTGCATGAAGATGATCGGGTGGTGGCCGTCTTTCCGGGTCACCGTCGCCGATAGGCCAAGGACGTAGCGGGCCTTTGTCCGTCTGGCGACCAGCTCGAAGCTCACGGCCGAAAGATGGTGACATTCATCGACGATGAGATGCCCATAATCGCCCACGATATCGTCCACCTCGCCTTTCCTGGTCAGGCTCTGGATAAGGGCGATGTCGATCAAGCCGGACGGTTTGCGTTTGCCGCCGCCGATTTTCCCAATCATGCCCGGCGCTGCGTTTAAGAAGGCGCCGAGGCGCTCCACCCACTGGTCCATCAGTTGGCGGCGATGGACCAGAACGAGCACGTTGACCCCGCGCTCCGCGATCATCCGTGCCGCCACCACGGTCTTCCCGAACGCCGTCGTCGCGGCGAGCACGCCGATGTCGTGCGGCAGCAGCGCATCGACCGCCACCTCCTGGTCCGGCCGCAACACGCCCTTGAATGAAATGTCGATCGCCGTGCCGCGATGGCGCCGATCCTCGATTTCGACGGTGACGCCCAGCGACGCAAACAGGTCCATTGCCACGTCGAAGCAGCCCCGCGGCAGGCCGATGTGGTTCGCCGTCAACTCGGCGCAAGATACGATCCGCGGCTTGTCATGGGTCGCAAGCCGCATCGCCTGGGCGGCGTAGAACTCAGGATTTTGAAACGCCGCAAGCCGTATCAGGCGCGCGACCAGACCTGACGGCAGATCCCCGCGCGGAATATAGAGCTGGTCCGCGACGACCATCGTGAGATTGCTCGGCAGGGTCCCGGCAATCGCCGGCGGCGCTCGCCGGCGCGAGGGCGGGGCCAGCCACGGCTCCTCATCATCGTCATCGACAGGGATCCTGACCCCAAGAATCCGACCGGTTGCGCTGGCGGCGTCAACCAGGGCCTCCAGGGTGTCGCGTTTGAGACGCCGGACACCAGCCAGGTACGTCCATTGGTCGTCGTAGGGCTCAAGGTCATCGTCCAGGAACACGCTGTTGCCGGCTTGGCGCGCCAAGCCCTGCAACGGCAGGGCAATGAGGTTACCGAAGCCGCCGCTCGGGACGGTATCCTGGCTAGGAAACAAGCGATCATAGGACGCGAACCCAATGTCGGGCGCCCGGTCCAAGGTCTCGGTGATCAAGGCCGATCCCAAGCGTCGGGCCAGCGAGGCCGAAACCGGTTCGCCGAAGAAGATCCACGCATGGGCGCCGTTGCCGGAGCGTGATCGTTCAATGGCGACAGGCACGTCCCAGGCGCGGCAGGTTTCGGCGAAGGCTTTCACGTCCCGTCGCCATTCCGCCTCATCGAAGTCGGCCGCCAAGAACCAACAGGTGTCGTCCGGTAGAACCGGGTAGACGCCGGCGACGAACGTGGCGCCGCTGGGGCCTTGCCCCCTCAGATGGTGGGCGACCACTTGATCGGTCGCTGCGATGAAAGCCTGGTTGGGACATGCGGAGCACTTGATCCGCGGTTTCTCGCACAGGCCCCGCTTCCATTCATTGGCGCAGGCCGGCGCGTAGCCGCTCTTTCCGGTCTTGAGGTTTTCCCAGCGCAGCGGGAATACATCGCTTCGTCCTCGAAACAGGTTGCGAAATAGCTCGACCTTGGCCCGGTTGTCGAAGGGTTGCTCCTTGGCCGTCGGCGGCGGCGTTGGTCCCACATCCAATGTCGCGGGTGGGCCGGCCGCGATAATCTCGGCAAGTTCGTCTTCGATCGCCGCGCGTTCCCGCTCCAGCTGACAGAGGCGTTCCCGAAGGCGCCGAATTTCTTGCTCTCTGCTCGACACCCGATCAGGTCCCCGAGGCTGGAATTCGCCCGATCGTGGCCTTGCTGACTCCGAGGATGCGCGCCAGGTGATGGACGCCTCGGGGCCTTGGCGCGGGCTCGGCCTTCACGGGTTCGCGCCCGAGGCCATCTCGCCGAAGGCCTTGGCGCACCGCCGTGGTGAGCTCGGCGACCTGAGCGACTGACCGTGGCGGCGCATCATGGTGTGGATCACCCCCGACTGCCGTACCGCATTTCATCGATATAACCCAAGACGGCCGCGCCCCACCCGTCAGCCAGTAGCTTCGCGGACGTCTGCCCGCCCAGGAGGGGCACTGGATGGTGCTGGAGCCAGGCCAACGCATGCTCCTGTGATCCAAGAATGTCGGCCGACCGAGCCGCAATGTGGCTCAAGGTGCTGGTGAGCGCGCTCCCCGACAGCTTCTCCCCGGGCTTCAGCGCCAGTTCTTCCGAAAGCAGCTTATGCGACGACGGGTTTGAGATGACGCGCATGGTGGTCAATCCTTCCGGCCCTCCTCCGCTGCGTTGTCGGTTATCGCCAGGACCGGGCTGCCGACGTTTTCACCACGCGGCGTCGGTGTCACGCTGATGATGCGCAGATGGCATGATCTCGTGCCAGTCTCCAGCATCATGAGCCTGCGGCCGGCCCTGGTGCGCGCAGTCAACGCCATAGACCAGCGCCGGGGACGGGTGATCAGGGCGGACGGCGCCGCCGCCCAACAAGGCCTCCCTCCGTTCTCCCGTTTTGAACCGTGCCCGAACGCGTTATCCTTTGAGTGTGAGGATCGTTAGTGCCCAAACGCCACGCTCATCTGATGAAGCTAGAATCGTCTGGTCGGGCGCACGAGCGTGCGGTTTCGGCCGAGGATCGAGAAATCGCTGCTATTCTGGACCAGGCCGATCGCGACTGTGATGCGGGCCTTGGCCTCGCGGACGATGCGGCTCGATCGTTCCTAGAGCAAATGCTGGTGCGGGCTCGTGCGGCTGTCGGCCAGACTGATTTAGAGCCGGGTTGATCGAAACTTGGCTCGGGGGTTTCCGGCCGCACTTGGCCGCATCATCTGTCATCGCCAGGACCGGGGCGCCGACGGTCCACTCACGCGGCGGTGTCGCGCTGATGATGCATTGATGGCACCGTTCGCCGCCATGGCCGGATGTAGCGTCGCCGTTTTGACGACGTGGCGTCTACGTAACGCCGACGGCGCGTAGACGATTACACGACGTCGGCGTTACGTAGACGTATGTAAGCAACAAGTACCTGTAATCACTGATATTTTCGCTGCATTGAGGTCACCGCGCCAAGATCCGCGGACGGCCTTAAGTTGGATTGCGCGCTCCAGGGTCAGTCTTAAGTTGGGACCGCCAAGTTGGCAAAAATGCCCAACTGAGGGATTTCAACGCCTTAGCCGGCCAGCGTTAAGTTGGCCCCATATTTTGTGTCGTTGCAACTTAAGACGTACCCAATTGCAACTTAAGACCGTCAATAATGCGACGCGGTCGCAGATGGGTGTACTGCGCAGCTCACCGGGCTGGAGAAGCGGCGGTTGGTCGCTGTGCCTCCCGGACGGCGACGCTCAAGATTCTAGCTTAGTGGGTCAGCCCCATGGCGCACCGACATTATGTGTGGTCGCCGTGGTCCATGCAGAGCTTCGCCGCGCCTATCATCCGGTGGCGCTCATTCCATTCGAAGGCTCGAAAACCATCATTTATGAACGAAATGCGGCAATAGCGGACTCTCGGGCCGCTCTGGAATGACGACTTTCATTCCTTCTTCGCGGGATCGAGGCGAGCCAACAGGCGCCATTAAGCGCGGCTACCCCACCGCCGCGCCGAGCACCTCGTCGACCGCCATCAGCAAGCGATCCGCTTCGATGGGCTTTCCGAGGTGACGGTCGGCGCCGGCTTCGAAGCTGGCCCGCAGGTGTTCGGGCAGCACATTGGCGGTGAGCATGATGATCGGACAGGGGCGCTGGGCCAGGCGTCCCTGACGGGCTCGGATCTCCCGCGTGGCGCTCAGGCCGTCCATGACGGGCATCTGCATGTCCATCAAGACAAGATCGAACCGCTCGGCTGCGAAGGCGTCGACCGCCTGTCGGCCGTCGCAGACCGACACGACCTCGGCGCCGACCTCGCCGAGGATCAGTTCGACGACCTTGCGGTTGACCGGGTGATCCTCCGCCAACAGCACCCGCAGGACGCGGTCGTGCCGCGCCGGCGGCTCGGACGTTTCGGCGGTGGAATAGGCGGCCGCGAGGGGCAGTTGAAAGCCGAACGTGGATCCTTCGCCTGGCGTGGACGCGGCGGTCAAGTCGCCGCCCATGGCCCTGACCAGGTCGACGCAGATCGACAACCCCAGGCCCGACCCGCCGTAGCGGCGCGTGATCGAGTCGTCGGCCTGGGCGAACCGATCGAAGATGCGCACCTTGGCGACCTCGTCAAAGCCGATGCCGGTGTCGGAAATCGAAAAGCTCCAGCCCTGCTCGGAAGATTCCAGATCGAACTGCACGGCGCCAGCGTGCGTGAACTTCACCGCGTTGCTGAGCAGATTGCCAAGCACTTGCCGCAGCCGGACAGGATCGCCGACGACCCAGTGTTCGCCCACAGGTGCGCCGACCCCGTAGCTCAAGCCCTTGGCCTCGGCTACAGGCCGATGCAGTTCGCCGACTTCACGCGCCAGGCCCAGCAACTCGAAGGGTTCCTGGGCGATGTGCAGCGCGCCCTCCTCCAAGCGCGCCAGGTCCAGGACGTCGCTGAGCAAGGCCTCCAGCGTTCGCGCCGCTCCGGTCATGGCTTTGAGCAGTTCGGCCTGGTCGGGCGCCAGCGCGGTGCGCGACAGCACATCGCCGAGACCCAATATGCCGTTGAGCGGCGTCCGGATCTCATGGCTCATATTGGCCAGGAACCGCGTCTTGGCCTCGCTGGCCACGCGAACCTGGCTCAAGGCTTCCCGATCGGTGATGTCGCGAATGATCGCCCCGATGATGGTCCGTTCGTTGTCGCGCCATGTGGACAACGACAGGCTGGCCGGGAACTCCGATCCGTCCCGGCGCAGGGCGGGAACCTCGACCGCGCCGGCCATCGTCGGCCGTCCGCCGTTGCACAGCCTGGCGAAGCCGCGATCATGGCCGGCGCGCAGGTGCGGTGGGATGATCATGCGCAGCGGCTGGCCTAGAGCCTCGCGAGGGCCGTAGCCGAACATCGCCTCGGCGGCGGCGTTCCAGTGCATGATGATCTGCTGCTCGTCGACGATCAGCACCGCGTCGGAGGTTCCGGCGAAGAGTTGCGAAAGGAAGAGCTTCTCACGCCGCGTTTCCAGGCGCTCGCCGATGATCCGCGCCAGGATCTCAAGCTGGGCGAGCTGCGCCTCGGTGAAGGTGCGGGGATCACGGCTGGTGACGCAGACGGCGCCGACGACGTGGTCCTGTACGATCACCGGGGCGCCGGCATAGGCGCCGACAGAGCCGATATGGGCGAAGGCGGGATCCTGGGCGACATCCTCGACGACGAGTCGGCGCCCCGTCCTCACGATCCGGTCGCAGAAGGATCCGGCGCGGGCGGTCCGGCGCGGCCCCAGGCCGGCGGCCGCCTTGAACCAGATCTGCGCGGCGTCCGCGAAGATAACGAAGCCGCCATCGGACGCGGCCGCGCTGCGCGCCGCTTCGGCGATCAGGTCGAACGCCGGTTCGCACTCGGAGGCGATGAGCCCGAGGGACTGCAGAATCGCGATCCGCTGGCCCTCTTTGATGGCTTGATCCTGATCCAAGGTTTGTCCTCTCTGGGCGCGCAGTGTTCCCTGCCTGGCTTTACCGACCCTTGTTCGGTCGTGAGGTAGATTGTCGCAGCCTGACTTACCCTTGAAGCTCGATCCTTGCCCGGCACGCCCCTCAGATGACGCTCAGAGCTGCGCCAGACGCCGTCGTTGGCCCAACTCCAGAAACGCGACGTTCGCGGGTTAGGCGCAACCACTATCGCGCGCTGTTGAAGCGGCGAGCCATGTTCGCCTCGTGCGAATTGGCCACTCCCCTCGCCCATACTACTACGCTTTCGTCGCTCCTCGCCCCGCGTGAACAGCTCTTTCGCTGCTCCAGATTCTGGATGTTCAGTCATCGACCGGGTTTAGGCGTTCACGCCTTCGTGCGAACGCTCCATGGCGCGCTTGTAGGCGTCGCGGCCCGTGGTGCGGGCGAGATAGGCCTGTTCGGCGTCGCCGAGGGTGACGCCGCAGTTCCGTTGGCCCAGGTTCAGGGCGTAGGTCACAGAGATGTCGGCGGCCGTGAAAACCTCGCCCGCGAGATAGGGCGAGCTGGCAAGCCGTTGGCCGACCAGCTTCAGCCGCTTCTGGAACGACCGCAGACACCAGGTCGCGCCCCAGTTCTCCCGCTCGGCCTCGGGCGCGATGAAGCGGCTGACGACGACGGGCATCATCAGGGTCGCGAGGCCGGCTTCGCCAAGGTGCAGAAACTGCTGGTAGGCGGGGAAGGTCGGATCGTGCGGCGCGGGCGCCAGCGGCGTCGGCCCGTAGCGGGCCATCAGGTACTCCATGATCGCGATCGACTCGACCATGACGACGTCGCCGTCCTGGATCGCCGGGATGTAGTCGGCGGGGTTGACCGCCAGGAACTCGGGGTCCTGCTCGGCGGCCAGCATGTCCACCTGCCGCACGCGGTAGGGAAGGCCCATCTCCTCCAGCACCCAGACGACCCGGATCGATCGCGAGGTCTGTCCGCCCCAAACGGTGATCATGAACCGGCGCTTTCCTGGTGTGACTGAGGAATGACCGTAGCGGACCTTACACGACCCTGGCGCCACAGGCGACCGAGGTCCTTGCCCCACGACCGGACGTCGGCCCATGGGCGGGGTGCGGGCCTGCGCGCGCTCGGGGATGGACCATCGGCCCGTCGCCGCCAGCGGGTCGGCTCCTGGGGCGACCTGGGCCAGAGCCGGCGTGGAGAGGGCCACGAGGCCGGCGAGGGCGGAGGCCAGCAGGGAAACGGAGGGTCATGGAGCCCCTCTCGATCAGCGTTCGCGCTTGGCGAGGAATTCGCGCCTGGCGTTGGTGAAGTAGATCTTGTCGATCACCGACCTTGGCAGGGCCAGGCCCCGCGCATCGGCGTCGATGTCGTCGATACGCTGGGTTTCCCCGGTCGCCAGATAGGTCCAGTCCGACATCCAGTAATCGTGGGCGACCTTCTTGAATCCTTGGGCGTCGTCGCCGGGGTTCAGCGTCAGGTCGGTGCCATAGAGGATGCGGTTCTGATACCGGATGAAAAAGGCGCGCACTTTCGCGTAGTCGCGCACCGACTGGTACTGGACCTGAGCCATGCGGGCAGCCAGCTCGATCACCGCGTTCGGATGAGCGTCCAGGAAATTGGCCGCTTCATCGGTGCTCCATTCCAGGCTGGCCATGTGCGCGCCGACGAAGGCAAGCTTCGGATGGCGGGCCACCATGGCGTCGCGCCGGGCCATCAGGGTTTCGTAGCGCGGCATCTCCGGATGGAGATACATGTGATATTCCGGGTGCTCGCTGAAATAGGTCCTGTCGTTCTTGGTGGTCATCTGTTCGATCGGCAGCCAGCAGTTGCGCGGCTCGCCCTGGTGCGCGATCAGCGGAACGCCCTTCGCCGCCAGGTGATCGAAGACTGGGTCGAAGCCCTTGTCGTCGATGAAGATGAGCTGGCCGGCCGCGTCGCGCTCGACCATGCCGACGTTCTTCCAGACCTTGACCGCCAGGGCCCCTCGTTCGAATTCGGAGTCGAGATAGGCGTTGGTCCTGTCCGCCCAGCCGTCGCTCCCAAAGCCCTTCATCGAGAAGGTGGCGGCATAGTGGAAGCGCCTCGGATCGACCTTGGAGAAATAGCGGGCCGCGTCGGCCTGGAGGGCGATAGACGGGAAGGCCGGATAGTCGACATTGATCGACAGGACCTCGAAATTGTCGGCCGCCGCCTGGTCGAGGAAGGCCGGATCCTTGACGTTGACGTGGACGTGGGCGTCGAACTTCCGCACCCGGGCGAAATCCGCGACGCTGTAGGGCCCGGCGTTCGGGGCGGCCTCGGCCGAAAGCGGCGCGCATGCTAGCAGCGCCAAGGTCGCGGCCAGGGTGAGCAGCAAGCGCCTGTGGAGTCTCATGGCCATTCCCCTCTTGAAGCGCGGCACAAGCAACGAAATCGAAACTTAATCTTTCGGTTATGCTCCTTTTTGTTTGCCTTTTAAAAACGGCCTATGCAAGATCGTTTTTGTAGGCACGGAGAGGCTGCGCGTGATCACCAAACCGCTTGTGAACAGGCGCGGCCTGTTGGCCCTTTTCGGCGGGACGGTGCTGGCCACGGGGGCGCTGGGCGCGCGTCGGGCCTGGGCCGCGGCCGCGGTGGCGCGGGCAGGCGACTCGGTCCTGACGCTGGAGTTCGACGCCGCCCTGAACAGCCGGTTGGTCTCGAGCCTGGCCGGCCAGGCCGCGCCCCTGACCGATTTCGCGCCCTCCGAAACGGTGACGCTCAAGGGCGGCCGGGTGATCGACCGCTTCCTGTTCGCCGAACACCGCCAGGTCCCCGTCAGCGACATCCACGGCCCCGGCGTGCGCCACCTCGTGCGCGGCGTTTCGGCCGAGGGGCTGGAGAAGACCGTCAGCCTGACCTTTTACAAGCGCTATCCCGGCTTTCCGCTGATGACGGTCAGCTGGCGGCACACCGGCGGCGAACCGCTCGTCATCGAGCGCTACCGGATCGGCGCACACACCCTGAAGTCGTCGGGCGCGGGCTTCTGGTCCTGGTCGGGCTCCACCCACGCCGACCGCCGCGACTGGGTGCAGCCGGTGAAGGACGGGTTCGAGCAGGCCAACTTCATGGGCATGAACGCCTCCGACTACGGATCAGGCACGCCGGTCGCCGATGTCTGGCGGCCGGACGCCGGCCTCGCTGTCGGTCATGTCGAGCGGACGCCGAAGCTGGTCTCGCTGCCGATCGTCGCGTCGCCGGCCGGGGCGTCGGTGGCGCTGGAGGAGGAGCGGGCTGTGACCCTGAAGCTCGGCGACGCCCTGGTCTCTCTGGACGCCTTCGTCGCCGTACATCAGCGCGACTACTACGCCACGCTCGACACCTACCGCCGGGTGATGGCCGACCGCGGCCTGGCCGCGCCCAAGGCTCCGGAAGGCGCCTACGAGCCGATCTGGTGCGCCTGGGGCTATGAGCGCGACTTCACCGTCGCCGAGGTCGAAGGGACCTTCGGCAAGGTCAAGGAAATGGGGTTCAAGTGGGCCGTCCTCGACGACGGCTGGCAGACCAACGAGGGCGATTGGGCGCTGGATCCGCGCAAGTTCCGAACCGAGGCGGACATGGTCGCCTTCGTCAGGATGATCCGCGCCGCCGGCCTCAAGCCCAAGCTGTGGCTGGCGCCCCTGGCCGTCGATCCCGGCTCGGACCTGCTGCACGACCACACCGACATGCTGCTGCTGGACGCTGACGGCGCGGTGCAGAACGTGACCTGGTGGAACGCCTTCTATCTCTGCCCGGCCTACCCGCCGACCCGGGACTATACCCGCAAGCTGGTGCGGAAGATCGTCGGCGAATGGGGCTATGAAGGCCTCAAGCTGGATGGCCAGCACATGAACGGCGTGGCCCCGTGCCACAACCCGGCCCACAACCATGCGCGCCCCGAGGAGTCGGTCGAAAAGCTCCAGGAGTTCTGGAAGCTGGTCTACGACACCGCGCGCGAGGCCAATCCCGAGGCCGTCGTCGAGTTCTGCCCCTGCGGCACGTCCTACGCGTTCCACAACCTGCCCTATGTCAACCAGGTTCCGGCTTCGGATCCTCTGTCGTCCTGGCAGGTGCGCCTGAAGGGCAAGTCGCTGAAGGCCCTGATGGGTCGCGACGCGGCCTATGCCGGCGACCATGTCGAGCTGAGCGACGGCGGCGACGACTTCGCCTCCAGCGTCGGCATCGGCGCGGTGATCTCGACCAAGTTCACCTGGCCCAACGAGGGCCGAGGCAAGGACGCCAATTTCCGCCTGACGCCCGAACGCGAGGCGGCGTGGCGCAGGTGGGCCGACCTCTACAGCGCCAAGATGCTGCCCAAGGGCCAGTACCGGGGCGAGCTCTACGACATCGGCTTCGACAAGCCCGAGGCCCATGCGATCGAGAAGGACGGCCGGCTCTATTACGCCTTCTACGACCCGCAGTGGGACGGACCGGTCGAGCTGCGCGGCCTGGGCGAGGGCGCCTACCGCCTGACCGACTACTACAACGGTCGGGACCTGGGGACCGTGACCGCCAAGACGGCGCGTATCCCAGCGAAGTTCGAAAAATTCCTGCTGGTCGAGGCCGTTCCCGCGAAAGGCGGCCGCGCATGACCGACGCTCCCGTCGCTGTGGCCGCCGAGCCCGCCGTCGCGCCCCGGCGCTGGCTGTCCTTCGCGTTCCTGACCGTCGTCCTGTGGGGCGTGTGGGGCGCGTTCGCCGGCGTTTCGGCCCAGCGCGGCTTTCCAGAAACCCTGGTCTATTGCGTCTGGGCCATCACCATGATCGTGCCGGCCGGGATCGTCATGCAGCGGGAAGGATGGAAGCTCGACCGCGATCCGAGGTCGATCTTCTACGGCCTTCTGATCGGCCTGACCGGGGCCGGCGGCCAGATGATCCTGTTCTACGCCGTCTCCACGGGGCCGGCCTATCTGATCTTCCCGATCATCTCGTTGTCGCCGCTGGTCACCATCCTGATGTCCTTCGTCCTGTTGAAGGAGCGCACGACCAAGCTGGGGGCGCTCGGGGTAGTGCTGGCGCTGGCCGCCCTGCCCTTGTTCGACTTCTCGCCGCAGGGCTTTTCGTTCGCGCACGGCTCGACCTGGTTCCCGCTGGCCCTGGTCATCATGCTCTGCTGGGGCGTGCAGGCCTATTTCATGAAGCTGGCCAATACGCGCATGAGCGCCGAGAGCATCTTCTTCTACATGATGCTCAGCGGCCTGCTGATGGCGCCGGCGGCCCTGGCCATGACCGACTTTTCCAGGCCGATCAACTGGGGCTGGGACGGACCGTGGCTGGCGGCGGGCATCCAGGTGCTCAACGCCATCGGCGCCTTGGCCCTGGTCTACGCCTTCCGGTATGGCAAGGCGATCGTCGTCGCCCCCCTCACCAACGCCGGCGGCCCTCTGGTGACCGCGGTGATTTCGCTGCTCGTCGCCGGGGTCGTGCCCGGCGAGCTCAAGATGATCGGCCTGGCTCTGGCCGTCATGGCCTCGGCGCTGCTGGCCCTCTCCTAGGGCGCGCCTCACCTCCCCCTCCAAGCGGTCGCTGCCTGCAGCGGCCGCTCCTTTTTTCGCGCGCGAGGCGGACTAAAGCGAAATATCAATGTTTCGTTTTCATTGCTTTCATTGCGTTGCGTTTTGGGTTGCGCTAGGTTGGGCGGGTTCATCGAAAGGATTTTTCATGAAGGCGATGCTTGATCTGGTCGCCCGGCATAAGTCCGGTCAGGCGTGCGGCATCTATTCGGTCTGCTCGGCCCACCCGCTGGTCATCGAGGCGACTTTCGTCCATGCGCTGGAGGCCGACGTCGGCGTGGTGCTGATCGAGGCCACCTGCAACCAGGTCAACCAGGACGGCGGCTATACCGGCATGACGCCGGACCTGTTCCGCGACTTCGTCCACGCCATCGCCGACAAGGTCGGCCTGCCGCGCGAACGGATCCTGCTCGGCGGCGACCATCTGGGGCCAAACCCATGGACCGGCCTTAGCGCCGACGAGGCCATGGACAAGGCGGAGGTGCTGATCGAGCAATATGTCGCCGCCGGTTTCCGCAAGATTCACGCCGACTGTTCGATGTCGTGCACCGACGACCCGACCCCTCTGCCGGAAGACACCGTCGCCCGCCGCGCCGCGCGCCTGATCGGCGTCGCCGAGGCCACGCAACGACGCGTCGGCGGCGAGCCATGCGTCTATGTCATCGGCACCGAGGTGCCCGTCCCCGGGGGCGCGGCCGAGGACCTGCCCGAACTGGCGGTGACGACGCCGCAGGCGGCGCTCGGGACGATCGACGCCCACTGCGCCATCTTCGCGGCCGAAGGGCTCTCGCACGCCTGGCCGCGCGTCATCGCCGCGGTGGTGCAGCCGGGTGTCGAGTTCGATCACCACAAGGTCATCGATTATGACCGCGCCAAGGCCGCCGCCCTGAGCCGCGCGATCGAGGGCCAGCCACATATCGTCTTCGAGGCCCATTCGACCGACTACCAGACGCCCAAGGCGCTCAAGGCCCTGGTCGAGGACCATTTCGCCATCCTCAAGGTCGGGCCGGGCGTCACCTTCGCACTGCGCGAGGCCTTCTGGGCGCTGGACGCCATCGAGCGCGAATGGATCGGCGAGGACCGGGCCTCGCGCTTCCGCCAGGTCGCCGTCGAGCGCATGAAGGCCGACCCGCGCAACTGGGCGAAATATTATCACGCTACCGGCGCGGACCTGCAGTTCGACCTGCAGTACAGTCTGTCCGACCGGATACGCTACTACTGGCCCGATCCGCGGATCATCGCGGCCCAGGAGGTGATGTTCGCCAACCTGACCGACAACCGCCCGCCCCTGGCGCTGATCAGCCAATATCTGCCGGATGCCTACGCGGCCATCCGCAACGCCGGCCTGACGCCCAGCCCGGCCAATCTGGTGATCGCCCATATCGGCGCGACGCTGGACGCCTATCGCGCCGCCTGCACCGCCGAGCCGGAGCCCGCCTATGCCTGACGTCACCTATCTGGGCCTCACGGAGTCCGCCCTAAGCCAGGCAGGCGGCCTGTGGACCGCGCGCGAGATCACCCAGCAGCCGGCCATGCTGCGCGAGACCCAGGCGCTGCTGATGGCGCGCCGGGCCGAGATCGAGGCCTTTCTCCAGCCGCTCCTGGCCTTGCCGACGCTGCGCGTCATCCTGACCGGCGCGGGGACCTCGGCCTTCATCGGCCAATGCCTGGCGCCGGTCCTGGCGGCGCGACTGGGCCGCCGGGTCGAGGCGATCCCGACGACGGACCTGGTCTGCGCCCCGCAGCTCTATTTCGAAGCCGACACGCCGACCGTGCTGGTCTCGTTCGGCCGTTCGGGCAACAGCCCCGAAAGCCAGGCGGCCGTCGAGCTGGCCGACCGCCTGGTCAAGGAGGTGCATCATCTCGTCGTCACCTGCAACGCCGAAGGCGCGCTGGCCGGCTATGCGCAGCGGTCCCGCGGCCTGACCCTCCAGCTGCCCGAAGCCACGCACGACCGCAGCTTCGCAATGACGTCGAGCTTCTCGTGCATGACCTACGCGGCCCTGGCGGTCTTCAGCGGCGTCACGGTCATGGACGCCCGCGTCGACGCCATCGCGCGCGCCACCGAGAAGATGATCGGCGACTATGCCGGCGTCATGCAAGCTGCGGCCGCCGAAGGCTACGAGCGGGTCGTCTATCTCGGCAGCCACATCTTCCAGGGGCTGGCGCGGGAGGCGGGGCTGAAGCTTCTGGAGCTGACGAACGGCGCCCTGGTGACGATGTTCGATTCGCCGCTCGGCTTCCGGCATGGCCCGAAAACCATCGTCAACAGCCGCACCCTGATCGTCGTCTTCTTCTCGAACAACGCCTACACCCGCAGCTACGACCTGGACCTTCTCGGCGAGTTGCGACGCGACGGCGACGCCGCGCGCGTCATCGCCATCACGGCGCAGGACGGCGTGGGCCTGGCCAGGAGCGACGAACTGAGCGTGCAGGGACTGGAGACGGCCGACGACGCCGAACTGCTGTTTCCCTATATCGTGGCGCCGCAGATCTTCGCCTTCTTCCAGTCCCTGCGCCTGGGGCTGGCGCCGGACAAGCCCAACACCTCGGGCACGGTCAATCGCGTCGTCCAGGGCGTGCGCATCCACGAGCTGAGCTGACGATGGACCAGGCGAACCTGCCCGCAGGCTATTTTCTCGGCGTGGACGGCGGCGGCACCAAGACAGCCTTTGTCCTGACCGACGCCGCCGGCCGCGAGCTGGCCCGCCACGAAGGCGGGTCCAGCTATCATATCCAGGTCGGTTTCGAGGCCCTGCACGCCTTGCTGCACGAGGGCGTCCACGCCGTGCTCGACAAGGCCGGCGCCGCGCCCGACGAGGTCCTGTTCGCCTTTTTCGGGCTGCCCGCCCACGGGGAGGACTCCCAGGTCCAGCCCTTTCTCGACGTGATCCCCGAGGCGGTGCTCGGCCATCGCCGCTACGCCTGCGGCAACGACATGATCTGCGGCTGGGCCGGCTCGCTCGGCGGCGAAGACGGCATCAACATTGTCGCCGGCACCGGCTCCATCGGCTACGGCGAGCGCCAGGGCCTTTCGGCGCGCGGCGGCGGATGGGGCGAGATCTTCTCGGACGAAGGCTCGGCCTACTGGATCGCCGTGCAAGGGCTGAACGCCTTCTCGCGCATGGCCGATGGTCGCCTGCCGCGCGGGCCGCTGCACGAGCTGCTGACGCGCGAGCTGGAGCTGAAGGACGACCTGGACGTCTGCGCCTATGTCTACGCCCGGTCGGCGCCCCTGCGCGATCGCATCGCCGCCCTCTCGCGTCTGGTCGCCCGCGCGGCGGCGCAAGGCGACGAGGCCGCGCGGCGCATCTTCACGGAGGCCGGCCGCGAACTGGCGGCGATCGTGGAAGCGATCCGCCAGCGGCTTCGGTACCCGCCCGGCGAGCCGGTGAACCTGTCCTATTCGGGCGGGGTGTTTCAAGGCGGCGAGCTCATCCTCCAGCCCTTCCGCCAGCAGCTGTCGCTCTATTCGCCCGACTACCGCCTCATCAGCCCGCGCTTCAGTCCGGCGATCGGCGCGGCCTTGTATGCAGCGCGCCTCAGCGGGCGAGCGTCGGCATTGGCGGTTCCGATTTCGGCGGACGGCGCCTCCGATCGCAACTGATGCTCGCGCCATCATCCAACCGAAAGGGCGAACGGAAATGATGGATGTAGCGCTGAATACGGGCTTTTAGCCAACGAGTTAGTCGGCTCCGTGGTGGAAATTTCGACATTCCGACAACGAACATGCCCTTGATATGATCTTTCGTTAAGTAGCGATTTGACAGGCTACCGAAAGGCTTGTTACCTTTTGCATTATAAATAGGGTGCGAACCGAAACTTCGGATTTGCACCCAATCAAGCGAGGAAAAGGGGCTGGCCATGTCATGTCGTCCATCACGCCGGGGAGCCGTCATGGCCGGCGCAGGCATCGCCGCCCTGCTCACCGCGGGCGCGGCCATCGCGCAGGTTCCCGCCCAAGCCCCGGATGACGGGACGGTCGAGGAGGTCGTCGTCGTCGGCGTGCGCGCCAGCGTGGCCAAAGCCGTCAAGCTCAAGCGCGACGCCACCACGGTCCAGGACTCGATCAGCGCCCTGGAACTGGGCATGTTCCCGGACGACAACGTCGCCGACTCCCTTAGCCACATCACCGGGGTGTCGATCTCGCGCACGGCCGGCGGCGAGGGCCAGAAGGTCAGCGTCCGCGGCCTTGGCCCGGAATATACCCTGTCCACGTTCAACGGACGCATCCTGGCCACCGACGGCGCGGGGCGCGACTTCGCCTATGACGTGCTGCCTTCCGACGTCATCAGCGGCGCCGACGTGATCAAGGGCGCCGAGGCGGCCAACACCGAAGGCGCGATCGGCGGCCTGATCAACCTGCGCTCGGCCAGCCCCTTCGATCGGCGCGGCCAGCAGGGCATCGTGCGGCTCGAAGGCGACCGCAACCAGATGTCCGAACTGGACGGCCGCAAGCTGTCGGCGGTCTACAGCAACACCTTCGCCGACGACACGCTGGGCCTGCTGCTGGGCGTGGTGCTGGAAAAGCGCGACGACCGCACGGACGTGGCCGGCAACGACGGCGGCTGGACGCGCAACGCCGATCCCAACGACGAAAGCTGGACGTCCGGCAACGCCTGGGGCGGCGCGATCGACCCGAACAACAACGGCGTGCTGGACCCCGAGGAATACGGCCTGATCGGTCCGGGCCAGTTCCGCGTCGGCTCCATCCTGGAGAAGAAGAAGCGCCACGCCTTCACCGGCAAGCTCGAATGGCGGCCGTCCGACAGCTTCAAGCTGGTCGTCGATGGACTGACCACCAAGCTGGACTCGCCGCAGGTCGGCTACCAGCAGTCGTTCTATCCGCTCTACGCGCCGGGCCGTTGGTCCAACATGGTGATCAAGAACGGCATCGTCACCAGCTTCGACATGACCAATCCCGATCCGGAAATGCGCCTCAATCCGGAGCTGCTGAACCAGACATCCTACCGCGTGGTCGAGACGCAGCTCTACGGCGCCAACGCCGAATGGAAGGTCTCGGACCGGCTGACCCTCACGGGCGACGTCTATCGCTCGACCTCGAAACGTCACTCGGGCGGCCAGGACAGCTACGTCGTCCTGCGCATGAACCAGCCCAACAGCGCCCATATCGAACTGACCGGCGAACGCGTGCCCAACGTCACCGTCAACTTCGACGACGGCCGCGAGCTGAGCAGCGGCCTAGCCAAGGGCCAATTCAGCGACGCCGACTTCAACACCCACTACTTCTCGCTCGCCGGCGACAATATCGACGACAAGATCACCGGCGCGTCGTTCAAGGGCGCCTGGGACACCAAGTTCGGCTGGCTGGACAACGTGCAGTTCGGCGTCAACTACACCGACCGCAAGAAGTCGCGCGATCTGGTCAACAATGCCCTCACCGGCGGGGCCGACTACTATTCCGGCAACTATGCGATCAATGTGGGGGCGTTGGGCGGCGACGTCATTTCCGACAGCTTCTCCCTGCCCAACTTCATGAGCAAGGTGGACTCCAAGTTCCCGCGCACCTTCCTGGCCTTCGACGTTCCCAGCTACCAGGCCGCGCTGGCGGCCTATGACGGCAAGCCGCGCCCGGGCGGCGGTACGTACGACTATTCCAAGGCCGCGCCGGCGTGGAACCCGCTGCAAAGCTACCGCGTGGGTGAAGAGACCTGGGCCGGCTTCGTCCAGGCCAATCTCGAGGGGCGGCGCTGGACCGGCAATGTCGGGCTTCGCGTCGTGCGCACCAAGACCAACGCCCAGGCCTGGGACGCCAAGATCCTGCAAGTGATCGAAAACGGCGCGTTCAACTATACGGCCGTCTATGCCCCGCCGACCGCCATCGAGCAGAGCAACACCTACACCTACGCGCTGCCGTCGCTCAACCTCAACTACCGCTTCACCGACGAACTGCGCTTGCGCCTGGGGGCGGCCAAGACCATGGCCCGCCCGTCGGTCGCGACCCTGGCCCCGACCAGCACGACCGAAAGCGTCTCGTGGGGCGATTTCACCCAGGTCTACAGCGGTAACGCCGAGCTGAAGCCCTACCAGGCCAAACAGGTCGACCTATCGCTGGAGTACTACTTCCGGCCCAATTCGGTGTTCAACGTCGCCGTCTTCGGCAAGCGCATCAAGGACCAGATCACCAGCAGCTGGGAGCCGGGCCAGGACATCGGCGTCCCGGGCCACCTGTTCAACATCAGCCGTCCGATCAACGGCGACCACGCCACGGTCAAGGGCGTCGAGGTCGGGCTGCAGCATTTCCTGGACAACGGCCTGGGCGTGCGCGCCCAATACACGCGCAACTGGGCCAAGAGCTATGTCGGCGACGAGGAGCGTCCGCTCGAGGGAATCGCGCCGTCGGTCTATTCGCTGGGGGTCTTCTACGACCACGGTCCGGTGTCGCTGAGCCTTTCGGGCGACCGCACCGCGGGCTTCACGACGGCCGTCAACGTGCTCGGCGCCGGCTATAACGAAAAGGCCGATCCGATCACCTGGGTCACCGCCCATGCGTCGTACAAGATCAACGACAAGATGGACATTTCGCTGGAAGGCCAGAACCTTCTCGACAAGGCCAACACCTACAGCATCAACGGCAACCCGTTGCTGCCGCAGGGCTACTATCGCTATGGCGCCAGCTACAAGCTGGGCCTGAGCTACCGCTTCTAATTGGCCGCCGCCAGCTAAGCGGCGCTCGCGGCGGTTCCGGAGATGGACGCCCTGCTGTGAGCGCTGTTCGCCGTCTACGCAGATCCCGACATCAGCTGAACAGTTAGTTCGGCTCCGGTGGCCACGGCTCGATCTGACGCGGAATCCAATATCGCCCGCGCCAATGGACTCCAGAGGACAGGCTTGAGTATCTGAATGTCGTGTTTCTGGAGCTGACCCAAGGTCCGGTAATGGCGCCGCCCTGCCGCGGATCGGATGAGATGACCGATTGAATAGTAGGCGCGGACAGGCGCCGCCGCGGCGCTGAACCCTTGTTCTGCTTGGCGTTTGGGCTAATCATCCGTTATCGGGCCAAAGCGGGCGCCCGGCGCAAGACGGCTCGCCGTCCAAGACCTGCTCTTTATCTCCGTTCGTGGAGAGGGAGTGGCTGTGCGTCGAATCCAAGGTTCTTCCAACCAGAATAGAAAGCCGCTTCTCGCCAGCCGACGTTCAACCTTGTTGGCTTTTCTTCTTCTTCCGCCAGGCTTGGCCTTCGCGAGCTGCCCGCCCTCTAAGGTCCTCTTCGTCTGCCCGGCCGGCACGGTGAAAAGCGCCATCGCGCGAGAGGCGCTCAAGCAGCGCGCCGCCTCAGTCGGGGCCGCCATCTTGGTCCGTTCGCGCGGCCTGGCGGTCGAGGATCACGTCTCCGCGGCTCTGGCCGCTCGGCTGGCCGCCGACGGCCTGGATCCGCGCGCCGAAATCGCGCGGACACTTGAAGCGCCGGACGTCGCCTGGGCCGATATCGTCGTGGCATTTGACGAGGCCTCCCAGGCGCCGACGCTGGCGCGGGCGCGCTCTTGGACGACACCGTCCTGGAACAGCGACTACGACAACGCCAAGGCCGATCTGGACCGACGGCTCGATGCCCTTCTGGCGGAGTTAGCCAAGCAACCCTGTTCCTAGACCGCCGCCCATCCCAGAGTTGGCCGGTCCAGCTAGAGAACCTGTGGGACAAGACCACCCGCCGCCGTTCACCGGTGAGACCCGCTTCACGCTGGAACCGCGCCAGACCCCGATCTTCGAGGCCACGGGGACGCCGCAGCTGCGTGACGGCGTCACGCCTTGTAGAGGCTGATCCCCAGACGCTCCGCCGCCTGGTCGATATAGTCCGGCGCGGCGGCGTCGGTGATCAGGCCGTCGAGGTCGCCGACGTCGATGATCCGGTGCAGGCAGACCTTGCCGAACTTGGAGGCGTCGGTGACCGCGATGACCTCGCGCGCCGTCTCGACCATCTTGCGGTTCAGTTGCGCCTCCGGTTCGTGGTGCGTGGTGATGCCGCGCTCGACGTCGAAGCCGTCCACGCCCAGGAACAGCTTGTCCAGCAGCAGGTCGTCCAGCGCCGCCACGGTCTGCGCGCCGTAGAAGGCCATGTTCCGGCGGCGCAGCTCGCCGCCCAGCATGACGATCTTGATCTTTCGCTTCTGGTTGAGGACGCCCAGCACATCGAAATCGTTGGTGACGACGGTAATGTCTTCCTCGTCCGGCAGGAACCGCGCGATCTGCAAGGTTGTCGTGCCGGAATCGAGCATGATGGAGTCTCCGGCCTTGACCATGCCGGCGGCCAGCCTGCCGATCCGTTCCTTTTCCTCGGTGTGGCTGACGCGCTTGGTCTCGATCGCCGGCTCGGCGCCGGCATTGACCACTTCGGAGGAAATGGCGCCGCCATAGGCGCGCGTGGCCACGCCGTGTTCTTCGAGATAGTGCAGGTCCTTGCGGATGGTCTGCATCGACACGCCGAACTGTTCGGACAGCGGCGTGACCTGCACGCTGCCACGGGACCGGAGCATGGCCGTGATTTCACGGCGGCGTTCAGACGTATCGCGCATAATTTTGACTGAGCCATCCGGCATAAACAGCATTTCCTTGATCGGTCGCGGCGACGGCGCGACTTTCGATATGGCGCGACCCAAGGTGCCCTCGACGTTCTACATCGTCAACGGTAACACAAAGCTACCGTTTCAGCCTCTCCACAAGTTAACCGCTGAGCTTCAGTGTTTCGGTCTTCGCTGAAACGAACGCCGATCGATCTGCTGCGTCTGCGAGCTTCCGATCCCAGGCATCCGCGGGACCTGATGGCCCATTGCTGCATCGGCTGGCGCCCGGCGCCCGACGTGGCGCCCTATCGCTGGGAGTTCGAGAGCGAGGGGCGAGAATTCGAGCTGGCGGTCGAGCCCGCCGTGACCACCAACAACATGAGGGTGATGGTGCGCACGGCCTGCGCCGACGGCGGGTTGACCTTCGGCCGGGAGGCCCTACCTGGCGCGCGGCGAGCTTAAGCCGGCGCCGCAGACCTATTGCCCGCTGTTTCCCGGGTTCTTCCTCGACTTCCCCGATCGTCGAAACCTGGCGCCGAAGCTGCGGGCGTTCGTCAATCACGTCCGGGCGGCGTGCCGGGGCGTGGACACGCGAGGCCTGACCCCGGTCCGCGCGGTGGAGCCCCAGCCCCCGGCCCAAGGCCGCGCCGCCGCCCCATGTCATCGCCCGCGCGCGCGTCCATCAGGGCGCCGATGGCGGCGTGGACGAATAGGCGATCGCGGCGATACGCCATCCCTCCGCCGTCTTGACCAGTTGCCAGGTCTCGCTGCCGCTGTTTTGCGGCTTGCCGTCGATCTGGAAGACATAGTCGAACCAGGCTGTCGCGATCGCGCCGTCGGTCCTGATCGACAGGTTGGTATGGACCGGGTTGAGCGCGGCCTTGGACTGGGTCACGAAATCAGCGAAGGCCTGCGCGCTTCCGGGCCGGACCTTGGCGGCCCCGGCGCTCTTGGCCTGCGCGCGCGCGAAGGCGCTGTCGGTCAAGACGTTGGACCAGGCGCTCGCCGGCATGAAGAGGCGACCCAGGGCCGCGCCGTCATGGGCGACGACCGCGGCATGAAACGCGGCCATGATGGCTTCGATCGCGGCCCGGTCGGACGCGGTCTCCCGCGCCACGGCCGGCGTCATCGGCATGAGGATCAAGGCGGGCGTCGCCAGCAGCAAGATCAAGGTTCGACGGATCATGGGACCTCCTGTGTCAGCGCCTCGGCGATACCCACGCCGCAGCGCCGACGCCCAGTCAGGAAGTCCTCAAATTTTCCTCAAGCCGCACCGTCGCCGTCCTCCCTCGCCTTGCCTCGGCGGCCGGCCCGAGACACGTTGAGGCATGGGCGAAGACTATCGGATCGGGGAGTGGGACTTCGACGTCGCCGAAGGCGTGCTCCGAAGTCCGAGCGGATCGCATCGACTGGAGCACCGCGCCGCGCGGGTCCTGGCGATGCTCTGCCGCCATCGCGGCAGGCCGGTCACCCAGGCCGAGCTTCTGGCGGAGGTCTGGGACGGACGGGCGGTCGCCGACAACAGCATCGCTATCGTGATCGGCGACTTGCGCCGCGCCTTGGGCGAGGACGCGCGGTCGGCGCGTTATATCGTGACCCTTCCCAAGCGAGGCTATCGCCTCGCGTCCCCCGAGCCCCCTACCCGGATGATTGGGCGGCCCAAGGCGGCGCCGGTCTGGCGGCGTCGCGCCGGGGTCGTCGTCGTGGGTCTGGGCTTGCTCGCCGCGCTCGCCGTGCTGGGTTGGCGCGAGCGGTCCGCGCCGATCACCCTGGCGGTCGAGCGGGTGCGCAACGAAACCGGCTCGACGGCCTTCGCGCCGATGAGCCGGGCCCTGGACGGCGTGATCGTCGATCAATTGTCCGGCGCAGGCGGGCTCGCCGTCATCGACGCCAGCGGCCAGCGCTCGCCCGGCCTGCGCCTCGTTCCACGATTGACCCTTTGGGACGGGACGCCGGCCTTGTCCCTGCGCGCCGTCGACGAGCGCGATGGCCGCGTCGTCTGGGCGACGATCGCCGAGGCGCCCGCCTCCAGGATCGCGCGCGTCACCGCCGGCAAGCTCGATGATCTCAAACGTCGACTTAAGGCGGGGCCGCCGCGGACCTGGAAATGATGCGGACGTTCAGTTGGATCATGAGAGACGGATCGCCGTTGACGGCTATCTGTACTCAGTCCGGCATTCAGAGCGATAGCACGTCCGGCTTGCCGTGTCCGGTTCAGGCCTCGGCGGCGAACGTCCGTCCTCTGGCTAGGCAGAGCAGCCGGCCTTCGACCCTAGCCGGACTCTACTCGGACTCTAAGCAGCCCCAGCCGTCCATTTCGCCGCCCAACGCCTTCGCGAGACTGCCAAGGCTGACTTCGGTATCGGTGATCTCATCAACTGAAGGAGTCATTTTGCGGGTAGCAACGACATCCCAAGGCTGGCTGGCAACTGTCCCGCTCTCCTCGACATGGACCATGTAACCCATGGCCGCAGCCTTTTGAGAAAAGGCAAAGGCGGACGGTTGGTCGACAAACACCGCAGTGAAATCGACGAAACGCACCCTGCTTAGATCATCGCCACGATCAGCCATGCGCCGAAGCACCGTCTCGTTTTCGGCCCGCAGATCAGCGCTCATCAGGTCACCCGGAATTCCATCTAGTCAGCCAAACATCAGGCGCCGGCTCAAGGTCCACCCTGATCGGACCCTCAGGTCTCGCCCGGCGTCGGCAGCCCTTTTCGCCCTGCGCGGAGGGCGGTCGAACCGGCCTTGCATAAGCGCTTTGGCGGCGCCTTGTTGACAGGTTACAGTCACGGCTCCGCCAAGGAGCCGAGTTTCTTGTCCGCGCCCGCCACGATCATCGCCTTGCGCCCCCTCGACCTTGATGGTTCGAGGGTCGAGGACGTCGCCCTGTCGAACCTGAGGCTCGACGGCCAGGGCCCGATGTGGCTGCAGATCCGGCGCACCCTGGCCCAGCCGATCCTGCGGGGCGACTGGCGTCCCGGCACCCGCATTCCCGCGGAGATGGATCTGACCGAACATTTCCGGACTTCGCGGATGACGGTCAACAAGGCGATCCAGAGCCTGGCCGCCGAGGGCCTGTTGCAGCGCCGGCGCAAGATCGGGACTGTGGTCGCCGAGCGGGCGCAGGAACGTCCGGTGTTCGAAATCTGGGACACCGCCGACGTCGTCGCGCGCGGTGGCGGGATCTATGGCTATCGCCTGCTTGAATGCGCCTTCGTCAAGGACGATCCGGACAAGCGCGCCCTGCTCAATGTCAGCCGCAAGACACAGCTGGTGTGGATGCGCTGCCTGCACCTGTCGGACGGCCAGCCCTTCCAGCTCGAAGAGCGCCTGGTCAATGTCGACGCGGCGCCCGGCATCACCTGCCAGCCGATGGAGACCACCGCGCCGGGCCCTTGGCTGCTGGCCCACGTGCCCTGGACTCAGGCCGAGCACACCATCAGCGCCCTGGAGGCTGGACCGGCCGAGGCCGAGGCGCTGGACGTGCGCCAGGGCTCGGCCTGCCTGGTGGTCGAGCGCCGCACCTGGAACGGCGACGTGCCCGTGACCCTGGCGCGGCTGTGGAACCCCGGCGCCCAACACCGCCTGGTCGGCCGCTTCGAGCCGTCGCGTTAGGTCAGCCGGCGATCGGCAGGTCGTACTGGGTGGAAAGATAGCGCCGGATGGTCTTTTCATCGGCGATGAACAGGCGATCCCCGACCCGCTGGGGCTGGACGCCGTCGTCGCTGGGGGCGGAGCCTTTCGCCAGGACCAGCACCGGGACGGACTGGTTGGCCTCGCCCAGCGCCTCGACCAGCAGCGCGCGCGGCCGCTCGAAGGCGATATAGTGGACATCGACGGCCTCGCGCAGGGACGGGAAAAAGCTCAGCAACCCTTCGACGGCGACGGAGTCGCCGCAATAGAGCGGGCCCAGGCCGCCGTTCATGAAACCGGGCTTGAGCAGGTAGAGTTGGTCTTTCATGCGAACTCCTGAAGGATAGCGGGATCACGCCGCGGCGATGCGCAGGCGCTTGATGGCGATGACCAGGCCGGTGAAGCTGAAGACCAGCCCGGCCAGCAAGGGGATCAGGACCAGGACCTTGCGCAGGACCGGATGGTCGATCAGGCCCGGAAAATTGAAGGTGTGCAGGGCGTAGTAGATCCAGGCATAGGCTCTGCGGCTGGCGTCCATCACGATCACCACCCGGCCCGAGACCGGGTCGAGATAGACCGACGCGCCCTTCGGCGCCGCCAGCGGGAAACGGACGATGCGCGGAGCCATGCCCTCGGCGGTGCGGTAGAGGCCGTCGCCCGGGCCGGCGGTCAGGGGAACCGGCGAGGCCAGCGGCCAGGCCCTGCCCGCCGCCCGGGCCAGCAGCGCGGGCGGCAAGGCGGCCAGAATGGGCCGGCCTGGTGCGTCGAGCAGGCTGACCCGCGCGGGTCTGCCGCCCCCCTCGGCCGCGGCGAGCGGATGGCCGCCGACGACATTGAAGCTGATCTCCGAACTGGGACCCAGGGCGGCCAGGGCGCTGGCCGGGACCGCCTGGAAGGCGGCGGCCAGGTCGCGACCGTGATAGGCCGCCTCGGCCTGGGCGGCGGGCGCGCCGCGCGAAAACAGCCGGCCATGGTCCATCGACAGCCAGCCGCTGACGATCCAGGTCAGGACGAACAGCGCGACGCCCAGGCCCAGGCCGTGGTGCCAGCGCAGCCAGCCCCGGAACGACGACCAGTCGGGCTTGCGGCCCTGCAGCCGTTTCTGGGTCCGATAGACGCCCAGGAACGTTCCGACCGCGGCCGTCGCCACCCCGACCAGCGACACCCACCAGACCGTCTGGTCCCAGGCGGTGAAGCTCTGGCGCAGGACCGTGAAGTAGAGCCAGTGCGGCACCGCGCCCGCCCAGTTCCAGGCCCGGCCCCTGGCGTCGGTGCGCTGCAGAACCTCGCCGGTACGCGACGAGACATAAAGTTGCGTCCCCGCCGCGTCGTCCAGCGACAGGCGATAGAACGGCCGCCAGGGATCGAAGCGATTGTGGACCACCCATTGGTCATAGCGCAGCGGCGAGCTGACGGCCTCGACCGCCTGGCGCGAGAACGCCACGCCGATCGCCTTGGCTTGACCCGCCGTGATCGGCGGCGCGCGTTGACCGGTGCGGGCGTCGACGGCCACGACCTCGCCCTTGTCCGGCTTGACCAAGTAGAGCGGCCGGCCGGCGGCGGACACCAGCCGAAGGTTCTCTCCGCCGCCGCTCACCGCCAAGGCCCGGGCCGGCGCAATCGTCACCGCGGCCAGGTCGATCCGCTCGCTGGCCGTCAGCCGGTCCTGGTCGCTCAGCGACGGAAACGGCACGAACAGCAGGATCGCGCCGCTGGCGAACCACAACAGAAACAGCAGGCAGAGCCCCACGCCGGTCCAACGGTGAAACCACGACAACCAGCGCAGGACCTGGGCCACGTCCATGAACTAGAACTTCACATTGAGACTGACGTCGTAGCTGCGCGGCTTTCCGAGCATCACTTCGGACGGGTAGAAGATGTCCGCCCAACCGACATAGGCCTTGTCGAAGGCGTTGTTGATCCGGCCGGTGACGGACACCGTGGGCGTCAGGGCGTAGGTCGCATAGAGATCGACAAGGGCGTACTTGTCGAGCTTCAGCGTCCCGGCCGTATTGCCCTCGCGCGCGCCGACATAGCGCACCCCGCCGCCCAGTTCGAGCGGCAGACCGCCGACCTGGGTGACGCTGGTCCAGGCATTGGCGATCCAGTCGGGCACGTTGGGCGGCCTGCGACCCGAGGCGTCGATGCCGTAGTTGGGGTCGACGAAGTTCTCGTACTCGGCCTTGGTGTAGGCGAGGTTGGCGTTGACGCTCCATTGCGGCGTCAGCAGGACGTCGCCGGACACCTCCAGTCCCTTGGAGGTCTGGGCGCCGACATTGCTGACGGTGTCGACGGCGACCTGGGTCAGGATGTTCTTGCGCTTGATGTCGAACACCGCCGCGGTGATCGAGGCGCGGTTGCCCGGCAGGCTGGCCTTGATCCCGGCCTCGGCCTGGCGCGACGAACTCAGCGAGAAGTTCTGGCCAGCGTTGACGATGAAGATGTTGGAGCCGACCGGATCCTCGCCCGTGGTGTAGGAGACGTAGGGCGTCACATAGTCGTTGAGATTATAGACCAGCCCCGCCCGCCAGGTGCTGGGCTTGTAGGTGCGCGAGAAACTGCTGCCGGCCTGGAAGGCGCCGGTCGGGCCATAGTTCTTGCGGTCGAGGTCCAGCACCTCGTAGCGGCCGCCGACTACCAGCTTCAGTTTCCGAGTCAGATCGAGAGCGTCCTCGAAGAACACCGCCACATCGTCCCAGCTGGTGGGGCTCAGGCGCGGGACAATGGCGCCAAAGCGGCCGGGGCTGGGATTGAACGGATCGACGCTGTCGCCGTCTGGAAAGCCCCGGCGGCGCTTGAAGTCCAGGTGGCTGTAGTCGAAGCCGACCAGGAACTTGTTGTTCAGACCAAACACCGGCTTTTCGACGCTGACGCTGCCCTGGTCGCCGTAAAGCTCCTGCTCATGGAACACGAAGAACCGGTCGCGGTCGATCAGGTTGGTGGTGGTGTTGAAGACATAGGACTCGGCATTGATCCAGCGGCGCTTGGCGGTGAAGTAGTAGGCCAGGTTCTGGACGGTGACGCCCTCAATCGGCTTCCAGCGCACCAGGACCTGCGGCCAGACCTGGTGGTCATAGATCTTGGAGTCGGCGACGTTATAGCTCTTGTAGCGCATGGCCTTGTCGACGACGTAGCCGCTGGCGCTGGTCAGCAGGTTGTTGATTGGATCCTTGGCGAAACCGGCCGGGACCAGCGGCGTGCCGAAATAGTTGGTCGGCTCGTCCTCGCCATAATCGATCGAGGCCTGGACATCGAGCTTGTCGCTGACCCGCCACAGCACCGACAGGGTGGCGTTGAGCGCCTTGGAGGCGGAGTCGTCGACGAAGCCGTCCGAGGCCGTGCGGCTGATGTCGAAGCGCATGCCGACATTGTCGCTCAAGCCGCCCCCGACCCCGAAGCCGAAGCTGGTCGAGCCGAAGCTGCCGATCCCCGCCTGCAGTTCATAGCGCGGCGCGCCGAACGACGGGGCCTTGTTGGTGACATTGACCGCCCCGCCGATCGCGCCCTGGCCGTAGAGCACCGAGGACGGTCCCTTGAGGATCTCGACGCTCTGCAGGTTGAAGGTGTTCTGCGGCCGGTTGGTCATGTTGGACGGGCCCAGATAGAGACCGTTGTGCAGGACCGTGATCTGGTCGCCGGTGAAGCCGCGCATCGAGAACGAGGCCGGGTCGCCCGGCGAGCCGCCCGAGGTCACGCCCGGCAGGCTGTTGGCCGCCTGCTCCACGGTCGCATAGCCGCGGGTGGCGATGGTCTCGGCGCTGATCACGTCGAGCGTGGCGGGCGTCTCCCGCGACGACAGGCCCAGCCGGCTGCTGGTGGGGGTGAACTGTTCGAGCGAACGCACCCTCCCCGTTACGGTGACGGCGTCGACGGCGGACGGCGCGGACGCCTCCTGGGCCTGGGCCGACCGCGCCGGCCCGGCCGAAGCCGCCAGCGCCAACACGAAGACAGACGCACCGGTTGGAAAACGCATGACCCACCCCTCCATTGAACCTGAAGCCGAGCTTCGGTTTGCTTTTGTATAGTCAATTAAGAAACTCTGACGGGGCTCCCTGGAGGTCAAGGCTTGCCGCCGCCATGCCGTCTGGACGCCCCTCCGCGCCCGCTTCGGCGGCGCCTGATCCCGTCTTCGCCCGTTTATTACGCGGTCAGATCTTGTCGAAGGAACGAAAACCGGGCCTGCAAGCCTGGATTGAACCCGATCCGCACCCATGAGGCGTGCGGGATCGACGATCGAAATCGTTCGCGCCGCCCCTGGGCGCACGTCATTCCCGACGCTCGCAAACTTCAATTTTGACTATACAAATTTGAACGCGCTTCCGACTGCGACGGGACGCCAGACGGTCCAGCCGAGGCGCTATCGAAGGTTGGCGGCGCCTCTGAGAACCCCATGACATCGCTTGCCGATCAGCTCGCCCAGGGCGCCGGGCACGCTTGGCCGTTCGCGCCCTCGGCCTTGCTGCTGGGGGCGCTGCACGGTCTGGAGCCAGGTCGCTCCAAGACCATGATGGCCGCCTTTCATCATCGCGGTGCGCGGCACGGTCTGGCAGGCCATCCTGCTGGGTCTGTCGGCGACGACGTCGCACACCGCCATCGTCTGGGCCATCCGCCTGGCCGGGCCCTATTTCGAGCGCAGCCTCGACCTGGACAAGGCCGAGATCGGCGACCGCGGCCGGCGGAGGGCTCGCCTCCGCCGGCCGGGTCTTCAGGCGTGGGCGGCGGCGGCCCGCAGGCGATCGCCATAGGCGCAGGCGTCGCTGACCTCGATCCGGGCGCCGGCCCGCGCCTTGCCCTTCAGCCATTCGCTGAGAGCCTCGGCGCAGGTGTGATCCAGATAGGACAGGCCGCGGGTGTTGAGGTGGACGACGCCGCCGTCCGGCACGGCCTCCAGCGCCTTGGTGATCTTCGGCAACTGCACGAAGGTCGCCGCGCCCTCCAAGGTCACCTCGCGCGCCTGCTCGCCGATCTCGCGTTCGGCCACCTTCAGGCGCAGCCGGCGGAGGTGCGGCACGAGCTCGACCAGGGTCAGGGCCAGGCCGACCAGGACGCCGGTCAGCAGGTCGGTCGCCACCACCGTCACGAAGGTCGCCGCCCAGATCAGCGCCGGCAGCAGGCCATAGCGGGCGAACAGGTGGCGCACGTGCTGCAGGCTGACCAGGCGCCAGCCGGTGACGACCAGAACCCCGGCCAGGGCGGCGCTGGGCACCTGGCGCAGCAGCCCTGGCAGCAGGGCCACGAAGGCCAGAATCCAGACCCCGTGCAGGATCGCCGACAGCCGGGTGGCGGCGCCGGCCTGGACGTTGGCCGAGCTGCGGACGATGACGCCGGTCATCGGCAGGGCCCCGACCGCGCCGCACAGCATGTTGCCCACGCCCTGGGCGAGCAGCTCCTTGTTGTACTTGGTGCGCGGGCCCTCGTGCATGCGGTCGACGGCGGCGGCCGACAGCAGGGTTTCGGCCGAGGCGATGAAGGCCACCGCCACGGCGGTCAGGACCAGGGTCGGGTCGGCCAGCTTGGCCAGGTCGCCGAGGCCGGGAACGGCGATCGCCGCGGCGATCGACTCCGGCACGACGATGCGCTGGACGTCGAGGTTCAGGCCCGCGGCCGTCAGCGTGCCGGCCAACACGCCGAGCAGCGCGCCGGGAACGAGCCGGAGCTTGGCCGGGCGCAGCTTCTCCCAGACCAGTATGGCCCCGATGGTGACGACGCCGACGATCAGGGCGGCTTCGGCGGTCCCGAGGGCCCGGATCGAAAGGCCGGCGACCGCGGCCGGGATGGCCAGCAGGTTCTCCAGCCCATGGGCCTTGGGGCTGGCGCCGAACAGCACGTGCATCTGACCGGCGACGATCAGCAGGCCGATGCCGGCCAGCATGCCGTGGACCACGGCCGGCGAGATGGCGCGGAACCACTGGCCCAGCCGCAGGGCGCCGGCCGCCAGCTGGATCAGCCCGGCCAGCACCAGGATGGGGCCCAGGGTGGAAAGCCCGTGCCGCTGGACGATCTCGAAGACGATGACCGCCAGGCCGGCGGCCGGTCCGCTGACCTGCAGGGGCGAGCCCGCCAGGGCCCCGACCACGACGCCGCCGATGACGCCGGTGATCAAGCCGCGCTCGGCCGGCACGCCCGAGGCCACGGCGATGCCCATGCACAGCGGCATGGCGACCAGGAACACCACGATCGAGGCGGTGAGGTCGCGCGACAGGGTCGTCGAGAGGCCGGTCTTGGCCGGACCTTGGGAAGCGGCGGTGGTCCTGGTCATTCGGCCGCCATCCCCACGAAGTCGCGCGCGGCGAGGCGGCGGTTGGGGCTGAGGGCGACGGGCAGCGAGCGGCCCTCGACGACCAGCTCGAACTGTTCGGTCTCGCCGTTGAACGCCAGGATGTGGCCGGTCTCGATCTCGAAGAACCAGCCGTGCAGGGTCAGGTCGCCCTGGGCGATCGCCGAGGCGACCGAAGGATGGGTGCGAAGGTGGTTGATCTGGACCACCACGTTTTCGAGGCTCAGGGCCCGGGTCTCGGCCTTCTTGTCCAGGCCGTGATAGGCCGAGCAGACAACGCTGTGCGCGGCCTGGGCGTGGCGCAGCCAGGCGGCGACATTGGGCATGCGCTGCAACGCCTCGGGCTGGGAAAAGGCCTTCATCGCCCCGCAGTCGGAGTGGCCGCAGACGACGATGTCGCGGACGCCCAGGGCCACGACCGCATATTCGACCGCCGACGACACCCCGCCATTGGCCTGCGAGAACGGCGGCACGATGTTGCCGGCGTTGCGGCACACGAACAGGTCGCCGGGGGCGGCCTGGGTGATCAGTTCGGGCACCACGCGCGAATCCGCGCAGGAGATCATCAGCGCCTTGGGGCTCTGCCCGTCGCTGGCCAGCCTTTCATAGAGGGCGCTTTGAGCGGGAAAGACCTGTCCGCGAAACCGCGTGGCGCGTTCCAGAACGTGTTCCAAGAGAACCTCCGTGAGCTGGGCGACGCGGGGATATCCCGCGCCGGAAGCCGAAGATGCCCGGAGCGATTTGCTGCAACGCAGCAGAAGTGTGACAAAGCATGTCTGGCGGTCAGGCCGAGAGCAGGCGGATCTCCACGCGCAGGCCGCCCTGCGGTCGATTGTGCAGCGCCAGCGCTGCGCCTTCCCGGCTCACGATCCGCTGGACGATGGTCAGGCCCAGGCCCAGGCCCGAGGTGTTGCGCGCCCGGGCGCTGTCGAGACGGCTGAAGGGTTCGAGCACCTGGGCCATGTCGGCCTCGGGGATGCCGGGACCGTCGTCCTCGACAGCGACGACCACCTGGCCGTCTTCGCGCTGCAAAATGATGTCGCCGTGTCCGCCATAGAGGATCGCGTTCTGCAGGAGGTTGCCGAGCGCCCGCTTCATCGACAGCGGCCGGACCTCGACCAGCAGGCGCTCGGGGCCGGCGTAGCGGGCCTGGTGGCCGGCGTCCGTGGCGGCGTCGACCAGGGTCATGGCCATGGCCGCCAGGTCGACCAGCCGTCGCGGTTCCGGATCCTCGTCGCCGCTCAGATAGGCCAGCAGGGAATCGAGCATGGCGGTCATTTCGTCGACATCGGCCTCCATGGCCTCGCGGGCGGCCTTGTCGTCGATGAAGCTGGCGCGCAGGCGAAGGCGTGACAGGGGCGTGCGCAGGTCGTGACCGACGGCGGCCAGGGCCTGGGTGCGGGCCGAGATCAGGTCGGCGATGCGCGCCTGCATGGCGTTGAAGGCCTTGGCGACCAGCTTCAGGTCGCCGGCGCCCTCCTCGGCGATCCGCACCGGGGCGCCCTGGCCCACGGCGTTGGCGGCGCTGGCCAGGGCGCGCAGCGGGGCGCTGAGGTTGCGCAGGACCAGGATGGAGGCCAGCAGCACGCCCAGCGCCAGGATGAAGGCCGATCCCACCCCGCCGAGCACCGTCGCCCAGGGCGCAGCCCGCACCTGGGTCTGGAGCATCAGCCAGGAATGGTCGCGCATCCTCAACGCCACCTTCAGCCTGGCCCCGCCGGGCCAGGCGCGCTCCGGCCACCGGACGATCCGCAGTTCCCGGGTCCGCAGGCTGGGCTCCCAGGCCTGCAACCGCTCGCGCAGGCGCCGGTCGGCCGGCCGGTCCTCGCCCGGCGGCGTCGTGGGGATCTGGCTCCAGGACAGGGCGATGCGGCCGGTCGACAGGGCGCGGGCCCGGCCTGGCCGCGCCTCCGGCGGCAGGTCGGCGAGCAAGCCGTCGGTGACGACCAGCTGTTCGGCCAGGCGCCGGGCCTGATGACCCTGGCTGATATAGAGATCGCTGCGTTCGAACAGGATCGAGCTGCCGACGAACTCCAGCAGCACCGCCAGCATCAGCACCAGCGAAACCTGCCCCACCAGCCTCTGGGGCCACAGGCGTTGAGTCATCGCCGCTCGACGGGCGCGGTGAAGATATAGCCCACGCCCCGCACCGTCCGTAGCAGGGGTTCGGCCTGGACCGCGGCCAGCTTGCGGCGCAGGCGGCTGACCAGGACGTCGATGCTGCGGTCCGACGCGTCGGCCAGGCGGGTGCGCGACATCTCCAACAGGCGTTCGCGCCCGATCACCCGCTGGGGCGAGCTGACGAAGGCCAGCAGCAGGTCGAACTCGGCGCCCGACAGGTCGACGACGGCGCCTTCGGGCGAGATCAGCTCCCGCCGTCCCGGATCCAGCGTCCAGTTGGAGAAGGCCAGCAGCTGATAGCCGCGGGGCGCGCTCTGGGCGCCGCCCTGGGTGCGGCGCAGGATGGCGCGGATGCGGGCGACCAGTTCCCGGTTGCTGAACGGCTTGGCGATGTAGTCGTCTGCGCCCAGCTCCAGGCCGATCAGCCGGTCGGTCTCCTCGTCCCGGGCGCTGAGGATGATGATCGGCACCTGGCTGGAGCGCCGCAGGGCCCGGCACAGTTCGAAGCCGTTCGATCCCGGCAGCATGATGTCGAGCAGGATCAGGTCGATCGGATTGGCGTCGATGACCCTGGCCATCTCGGCGCCGTGCGCGGCGCTGAGCGGATGAAAGCCCTCCTCGCGCAGGACCCGGGACAGCAGGGTTCGTAGGGAGGGATCGTCTTCGACGATCAGCACGACAGGCGCGGTTGAGACCATGGCGAGTTCGCGCTGGAGATCGAGCATTCCGTAGCCTGAAGAAGTGTCACACCGGAGCGCGGCCCGGGAACCGCTGTCGCTATCTAGGCGCGGGCGCCCTTGGGACAAGTCTTTCGGCTCAAGTTTCTCAAGAGGCCACGGTATTTCCGCGTTCATCCGCTTTTTGGGCGAAATTTTCAGCAGCTGTCTCTCCGAAAAATGGGCAATAGGCGATCGCGTGAATCATTTTCAACAATAATATGTCGACTAAACTCTCATTCATTGTAGAATTGACTGCAAGCTTTGCTTTGCGAATAGGCAAGCGCCGCCGGAACATGTCGGCGCGGCGCGAGCCGTCAGAGTCCTTCGCCCGACGGCGGACTTCGCGGCAGATCGCCAAATTGTCCGCGTTCCGCCTCGTACCGGGGGACAAACGAGGCGGAACGCGGACGGCCGGGCTCGGGGGCGGGAGCCCGGCCGCCGGGACGGACGCGGCTAGGCCGCCCGGCAATTCTCGGCGACGACGGCGCGCGCCTCGGCCGCTCCCCGCGCCGCGTGCTCGTCGGAGCGGAAGGCGACCAGGACCTTGCCCGGCCGCGCCTTGGTCCAGGCGACGCCGTCCTGCGTCCGGATCCGCTCCGCCGCCTGGCGGGCGCAGGCCGGATCGGACTGGGCGACGGTGATCGTCCTTTGGGCGGCTTGGCGGGCCACCGCTTCGGTATGGGCAAGGCCGGACCCGGCCGGCCCTGCGACGGCGGGCGCGACCGCCAGCAGGACGGCCGCGCCGCCAAGGAACGCTGATTTCATGATCTGAGGAACTCCAGGATTGCAGAGAAAGCTGACGCGGGATGGAAAGCGAGGACGCCTCTAGCCGGCCTCGGCCGAGGGGCCGGTCATGGCGTCCAGATGGGTCAGGCCGCGCCGGTAGTCCTCGACCGCCCGCAGCAGGCCCACGACCTCGGCCTGGACGATGGCCGCCCGATGCTCATGGGCGTCGCCGGCCTTGAACTTGAAGGTCCAGGGCTCCGGCGTCCCGGCGGCGGAGCGCTCGGCGATCTGGCGCAGGTGGGCCTCGTCGACGGCGAAGGTCACCTCCTCGAAACAGACCTCGCCGGCCTCGAACAGGGCGCAGTTCTGGGCGTTGTCGCGAACCTTGACCAAGGGCGCGCTCACCGGCCAGCTGGCGGTCTGGTAATTGACCTCGCCATAGCCCCGGAACGACCCGGGATATTTCAGGGTCTGGCGCACCTCGAAACGGGCCGCGCCCGTGCGCTTGTCGACCACCGCCCGCAGGTGGTTGTCGTTCCACGGCGTCCTGAAAAGCCCGCGCGTATGGCGGAACCCGTCCTCGGTGGAGATCACCGTCTCGGTCTCGAGATGGTCGTCGACGATTCGGGCCCGAGCCTGGAACTCCTCGGCCGCCATGGCCGCGAGCCTGGGCGGGACCTTCGGCGCTTGGGCGGCCGCCGGCGTCGTGGCGGCCAGGACGACCGCGAGCATCGCGGCCGATCCGGCCAGGGAGACGGGGGTGCGGGACACGAAAACCTCCTGCCATCGCGCCCCGCCGGGATCGGAACGCTCATCGTTCCTCTTCCCCCGGGGCGACATCGGTCTGGGGGTTGTTTTGCCCGGAGCGTTTTGCCCGAGCGCATCGCGATCGTGACAAAGTGTGACGGTTACGGACGATCACGAGAGCGGCCTCTGGCTGCCCAGGACCAACAAGGCCGCCAAGGCCGCGGCGGGCAGGAGGGGGAAATAGCGTCGCGGTTGCAGCCGCGACGCGCCGCGGACCGCTACATCTTGTAGACGAAGCTGAGCTGATAGCTGGGACCGAACGCGCCGGTCTCCTGCCAGAGATCTGCCTGGCCTTGCCGGCGATCCTGGCGCTCGGCGAGGGCTATGACGTGTTCATCGTCACCGACGCCTCGGGCGGCGTCTCGGCCGAAACCCACGACATGGCCGTGCGCCGCATGGTCGCCGTCGGGGCCGTGCCGATCATCTGGATGGCCGTGCTCTCCGAATGGCAGCGTGAATGGGCGCAAGAGGCGACGGCCGCCAGCCTCTCGGAAGTCATGCGCGATCATGGGGACGCCAGCGGCGTCGCCTCCGCTTGGGAACTGCAGTTCCTGGCGACTCGCGTCGAATCGGGCTCAGGCCGGCCTAGGATCCGCCCGGATGCGCAAAGATGTCGGGCCGGCGCGCCCGAGCCAGGCGCGCAGCGTCGACAACCGTCTGGGTGCGCTGATCGAAGCGATGCGCCTCAAGAACGCGCTCTTGTCCCGCCTTGGCGATCGGCCAGGCGGCGGCGGGATCCGCCAGGAGCGCGGCCACCCGCTCCAGGTCGGCGTCCAGGGTCTTCCAGCGATAGAACGCGATCTCCCGGTCCTCGACGAAATGCTCGTCCCACCAGGCGCCGTAGTCGGACACCACGGCTGCGCCGGCGAGCATAGCGCTCAGCGGACGCTCGTGCGAGCCGGCGCCGAAATTGGCGTTGACGTTCAGGACCAGCCTGGACGCCCGCATCAGTTGCGAGACCTCCGACAGGCTGACCGCCCCCATGCGCCGAAACGTCGGAAAATGTTCGAACTGTCCCTCATAGCCCGCGCCCACGATATGGACCGGCAGGCCCGCGGCGCCGGCGGCATCGAGCAGGGCGCGGCGGCGCACGCGTCGCACCTGTTCATGGATCGCCATCGCAAACTTGCGGGTGCGCTGGAGCGCGGGATCGGCCGGATCGAGGCCGTGGGCGCGCAGCGACAGGTCCAGCGCCTCGAGCGGTGCGACGAATTCCGCGCCGAGCGCGGTCTCCAGGGCCGTGTCGAAGATATCGCGCACCAAACCATCCTCGCCCCTCCACGCCGGTTCGCCCGGGCCGTAATAGGTGCCTGCGAACAGGAGCGGGATCGGACGACGCTCAACGAACGCCTCGGCGCTTTCGTCCGCGGCGGCCGGCTCGCCGACCGCCGCGTGCGGCCCAAATCCGATATGGGCGAAGCGCGCCTCGCCGAAGGTGGCGCGCACGGCCTCGACATGGGTGGGATCGACCAGGAGAAGAGCCGTCTCGGCCGCCGTGCTTTCCAGGCGGTCAAGATGGCTCAGCGGATAGTCGACATGTTGCAGGACGTGCGGCGCGCCAAAGACTTGGCCGACCGAACGGCCCTGCCGGTCGCGCTTCTCGCCAAGCATGCCCACCGTGTAGACGAAGGCGGTCGGACCGGCGGCGGCCTCGCGGGCCAGGGCCTCGTCCAGGTCCGGCTCGCCGAGCGCGTCGATCACCACGGCGCTGTAACCTTGTCGCGTGAACGCGTCGGCGAGCTCGTCGACGAAAATCCGCGTGGCGTCGTACTCGGACCGCCCCTTGACAAAGACCGCCCGCACAGACTCACCCCACGTTACAACCCCTTAGATGCAACCTAAGGCAATGGGGCCGCTCGCCATAACGAAACTTCGCGATCTGGCCGCCGGCCGTTCGCCTGCCTCGGCCAAAGCCAGGACGAGCCACAGCCTCGTCGGGGTGGTCATGAAGGCCGACCGCCAGGCTCGCAGGGTCTCGGCGTAGTGCAGGCGCAGCACCTCGATGTCGGTGACGACCAGGCCCGACCGCTCGACCGCCTTGACGATGTCCGACAGCGACGGCAGGTGGCCGCCGGGGAAGATGTAGCGGGTGATCCAGGGATTGGTCACGCTGGGCTCGTCCGAGCAGCCGGTGGTGTGCAGCAGCATCACCCCGTCGTCGGTCAGGCGGAGGGCGGTGACCCCTATTCCAGGTCTTCGGCCAGGATCGCCATCTCGAACATGAACGAGCCGTCCTCGTCTTCATCCTGGAAGACGACGCCGATGAACTCGCCCTTGACCTCGACCTCGGCGGAATCCTTCTGCTTGGGACGGGCCTTGAGGGCGATGTGGGGATTGCCGAAGGTGCGCTTCAGATGGCCTTCGAGCTTGGCGATGGTGGCGGCGTCCATGACGGCTCCTGGTCTCGGTGGGGCGCGCGGGGCGCGGTGTGTCGCCGGAAACTAGATCGCCGGTGGCGAAAGTGTAAGCGGTTTTGCTCGCGCGCGCTCGACCAGCTGTTGAGAACCGGCCGGCGGCGGGGTCGCCGCGCCCTGGGCGACCAGCCAATCGCGGAACCGGCGGGCGGCGCGCGACGCCCTGGCCTTGGGCATCAGGGCGCAGACCCGAGCCTGGCCGGGGATCATGCCCAGCGGGGCGACCAGGCGTCCGGCGGCCAGGTCGCCGGCCACGAAGGCCCAGGGCGCCACGGCCGCCCCGAGCCCGGCGGCTGCGGCCTCCAGCATGTAGAAATAGTGGTCGAACTCGCGATTGACCGCCGTCGGCGGCAGGACGATTCCAGCCGCGGCCTCCCACTCGGCCCAGCTTTCCAGGAAGGTGCGGGTGTGCAGCCGCGGCAGGCGGGCCAGGGCGGCCAGGTCGCCGGCCTGGGCGGCGAGCAGCGGCGAGACCACCGGGCCGACATGGTGGTCGAGGAACGGCGTGACGTCGGCGTCGGGCGAGGGCGGGGCGGTCGGCAGCCGCATGCGGATCGCCAGGTCGACGCCGTCGGCGCGGAAGTCGAACGGACCGTTGGACTCGACGATCCGCACCGGGATGTCGGGATGGGCGGCCACGAAGTCGGGCAGGCGGGGGATCAGCCACTTCATCGCGAAGGTCGGCAGGCAGGAGACCACCAGGGCCCGGTCGCCGGCCGCCGGCGGGCGGGGGACCGCCGCGTCGATCTGGTCGAAGGCCAGGGTCAGGGCCTGGGCCAGCTTCAGCCCGGCCTCGGTCAGCACCAGCCGGGTGCGGGGGCCTTCGGTCAGGGCCGCGCCCAGGTGCGCTTCCAGCTGGCGGATCTGGCGGCTGATCGCCCCGTGGGTGACGCACAGCTCGTCGGCCGCCAGGGTCATCCGCCCATGCCGGCCGAACGCCTCGAAGGCGCGCAGGGCGTTGAGCGGCGGAAGCGAGCGGGCGGCCATGTGACGAAACCTCACAGAAGGACGCTGATAAGTCGTTATTCCGCCGCGCGCAACCGGCCGATAACCACGCCATGAGCCCGCCCGTTCCGCCCCGCGTCACCCTCGCCCAATGGCTGGCCGTGCTGGCGGTCTGGGGTCTCGCCGCCTATGGCGCGCTGGCCGCCCGGCCGCAGGACGCGCCGCGCCAGCCGGTTCGCCTGATCGCCTGCCGGTAAGGGCCTACTTCCCCTCCGGCTTGACCAGCAGCGTCCACGACTTGTCGTCGCCCAGGAACTCGCGGGCCGCCTTCTGGACGTCGGCGGCGGTGACCCGCTGCAGGCCGGCCAGCACCGAGCGGGTGGCGTCCAGCAGGCGCGGGTCGGTCTGAGCCCCTGACAGGGCGTTCAGCCAGTATTCGTTGGTCTCGCGGGCCTTTTCGATCTGGTCGATGCGCGGCTTCTTGGCCCGCTCCAGCTCGTCCTCGTCGACCGGCTTGTCGCGCAGGTCGGCGGCGATCTGGCGGATGCTGGCCAGGACGCCGTCCATCTTGGCCGGCGGGACCTCGACGCCGACCGCCAGATAGCCCCAGTGCTCGAAGGAGACGCTGGCCGTGGCCGAGGCCGAGGGCGAATAGGTCGCCCCCTGCTTCTCGCGCAGTTCGTCGGTCAGGCGCAGCTGCATCACCTGGGCCAGGACCTGGACGTTGCGGGCCCGCTGCAGGTTGGAGAACAGGTCGTCGGTCTTCCAGGCCATGAACAGCTGGCCCTGGTCGGCCCGACCCTTGTGGGTGCGGACCACGGGCACAGGCGAGGGGGCGGGGAAGCCGGTCCGGGCGCCGGCCGCCGGGGCGGGCGTGTCGGGCCGGGGCGGCAGGGCCCCGAAGGTCTCGGCCACCGCGGCCACGGCCTTGTCGACGGTGATGTCGCCGACCACCACCACCTCGATGGAATCGGCGGCCAGCGGCGCGGCCAGCGTCGTCTTCAGCTGGTCCAGCGAGGCGGCGGCGATCTGCTGGCGGGTCGGGAAGGTCCAGCGGCCGTCGCCGACATGCATCAGCCCGCCGAGGTCGCGGTTCATCACGCCGCTGCTGGTGCTCTCCAGCTGGTCGTGGATGGAGCTGTAGTAGGTCTTGACCCGGGTGAAGGCCTCGGGCCGCCAGCCGCCCTCGACGGCGTAGGCGGCCAGCACCTGCAGTTCGGTGGACAGGTCCTCGGGCCGGGTGCGGCCCGACAGGCTGAAGGCGTCGTCCTCAACCCCCAGGCCGGCGTTCCACACCTTGCCGTTCAGCACCCGGTCCATGTCCTGGGCGGAGATCTGCTTGAGGCCGCCCTCGATATAGGCCGAGCCGGCCCACAGCGGGCTCTGGACGTCGGCCGGCAGGTCGAGCAGGCCGTGGCCGATCCGCGCCTTCACCAGGATCTGGTCGTCGCGGAACTTGGTCGGCTTGACCGTCAGCCGCACGCCATTGGCGAAGCGCACGAAGACCGTGTCGAGATCGGTGACGTCGCGCTGCTCGGCGACCTTGCCGATCGGCCCGAAGCTGGCATAGGGCCAGGTGGTGATCCCCGGCGCCGCCGGGGGCGAGACGGGGGTCTTGCCGGACTCGACATAGGCGTCGGCGACCGTCTTGTCGCCGCCGTCGATCGCCGTGGGGGTCGGCACGGTGATCAGCGGGCCGCTACCGGCGAAGGCGGCCTTCAGCCGGGCCGAGACCTTGTCGGCGGTCAGGCCCTTGGTCGCCTGTTCGAACACCGCCAGGTTCTGGGACGGGCTGGTGACGATCTCCTTGTCGCCCAGCGTGCCGACGATGGCGGCGGCCAGGCTGGTGGTGCGCTGGGTGGCCTCGCCGGCCGCGGCGGCCACGAAGCCCGCCCGCATGGCGGCGATCTCGCGGTCCAGCTCGTCCTGGCGCACGCCGTACTGCACGATCCGGCGCTGCTCCTGGTCGAGGGCGGTCATCGCCTCCTTCCAGCGCCCGGCCTGAGCGGTGGCGGCCAGGGTGGTGATCTGGGCGGCGTGCTCCTGGTCGCTCTGCTGGGCGACGCCGAAGATGAACGGCGGGGCGTCCGAGCGGGTCAGGGCCAGCAGCCGGCGGTTCAGCACCGAAAAGCCCAGGGCCTTGACCAGTTCGTCGGCGTCCTTGGCGCGGGTCTCCAGCTCCAGGTCCGGCGGGGCGACCCAGGCCATCTGCACTGACAGCTGGGCGCCCGGCTCCACCAGCACCTGGGTCGCCAGGCCGCGCTTGGCCACCGGACCGAGGTCCGGCTTCACGCCCGCCGGGCCCTGGCCCTTCCAGTCGCCGAACCGGGCCTTGATCTTGGCCTCCATGGCGTCGACGTCGAAGTCGCCCACCGCCACCACCACCGCGTTCTCGGGCCGGTACCAGGCCTGGTAGAAGTCGCGGATCCGCTGGGCCGGGGCGGTCTGCAGCACCTCGGTCTTGCCGATCGGCAGGCGCTGCGGCGGCCGCTGGCCGGCCAGCTGGAAGGCGAAGGTGTTGACGAACACCCGGTAGTTGGGGGTGTCGCGGGTGCGCTCCTCCGACAGCACCACGCCGCGCTCGCGGTCGACGGCGGCCGGGGCGATGGTCAGCTCGCCGGCCGCCTCGCGCAGCAGCATCAGCGAGCTGTCGACAGTGTCGTCATCGGTCTTGGGCAGGTCCAGCTGGTAGGTGGTCTCGCTGAAGCCGGTCGAGGCGTTGGTGTCGGCCCCGAACGCCAGGCCGTGGCGCTCGAGGATCTTGGTCATATCGCCCTCGGGGACGTTCTTGGACCCATTGAACGCCATGTGCTCGAGGAAGTGGGCCAGGCCCTGCTGCTCGTCGGTCTCCATCAGCGAGCCGGCGTCGAACCACAGGCGCAGGGCCGCCTGGCCGGGCGGGGTGGCGTTCTTCTGGATCGCGTAGCGCACGCCGTTGGGCAGCACCCCGAACCGCACCCGCGGGTCGGGGGCGACGTCGGACACCGCCTGCGGCCACTGGCCCGGCTTGACCGCGTCGATGGTCGGGGCGGCGGGGGCGGACGGCGTGGTCGCCGCAGCGACGGGGCGGTCGCCGGCCTTGGGATGGAACAGGGTCGCGCAGGCGGAGAGGCTGAGCCCGGCGGAGACGACGAGGGCCAGGCGCGAAACGCGGATCATGGGCGACCTTGAAAGGGAGGACGTCGGAAGGGCGACACCTTGGCCGCAGGCCGTGGCGCAAGCAAGGCGGCGCAGCGGCGAGGTTGAGTTCAGAGCTTTCCGGCTGGGCGCCGCGGTCGTCGCGCCGCTAGGCTGCGCGACTCTCGACGCGCTCTCCAGGAACGAACCCATGGCCCATGACGACCGCACCCGGACCATTCCGCGGCGGACGCCGGAATCGGCGGCGATGACGGCGGAGGTCCGGCGGGCCATGGCGATCACCGCCGCCCTCAACCGCCTGACCTTCGACGACGCCGACCAGGTCCGGGCCTTGTTCAGCGAGCTAATCGGCAGGCCGGTCGACGCCGGCTTCACGCTGATCCCGCCGTTCTACGCCACCGGCGGCGCCGACACCCGGATCGGGCGCAACGTCTTCGTGAACCAGAACTGCACCTTCTATGACCTGGGCGGCCTCGACATCGGCGACGAGGTGATGATCGGGCCGAACGTCAGCCTGATCACCTCCGGCCACCCGATCGACCCCGCCCAACGCCGCGCCGCGGTGGTCGCCAGGCCGATCGTGATCGAGAAGAACGTCTGGATCGCCGCCGGTGCGACGATCATCGGCGGCGTCACGGTCGGCGAAAATTCGGTGGTCGCCGCCGGCTCGGTCGTCACCCGCGACGTGCCGCCCAACAGCCTGGTCGGCGGCAATCCGGCCCGGATCCTGCGGTCGATCGCCGGCTGAGGCGCGAACGGTCAGGCCGGCCGGTAGATCTGCGCCATCGCGCCGCCGGGAAAGGCCTTCGCGCTGATCAGCTTGAGCGACAAGGGCGCGGCGAGGTCGGAGAACAGCGGCAGGCCCTGGCCCAGCGCCACGGGGGCGACGAGCAGGGTGAATTGGTCGACCAGGCCCTGGGCGACGAGGCTGCGGGCGAAGCGGACGCCGCCGTGGGCGATGATCGGCTTGCCCTCCTGGGCTTTCAGCCTGGCGATCTCCGCCGAGAGGTCGCCGCTGGCCACATGGGCCTGGGCCCAGCTCTCGCCGCCGGGCTGCGTGGCCGCCGTCGTCTTCACCGTCTCCAGGATCGCCGGTCCCTGCCGCGAGAAGACGGCTTTGGGAATCTGGTTCATCGGCGCGGCGAACGGGTCGGTGGAGATCGGCCACCAGGCGGCCATGTCCTGGAAGCTGCGGCCGCCCATGATGTGCAGGCCGGCGTTCCACAGATAGTCTACGGACCAGGCCTTGGCCTCCGGGTCGGCGCCGAACATCCACGTGTTTCGACCCTCCAGGTCGCTTACAAAGCCGTCGAGGGACATCGACATCTTCAGGATCAGCGCTCTCATGGTTTTCGTCTTTCAGCTTGGCGGTCTGATCCAAGGACGCCCCTGATCGACAGGTCCCGACAATGCGCGATCTCTTTTTTGGCCGCACGCCGCGACCACAAGGCCGCCGCCGCGGCGGCCGAGATTCGTGGCCCCACCCTGGTGATGCGCAACGTCCGCGATTTCCGAGGCTGGGGCGGACCGGTCCTTAATCCGTGGGGCGCCTAAGCGACCGCCGCCGCCGCAACGCCCCGCCGCACCATCAGCGACGCCCCGGCCGCCACCAAGCCCGCAAAGCCGGCGATGACGAAGGCCTCCAGATATTGGCCCTGCTGGGCGCGGATCACCCCGGCCCCGATCGCCGCCGTCGCCGCGCCCAGCTGGTGGCTGGCCGCGATCCAGCCGAACACGATCGGGCCGTCGCGGTCGCCGAACGCCTCGGTCGCCAGCCGCACGGTCGGCGGTACGGTGGCGATCCAGTCCAGGCCGTAGAACACTGCGAAGGCCGACAGGCTGAGGATCGAGAAGTCCGAATAGGGCAGATAGATTAGCGACAGCCCGCGCACGGCGTAATAGACGAACAACAGCTTGCGCGGGTCGTAGCGGTCGGTCAGCCAGCCCGACAGGGTGGTGCCGAACAGGTCGAACAGCCCCATCAGCGCCAGCAGGCCGGCGGCCCTGACCTCGGGCATGCCGCGGTCGCCGCAGAAGGCGATCATGTGCACCCCGATCAGGCCGTTGGTGGTCAGGCCGCAGATGAAGAAGCCGCCGAACAGCAGCCAGAAGGTGCGGGTGCGGCTGGCCCGCGCCAGGGCCCCGAAGGCGGCGGACAGGGCGTTGGCGGCCGAGCCCTTGGCCGGGGCGGTCCAGTCGTCGGGGGCGCCGAACGGCCGCTGGCCGATGGCGTCGGGGCTCTCGGGGATCAGCAGCCAGCAGATCGGGGCCATGATCGCGGCGACGACGGCGACGGTCAGCACCACCGGCCGCCAGCCGCCATGCTCGGCGATCCAGGCCATGGCCGGCAGGAAGATCAGCGAGCCGGTCGCGGTGGCCGCGGTCAGCAGGCCCAGCATCAGGCCGCGCCGGGCCACGAACCAGCGATTGACGATCGTCGCGCCCAGCACCATGGCCACCGCCCCGCTGCCCAGGCCGGCCAGCACGCCCCAGGTGGCGACATACTGCCAGCTCTGGGTCATGAAGGCCGACAGCCCCGTCGACGCCGCCATCAGCAGCAGGGCCAGGCTGAGCGTCCGCCGCACGCCGAACGACTGCATCAGGGCCGCCGCGAAGGGGCCGGTCAGGCCATAGAGGAGGATGCCGATCCCCGCCGCCGTCGAGATCACCCCGCGGTCCCAGCCGAAGGCCTTTTCCAGCGGCAGGATCAGCACCCCGGGCGCGGCCCGGAGGCCAGCGGCCGACAACAGCGCCAGGAATGTCGCGGCGGCGACGACGAAGGCGTAGCGGGAACCAAGGGTGCGACGGAGAAGGGACATGGCGATGTAACCGATCGGTACGGGGGTTGTCTTCGCCTATACGTACCGGTAAGTAACATCGTCAAGCGCCATGTCGAAGATCGATCCAAAAAAGTCCTCGGACGTCCCCGAGCACCACCTGCCCTACGGTCCCGGTCCGCGCGCCGCCGAGCGGATCTTCGAGACCGCCCGCGAGCTGTTCTATCGCGAGGGCATCCGGGCGGTGGGGGTGGACGAGATCGTCACCAAGGCCGGGGTGACCAAGCCCAGCCTCTATCGCAGCTTCAAGTCCAAGGACGAGCTGGTGGCCGCAGTGCTGCGCGAGGTCGAGGCCGGCTTCTGGGACCGGTTCGAGGCGGCCGAGGCGGCCTTTCCCGACGATCCCAAGGCCCAGATGATCGGCTATTTCGAGGGGCTGGCGGCCCGATCGGGCGGGGCCGACTATCGCGGCTGCGCCCTCAGCAACGCCATGGTCGAATATCCCGACCGCGACCATGCCGGACGGGCCGTGTCCCAGGCCCACAAGCAGCAGTTGCGCGCGCGGCTGCGGGCCAAGGCGCAGGCGATGGGCGCCGCCGACCCGGCGGCCCTGGGCGATGCGCTGATGCTGCTGATCGAGGGGGTGTTCACCTCCAGCCAGATCTTCGACGACGACGACAAGCCGGCCCTGGCCGTGGTCGGCGCGGTCAAGGCGCTGATCGCGGCCTATTGCCCGCCGGCATGACCATGGGCGGCCACCCGCTCGACCGCCCGGTCTGGTCCGCCCTCACCGGACGCCAGGCCGAGCTGGCCAAGGTCGACGGCGGCGCCCTGCGGATGCATCCCGACTTCGGCCTGTTCGCCGCGGCGGCCGACCATGAACCCGCGACCCTGGCCGCCCTGGGCCGGCTGGTCCGCGCCCACGGCGGCGAGGTCGGGCTGGTCGAGCGCTTCGATCCGCCGCCGGTTCCGGGAACCACGGTCGTCAAGCGCGCCCTGTGCTGGCAGATGGTCGCCGAGACCCTGGCCGAGGCCAAGCCCGCCCCGTTCCCGATCCAGCCCCTGACCGACGCCGACGCGGCGGACATGCTGGCCCTGGCGACCCTGACCGCGCCGGGCCCGTTCTTCTCGCGCACCCACGCGTTGGGCGACTTCGTCGGCGTCAGGATCAATGGCCAGCTGGCGGCCATGGCCGGCGAGCGCCTGCGGCCCGACGGCTTCACCGAGGTCAGCGGGGTCTGCGCCCATCCCGACCACCGCGGCAAGGGTTACGCCGCGCGGCTGATGCTGCACGTGGCCGGCAAGATCGCCGAGCGCGGCGAGACCCCGTTCCTGCACAGCTACGCCGACAATGCTGGGGCCATCGTGCTGTACGAGGCGCTGGGGTTCCGGTTCCGGTGCGAGCAGGTGTTGACGGTGCTGGCGCCCCAATAAAACCGCTCATCCCGGCGAATGCCGGGACCCAAATGGAAGGGTGTTGAGGCTGACGCCAAGGGCTCAGAGCCCTTCCAATCATCCAGACCGCCATGGGATCTGGGTCCCGGCATTCGCCGGGATGAGCGGGTCAGAGGGGGGCAAACAAAAAGGACCCGGAAAGCTTGCGCCCTCCGGGTCCCTTCAAAACGCTCAGGCCTGAACCTAGGCTTCGATCGCGTTCGCCGCCCGCCGCGCCCAGCCGTAGAGGCCGACGATGACCACCGCCGCGGCGATCAGGGCGAAGATCATTCCCACGTGCTCGGCCGGGGCGAAGGGAACCTCCAGCGGGCCGGGCTTCTGGGTGGCGACGATCAGGCCGGCCAGGGCGACGTTGAACAGGCTCTCGCCGACGATGAAGCCCGACGCGATCAGCACCCCCAGCCGCTTGGCCGGCTCGCCCTGGCGGTCCTTGTCGACGATCTTGTCGTAGATCCAGCCGGCCACGGCCCCGACGACGACGGGGGCTGTGACGGCGCTGGGCAGGTAGATGGCCAGGCCCGCGCCCAGGGGCGGCAGGCTCAGCCGCCCGCCGCTGGTCCGCCGCAGGATGATGTCGACCGCCACCAGGCCCAGGCCGATCAGGGCCCCGACGCCGAGCAGGTTCCAGTTGAGGTCGCCGCCGATCACCCCCTTGGCCAGGGTCGAGATCAGGGTCGCCTGCGGGGCGTTGAGCGGCGTCGAGCCGGCCACGGTGCTGAGATTGGCCGCCCCGGCGAAGCCGTTCGACTGGTTCAGCAGCTCCAGCACGAAGGGGATGACCACCGCGCCGGCGACGACGCCGATGATCAGGGCCACCTGCTGCTTCCACGGCGTGGCGTCGACCAGCTGGCCGGTCTTCAGGTCCTGCAGGTTGTCGTTGGCGACCACCGCGACGGCCAGCACCATGGTGGTGACATAGAGGGCGTAGGCGACCAGGGCCTTGGCGATGTCGGGGCCGATCACCCCGCGGCCGACGACGCCGACCATCAGCGAGGCGCCCAGAACGGTCAGGATGGCGATGCCCGAGACCGGGCTGTTGGACGAACCGATCAGCCCGGCCATGTAGCCGCAGACCGCGGCGGCCAGCAGGCCGGCGACCAGCACATAGCCGACGCCGATTATCACCAGCGGCGCGGCCAGGCTGGTGATCGGGCCGCCGGTCAGGAAATGGGCCAGGAACCAGCCGGCCGGGGCCAGCAGCAGCAGCGACACCAGGCCGACGATGCCGATCGGGATGTCCTGCTCGGTGCGGGCGATCACCGCGCCGCCGACCTTGCGGGCCTTGCTGGCCTCGAAGGCCGACATCAGGCCCGACCAGATCGGCAGGGCCAGCTTGCCCAGGGTCCAGATCGCGGCGGCGCCGATGACGCCCGCGCCCATGAACCGCACCTCGGTCTTCCAGACGGTCAGGGCGTGGGTGGCGACATCGACGCCCGGCATCGGGTGCAGGCTGGTCATCACCGGCACCAGCACGCCCCAGGCGATGGCCAGGCCCGCGAACATCGCCGCCCCGACCGTGATGCCCATCAGGTGGCCCGCGCCCATCAGGGCCAGGGAGCTGGAGGCGCCCAGGCCGGTGGCGCCGGCTCCGGCCTTGAAATAGCCCGCCACCTCGGCGGCGAAGATCTTGGCGGCGGCCAGGGCGGCGAACAGGGCCGAGGCGACCGTACCCAGCACCACCGCCATCAGGCCCGCCTGCCCCTCGGCCGCGCCCTCGCGCGAGCCGGTGCCGACTTTCAGCACCTCGGCGGCGGCGACGCCCTCGGGATAGGGCAGGTCGGAATTGGTCACCAGGGCCCGGCGCAGCGGGATGGTGTACATCACCCCCAGCACGCCGCCGACCAGACAGGCCCCGAAGGTGGTCAGGAACGGCACGTGGCTCCACCAGCCGATCATCAGCAGGCCCGGCAGCACGAAGATCACCGACGACAGCGTCCCCGCCGCCGAGGCGATGGTCTGGACGATGTTGTTTTCTTGGATGGTCGCGGTCTTGAAGGCCCGCAGCAGGGCCATGGAGATCACCGCGGCCGGGATCGAGGTGGCGAAGGTCAGCCCGACCTTCAGGCCCAGATAGACCTGGGCGGCGGTGAAGACCAGGGTGATCAAGATCCCGAGCAGGACCCCTCGGGTGGTGAACTCCGAACGGGGAGTCGCGGCGGCGTCGGACGACATGCAGGGGTCCCAAAACAGTTAAGGCGGTCGGACCTTGCACGTCCGACCGCCCCTAACTCAAGTCTTGATCGCGATTTGGCGTTTTTGCGGTCGGCGGCGCCCTTGAACGCCGCCGACCGAAGAACGGGCTACAGCACGCCCAGCATCTCCGCGACCAGCGGGTGGCGGACGATGTCGCGGTCGGCCAGGCGGACCACGGCGATGTTCTCGACCGCCTCGAACCGGGCCGCCACGTCGGCCAGGCCGGAGATGCCGGGCAGCAGGTCGGACTGGTTGGGGTCGCCGGTCACCACCATGGTCGAGTTCCAGCCCAGCCGGGTCAGCAACATCTTCAGCTGCATGTAGGTGCAGTTCTGGGCCTCGTCGATGACCACGAAGGCGTTGTTCAGGGTGCGGCCGCGCATGAAGCCGACCGGGGCGATCTCGATCGCGCCCTCGGCCATCAGGGCCCGCATCCGCTTGACCGACAGCCGATCGCTGAGCGCGTCGTAGAGCGGCCGCAGATAGGGGGCCAGCTTGTCCTCCATGTCGCCGGGCAGGTAGCCGATCGACTCGCCGGCCTCGACGGCAGGGCGCGACAGCACGATGCGGCCGACCTTGCCGGCCTCCAGAGCCTCGACGGCCTTGGCGATGGCGATGTAGGTCTTGCCGGTGCCGGCCGGACCCAGGGCCATGATCAGATTCTTGTCGTCGATCGCCTCCATCAGCCCGGCCTGGCCTGGCGATTTGGGTTTTATGGTTTTGAGATAGCTCTGGTCGCGCTCCTCATGCCCTGGTCCGCTGCTCAACGGCGACCATGCGCTGCGATGCTCCACCGGCAGGCGACGCACCTTGCCGTCGTCGTAATGGCCCGCGTCGTTCGCACCTTCGCGCACGGTCCGCTTGAGAGCTCGCTTGGTCATGAAAGCCTCCATTCAGGCATGAAAAAAGGACGAAGCCGGATGGCGTCGTCCTTGTGGCAGGTGGGGAGGAAGAAAACGGCGACGCGTGCGCGGCCTGGCGGTTCGGAGCTTGCCCCCGAAGGCGGTAATGAACGCCCAAACCCCAAAACCGACACCCATGGTCTCCGCTATCGGGAGGCCGCGTCCGGAGATCGAGCGCGGCACGGATACGAGAAGAATGACTCCCGATATGGGAGTGTTCCCCCTCGAATCGCACAAATACAATGGGGGTCACATGGTTTATGAGCCGTTAAGGCGCCGGCTGCTTTCAGAACACGGGGTGTACGGATGACTGTCTATTCCTTGGGCGCCGCAAGTCCCACGCTTCCCCCGGACGGCGAATATTGGATCGCGCCGAATGCCGCGGTGATGGGAAACGTCGTCCTGGCCAGGAATTCCAGCATCTGGTGGGGCGCAATAGTTCGCGGAGATAATGATCCGATTACGATCGGCGAGAACAGCAATGTCCAGGACGGATCTGTACTGCACACCGACGTCGGCAGTCCGCTGGCGATCGGGGCGAATGTGACGATCGGCCACATGGTGATGCTTCACGGCTGCACGATCGGCGACGGCTCGCTGATCGGAATTGGGGCAATCGTGCTCAATGGGGCGAAAATCGGCCGGAACTGCCTGATCGGGGCCGGAGCCCTGATCACCGAGAACAAGGAAATCCCCGACAATTCGATGGTGGTCGGCGCGCCGGGCAAGGTGATCCGCGAGATCGGCGAGTCGCACGCCCTCGTCCTCCAGGCCTCGGCCCTGCACTATGTCGAGAACTGGAAGCGCTACCGGGCCGAGCTGGCGCGGGCGGACTGAAGGCGGCGGCCGCGCTCGCGGATCGCCAGCCGACGCCTATCTCTAGGGACCGTCAAACGAGGTTTCCCATGGATCATCGCCCGCTAGGCCGTTCCGGCCTGTCGATCGCGCCGCTGGTGTTCGGCGGCAATGTGTTTGGATGGACGGCCGACGAGGCCATGTCGCACCGGCTGCTGGACGCCTTCGTCGACGGCGGCTTCAACGCCGTCGACACCGCCGACGTCTATTCGGCCTGGGTCCCCGGCCACGCCGGCGGCGAGTCCGAGAGCGTCATCGGCCGCTGGCTGGCGGCGCGGGGCCGGCGCGACGACGTGCTGATCCTGACCAAGGTCGCCATGTGGTCGGCCCAGCCGGGCCTGTCGGCGGCCAATATCGTCGCCGCGGCCGAGGGCTCGCTCAAGCGCCTGCAGACCGACCACATCGACCTCTACCAGGCCCACCAGGACGATCCCCAGACGCCGCAGGACGAGACGCTGGAGGCGTTCGAGCGGCTGGTGAAGACCGGCAAGGTCCGGGCGATCGGGGCCTCGAACTTCCCGACCGACCGGCTGGCCCGGTCGCTGGCGGTCTCGGCCGACCGGGGCCTGGCCCGCTACGAGACGATCCAGCCGAAGTTCAACCTCTATGACCGCGACGAGGTCGAGGGCGAGCTGGCGGCCCTGGCGGCGCGCGAACAGTTGGGCGTGATCCCCTATTACGGCCTGGCCGCCGGCTTCCTGACCGGCAAGTACCGCCGCGCGGCCGACCTGGAGGGCAAGGCCCGCGGCCGCACCGTCGAGCGCTATCTGAACCCCCGGGGCCTGAAGATTCTTGAGGCTCTCGACGCTGCGGCCAGGGCGGTGTCGGCCACGCCGGCCCAGGTCGCCCTGGCCTGGATCATGGCCCATCCGGCCGTCACCGCCCCGATCGCCAGCGCCACCAGCGTCGAACAACTGACCGAACTGATGGGCGCGGCCCGGCTGACCCTGCCGGCCGAGGTGATCGAAAATCTCAGCGCGGCCGGCGCCGCCTAGCCCTCGGCAAGGGGGCCGTATGGGGAGAGGTCGCCGCTTGCGCCCTCTCCCCACCCCGGCGCGTCCCCTGCGCCACGCCGTCCCTTCCGCCCCCCCGGACGGAAAAGCTCGTTGAACCCTTAGGCGATGCGCCGTCCGTGCAGCGTCGCCAGCCGCAGACGCGGCGATTCTTCATTGGCCGGGCCCAGGGTCTGGATCCGGCGCACGCCCAGCGCCGAGGCCGGGCGGCCCATCAGTCGCTGGATCATAGCGATGGGCTGGTAAAGACCGAGAAAACGATCGGTTTCTCCGTCGGCGCCGGTCATCGGCGCCAGCAGCACCTCCATGCCCACCGACGGCGCCCCGACCGCGCGGATGTCGGCTGTGATCACCAGCGGCTCGGCCCGGCGGCGCGCGACCTCCAGGGCCGACTTGACCTCCAGCCGATGCGACAGGGCCCACAGGCCCAGGGCGTCCTCGCCGCGCAGGTCGCGGGCGTGCAGGTCGCTGACGAAACCGCCGGCCAGGCGCACCGGATAGCGCCCCAGGCCGTCGCGTCCGAGGATGAAGACCTGCGGCAGCAGGTCGAGGAAATCGCCCGGATTGACGCTGGCCCGCGCGGGCAGGCCGTCGTCGCCGGCCCGGTTTCGCCAATAGTCTATCAACCGTTCCGTGCTTGGATGGAACATCGTCGTTCCCCTTGCGGGTCCGTCACGGTCGTTTTCGACCGCATCGGGCTTGCAGGGAGAGCCGGGCCAGCCCCCGGACCGTGCCGTCCTGGGACAATTTCCGGTGGAACGACAATCCTGGCGCGATTCTTGCTTGGCCTCGGCCATGCGCGACGCCGACGTGTTGTGAAGGGGAGACGCCGATGCAGGCGCCGAAAATGACCTTGTCCAAGCTGTGGATCAGCCTGGGCGCCGGACTGGCCGGCCTGGTGCTCGGCGGAGTCGCCTACGCCCAGTGCGGCAGCTGCACGCCGCCGCCGCCGCCCTGCTGCGCGCCGCCGCCGGCCCCGCCGCGGCCGCCCGCCCCGCCCAGCTGCGACACCTGCGGTGGCGGCGGCCATAACGTCTATGTGCCCGGCATCAACGTCCATGTCGGCGGCACGGTGGTGGTCAACGCCAGCGCCAACGCCTCGGCCAGCAGCAACGCCTCGTCCGGCTCCAGCGCCGGCGCGGGGGCCAGCGCCGGCACGACCGTCTATTACGGGGGCGGCACTCACGGCGGCTACTATTCCGGCCCGGTCTCGACCGGCTACATCCAGGGCCTCAACGTCGAGGGCGGCGAGGCCCGCCGCCGCGCCGCCTACCAGGCCACCCGCACCACCTTCAAGCGGGTGATCATCCGCGCCGTCTGCCTGGACGACCGCGACGTGCCCCACCCGGCCTCGCAGGTCACCCCCGACCGCGACATCGACAGCGGCTATGACGGCGAGCTCTATCGCTGCATCGCCGGCTCGCGCATGCAGTATGTGATCGGCGCCTATGAGGGCCTCAGCCAGAGCAATTTCGGCGGCGAGACCTATGTCTGCGGCAAGAACGAAGCGCTCTATTATGGCGGCGGAGCCGGCGGCGGCTCCGGCCTGGCCGGCGGCCCTGACGGCCCTGGCGGCCGCGGCGGGGCGCTCAGCTGCCGTCCGCAACGCCCGGCCCGCGACTGCAACGAGCGCTCGCTGCTGCGCCGCTACGGGGCCGGCGTGAAGGTGCTGACCATCCTGACCACCGAGAAATACACCGCCTATCGCGAGGAGATGATCCGCGAACAGTCCAGCTCGGGCCTGAGCCTCAGCCTCGACGGCGGCGTCGGCGGGGTGGTGTACTAGGCAAAAGAGACTTGGCCAGGCGCCTCCATGGCGCGCCTGGCCGGGCTCTGACTGGTTGACGATCTTCGGATGCTCCGCATCCGAGCGCGGGGTCAACTTGCCGCGCCCCCGGCCGTTGAATCCCTCGAAAGAGAGCATTTCCCCAACTTGGCGGTCCTCACTTAAAGACCGGCCGCATCGGCATGGCCCCAACCGATCAGCCGACCCTTCCAGGGTCTGTGAAGGATGGGTTCCTGACGTTGGCGCGTCTCCAGGAAGGCGACATTCGACACCTCGGCCTCAGCTGGCCCGGACGCGTCGCTGTTGGACTGAGGCGGGCCAAGAGCCTGGCGTCCTATTGAACAAGCCATGGCGAGGCGCTTGCCGAGCGCAAACCGGCGTAGGAAGATCGCTTTACGAGTGAAGCGGCTTTGCTGTCGCCAGGGGCGAGGTGTCGTTGATGTTTTCTGCGTTACGCGTGTCGGGCCTTGGCCTGGCGCTTGCCTTGCTGTCCACCCAGGCCCTGGCGGCGTCGAAATGCCAAGTCATGAAGCTGGCCGAGCTTCCCGTCACCATGGAAGGCCTGTCGCCGGTCACGACGGGCCAGATCAATGGGCGCGAAGCTCGCTTCATCGTCGACAGCGGCGCGTTCTACAGCACCATGTCGGCCGGCGCCGCCCAGGAGCTCGGCCTCTCGATCGGCAGCTTGGGAGGGAACGCGCGCCTGAAGGGCGTGGGCGGCGAAACCTCGCTAGGAGTGGCGACGGCCAAGGAGTTCGTCATCGCCGGACAGAAGCTCTCGCGAATCGAGTTCGCGGTCGGCGGCAGCTCCACGCGCTATGCCGGCTTCCTGGGCCAGAACATCCTGGGCTTGTCGGGCGCGGAATACGACCTGGCCCACGGGGCCGTCCGGATCATGAAGACCAAGGATTGCGGCGACGTCGGTCTAGCCTACTGGGCCGGGGACAAGCCTTACACCCTCATGCGCATCGCCCCGATGGAGAACCGCGACCGGCACACAATGGGTACGGTCGAGGTCAACGGCGTCAAGCTGAAGGCGATATTCGACACCGGCGCCTCGAATTCGGTCCTTTCGCTGGACGCGGCCAAACGCCTGGGCGTCAACCCGGACAAGGACGGCCTGCCCTTGGAAGGCTTCAGCTGGGGCGTTGGCCAGAAGCGCGTGCGGACCTGGAAGGCGCGTTTCGACAAGATCGATATCGGCGGAGAGGTGATCAGGAAGCCCTGGCTGCAGATTTTCGACGGGGCGCTGGGTGACGCCGACATGCTGATCGGCGTCGACTTCTTCCTGAGCCACCGGGTCTTCGTCGACAACCAGAACCACCGGATGTTCTTCACCTACGAAGGCGGGTCCCTGTTCGGGATCAGCCCCAAGGGCGCGGTTGATCAGGCTGGCAAGGCGGTGGACCTGACCGACAGGACGGCCGAGCCGACCGATGCGCCAGGCTATGCCCGGCGGGCCGCGGTGCTGGCTTCGAACGGCAAGTTCGACGCCGCCATCGCCGATTTCAACAAGGCCGTCGCCCTGGCGCCGAACGATGCGGACTACTTGCTGCAGCGCGCCCGGGCGCGCCTGTCCAACCGTCAAGTGTTGCTCGGCGCGGCCGACCTGGACAAGTCCATCGCGCTGGATCCGAAGGACGCAGAGGCGCGTCTGACCCGCGCCCAGTTGCGCCGCGGCTCGCGCGATCCGGTCGGGGCGCTGGACGATCTCAAGGCGGCGGACGAGAACCTAGCGCCGTCCGCCCAGCCCCGGCTGCACCTGGCCCGTCTGTATTCGGCTCTCGACGCGCCCGAGCAGGCCCTGACCAATTACGATCTATGGCTGAAAAGTCATTCGGAAGACGTGGGGCGCGCCGAGGCGCTGAACGGCCGCTGTTGGGCGCGGGCGCTGCTGAACCGGGAGCTGGACAAGGCGATGAGCGACTGCGAGGCGGCGCTACGCCTGCGTCCTGGCGATCCGGCCTTCCTGGACAGCCGCGCCCTGGTCCGTTTCCGCCGTGGCGAATTGGAGAAGGCGTTAGTCGACTACGACGCCGCCGTGAAGGGATCGCCCCGTGAAGCCTGGTCGCTCTACGCCCGCGGCCTCGTCGAGCACCGCCTGGGCAAGGTCGCGGAGGCCGATGCGGACAAGGCCAAGGCCCTGGCGATCAATCCCGACGTCGCCGCGCGGATCAAACGCTACCAGCTGGAAGGCTAAGGGCTGGCCTCAGGACAAGAGACCGGCCAACAGCACGGCCAGCGCAATGCTCGCGACCGACAGCCTCTAGGTGCTGTTCAATGACGAACCGTCGGACGGCCGTAGCTGGGACTTCAAACACAAGCAGACCCCAGCAACTTCAGACCAGGGTCGAAACGCCCGCCCCCGCTACCGACCCGTTGAACGTCCGCTGTCGGGCCTGGCGCCGATGGCGATGATCGGCCCGTTGCGGACATCCTTCAGCGCGGTACACCTTGTCTCAAATTCTCGGAGGTGCCGGGTTCGCGACTTGTCGGCAAGGCGGCGGTCGAGGAGAGCCTCAGGACCACCTTGTCGCAGAACAACGTGAGGTTCCGGTCCAACGAGTTGGAGAGCTTGCTGGTCCGCGGCGACGTCGCCGTGGAGGTGGCCCGCTTCGTCATCGAAGGAACGCCGAAGACAGGCGGGCGGCCATGGAGCTTTGGCGGGCGAACCCAGGTGGTCTACCTGCGCGACGCCGCCAGTCCATGCGGCTGGTCAACGATCCGCGAACTTGTTCAACCTGCGCAGTAGGCGCGGGATGTCGGCCCGCGACCCTGGGGGACCTTGCGAACTCAGCTAAGCTGCTCGCTAGCCGGGCCGCCCCTAGATCACGTAGTCGTAGACCACGTCGGCCAGGGTGTGATCCATGGTCCGGGCCGGCTCGTCGCAGGTCGGGCAGTTGACGATGCGGGCCGGGACGCCGGCGGCGGTGCAGTGGGGCGGCACCGGCTTGAGCACCACCGAGCCGGAGGCCACCTTGGCGTAGTCGCCGATGGTGATGTTGCCCAGCACCTTGGCCCCGGCCCCCAGCAGCACGCCCTTGCCGATCTTGGGGTGGCGGTCGCCGCGGTCGGCGCCGGTGCCGCCCAGGGTGACGCCGTGCAGCATCGAGACGTCGTCGCCGACCACCGCGGTCTCGCCGATGACGATGCCGGTGCCGTGGTCGATGAACACGCCCTGGCCGATGCGCGCGGCCGGATTGATGTCGACCTGGAACACCTCGCTGGCCCGGCTCTGCAGGTAGAAGGCCAGGGTCTCGCGGCCCTGGGCCCACAGCCAGTGCGACACCCGGTGGGTCTGCAGGGCCAGGAAGCCCTTGAAGAACAGGAACGGCTGGACATAGCCCTTGCAGGCCGGGTCGCGCTCGAACACCGCCACCAGGTCGGCCTCGGCGGCGGCCACCAGGGCCGGGTCGCTCTGGAAGGCGTCGGCGGCGAACTCACGGGCGGTCATGGCCCGCATCTCCTGGTCGCCGAGCTTGCGGGCCAGCTGGAAGGTCAGGGCGTCGGCCAGGTTGTCGTGGCTGAGGATCACGGCGTTGAGCAGCGAGGCCAGGGCCGGCTCGGCCTTGGCGGCGTGTTCGGCCTGGTTGCGCAGCGCCGCCCAGACGGGGGGCGTGGCGTCGTGCGTGACGACCTCGAGATGCTTGGCCACCGGGATCTCCCTCTCGCCTTGCGGCCCTTAGAGCATCCTTTTAGGAAATGCTCCAGTCCCGCGCCTTGAGCGACAACGCGCGAAACCGTTCGCCGCCGCCGCCCTAACCTAGCACAAGCCTGGCCAGATCGGCCGGCAGCTCGCCCTTGAACGCCATATGGTGCACCCGCAGCAGTAAAGCCACCGTCAAGGAGTCCGGCATGTGGCCGGCCACCGCCGCGTCGAGGGCCTCGCCGAAGGGCACGCGGGCGATCGCCAGGTCCTCGGTCTCGTCCGGCGCGGTCGGCGTCGGGGTCAGGCCCATGGCCAGGAAGCCGTGGCCGATCTCGTCGGTGATCGAGTTGGACAGCTCCATTGTCAGGATCAGACGCCAGTCGGACGCCTCCAGCCCCACCTCCTCGGCCAGTTCGCGCTTGGCCCCGTCCAGCGGGTCCTCGTCGAGCGGCGCGCCGCCCTCGGGCAGCTCCCAGCTGTAGTTGGCGTGGGCGAAGCGGTTCTGGCCGACCAGGGTGACCGTGCCGTCGGCGTGCAGGGGCACGACGCCGATCGCCCGGTTCTTGAACGATACCTTGCCGTACAGCGCCGGCCGGCCGGTGGGCGCGATGGCCTGGTATTCGGTCAGGCTGATCCACGGATTGTCGTAGACCGGCGTCTGGCTGCTGACGCCCCAGGGCGCGCCATGCGGCTTCAGCCAGGCGGGCCGAGAAAGTGGGTCTCTGTCGGACATGCGAACGGCTCGCGCTTGTGGCGGCCGGGACGCGGCCATAGGTGTGCGGCTTACAATGCTTCGTGGAGGTCGTCTTGACCGGTTCCGTTCCCGCCGCCCCGCAATTTGGCGAAAGCCTGCCGATCGAGCCGTCCGACGCGGTGGTGGACTTCCTGGCCCGGCGTCGCTCGGCCTCGGCCATGACCCTGGCGGCGCCCGGGCCGGACGAGGCCCAGCTGGCCGAGCTGCTGCGCCTGGCCGCCCGCGTGCCCGACCACGGCAAGCTGTCGCCCTGGCGGTTCGTGATCCTGCGCGGCCTGGCCAAGGACGCCTTCGCCGCCCGCATCGCCGCCCTGGCCGACAGCCAGGCCAACCCGGCCAAGGCCAACGCCGCCCTGCGCAAGCTGACCCGGCCGCCGGTCGCAGTGGCGGTGATCTCGCGATACGTCCCGGGCGAGATCCCCGAATGGGAGCAGCGGCTCAGCGCCGCCGCGGTCTGCCAGCAGATGCTGCTGGCCGCCGCCGCACTGGGCTGGGGCGCCAACTGGATCACCGACTGGTACAGCTACGACCCGCGCGGCCAGGCGATCCTCGGCCTGGCCGACGGCGAGCAGGTGGCGGGCTTCGTCTATCTGGGCACGGCCACCGAAGCCCCGCAGGAGCGGGCCCGGCCGGACGTGGCGGCGATCACCAGCGAATGGGCGCCGGAATAGCTCAGCCCCGTCCGCGATAGGGCGCGACGCCCTGGTCGGGCACCCACAGGCCTTCCGGGACCGGACCGGTCTGCCAGAACACGTCGATCGGGATGCCGCCGCGCGGGTACCAGTAGCCGCCGATGCGCAGCCAGCGCGGCTGGGCGACCTCGACGATCCGGCGGCCGATCTTGACCGTGCAGTCCTCGTGGAAAGAGCCGTGGTCGCGGAAGCTGGTCAGGTAGAGCTTCAGCGACTTGCTCTCGATCAGCCAGTCGCCGGGCGCATAGTCGATGACCAGGTGGGCGAAGTCGGGCTGGCCGGTCACCGGGCACAGCGAGGTGAACTCCGGCGCCACGAAGCGCGCCAGATAGGTGACGTCGCTCTGCGGATTGGGCACGCGCTCGAGGACGGCCTCTTCGGGGCTGGCGGCGGGCCGGACCGTCTGGCCAAGCTGGGTGACGTGAAGTTCGCTCATGGGCCGGCATTTAGGCCCGGGCCGGCGGCGAGACAAGCGGGCGCGGCGTCGCTATCAATCCTTCCGATAGCCCTTGGAGCAGGACACGCATCATGAGCGGACGGGATTTCGACGGCTTCACGGTGGTGGTCACCGGCGCCTCCACGGGCCTGGGCCGAGCCCTGGCGGTCGAGACCGCCCGGCGCGGCGCGGCCCTGGTGGTCGTCAACTTCGCCCGCAGCGCCGAAGAGGCCGAGGAGACGGCGCGGTTGGTGGCGGCCGAGGGCGCGAGCGCGGCGCTGGTCCAGGGCGACGTCGCCCAGGACGCCGACTGCCGGCGGATCGTCGCGGCCGCCGCCGCCTCGGGGCGGATCGACGCCCTGTTCAACAACGCCGGCGTCACCAAGTTCGCGCCCGACCATGCCGATCTCGACGCGGTCGACGCCGAGGACTTCCTGCGGCTCTACGCGGTCAATGTGGTCGGGGCCTTCCAGATGGTGCGGGCCGCGCGCAGCCTGCTGGAGGCCGCGCCCCAGCCCGGGGCCGTGGTCAACACCGGCTCGATCGCCGGCGTGGTCGGCAATGGCTCGTCCGTGCCCTATGCGGCGTCGAAGGGCGCCCTGACCACCATGACCCTGTCGCTAGCACGGGCCCTGGCGCCGCGCATCCGCGTCAACGCCGTCTGCCCGGGGTTCATCGACACCCCGTGGTTCGGCAAGGTCATGGACGACGAGCGCGTCGACCGGCTGCGCGCCAGGTCGGCGGCCGCCGCGCCGCTCAAAGTGGCCTCGACCGCCGAGGACGTCGCCGGCGCGGCGGTGTTCCTGGCCTCGCCCGCCGCCCGCCACGTCACCGGCGAAACCCTGCTGGTCGACGCCGGCCTGCACCTGGGCTCGGCGAGTCTGGCGATGCGCTAAAGCCGCAGGTAAAGCGTAAAGAACCGAATATCGGCACTGTGGCGCCCAGCGCCAGTTCTGAAGCAAAATCGTCACACTGCGCCCAAACTTTGCACCGGCGCAGGCGTTTGTGCTGGCGGTTTAACCAACAAGATTGCAACAAGGGACGCGTCAACAACTACTCATCGGTGCCCAAACGCGCTTGCAGGCGTCGCTGGAGGTCGAAGGTTCGAAAAGCCTTCTGACGGCAAAACACATCAAGGGGATAGAACACATGAAATTTCTGAAACTGGCGCTCGTCGCCGCCGCCGCTACGGTCGCCATGGGCGGCGCCGCGATGGCTGAAGAGCTGAAGCTCTCCTACAACGTTGGCGTCGCCAGCGACTACATCTTCCGCGGCGTCAGCCAGACCCAAAACGATCCGCAGGTCTTCGGCGGCGTCGATGCGACCTACGGCATCGGCTATGCGGGCGTCTGGGCCTCGAACGTCGATTTCGGCGCCGATGACCCCTCGGCCGAGATCGACCTCTATACCGGTGTGAAGCCGACCGTGGGCGACACCAATCTGGATCTGGGCGTCATCTACTACAGCTATGTCAAGGACAAGGGCCTGACCCCCGGCGCCTACAGCTATTTCGAAGTGAAGGCCGCGGCTTCGCGCTCGCTCGGCCCGGCAACCGTGGGCCTGGCGGCCTACTACTCGCCGGAATTCCCGGGCAAGACCGGCGAAGCCATCTATTATGAAGTCAACGGCTCGATCCCGGCCGGCGAAAAGCTGAGCTTCAGCGGCGCCCTGGGCCACCAGGAAATTGATTCGGCTGGCGACTACGCCACCTGGAACATTGGCGGCACCTACGCCGTGACCCCGAACCTGGCCCTGGACGCCCGGTACTCGGACACCGACGAACACGGCTACGCCAAGATCTACGGTTCGCGCTTCACCGTCTCTCTGAAAGCGTCTTTCTAAGACGGCGATATAGCGATCAAGAAGAAAGCCGCCTCGCTCTGCGAGGCGGCTTTTTTTGGGATCAATGGCTACGCCCTGGCCAGCGGCGGCCGCATGAACAGCGCCGCGACGAACACCATCGCGGTGATCGCGGCGAACAGCTGGAAGGTCGGGGCGAAGGTCCCCAGCCGGTCGCGCATGGCGCCGCCGATGAACGGTCCCGCCGCCGACACCGCCCCGACCAGGCAGGTCAGGGAGAACAGCTCGACATTATTGCGGCGGCCGAAATAGTTGAGCAGCAGCAGGCTGACCGCCAGCACCGTCAGGCCAAAGCCGACCCCCACCCCCACCGCGTACAGCGCCAGCAGCAGCGGCGTGTCGGCCCGGGCCAGGGCCAGCAGGCCGATCACCAGCAGGCCCTGGGCGAAGACCAGCAGCCAGCGCGGATCGATCCGGTCGCCGATCGCCCCGCCGCCCAGCCGCGCGACCACCTGCATCAGGCCCTCCAGGCTCAGCATGCCGGCCGCCACCGCCCCGGCCACGCCCAGCTGGGTCAGGTGGGCCTGGGCCAGGCTGGCGGCGCTGATCCCGGCCAGCAGGTGGCTGAAATAGGCGGCCAGCAGCACCAGGAACTGCGGCGTGCGGACGGCGTCGCCGACGCTCCATTCGTGGTCGGTATGATAGACCCGCGGGGGCGTGGCCGTGGAGGCGTTGGCCGCTTTGGCCTCGGCGTCGAGCACCGCGTCCAGCGCCGTTCCCGCCTGCTCCAGCCAGCGCCGACCGCCGACCGCGACGGCGCAGACCAGCCCGACCAGGCCCACGACCGCCGCCTGCAGGGCCCAATAGAGCCGCCAGTCGTTGTGGGTCGCGCCGAGCACCGCCACCACCATCCACGGCCCAGCCACGCCGCCCAGGGCCCCGAAGGTGAAATAGATTCCGAACGGCAGGGCCCGCTGCTTGAACAGCGCCGACAGCACGTGGGTGCCGGGGATCAGGGCGGCCATCTGGAAGCCGACGCCGCACAGGGCCGCGCCGAGGAAATAGATCGGCAGGGCGTGGACCCGCGACAGGCAGGCCAGGCCGCCGGCCATCACCGCCACCCCGGCCAGGACCGCCCCGCGCACCCCGAACCTGCGGATCAGCAGGGCCGGCAGCCAGGAGGACAGGCCGGTGAACACCCCCAGGATCGAGAAGCCGAGGAAGGCGTGCTCCCAGCTCCAGCCCAGCTCCGGAACCATGGCCGGGATCACCACGCCCAGCGACGAATAGGTCGCCGCGGTGATCAGGAACAGGAGCAGGCTGAAGATCGCGACCAGCAGCCAGGGACGCCAGTGAAGCGAACTTACGTCCGTGCTGAGAGTCATGGCTAGAACGTCCGCTTCAGGGTCACGCGCCACTCCCGGCCCTTGCCCGGCAAGGCGCCGAGGTTGGCGTAGGTGTCGGCGTCGGGGGTGAAATAGAGCTTGTTGAACAGGTTATCGATGTTGAGCTCGGCGGTGTAGGGGCCGCGCGCGTAATAGGCCGAGGCGTTGACCACTGCGTAGGCCGGATAGGCCACCGCGTTCTGCACCGTGCCCGAGGTCTTGGTCACATGGGTGACGCCCAGTGTCGCCCCGGCCGAGCCCCAGGCGTGCGTGTCGCTGGTATAGGCGCCGTACAGGCTGACCACCGACTTGGGGATCAGGGTGTAGTCGTAGTCGCCGCCGCGGCCGGGCAGGCTGTCGAAGGTCCAGACCACGTAGGAGCCGCCATAGGCCTGGGCCCCGGCGACGCCGGCCGTATAGGCCGGGACGTACTGGAACGAGGCGTCCGGCCCCTTGACCGTGGTGTGCTGGGCGTCGCCCGTCGCCGTGAAGCTGAGATGGCGCGAGGCCAGCCAGCGGACCTCCAGCTCGACGCCCTTGGCCCGCGTGCCCTGCACCACCGAGGTCAGGCCCGATAGCTGGGTGCGGTTCTGGCGGTAGCCGGCCAGGGAGCCGACCAGGGTTCCGCGCAGCAGCTGGAATTTCACCCCGGCCTCGGCCAGGTCGCTGTCCGACAGCCAGGAGCCGTCGGCGATCAGGCCCGGGGCCAGCTCGCCGGCCTGGCTGACCTCCAGGGCCGAGGCCTTGGCGTAGCTGATATAGGGCATCAGCCCCGCCCGGGCCTGGTAGGCCAGGCTGGCCGAATATGTCCCCTTGCCGCGCTTGTCGGTCTGGCGGCCGCTGACGGTGAACGGCAGGAAGCCGGTGTCCTCGGCCGCGACGTCGTACCAGTCGTAGCGGCCGCCCAGGGTCAGGGTCAGGCGCTGGCCCAGCTTGACGTCGCTGGTGACGAACAAGCCGGTCTGGCTCCAGGTTCCCCGGTTGTCGTTCTCCCATTGCAGGCCCTGGACGCCGGCCGGCTCGGGGCTGAACGGGCTGTCGATGATGTCGGTCGCCGTGGCCCCGAAGGCGATGTCGCGGCGGTCCAGGGCGATCATGCCGCTGTTGAAGCTCTCGCGCCGGCGGCCTTCGAACCGGCGGTAGCTGGCGCCGACGATCGACTGGGCGCCGATCACGCCGAAGTCGCGGCTGAAGGCGTAGGAGGCCCGCGCCTCCCAGACCGAACTGTCGAACCAGGCGGGATAGCCGTAGGCGACGAAGCGCTTGTTCTCCTGGTCGTCGTAGAACAGCTGCAGCTTCAAGGTGCTGTCGTCGTCGAACCGCCGGGCCAGGTCGAAATAGAGCGTGTTGGTGCGGGTCTTGGAGAAGTCGGCGGTGCTGATGTGGACGGTGCGCGGGCTGAGCCTGGTCGTTCCCACGCCGGCGTCCAGCGTGTGGTTGGCGTCGGTGGCGGGGAAGCCGAAGTAGGGAATGTAGAGGGCGCTGCCGAACGGGTAGAAGCCCACCTCGCCCGGGGTCAGCCGGCCATTGCCGTCGGCGTCGACCAGGGTGGTGTCGCGGCCGGTGACATAGGTCCGGTGGTCGATCAGGTCCTGGGTCAGGCGGTTCCAGCCCGGGGTCTGCACCTCGCCGTCGGAGTGATAGACCATGCCGCCGAACGCCGTGCTCCAGCCGCCGCCCAGGTCGAAGTCGGCCGAGACCTCGGCCAGCTGCCGCCTGGGGTGCAGGCCGCGATAGAAGCTCTTGGAGTCGTCCAGCTCGCCATAGGCGTAGACGCCGCCGTCGGCCTGGCCCAGCCTGACCGGCAGGGCGACCTCGCCGGTCAGGTTCTTCTTGTCGTAGGACCCCAGCGTGGCGGTCAGCGCGCCCTTTGGCGCGGTCAGGAACCGCCCCTCGTCGCGCGCCGACTTGGGGATGAAGTTGAGCATGCCGCCGACCTTGCCGGCCCCGTAGAGCGGGGTCGGCGGGCCGCGGACGATCTCGATCTGGGCCGCGCCGCCGATCGGGGTGGCGTAGGTGCCGCGGTTCTCGACCCGCTTGAAGCCGCGGAAATAGTTCTCGGCCAGGGTGCCGCGGATGTTGAGCGCGCCCGGCACGCCGTAGAAGCTGGCCGTATAGGTCCCCGGCGAGACGGCGGTCAGGCCGTCGAGGGTCTCGACGCCGAACCGCTGCAGGGTGGTGTCGCTGACGAAGCTGGCCGAGCGCGGGGTCTCCAGCAGCGGCTTTTCCAGGCCGAACACCGTGGTGCTGGGCTGTTTCTCCAGCAGCCCGGCGCGGTCGCGCGCCAGGACCAGGACCGGATCGACCGTCGTGGTCTCCGGCGCGGCGTCCTCGGCCAAGGCCGAGGCGGACAGCAGCAGCCCCGAGGTCAGGGCGGTGGCGAAAAGACGGGCGCGGCGCGACATTCGAAAGGCTCCAGGTCCGCGTGGAGGGCGGTGAAGCTAGCCAATGCGCGATCAGCCAATCTTCGTCAAAACGTTATGTAACATTTCAGAAAGAATTATATTGCGCCCCTTGTCAGAGAATATGAAACGCCCGGCCAGGGCCTTTCGGCGTGACGGTCCCTGTCGGGCGGCCGATTTCCGTTATGCAGCGGGCGGAATCATTCCTGGCCGGGCGCCGATCCGTGGCCTGAGCGAACGTGCCTTCGGCCGGCCTCGCGGAGAGCGCAGGCGGGTCAGAGCCCAGCGGCAAAACGCATGGGCGATGCGCCTGGCCGCCCCGCCCGCCCAGAGCACACTTGCTTCAAGCTGAATCACGCTTCTCAAACCCGTCTCCCCGGCGAAGGCCGGGGCCCAGGTGAAACCCACGAGCCGCTTCGGATGAATCTGGGTCCCGGCCTTCGCCGGGAAGACGGAGGAAGAGGAGAGCGCGTCGTTCTAAAATCGATACGCTCTAGCCGCCCGGCGTCGCGCCGCTGCCGAAGTCGAAGCCCGGATCCTTCGCGCGGCCGCCGCCGAAGCTGTAGGTGAAGCCGACGAACACCGCCCGGACGCTGGCGGTGCGCTCGACGCGCTCGCGCAGGGCCGGGGTGTCGATCACCTGCACGTCCTTGAACGAGTCGGCCGCGTCCATCACCGTGACCAGCAGGTTCAGCTTGTCGCTGACCTTGCGGCGATAGCCGAGGTTCAGCAGCTGGATCGGCTCGCGATGGCCCTGCGGCGTCAGGCGCTCGCCCGAGGTGAAGCCGTTGAGCTGGAAGAAGTCCTTGGCCGTGGCCTGCCAGTTGAGGCTGGCCCGGCCCGACAGGGTCGTGCCCGAGCGCGTGCCGGAAAAGCCCAGGGTGCTGGCGTCGATCTCGTTCCAGAAGGCGTTGGCGCTGACATTGTAGCTGAGCTTGGGCGTCAGCTTGCCGTTGGCCACCAGCTCCAGCCCGCCGTTGCGGCTCTTGGCCAGGTTCTCGCGAGTGGTCAGCAGCACGCCGCCGCCGAGGTCGCGCACCACGTCGGTCACCCCGTCGCGGCTCTGCCGGTAATAGGCCGTGGCCAGGTAGGAGGCCGGGCCCTTCCGATACTGCCAGCCCAGCTCGTAGGAGTCGGTCAGCTGCGGCTTCAGGTCGGGATTGCCGGCCCGGTAGTTATAGGGGTCGACATAGACCGGATAGGGATTGAGGTCCTGGACCTGCGGCCGCTGGACCCGCTTGCTGTAATTGGCCGTCAGGGTCTGGGTCTGGCTCAGGGTGTAGCCCAGGTGCAGCGACGGATAGAGGTGGAAATAGGCGTTGTCGTCCTTCTGGGCCGAGGTGATCTGGTTGGTGCGGATCTCGACCTGCTCGGCCCGCAGCCCGCCCAAGGCCGTAAAGTCGCCCAGCCGCCGCTCGTAGGTGACATAGCCGGCATAGACGTCCTGGGCGTAGAGGAAGCGGTTGGTCCGGCGCGGATCGACGATCTGGCCGTCGGGCGTCGGCCCGCTGGTCCCGTGGTTGTCGTAGTCGTTGTCGGTCGCTTCCAGGTCCAGCCCGGCCTTGAGCTTGGAGTCGTCGGCCCCGGGACGGGTGTAGTCGAGCTTGAAATTGACCCGATCCTGGTCGGCGCCGAAGCCGAAGGTCTCGTACTGGTCCGGATTGAGATTGCTGTCGATGAAGGCCTGGCTGTCGCGCGAGAAGTCGGTGACCTCGTATTCCAGGTGGGCGTCCAGTTCGTGCTCGGCGCCCTTGAACTGGTGGCGCCAGTCGCCGCTGGCCGCGCCGTTCTTGCGGTTCATCCTGGCGCTGGAGGCCCGCGCATAGGACGGGCCCTGGATATCCGGCGTCGGCCCGAAGGTCGTGAAGGTCTCCTGGCCGCCGGTGCTGTAGTCCATGCCGCGGTAGCGGACCTCGCCGCTGAGGCGGTCCTTGGGGGTGAGCGTGTAGTCGACGCCGCCGCGCAGGTTCAGCGCCGAACCGGCGTTCTGGAACGCCCCGTCCTGCAGCGTACGGGCGCCGGGGTCGGAGGCCGAGGTGGTGTCGCGTTCGTCGGTCTGCCAGAACCGCTGGCGGTCGTAGCGATAGCCGGCCTCGCCCGACAGGCTGAGCTTGCCGTGCACATAGTTGCCGCTGAGGCCGGTGTTGTAGCGGCTATTGGGCCCGACGTTGAGCTTGACCGAGCCGGTCGCGCCAGGCTTGGCGGTGGTCTTGGTGATCAGGTTGATGATCCCGGCCGAGCCGTCGGGACGATAGGCGGCCGACGGGTTGGTCATCACCTCGACCCGGTCGATGCGGTCGGCCGGCATCTGCTGCAGGGCGTCGGCCCGACCCTGGCCGTTGAACATGCCCGAGGGCTTGCCGTCGATCATGATGGTGACGTTGGGATCGCCGCGCAGGCTGACATTGCCCTGCATATCGACCTCGACCGAGGGGATGTTGCGCAGGGCGTCGCTGATCGAGCCGGTCTTGGCCGACAGGTCGTTGGCGACGCTGTAGCTGCGGCGGTCGATGGCGGTGCGCAGGGCGGTGGCGTCGCTGGTGACCGTCACCGCCCCGACCGCGGTCGGGGCCTCGGCGGGCTTGGTCGCCGGCTTGGGCGCGGCGGCCTGGGCCAGGGCCAGGCTGGGCGACAGGCCGGCCACGGCGGCGAGCAGCAGGACTTTCAGACGCAACGGACTTCCCCCGAAGACAACCCCGACGGGCGCCCGGCCCGACGCCGAGGCTAAGACGCCATCGGGGCCGCCAGGGCAAATGTCTTTTCGGCAATGTTCGCGCTCGCACCCGCGGCGCGGGGATGACAACGTTGCCAACCGGTCTTAAGCCTGGACCACTTGAGGACGCTTGCGACCTGATACCGCTAACATTAAGGTCGGGCCAACCAAGAGCCCAAGACGGGACTCGTTAGGGATCAAACGCGGCCTTCGGGCCTTTCGGGGAAGACCAAAGTGGCAGCAGTAATAAACGCCGGGCCGAGCCCCGGCATGGGCGCCGACGGCGCCAAGGTCAACATGGCCTTCATCGCCGCCATCGTGGCCGTCGCCACGATCGGCGGCTTCATGTTCGGCTACGACAGCGGCGTCATCAACGGCACGCAGGAAGGCCTGGAGAAGGCCTTCAGCCTCAGCAAGCTGGGCACCGGCCTGAACGTCGGCGCCATCCTGATCGGCTGCGCCGTCGGCGCCTTCGCCGCCGGCCGCCTGGCCGACGTCTGGGGCCGCCGCACCGTGATGATCATCGCGTCGCTGCTGTTCCTGGTCAGCGCCCTGGGCACCGGCGCCTCGCACACCTCGATGGTGTTCATCGCCTTCCGCCTGCTGGGCGGCCTGGGCGTCGGCGCGGCCAGCGTGCTGTGCCCAGTCTACATCTCGGAAGTCACGCCCGCCAACATCCGCGGTCGGCTGTCGTCCGTGCAGCAGATCATGATCATCACCGGCCTGACCGGCGCCTTCGTGGCCAACTACATCCTGGCCCACACCGCCGGCAGCTCGACCGCGCCGTTCTGGATGGGCCTGCCCGCCTGGCGCTGGATGTTCTGGATGCAGACCATTCCGGCCGGGATCTTCTTCTTCAGCCTGCTGTCGATCCCGGAAAGCCCGCGCTACCTGGTCGCCAAGGGCAAGGAAATCGAGGCCGAGAAGATCCTGTCGCGCCTGTTCGGCGCCGGCCAGGGCGCCGGCAAGGTGGCCGAGATCCGCGCCTCGCTGGCCTCCGACCACCACAAGCCCAAGCTGTCGGACCTGCTGGACCCGACCACCCGTAAGATCCGCCTGATCGTCTGGGCCGGCCTGGTCCTGGCCGTCTTCCAGCAGCTGGTCGGCATCAACATCGTCTTCTACTACGGCTCGGTGCTGTGGCAGTCGGTGGGCTTCACCGAGGACGACAGCCTGAAGATCAACATCCTGTCCGGCTCGCTGTCGATCCTGGCCTGCCTGGCCACGATCGCGGTCATCGACAAGATCGGCCGCAAGCCGCTGCTGCTGGTCGGCTCGGCCGGCATGGCCGTGACCCTGGGCGTCCTGACCTGGTGCTTCTCGACCGCCACCACAGTGAACGGCGCCCTGCACCTGGCCGACAACACCGGCGTCATCGCCCTGATCGCGGCCAACGCCTATGTGGTGTTCTTCAACCTCAGCTGGGGCCCGGTGATGTGGGTCATGCTGGGCGAGATGTTCCCCAACCAGATGCGCGGCTCGGCCCTGGCCGTCGCCGGCTTCGCCCAGTGGATCGCCAATTTCGCGATCTCGGTCAGCTTCCCGTCGATGGCCGCCCGGAGCCTGCCGATGACCTACGGCTTCTACGCGCTCAGCGCCCTGGTCTCGTTCTTCCTGGTCCAGAAGCTGGTCCAGGAGACGCGCGGCAAGGAGCTGGAGGCGATGGAGGGCTAGGCTCTCCTTGCATCGACGAACAACGGACCCTCCTCGGCTCGCCGGGGAGGGTTTTGTTTTGTCGCGAGACGGGCGCGTGTTAGCCAAACTCTACCTCGCATGGAGATCTTGGAATGCAGCGCGCGTTCGCCGCAGCCGGTTTTGCGGCCCTTTGCCTCGCCCTTCCGGCGCACGCGCAATCTCCGTCCCCAGCGCCTCCGACGTCTCCTCCGCCTCCGCAGCGGATCAAGCCTCCGCCCCCGCCGGGCGTGAATCCGTTCGCCTGGTACTACCCCGAGCGGGCCCAGCGCATGGAGCTCGACGGCCAGGCGGTCATGACCTGCGACGTCACCGAGGAAGGTCGCCTCACCGTTTGCGAACTGGTTTCGGAAACACCCGAGGGCTGGGGCTTCGGGGCCGCCACGCTGGAGGTCTCGCGATACTTCAAGCTCAAGCCGAAGCTGGACGCCGACGGCAAGCCCGTGCCGGGCGGCCGCATCCAGATACCTCTGCACTGGAATATTCCAAGAGACGAAAAGCCGGCCAAGGCCAAATGAGGCCCGGCAAGTCAAACCGGTAGGACGCCAATCTTTTTTGTGCGGTTTCCGTACGCCAAACGTCGTTTTCGGCGCCCCTCTTCCGGTCAAGAAAATCGAAAATGACACCGGTAGACAATCCCCTGACCTTGCCGCTAAGTGGCCGGCAACAGGCGCACAAGCGCCGCTGTCGGGAGGAGTTTTCATGGTCCATCTCAACCGCCGCGGCGCCCTCGGCTCGCTGCTGACCGGCGCGGCCGTCGCCGCCGTTCCCGCCGCCGCCGAGGCCGCCGAGGCCGCCGTCCCCTGCCCTGCCCCGGCCGCGACCTGGGCCAAGGGGATCGAGGGCCAGCGCAAGGCCGACCTGGGCGACGGGACCTTCCTCAACCCGATCCTGGCCGGCGACCATCCCGACCCGTCGATCCTCAAGGACGGCGGCGTCTACTACATGACCCACTCGTCGTTCGACGCCTATCCGGGCCTGCTGATCTGGCGCTCGACCGACCTGGTCAACTGGACGCCGGTCGTCACCACCCTGAAGACCAATGTCGGCTCGGTCTGGGCCCCCGAGCTCTGCAAGCACCAGGGCCGCTACTACATCTACCTGCCGGCCAAGTTTCCCGACCGCAACACCAGCTACGTGATCTGGGCCGACGCCATCGAGGGGCCATGGAGCGAGCCGGTCGACCTGAAGCTGCCGCGCTACATCGATCCCGGCCACGTGGTCGACGAGCACGGCGTGCGCTGGCTGTTCCTGTCGGGCGGCGACCGCATCCAGCTGGCCGCCGACGGCCTGTCGACGGTCGGCGCGCCCGAGCACGTCTACGACCCCTGGCGTTATCCCGACGACTGGGACGTCGAGGGCTTCTCGCCCGAGGGTCCAAAGGTGATGAAGCGCAGCGACTGGTACTATCTGGTCACCGCCGTCGGCGGCACCGCCGGCCCGCCGACCGGCCACATGGTCATCGTCGCCCGCAGCAAGTCCCTGGCCGGCCCGTGGGAGAACGACCCGAAGAACCCGGTCGTGCGCACGACGAACAATGCGGAAAAGTGGTGGTCGCGCGGCCACGCCACCCTGGTCGAGGGCCCGGCCGGCGACTGGTGGACCGTCTATCACGGCTATGAAAACAGCTTCTACACCCTGGGCCGCCAGACCCTGCTGGCCCCGGTGGCCTGGACGAAGGACGGCTGGTTCGAGGTGGGCGGCGGCGACCTGTCAAAGCCCCTCCCCAAGCCGAAAGGCGGCAAGCCCGGCCCGCACGGCCTGGCGCTGTCGGACGATTTCAGCGCCGACAAGTACGGCGTGCAGTGGAACTTCTTCAATCCCGGCCCCCGCGAGCACAAGCGCCTGTCGCGGGCCGGCGGGGTGCTGACCCTGAAGGGGGCCGGCGAGGCCCCCTCGACCGGCGCGCCGCTGATCTTCGTCAATGGCGACCAGGCCTACGAGATCGAGTGCGAGATCGAGGTCGATCCCGACACTCGCGCCGGCCTGATCCTGTTCTACGACCGCCAACTCTATTGCGGCCTCGGCTTCGACGCCAAGGCCTTCGTCACCCACCAGTACGGCATCGAACGCGGCCGGCCGGCCAATCCGCACGGGTCCAGGATGCTGATGCGGCTGCGCAACGACCGCCACATCGTCAGCTTTCACACCAGCGGCGACGGCGGCGCGACCTGGAAGCGCTTCGACCGCGGCATGGAGGTGTCCGGCTACCACCACAATGTCCGCGGCGGCTTCCTGATGCTCAAGCCCGGCCTCTACGCCGCCGGCCAGGGCTCGGCGCGGTTCCGCGGGTTCAAGTACCGGGCGCTGGGTTGAGGTTCCTTCCCTTCTCCCCTTGCGGGAGAAGGTAGCCTGCGAAGCAGGTCGGATGAGGGGTCGCGCCGCCCTATCCGGTAAGCTCTCGAAGATAAGACGGTAATCGCCCGTCGACCCCTCATCCGACCTCGCTCCGCGAGGCCACCTTCTCCCGCAAGGGGAGAAGGAATATCCCCTCACCGCCCCGTCTCGTCCGCCACCGTTCGCGCCAGGGCTTCCTCCAGCGGGGTCGGCTCGCTGTAGCCCAGCCGGCGACGGATCCTGGCGTTGTCGAGGAACAGCGGATAACCAAGGTCCAGCCCGGCCACCGCCGAGGCCAGAGCGCCGCGGGCGACGCGGGGGTGGGCCAGCTGCACCTCGCCCGGCCAGGCCAGGTGCTCGGCGAAGGTCGCGGCCCAGGCCAGGTTGGTCGGGGTGTTGGCGCGGCCCAGGTTGAAGGTCTCGCCGGCCGCCCGGGGATCGACGGCGGCCAGGGCGATCCCGGCGGCCACGTCGTCGACATAGCCGAAGGTTGCCCGCCAGCTGGCCCAGGGATGGGGCACCACGAAGCGCGGGCGGTTCGCGACCATCGGCCGGATCGCCCAGGAGAACCGCCGCTGGCGGTCGCCGGGCCCGAACACCAGCGGCAGGCGCAGGATGGTCGAGGCGAAGCCGGCCTCGGCCCGGACCGCCTCTTCAAGCGGGATCTTGTCGTAGGCGTCCATCCAGGCCTGGGGATCGCCGGCGGCGCGCGGCCGGGCTAGCCGGTAGGGGAAGCGGGTCTCGCGCAGCGGCGAATCCTCGGTCAGCCGCTCGAGGATCGGGGCCGGCCGCGCCTTGCGGTGCAGGCCCTCATAGTTGCGATAGACGTCGGCCGAGCTGACCAGCACATAGCGCGCGATCCGGCCCGACAGGGCGGCGACCAGCGGCAGGGTGTCGGCCTCCGTATAGGCCAGCAGGTCGACGACCGTGGTCGCGCCAAGCTCGCGGACCACCGCCGCCACGGCCGCGACATCCCGGCGGTCGAGGACGCGCGAGGCGGCCCCAGCCGCGACCGCACCGGTCCCGCGATGGCCGACCGCCGTCTCGACCCCGTCGGCCAGCAGCCGCCGGACCAGCGGCGCGCCGATGAAGCCGGTTCCGCCGAGGACCAGGACGCTCATCTTGCCGCAACCTCCGCCATCGCCGCGCCAGCCTATGCGGGAGGCGCCGGGCGGCCGCAATGCAAATCGCCGCCGGCGAATCGGCGATCGGGGGCCCGGCCGAACCCGCTCGAAGGTCGGTCCAACAGGGCGTTCGCGGCGAGCGGGACCGTGGGCTGGAAGAGCAAGGCCGCGCTGGCCGCGGCGGGCCTCGTCGCCAAAGCTTCACGCCCAGCGACACCTCGCCGCTCTGGACGCCGGCCCGCGGATCGGGCCTAGTGCCGGCCGGGGAACAGCTCGCCGCGAAATTCGGATCCGGGGCTCGCCAAGCTGGCGAGAAGGAATTCGCGCCCGCCGGCTGTACAGTTTTGAACGATGGACATGGCCGACGACGCGCAACTGCTGGCCGCCAAGCCCGCCAAATCGGCCCGCTTCGGCGAGGGCTTCGTCCTGGACGCCTGGTACGTGGCGGCCCTGTCGCCCGATCTGAGGCCGGGCCGGATGGAGAGCCGCGAATATCTCGGCGAGCCGGTGCTGATCGGCCGCACCAAGGCCGGCGCGGTCTACGCCCTGCGCGACGTCTGCCCGCACCGCGCCGCCAACCTGTCGGCCGGCAAGGTCCGGGCCGAGGCCGACGGCCGCGAGACGGTCGAGTGCCCCTATCACGGCTGGCGGTTCCACACCGACGGGGCCTGCGCCAAGATCCCATCCCTGACCGCCGACAGCCCGCTCGACATCGGCAAGGTGCGGGTGCGCCGCTATCCGCTGGTCGAGCGCCAGGGCCTGGTGTGGATCTGGATGTCCAGCGACCCGCGCTTCGACGGCGAGCCGCCGGCCCCGCCGCCGGTGATCCCCGGCGTGGTCGGCGGCAAGCCCAAGCTGGTCGACCACCTGGACTACGACATCCACATCGACCACGCGGTGCTGGGCCTGATCGACCCGGCCCACGGCCCGTTCGTGCACCAGCAGTGGTGGTGGCGCACCACCGCCAGCCAGCATGAGAAGTGCAAGGCCTTCGCCCCATCCGAGGCCGGCTTCACCATGGTGCGCCACGAGCCGTCAAAGAACTCCAAGGCCTACGCCATCCTCGGCGGCGAGCCCCTGACCGAGATCACCTTCCGCCTGCCGGGCCTGCGCTGGGAGCATGTGAAGGTCGGCGAGCGCCAGGTGCTGGCCCTGTCGGCCATGACCCCGATCAACGCCGGCAAGACCCGGATGAACCAGATCATCTGGTCCGACCATCCGGCCTTCACCCTGCTCTATCCGGTGATCCGCCTGGCCGCCCGCGCCTTCCTGCGCCAGGACGGCCGGATCGTCGCCGCCCAGACCCGCGGCCTGCAGGACAATCCGGCCCTGATGTGGGTGGGCGACGCCGACCAGCAGGGCCGCTGGTACCAGCAGCTGAAGCGCGAATGGAACGCCGCCAGCCGTGAGCGCCGGCCGTTCGCCAATCCCGTCGAGGCCGCCACCCTGCGCTGGCGGACCTAAGCCGCCTCCACCCCGAACTGCAGCCGCGCCAGCTTGGCGTAGAGGCCGCCTTGGGCCGAGAGTTCGGCGTGGGTGCCCTGTTCGACCACCCGGCCCTCCTCCATCACCACGATGCGGTCGGCCTTCAGCACGGTGGCCAGGCGGTGGGCGATGACCAGGGTCGTGCGGCCCGACATCGCGTCGTGCAGGGCCTTCTGCACCAGCCGCTCGTTCTCGGCGTCCAGGGCGCTGGTGGCCTCGTCGAGCAGCAGGATCGGGGCCTGGCGGACCAGGGCCCGGGCGATGGCCAGGCGCTGGCGCTGGCCGCCCGACAGGGTCTTGGCCCGCTCGCCGACCGGGGTGTCGAAGCCCTGCGGCAGGGCCTCCAGGAAGCTCGTGGCCTGGGCGGCGGCGGCGGCGGCCCGGGCCTCGTCCTCGGTGGCGTCCTCGCGGCCGAAGCGGATATTGTCCAGGGCCGAGCCGGAAAACAGCGGCGAGTCCTGGGCCACCAGGGCCATGCGCTCGCGCACCTGCGCCGGATCGGCCTGGCGCAGGTCGACGCCGTCCAGCCGGACGACGCCGGCCTGCGGGTCGTAGAAGCGCAGCAGCAGCCGCAGCACCGTGCTCTTGCCCGCCCCCGAGGGTCCGACCAGGGCCACGGTCTCGCCGGGCCGCACGACCAGGTCGAAACCCTTCAGGGCCGGCAGGTCCGGGCGGCCCGGATAGGCGAAGGTGACATTGTCGAAGGCGATGCCGCCCTTGGCCGGGACCGGCAGGGTCTGGGGTTTGGCCGGGGCGGCGATGCCGGGGGTCGAGTTGAGCAGTTCGGAGATCCGCTCCATGGCCCCGGCCGCCTTCTGGACGTCGCCCCAGACCTCGCCCAGCGAGCCGACCGAGCCGGCGGCCATGATCGCCAACAGGGCGAACTGGGCCAGGGTGCCGCCGGTCATCTCGCCCGACAGCACCAGGTGGGCGCCGACCCATAGCAAGAGGGCGATGCCGCCGAAGGCCAGGACCATGATCACCGCGGTCAGGCCGGCCCGGGCCCGGATCCGCCGCACCGAAGCCTTGTAGGCCGCCTCCACCGCCCCGCCGAACCGGGTGTCGGCGGCGTTTTCGCGCCCGAAGGCCTGGACGGTGTCGAGCGCGTCCAGGCTCTCGCCGGCATAGCCGACCGCGTCGGCGAAGCGATCTTGGGCGGTGACTGACAGCTTGCGGACATTGCGGCCCAGCAGGAACATCGGCGCCAGGATCACCGGCACCAGCAGCACGATGAAACCGGCCAGCTTGGGGCTGACGAAGGCCATGTAGCCGAGGCCGCCGACCAGGCTGAGGGTGTTGCGCAGGGCGATCGAGACGCTGGCCCCGACCAACTGCTCAATGATGGTGATGTCGGTGGTCATCCGCGACAGCACCTCGCCGGTGCGGGTCTTCAGGAAGAAGGCGGGGTCCAGGGTCAGGGTGTGGCCGTAGAGCGCCCGCCGCAGGTCGGCGACCACCCGCTCGCCCAGCCGGGTGACGAAGAAGAACCGCAGGGCGGTGGCCACCGCCAGCACCAGGGCCACCGCGCCCAGGCCAATGAAGGCGCTGTTGACCGCCGCGCCCGACCCCTTGGCGAAGCCCTTGTCGATCACCCCCCGGAAGGCCGCCGTCAGCCCCAAGGCGGCGCCGGTCGAGAACAGCAGGAAAAACCCCGCCGCCAGGGCGTCGCCGATGTGGCGGCGCACGAACGGCAGCAGGTGGGCCAGGGGCCGGACATCCTTGCGGCGCGGCCGCCGGTTGGCCGCTTCGGCCAGGGACTGCACCAGCTCCGCGCCCGCGCTCGGCCTGCCCTCGGCCGAAATCTCGCCCGCGTTCACGTCGGTCATCAACTGTCCCTTGCCAAATTCGCGCGCTTTCTTTATAGCCGCGCGTCTCCGAGAGCCACCGCAAGGTTCGGCCCCCGCCCACATTACACGCCGCCTCAAGTCGGTTGGATCGCCCGATGAAACAAGACATTCACCCCGACTACCACTTCATCACCGTCACCCTGACCGACGGCACCACCTATCAGACCCGTTCGACCTACGGGAAAGAGGGCGCGACGCTGGCGCTGGACATCGATCCGCGCGTCCACCCGGCCTGGACCGGCGGCAACAGCCAGATGCTCGACCGCGGCGGCCGCGTCTCGCGCTTCAACGCCAAGTTCGCCGGCTTCACCGCCAAGAAGTAGGCGTTCTACGCTTCTCGCCGTAAGGGCGACGAAAGGCCGGTTCCGCGTTCGCGGGCCGGCCTTTTCTGTTTTGGGCCCCTCCCCCGCCCGGTCCCGCGGAAGACGGCCACGCCGCCAGAGACATCCCGCCGCCTTTGCCGCTAACCTGCCCCTGCACGGAGGGACTCATGCACAAGGGCCGGCTCGAGGCGTTCAGCGACGGGGTGATCGCCATCATCATCACCATCATGGTGCTGGAGCTGAAGGCGCCGCATGGGACCGATTACGCGACCCTGGCGCCGCTGGTCCCGGTCTTTCTCAGCTATGTGCTCAGCTTCATCTTTGTCGGCATCTACTGGAACAACCACCACCACATGATGCAGGCGGTCCGGGCGGTCACCGGGCCGATCCTGTGGGCCAACATGCACCTGCTGTTCTGGCTGTCTCTGGTGCCGTTCGCCACCGCCTGGATGGGCGAGAACCATTTCGCCGCCCGGCCGGTGGCCTTCTATGGCGCGGTGCTGTTCCTGTGCGCGGTGGCCTTCGTGCTGCTGTCGACGCTGCTGGCCCGCCACGAGGGCGCCGACTCTAAGCTGGCCCGGGCCATGGGCTCCGACGTCAAGGGCAAGATCTCGCTGGCCATCTACGCCGCGGCCGTGGTCGTCGCCTTCCTCAGCCCGCCGGCCGCCATGGGGCTGTATGTGCTAGTCGCCGTCATCTGGTTCGTGCCCGACCGCCGGATCGAGCGGGTCCTGGAGGCGGGCTGAGGGCGCTTTGGTTCAAGACTTCCCGCTTGGAACCGCGCCCTTCGAGGCGCAAGTTCGCCTCAAGCTTTCAACGGAGTCCCCGATGACCGACATCACCTACACCATCGTCGAGCACGACGGCGGCTGGGCCTACAAGCAGGGCGAGGTGTTCTCCGAAACCTTCCGCACCCACGACGCCGCCCTGCACGCCGCCCAACGCGCCGCCGGCGAACAGCGGGTGGCCGGCGAGGAGACCGGCATTTCCTACGAGGACGACCGCGGCCAATGGCGCGAGGAACTCTCCGCCGGCGACGACCGCCCCACGACGCACGTGGTCGACAAGCGCTGAGGGGGACCGACTCTCTCTTCCCCCCTCCCCTCTCGCTACCTTCCCTCCCCCTTGCGGGGAGGGTGGCCCCGAAGGGGTCGGGTGGGGCCCGGCGCAGGGCGTCGAAGACCGGCCGGCTCAGCAGCCCCCCACCCGACCCTGGCTCCGCCAGGGCCACCCTCCCCACGAGGGGGAGGGAAGGAAAGAAAGAGGAGGAGGGAAGGTGTTTGGGGGGATCGGGGCGGGTCGATCCCCGCGGGCGGCGCTGCGAACCTCAAGCTTTCCAAAGCCTTGCAAAATCTTCAGCGTCACAAGCCCTCGGCGTCGAAACCGC
>NZ_JBIXJO010000003.1:0-417397 GCF_052871235.1 Caulobacter sp. LARHSG274 | reverse complement strand
TCTACAAGCGCCGCTGGGCGATCGAACTGTTCTTCCGCTGGGTCAAGCAGACCCTGAAGATCAAGCACTTCCTGGGCCGCTCCGAGAACGCCGTCCGCATCCAGGTCGCCATCGCCCTCATCGCCTATCTGCTGCTGCGCCTGGCCAATGACGCCGTCAAGATCACCCACGGCGTCCTGGCCTTCTCAAGACTCGTTCGAGCCAATCTCATGCATCGCAGACCTCTCGATCAGCTCCTCAAGCCGCCGCCAACTCAACGCCACGACCCACGACAACTCTCTCTCGACTTGATGACAGCGTGAACCGGACAGCCGTGGCACAAGTCCGAGGATGACGGGCGTTGGGGGATTCCAGTCGCTGCTCCCTCTACAGCAAGGCGTCGCGCAGCGCGGCGTAGAAGCCCTGCCGGTCGATCTTCTTGATCACCCGGGCGTTGGGCGGGCGGCGGCGCAGGGCCGGGTCGGCGACCTCGATGTCGGGCAGGATCGCGTTGGAGACGCTCAGATAGCCCCGGGTCAGCTCGCCCATGGTCTCGACGTCGACCACGGCCATCTCCGCTTCCAGGATCAGGGCCTCGTCCAGGGCGACGGCGCAGGTCAGGGCGTCCGGGTGCAGGCTGCCGTCCAGGTGCTCGGTCTCCTGGGCGAAGGCCAGGGAGGTGCGATTGACCTGGGTGAAGAACGCCGCCCGCGGCGTGCCCAGGGCGTCCAGCGCCGCCAGCTGGTCCAGGGTCAGCAGGCCGTCGCGCAGGGTCTCCGTCCAGGTGACGAGGCTCATCGCGAAGCCGGCGTTGATCACGATCTTGGCGGCTTCTGGGTCGACATAGAGGTTGTATTCGGCGGCCGGGGTGACGTTGCCGACCCCGTTGTCCGTGCCGCCCATGATCCACAGGTGCTTGAGCGCCCGAGCGATACGCGGCTCGCGCAAATAGGCCAGGGCGATGTTGGTCAGCGGGGCCTGGGCGATCAGAGTGATCTCGCCGGGGGCTTCCATGACCCGCCGGACGATCTCGTCGGCGGCGTGGCCGGGGGCGGGGCGCTGGGCGGTCCTGGCCAAGCCGCTGTCGCTCATGCCGTCAGCCCCGAACACATAGGCCGCGTCCAGCGGCGGCCGGGTGAACGGCCGCTGGGCGCCCAGATAGACCGGAACCTCGCCGGCCCGCTCGCAGGCCTCCAGGGCAGCCAGGGCGTTCTCGGCGTGTTGCTCGAAGCCGACATTGCCGTGGGCGATGGTGATCGCCTCGACGGTCACGCCGGGCCGGCGCAGGGCGAGCATCAGGGAGAAGACGTCGTCCCCGGCGGTGTCGGTGTCGATGATCAGGCGCATGGGCCGATCTGAGCCAAACCGGCCGCCAAGGCTACAGGAAATCGGCCCGCGACCGATCGGCGCGGTCGCCGCGACAAAAAAGCTCGCAATCGAACACGGGTCTCTTGCGGACGAGAACAAAAGTGGAATATAGAACAAACAAGCAACGACCGCTGGAGGGTTCCCATGGTCCGGATCGCGCGTGAATCTTTGGCTCTTGTATCTGTCGCCAGCTTCGTCTGGATGATGTGCTCGGTCGCCCACCTGGTGGCCTGAGTCGTGTAGCGGTGAGGGAATGGCGATGTCGGTCAGCGAGGGTCAGGGGTTCGTCCACCTTCGTGTCCGCTCGGCCTATTCGCTGCTCGAGGGCGCCATCAAGGCCGACAAGATCCCCGGCCTGGCTGCGGGGGCGGGCATGCCGGCGGCAGGGCTGGTCGATCGCAACAACCTGTTCGGGGCGCTGGAATATTCGGTCTATTCCAAGGACTATGGCGTCCAGCCGATCATCGGCTGCGCCCTGGCGGTCTCCGGCATCGGCGCGGGTCCGACCGAGCGCTGGGCCCGCACCCCGACCATCACCCTGCTGGTCCAGAACGAGCGGGGCTATCTCAACCTCTCCGAACTGTCGTCGATCGCCTATCTGGAAAGCGGCGAGATGGCCGAGCCGGTCGTGCCCTGGGCCAAGGTGGTCGAGCACGCCGAGGGGCTGATCCTGCTGTCGGGCGGGACCGACGGCCCGGTCGACGCCCTGTTCGCCTCGGGCAAGACGGCCGAGGGCCAGGCGGCCCTGGCCGAGATGCAGCGGGTGTTCGCCGACCGCTTCTATGTCGAGTTGCAGCGCCACGGCCTGCCGCGCCAGGCCGCCGCCGAGCCGGGCCTGGTCCACTGGGCCTATGACCACGACGCGCCCCTGGTCGCCACCAACGACGTCTACTACGCCAAGCCCGAGCTGTACGACGCCCACGACGCCCTGCTGTGCATTTCCGACGGCGCCTTTGTGGGCCAGGACGAGCGCCGGCGGGTGACGCCCGAGCACTGGTTCAAGTCGGCGGCCGAGATGCGCAAGCTGTTCGCCGACCTGCCGGAGGCCTGCGACAACACCCTGGATATCGCCCGCCGCTGCGCCTTCATGGTCCACAAGCGCGACCCGATCCTGCCCAGCTTCCCCACCGGCGACGGCCGCAGCGAGCCCGAGGAACTGACCCACCAGGCCAAGGAAGGCCTGAAGATGCGCCTGGCCGGCTTGGACAAGCTGGCCGTCGACGAGCAGGTCTATTGGGACCGGCTCGACTTCGAGCTGTCCATCATCATCAAGATGGGCTTCCCCGGCTACTTCCTGATCGTGTCGGACTTCATCAAGTGGGCCAAGGAACACGGCATCCCGGTCGGACCCGGGCGGGGCTCTGGGGCCGGGTCGCTGGTCGCCTGGGTGCTGACCATCACCGACCTCGACCCGCTGCGCTTCGGCCTGCTGTTCGAGCGGTTCCTGAACCCCGAACGGGTCTCGATGCCCGACTTCGACATCGACTTCTGCCAGGAGCGCCGCGAAGAGGTGATCTCCTACGTGCAGGAGAAGTACGGCCGCGACCGGGTGGCCCAGATCATCACCTTCGGCTCCCTGCAGGCCCGCGCCGTGCTGCGCGACGTCGGGCGGGTGATGCAGCTGCCGCTGGGCCTGGTCGACCGGCTCTGCAAGATGGTGCCCAACAATCCGGCCGCGCCGGTGACCCTGGCCCAGGCCATCGAGATCGAGCCGCGTCTCAAGCAGGCCCGCGACGAGGACGGCAACGTCAAGGCCTGCCTGGACGTCGCCCTGCAGCTGGAAGGCCTGTTCCGCAACGCCTCGACCCACGCCGCCGGCGTGGTCATCGGCGACCGGCCCCTGACCCAGCTGACCCCGCTCTACAAGGATCCGCGTTCGGACCTGCCGGCCACCCAGTTCAACATGAAGTGGGTCGAGAGCGCCGGCCTGGTGAAGTTCGACTTCCTGGGCCTGAAGACCCTGACCGTGCTGGACCGGGCGGTGAAGCACCTGAAGAAGCGGGGCGAGGTCATCGACCTGGGCAAGCTGCCGTTCGACGACGCCAAGACTTACGAACTGCTCGCCTCCGGCCAGACGGTCGGCGTGTTCCAGCTGGAAAGCCAGGGCATGCGCGACACCCTGCGCAAGATGCGCTGCGGCTCGATCGAGGAGATCACCGCCCTGATCTCGCTCTATCGGCCGGGGCCGATGGACAACATCGACACCTTCGTCGACTGCAAGTTCGGCCGCAAGCCGGTCGACAACCTGCACCCGTCGCTGGAGCCGGTGCTGAAGGAGACCTACGGCGTCATCGTCTACCAGGAACAGGTGATGCAGATCGCCCAGATCCTGGCGGGCTACAGCCTGGGCGAGGCCGACCTGCTGCGCCGGGCCATGGGCAAGAAGAAGAAGGAGGAAATGGATCTCCAGAAGATCCGTTTCGTCGCCGGGGCCAAGGACAAGAGCGTCCCCGAGGAGCAGTCGGGCTCGATCTTCGAGCTGGTGGCCAAGTTCGCCGGCTACGGCTTCAACAAGTCGCACGCCGCCGCCTACGCCCTGATCGCCTACCAGACGGCCTGGCTGAAGGCCAATGCGCCGGTCGAGTTCCTGGCCGCTTCGATGAGCCTGGACCTGTCGAACACCGACAAGCTGGCGGTCTTCCACCAGGACGCCCGCCGGTTCTCGATCACCGTGCGCGCCCCGGACGTCAACCGCTCGGGGGCCGACTTCGAGGTTGAGAACGGCGAGGTGCTCTACGCCCTGGGCGCGGTGCGCAATGTCGGCCTGGAAGGCATGAAGCACCTGGTCGCGGTGCGCGAGGAGGGCGGGCCGTTCCGCGACATCTTCGACTTCGTCGAGCGGGTCGATCCCAAGCTGGTCAACAAGCGGGCGATCGAGAACCTGGCCCGGGCCGGGGCCTTCGACTCCATCCACAGGAACCGCGCCGAAATCTTCGCCTCGGCCGACGTGCTGATCGCCCATGGCCAGAGCATCGCCGCCGACCGGGCCGGCGGGCAGGGGGCCCTGTTCGGCGGCGGCACCGGCCGGCCGCGCCTGAAGAAGACCGAGCCGTGGAGCCAGGTCGACCTGCTGGACGAGGAACTGGCGGCAGTCGGCTTCTACCTGACCGGCCACCCGCTGGACGATATGGTCGGAGTGCTGCGCCGCAAGCGCACCGCCATGCTGACCGAGGTCATTCCCCAGGCCGAGGCCGGCATGGAGGCCTTCCGCATGTGCGGGGTGGTGCGCCGGCGCCAGGAGCGCGCCTCGCAGAGCGGCGAGCGCTTCGCCTTCGTATCGCTGTCGGACCCGACCGGCGAATACGAGGTGCTGTTCCCGCCCGAGGCCCTGCGCAAGTGCCGCGAGGTGCTGGAGCCGGGCAAGTCGGTGTCGATCAAGGTCCGGGCCAAGGCCCGCGACGGCGAGGTGCGGTTCTTCGGCGACGACGCCGAGCCGATCGAGAAGGCCATCGAGAACGTGGTGGCGGGCCTGCGCATGCACCTGTCGCCCTCGGCCACCGAGATCGACGCCCTGCGCAAGCGGCTGGAACCGGCCGCGTCGCCGCGCGGCGGCGAGATCAGCCTGGTCGCCGCCCTGGGCGGCGGCCGCGAGATCGAGATGAAGCTGCCGGGCCGCTACACCCTCGACGCCGCCCTGCGCGGCGCCCTGAAGACCGCACCCGGCGTGGCGCTGCTGGAGGACGTGTGATGCGGTGCGGGCGCGCCGGCCAGCGCAATCATGGCGCCGTTGCGAAGGAGCGGGTAAGCGCGCGCCAGATGTCGTTGTCGGCTCGATTGCCGATTTCGGGGATCGCTATGGCCTGGGAGGCAACTGCTCGCGCCCTTCTCGGTCGGTTTGGTCCTGACCTTCTGGGCCTGGAGGCATGATGGACGCATTGGGAGTTCCTCCGGCGGCCGTCCGCGATACGAGCGCGCTGGAGCTTGCCCGCGTCTGGATCGCCGAGCGGGGTCTGCACTGCTCGCTAAGGGTGGGACTCTATGCAGAGCAAGGCGTGTCCAGGGAGACCGCGGCCTGGGGCATTATTCTGGCCGATCTTGCGGGACACCTCGCGGATGCGCTGAGCGCCGAAGGGCTGGGGCCTCAGGCGGACCTGCTGGATGCGCTGGTCGAGAGTTTCAACTCCGAGGCGGTCGCGCCCTCGTCCGGACGAACGGGCGGACGGGGCGCGGAGGTGAGCTGATGCTTGGCGCATGTGACCCGGCCGCCGCCTTAACACTGTTGCAGGGCGAGGACGCCCTGAACGAATACTGCTTCAACACCCACAGGATCTCGCACCTGTTCTGCCAGACCTGCGGCATAGAATCCTTCGGCCGCGGCGTCGGGCCGGATGGTTCGGAGATGGCGGCGATCAATGTCCGTCGCTTGGACGGCGTCGACCTCTTCGCCCTGAAGCCGCATCCGTTCGACGGCGGGTCGCTTTAGGATCTGTGGGCAATTGACGATCTTGGGTCGAATTCCTCTTCCTTCGATAGGCTCAGGATGAGGAAATCTACTGAAGCACCGCACCCGTGGCCCTCATCCTGAGCCTGTCGAAGGACGAAGGCGGTAAGTTCCGATATTCCTCATCCTGAGGCGGAGGGTCGGCCCGCCTTGTGCGTCTTTCGAGGCTCGCCGCAAACGGCGAGCACCTCAAGATGAGGAAGATCAAGCCAGCCCCGGGGCCCTAACTTACCGCCTATGGGCCTTCGCCGGGAGGGCGGGGGAGAGCGCGTCGCTCTACAATCAGTACGCTTTAGAAGACGTAGACCCTCACCAGATCGCGGCCAGGCCGTGGGGCAGGCCGGCGCGGGTCAGGCGCCGCTGGGCCGCCGGGCCGCCCTTGACGATCACCGGCCGGTCGGCGCCGCGCAGCAGCGGCAGGTCGTCGAGGCTGTCGGTATAGGCATAGGCCCAGCGCGCGCCGTGGCCGGCCTCGGCCAGGGCCTGGCACTTGCGCTGGTTGCGGCAGTGGACGTCGGCGACCCAGCCGCCGGCCTGGCGCTTCAGCGAGGTGCCGAGCACGACGATCGGCCGGCCGAGCGGCGTTACCAGCGCCTGGGCCAGCATGGCCGGGGCCGCCGTGACGATCACCACCCGGTCGCCGGCCTCCAGATGGGCGTCCAGCGCCGCCAGGCCCAGCTCGCGCCAGCGCAGGGGCAGGGCGCCGGCCTGGACGCGGTCGGCGAAGGCGGCGCAGGCGGCGCGCAACGCCGCTTCGCTGAGGCCGGCCGTGGCGATCCACAGCAGGATCGAGGCGCCGGCCCGGCGGGTGCGCGGGATCAGCACCATCGGCACGGCCACGGGCGCGACGAGCAGCGCCGCGGCGGTCCGCGTCCACGAGCGGCGGACCCGCTCCCATAGCCACAGCGCCGTGGAGTCGCTGTCGAGCAAGGTGCCGTCGAGATCGAAGACCGCGAGCATGGTCTGGCCTGTCAGCCGCGCCCGTCGGATTCGGGCGATCCCTATCAAGCCGGCGTTTGATGTCAGAATGACGTGCGAATTGCGGCGACCTGTGGATGGAACGCGGCTGAGGCCTTTTGTTTGCTCAGTTGTCGACGAAGGCGCGCCTGTGGCGGGCGACATAGGCGGGATGCGGTCGCAGGCGCGGATCCGCCGGGAGATGGATGTGGTCCATCTGATTGGCGAACAGGCCTCGCAGTTCGCCGGGAACCTTGTTGTGCGACACCAGCAACCGGTAGTCGTCGGTCAGCGAGATCAGGTGGCGGTCGAACAGCCAGTGGATCGTGCCCGACAGAGCGATCCCGTTCTGCACCACGTCGGGTCCGCCGTCGCCCACGGGCCAGATATGGGCGGCCTGTACTTCCGAGCGGCCGCCGCCATTGATGATCCGCAGGCCGGTGACGGCGCAGCGATCGTCATAGGCCTCGCAGACCTGCCGCCGGAAGTTCGCGTCGCGGATCTTGCGGTTGACCAGCATCGCCTCGATGCGGCGCGCCTGTTCGACGGGCGGGGCGTCGAATCTGAACGGAACCTCGCTGTCGCCGAAGCCCTCGGGCGGACCCAGCCGCCGAGCATTGGCCGGCTCCAGGGTCTGGCTCAGCCCCGCCAGGACGATGGCGGCGAAATCGGCGTCGTCCAACGGGCGCATCGCCCGGCCTTGCACGCCCGCGCCGACCTGGCTGGCGTTCTCGATGGCGCGAAGCGGGGCCTCCCAATAGCCGTTCTGTCCAAGGAAGGGCACGGGCGCGTCGAAGGGCAGGTAATCTTCAAGCACGGCGTAGGCGTGATCCGGCCGTCGCGGGTCGGGCCGGACATCCAGGACCCGGGCCACAGCGACATAGGCCCGCCGGCCGCCGTTGCGCTGCGGTTCGCGCAAAACCACCCAGTTGCCTTGCGCCGCCAGCGCCGCGGCCATGTAGTTGCTGCGCGTCGGGAAGTGGTACTGGTGGAAGGCGTCGTCATAGCCCGAATGGGGCTTGGTGTCGAAGACAGCCTTCACAGGGTCACCCCGATGCTTCGCCCCTGAAGAGGAGGGTGTAGGCAATGGAGCCTCGCCCATCCGGCCGGTCAAGGGCATGACCCCGCCTCTAAGGGCTTGCTTTTTGGTCCGTTCGCGCCTATTTGCGCGGCCATTCCACACGTGGACGTGCGGCGACGCCGGGGAGACATCCCGTCGTTACCGTTCCGGTCCCGGTCCGAATTGTCGGAGCGGGGGTGTCCACGGAGGTTCAACCGGAAGAAGGAGACCTATCATGGCGCTTCCCGAATTCTCCATGCGTCAGCTCTTGGAAGCTGGCGCCCACTTCGGCCACCAGACCCACCGCTGGAACCCGAAGATGGACCGCTACATCTTTGGTTCGCGGTCGAACATCCACATCATCGACCTGTCGCAGTCGATCCCGCTGCTGCACCAGGCCCTGGTGAAGGTGCGTGAAGTCGCCGCCGCCGGCGGCCGCGTGCTGTTCGTCGGCACCAAGCGCCAGGCCAGCGACCCGGTCGCCACGGCCGCCAAGCGCTGCGCCCAGTACTATGTCAACCACCGCTGGCTCGGCGGCACCCTGACCAACTGGCGCACCGTCTCGGGCTCGATCGCCCGCCTGCGCGAACTCGAAGGCGTGCTGGCCGGCGAAGGCCAAGGCCGTTCCAAGAAGGAACTGCTGCAGCTGACCCGCGAGCGCGACAAGCTGGAACTGTCGCTGGGCGGCATCAAGGACATGGGCGGCATCCCCGACATCATGTTCGTGATCGACACCAACAAGGAAGCGATCGCGATCCTCGAGGCCCGCAAGCTGAACATCCCGGTCGTCGCCATCCTCGACACCAACTGCGATCCGGACGGCATCACCTATCCGATCCCGGGCAACGACGACGCCGCCCGCGCCCTGCAGCTGTACTGCGACCTGATCGCCGACGCGGTGCTCGACGGCCTGGCCGCCGGCCAAGCCTCGTCGGGCGTCGACCTGGGCGCCTCGGTGGCTCCGATCGAGCCGACCCTGGCCCGCGAGCTGACCCCCGAGCCGGTGGCTGAAGCCGCCGCCGCCCCGGAAGCTGTCGCCGAGACCGCCCCGGAAGCCGCTCAGGAAGCGACCGCCGAGGCGATCGAAGCCGTCGCCGACGAGCCGGCCGCGAGCTGATCCTTCAGCCGCCGCCCTCCGGCTTCGGCTGGAGGGCGGCTGTTGCGACCCTGACATGCGACCGGGCTATCAAGCCCGGTCGTCGTTTTGTTTTCACGCGTTTCCCCGGGCGGGCCGGTCGTGGCCGCCGCTGGAAACGCCCGATGTTCAATGGAGGAACTCATGGCTGAAGTGACTGCTGCGCTGGTGAAAGAACTGCGCGAAAAGTCCGGCGTCGGCATGATGGACTGCAAGAAGGCCCTCGTCGAAAACAACGGCGACATCGACGCATCCATCGACTGGCTGCGCGAGAAGGGTCTGTCCAAGGCCGCCAAGAAGGCCGACCGCGTCGCCGCTGAAGGCCTCGTCGGCATCGCCGTCCGCAAGGACGGCGCCGGCATGACCGCCGCCGCTGTGGAAGTGAACGCCGAGACCGACTTCCTGGGCCGCAACGACCTGTTCCAGAACGCCGTCCGCAAGATCGCGGCCGTCGGCCTGGACAACGACGGCGTGGACGCCATCAACGCGGCCAAGACCGCCGACGGCGACGTCGTGTCCGATGTCCTGACCAACCTGATCGCCACCATCGGCGAGAACATGGTCCTGCGTCGCGCGGCCAGGTTCACCGTCGCCCAGGGCGCGGTGTCGTCCTACATCCACAACGCGACCGCTCCGGACCTGGGCCGCATCGGCGTGCTCGTGGCCATCGAAGGCGCCGGCGACCAAGCCAAGATCCTGGAGCTGGGCCGCAAGATCGCCATGCACGTGGCCGCGACCGCCCCGCTGTCGCTGTCGCCGGACGACCTGGACCAGGCCGCCATCGAGAAGGAGCGCCAGATCTTCACCGCGCAGGCGCTGGAGTCGGGCAAGCCCCCGGCCGTCGTCGAGAAGATGGTCGAAGGCCGCATCCGCAAGTTCCTGGAAGAAGTCGTGCTGCTCAAGCAGGCCTTCGTCATGAACCCGGACCAGACCGTCGAGCAGCTGGTCGCCGAGGCCGGCAAGGAACTGGGTTCGCCGCTGACGGTGAAGGGCTTCGTGCGCCTGGCCCTGGGCGAAGGCGTCGAGAAGGCTCCGGAAGGCGACTTCGCCGCCGAAGTCGCCGCCATGGCCGGCCAAGCCTAGGGTCTTTCCGCCGCCTGAGCGATCGGGCGGCGGAACAGCCATGAGGGCGCGGCGCGCATCCAGCGCGCGCCGCGCCCTTTTTGTGCCTGCCCCGAGCCTGCACCGGTTCTGCGCGGCTTGAGGGCCGGAAAACCGATCCCTTTTTTCGAGGACGCGCTCTATGTTGCGTCCCGTCGACTCAACAAGAGCTGCTGCATGTCCGAACCCCCGCACAAACCGTACCGTCGCGTGCTCCTGAAGGTCTCGGGCGAGGTGCTGATGGGCGACACGCCCTACGGCATCGACACCACGACGGTGCAGGCGGTGGCCGAGGACATCGCCGAGATCGTCAAGTCGGGCGTCGAACTGTGCCTGGTGATCGGCGGCGGCAACATCTTCCGCGGCATGGCCGGGGCGGCCAAGGGCATGGAGCGCTCCAGCGCCGACTATATGGGCATGCTGGCCACGGTGATGAACGCCCTGGCCATGCAGGACGCCCTGGAACGCATCGGCGTCTCCACCCGCGTGCAGTCGGCCATCCCGATGGCCACGGTCTGCGAGCCCTATATCCGCCGCCGCGCCCAGCGCCACCTGGAGAAGGGCCGGGTGGTGATCTTCGCCGCCGGCACCGGCAACCCGTTCTTCACCACCGACACCGCCGCGGCCCTGCGCGCCGCCGAAATGCAGTGCGACGCCCTGTTCAAGGGCACCAGCGTCGACGGCATCTACAGCGCCGACCCCAAGAAGGACCCGGCGGCCAAGCGCTACGACACGCTCAGCTACATGGACGTCCTGGCCCAGGACCTGCGGGTCATGGACGCCTCGGCCGTCGCCCTGATGCGCGACAACAACATTCCGATCGTGGTCTTCTCGATCAAGGGACGCGGCAACCTGCTCAACGTCCTTCGAGGGGAGGGGACGCACACCGTCGTCTCCACCGCCCGCGCCGCCTAGATTCCCAGCGAAGAGAGCCCAAGCCATGGCCACCGCCGAAAAACCTGTTCTTTCCCGCTACAAGGACCGCATGGACAAGGCCGTCGCGGCCTTGAAGGAAGAGTTCGCCTCCCTGCGCACCGGCCGCGCCTCGGCCAGCCTGCTCGACCAGGTGATGGTCGAGGCCTATGGATCGACCACCCCGCTCAACGCGGTGGCCTCGATCAGCGTGCCCGAGCCGCGGCAGATCAACGTCAATGTCTGGGACAAGGGCGTCGTCGTCTCGGTCGAGAAGGCGATCCGCAATTCGGGCCTGGGCCTGAACCCGGTCGTCGAAGGCCAGAACCTGCGCATCCCGATCCCGCCCCTGACCGAGGAGCGCCGCAAGGACCTGGTGAAGGTCGCCGGCAAGTACGCCGAGCAGCAGAAGGTCGCCGTCCGCAACATCCGTCGCGACGCCAACGACGACCTGAAGAAGGCGGAGAAGGCCAGCGTCATCAGCGAGGACGAGCTGAAGAAGATGGAGACCGAGGTGCAGAAGATCACCGATGAGGCCATCAAGCGCGTCGACGAGGCCTTGAAAACCAAAGAACAAGAGATCATGCAGGTTTAGGGCGTCGACCCGCGTGTTTTGGGGGCGATGAGGGAAGGCTGAAGCGCATGGCGCCGACCACCGGCCTGCAGAACGTGTCGACCCGCGCCGGGAGCGCGTCGTCGGACCCGTTGCTGCACGTGGCCATCATCATGGACGGCAATGGCCGTTGGGCGAAGCGGCGCAACCTGCCGCGCGTCCTGGGCCATCGCGCCGGCGTCAACGCGCTCAAGCGCACCGTCGAGGGCGCCGCCGGCCTCGGCGTCGGCGTGCTGACGGTGTTCGGGTTCTCGACCGAGAACTGGCGCCGTCCGCCGCAGGAGGTGTCGGAACTGATGGGGCTGCTGAAGGCCTATCTGGAATCCGACCTCGACCGCCTGGCCCGCGAGGGTGTCCGCGTCCGGATCATCGGCCGCCGCACGGGCCTGGCCGCCGACATCCTCGAGGTCATCGACCGCGCCGAGCACCGCACCGCTCAGAACAGCGACTTCCTGCTGCAGGTGGCCTTCAACTATGGCGGCCGGGCCGACATCACCGACGCCGCCCGCGCCTTCGCCGAGGCGGTGGAGCGCGGCGAGGCCCGGGCCGCCGACCTCGACGAGGCCATGTTCGAGGCGCGGCTGTCCACCGCCGACGCCCCCGCCCCGGACCTGATCGTCCGCACCAGCGGCGAGCATCGCATATCGAATTTTCTACTCTGGGAATGCGCCTACGCCGAACTGGTGTACCAGGACGTTCTGTGGCCGGACTATGGGCCCGAACACCTGGCCGCTGCGGTGACGGAATACCGAAGCCGCGACCGTCGCTATGGAGGCATTGCCGTCGATGACGTCGCCGTCGCCGGCTAAGCGTTTCAACTGGGGTAACCTGCGGATCCGTGTCGCCTCGGCCACGGTGCTGGTGCCCACGGTCGTGGCCGCCGTCTGGTTCGGCGGGGTGTGGTTCCTGGGCCTGATCGCCGTCGGCGTCGCCCTGCTGGCCCGCGAATGGGCCGAGATGGCCGCCAAGCGGACCTCGATCGGCGTCGCCCTGGCCATCGGCGTCGCGGTGCTGCTGGCCGTGGTCGTGGCCTATGCCGGCCACTACTACACCACCTGGCCGGTGGTGATCGTCGGCGCCTTCGGGGCGGCGGCGATGGCGCGGGGCGCGGTCGAGCGCCGGGCCGACGCCGCCTACGGCGTGATCTACATCGCTCCGGCCTGCATCGCCATGATCTGGCTGCGCCGGATGGACGCCGGCCTCAGCTGGACCTTGCTGATGTTCACCGTCACCTGGTTCGCCGACATCTTCGCCTTCGTGGTCGGCAGCGCCCTGAAGGGGCCCAAGCTGTGGCCGCGCTATTCGCCCAACAAGACCTGGTCGGGCTTCTTCGGCGGCCTGGTCGCCGCCTCGCTGGGCGCGGTCGGCATCCAGGCGCTGTCGCAGTTCCAGGGCCTGCCTGCCTTGCCGGACCTGACCCTGGCCTGGCCGGTGGTGGCCGCGATCGGCCTGCTGGGCGGCCTGGCGACGATGATGGGCGACCTGTGGGAATCGATCCTGAAGCGCCGCTTCGGCGTCAAGGATTCCGGCGACCTGATCCCCGGCCATGGCGGCATGCTCGACCGGGTCGACGGCCTGATGTTCGCCGCCATCGTCGTGGCCGGGGCCCGGCTGCTGGACCAGTGGGGATGGCTGCCTTGACCGCCCCCCGCAAGGTGGCGGTGCTGGGCTCGACCGGCTCGATCGGCGTCTCGACCCTGGACCTGTTCGAGCAGGCGCAGGTCGCCGTCGAGATCCTGGCCCTGACGGCCGGGCGCAATGTGGAGAAGCTGGCGCAGCAGGCGCTACGCTGGAAGCCCGCCGTCGCGGTCATCGACGACGAGACCTGCCTGCCGGAGCTGCGCGCGCGCCTGGCTGGGTCCGGCGTCGAGGCCGCGGCCGGCGCGAGCGCCGTGGCCCAGGCCGCGGCGATGGGCGCGGACTGGGTGATGTCGGCCATCGTCGGCGCGGCCGGCCTGGCCCCGACCCTGGCGGCGGCCCGGACCGGCGCGGTGATCGCCCTGGCCAACAAGGAAAGCCTGGTCTGCGCCGGCCCCGCTCTGCTGCGAATCGCGCGAGAGGCCGGCGGCGCGGTGATTCCCGTCGATTCCGAGCATTCGGCGATCTTCCAGGTGCTGCAGAGCGACTGCCTGGACCGGGTGGCGCGGCTGATCCTGACCGCCTCGGGCGGCCCGTTCCGCACCTGGGACAAGGCGGCCATGGCCCAGGCCACGCCCGAACAGGCCGTCGCCCATCCCAATTGGTCGATGGGCGCCAAGATTTCGGTCGATTCCGCGACGATGATGAACAAGGGCCTGGAGATGATCGAGGCCTCCTACCTGTTCGACACCCCGCAGGAGCGCATCGACGTCGTGATCCACCCGCAGTCCGTGATCCACAGCCTGGTCGAATACACCGATGGCTCGACCCTGGCCCAGCTGGGTCCGCCGGACATGCGCAGCCCGATCTCCTGCGCCTTCTCCTGGCCGCAGCGGCTGTCCTGGCCGGCCAAGCCGCTGGACCTGGCCGCCTATGGCCAGCTGACCTTCGAGGCGCCGGACCTGGACCGATTCCCCTCGATCGCCATCGCCCGCGAGGCCCTGCGCCTGGGCGGCGGGGCGCCGGCGGCGATGAACGCCGCCAACGAGGTGGCCGTCGCGGCCTTCCTTGACCGCCAGATCGGCTTTCTGGATATTGCCGGCGCGGTGGCGGGGACCCTGGAACGGATGAACGGCCTTGGAAATCTGGCCATTACGGACGATGACGCGCTTGAAAGCGCAATGATGACCGACGCCAGCGCCCGCCGCATTGCGGCCGAGGTTGTCGGCCAAGTTCGCCGTCCAAACTGAAGACGAGAAGAAATCCGACATGCTCGGCTTCATCCAATCGGCCGTCTCCTACCTGATCGCCTTCCCGCTGGTGATTCTGCTGGTCGTGACCGTGCATGAGCTTGGCCACTTCTGGGCGGCCAAGGCCTGCGGCGTGGCGATCGACCGGTTCTCCATCGGCTTCGGCAAGCCGATCGCCAAGTGGCGCGACAAGGCCGGGGTGCAGTGGCAGCTGGGCTGGCTGCCGCTGGGCGGCTATGTGCGCTTTTCGGGCGACGAGAACGTCGCCAGCGTGCCCGACCAGGACGACCTGAAGGCCATGCGCGCCGAGATCGAGCGCATCGAGGGCAAGGCCGCCGTCGCCCGCTACTTCCATTTCAAGCCGCTGTGGCAGCGGGCGATCGTGGTCGCCGCGGGGCCGGCGGCCAATTTCATCCTGGCGATCACCCTGTTCGCCTGCCTGGCCGGGGTGTTCGGCGAGGTCGTGCGTCGGCCGATCGTCAGCGGCCTGGACGCCGGCAGCCCGGCGGCGGCGGCGGGCTTCCGCCAGGGCGACATCATCCTGTCGGCCGACGGCCGCAAGATGAAGAGCTTCGAGGAGCTGGACCGCTATGTGATGCTGCGCAGCGACGTGCCGATCCGCTTCGAGGTCCGGCGGGGCGATCAGGAGCTGGAGATCGGCGCCACGCCGGTCCTGAAGGACATTTCCGACGGCCTGGGCGGCAGCCAGAAGGGCGGCGTTCTGGGCTTTGGCCTTCCGGCGGTCGTCGGCGAGGTGACGCCCGGCAGTGCAGCGGCGGCCGCCGGCTTCCTGCGCGGCGACGTGATCCAGCGCGCTGACACGACCCCTATCGCCAGCTTCGAAGACCTGATCGCCTATGTGAAGAAGCGCGGCGCCCAGCCCATCCGCTTCGACGTCTATCGCGGCGGGCGGACGATCCAGCTGGTGGCGACGCCGGCGCTCGGCGACGCTCCCGGCGCCAACGGCAAGACCGAGCGGCGGCTGATGCTCGGCCTCAGCCGCACCCTGCCGCGCCAGTATGTCGAGCGGATCCGCTATAATCCGATCCAGGCGGTCGGCGTCGGCGTGACCCGCACCTGGGACGTTCTGGACACCACGGTCTATTATCTGGGCCGAATGATCCGCGGCCAGGTTTCCGCCGACCAGATCGGCGGCCCGCTGGGCATCGCCAAGACCTCCGGCCAGGTCGCCCAGGCCGGCGCCGCCGGCGGGCAGAACGCGCCGATGATGCTGCTCGGCGCTGCGGTCGCCTTGCTCAGCCTGGCAGCGTTCCTGTCGGTCAGCGTCGGCTTCATGAATCTTCTGCCGATCCCGGTTCTGGACGGCGGACACCTGCTGTTCTACGCCTACGAAGCGGTCGCCCGGCGACCGCTGGGGGCGCGGCTGCAAGCGGCCGGCTATCGGGTTGGTCTTGCACTGTTGCTGGGTTTCATGTTGTTCGCGACCTGGAATGATCTGCAGCGCTTGAGCGTGTTTAAATTCTTCGGCGGTCTGTTCTCTTGAGCGGTCGCCTTCCGTCCATGATTGGTCCCATGAACAAAATTCGCGCCCATAGCGCCGCGTTCGCCACCGGCGTTGCGCTCCTTCTCGGTTCCACGGCGCTGACCGCGCCGCAGGCCGCCTTCGCCCAGGCCCAGACCACGGGCGTGGTCCAGCGCATCGTGGTGCAGGGCAACGAGCGGATCGAGCAGGGGACGGTGCTGTCCTACCTGCCGATCCAGCCGGGCGAGACCGTCGATCCGGCCCGGCTCGACCTGGCGCTGAAGACCCTGGCCCGCACCGACCTGTTCGCCGACGTCAAGATCGAGCTGCAGGGCGGCGATCTGGTGGTCAAGGTCGTCGAGAACCCGATCATCAACCAGGTGGTTTTCGAGGGCAATTCGGCCCTCAAGGAAGACAAGCTGAAGGACGAGGTGCAGATCCGTCCGCGCGGCATCTTCACCCGCTCCAAGGTCCAGGCCGACGTCCAGCGGATCATCGAACTCTATCGCCGCTCCGGCCGCATCTCGGCGACCGTGACGCCCAAGGTCGTCGAGCTGCCGCAGAAGCGCGTCGACCTGGTGTTCGAGATCAATGAAGGCCCCAAGAGCGGCGTGCTCGGCGTCAACTTCCTGGGCAACAGCGAATATTCGGATAACGACCTGAAGGACGTCATCGTCACCAAGGAGTCGCACTGGTACAAGTTCCTGACCAGCAACGACAACTATGACCCTGACCGCATCGAGTACGACCGCGAGCAGCTGCGCAAGTTCTACCGCAATCGCGGTTATTTCGACTTCCGCGTCGTGGCCTCGGTCGCCGAACTGGCCACCGACAAGAACGGCTTTGCCGTCACCTACACGATCGACGAAGGCCCCAAGTACAAGTTCGGCAAGATCACCGTCGAGACCGAGCTGAAGAAGCTGGACGGCAACCTGCTGGCGCAGATCCTGCCGATCCGCGCCGGCCAGCTCTACGAAGACGACAAGATCGAGCAGGCCACCGACGCCCTGACCTTCGCGGCCGGCGCGGCCGGCTTCGCCTTCGTCGACGTCCGCCCGCGCTACGTGCCCAACCACGAGACCAACACCGTCGACGTGGTGTTCTCGGTGCGGGAAGGCCCGCGGGTCTATGTCGACCGCATCGACATCGTCGGCAACACCCGCACCCTCGACTACGTGCTGCGCCGCGAGCTGGAAGTGGCCGAGGGCGACGCCTACAACCGCGTGCTGGTCGACCGCTCGAAGAACAACATCCGCGGCCTGGGCTTCTTCAAGGACGTCAATATCGAGGAAGTGCCCGGCGCCCAGCCGGACCGCACCGCCCTGCGGGTCAAGGTCGAGGAGCAGCCGACCGGCGAGCTGTCGTTCAGCGCCGGCTACAGCTCGGTCGACAAGCTGGTGCTCGACGTCGGCGTCACCGAGCGCAACTTCCGCGGCCGCGGCCAGAACCTGCGGGCCCGGGTCTCGGTCGGCTCGCTGCGCCAGCAGATCGACTTCGGCTTCACCGAGCCGCGCTTCCTGGGCCGCGACCTGCGCGCCGGCCTGGACCTCTATTCCTACCGCTATGACCTGAGCGACTACGCCGCCTACGACACCCAGTCGACCGGCGGCACCCTGCGGCTCGGCTTCCCGCTGACCCAGAACGCCTCAATGAGCCTGCGCTACCAGCTCCGCCAGGACAAGGTCAGCGTCGCCGACAACCTGTGCACCAGCGGTTCGGTGTCGCAGATCCTCTGCCTGCAGCGCGGCGCCTACATGACCTCGCTGATCGGCTACGGCCTGCGTTATGACCGGCGCAACGACCCGATCCAGCCGACCCGCGGCTGGTTCGGCGACCTGAACCAGGATCTGGCCGGGTTCGGGGGCGATGTGAAGTATCTGAAGACCGAGGTCGACGCCGGCTGGTACCACGGCTTCAACAAGGACTTCATCTTCATGGCCACCGGTTCGGCCGGCTATATCGAAGGCTGGGGCGGCGACAACATCCGCATCAACGACCGCTTCTACAAGGGCGGCCAGTCGTTCCGCGGCTTCGAGATCGCCGGTATCGGCCCGCGCGACACGACGAACGGAACCCAGAGCACCAACTCCCTGGGCGCCAAGCTCTATGCGATCGGCACGTTCGAGCTGACGGTTCCGACCTTCCTGCCTGAGCAGTACGGCATCAAGGCCGCGCTGTTCAGCGACTTCGGTACGGCCGGCCAGCTCGACGACGTCGACCGCGTGAAGGCGGACGGATCGACCAACCCGCTGATCAAGGACGGCCTGGGCTTGCGGGCCTCGGCGGGGTTGAGCATCGACTGGAAATCCCCCATGGGTCCCATCCGGTTCGATTTCAGCCATATTCTCGCTAAAGAAGACTACGACAGAACCGAGACCTTCCGGTTCTCCACCTCCACAAGGTTTTAATGAGCATGACCTCCAAGTTCTTCGCCGCGACCGCTTCGGGCCTCGCCGCGCTCGCCATGGCGTCGGGCGCCTTCGCCCAGGCCGCAGCTCCCGCCGCGGCCGCGGCCGCCCCGCAGGTGACCCACGGCCCGCCGATCGCCGGCGTCTGCGTGTTCTCCAGCCAGCGCGCCGTGGGCGCCTCGCAGGTCGGCAAGGCCGTCGATGCGCGCCTGAAGACCATCATCTCGCAGGTCAACGCCGAGCTGACCGCCGAGCGCACGGCGCTGGACGCCGACGCCAAGGCGCTGGACGCCAAGCGCGCCACCCTGGACCAGAGCGCTCTGGAACAGCAGGCCTCGGCCCTGCAGGTGCGCGCCAACGCCTGGCAGCGTAAGGGCCAGCTTCGCCAGCGCGAAGTCGAGGCGACCGAGCAGAAGCAACTGGCTCGCGTCTACCAGGAACTCGACCCGGCCATCCGCCAGGCCTACCAGGCCAAGACCTGCTCGATCCTGATCGAGCGGGAATCGGTGCTGCTGGGCAATCCGGCCATGGACATCACCGACGCGGTGGTCGCCGGCGTCGACGCCCGCATCAAGACCCTGACCTTCGATCGCGAACATCTGGACCAAGGCGCTCAGGGAGCCCAAGCTCTCCAGCCGACCAAGCAGTAAGCGAGTCGGCCCGGGCCTGACGCCCGGGCCGCTCCCGAGAGGACCCATGCCGGACCCGCGTTTCTTCGAAGATCTGGGTCCGGCGACTCTCGCGGAACTGGCCAGGCTGAGCGGCGCTCGGCTGGCCGACCCAGCCTTGGGCGATCGCAAGGTCTCGCACGTCGCCCCGCTCGAGGGCGCCGACGCCGCGGCCGTCACCTTTCTGTCCGATCCCAAGCGCGTCGCCGACCTGGCGACGCTGCGCGCCGGCGCCTGCTTCCTGAAGCCCGAACACGCTGCGCTGGCGCCGGCCGATTGCGCGGTCCTCGTCACCGCCCATCCGCAGGCGGCCTGGGCAGCGGCCGCCCGGCGGCTGCACGCGCCGCGCCGACACGACGGCGCACAACATATCCATCCCGACAGCGTGCTGGAGGACGGCGTCGTGCTCGCTCCCGGCGTGGTGATCGGGCAGGGGGCCAGGATCGGCCGCGGGACGCAGCTGGGCCCCGGGGCGGTGATCGGACCTGGCGTGGCGGTCGGCCGCGACTGCTGGATCGGCGCCAATGCGGTGATCGGCTTCGCCCTGGTCGGCGACCGGGTCGCGGTTCACGCGGGCGCGGTGATCGGCGAGGCGGGCTTCGGGGCCGCGGCCGGGCCGACCGGCGTCGTCGACCTGCCGCAGCTGGGACGAGTGATTCTGCAGGACGGCGTGACGATCGGCGCCAACAGCTGCGTCGACCGGGGCGCCTTTGGCGATACGACCATCGGCGAGAACAGCAAGATCGACAATCTCGTCCATGTCGCCCACAACGTCCGGCTCGGTCGCAATTGCGTCGCCGCAGCCTATACGGGCATATCCGGCAGCACGGTGGTGGGCGATGGCGTCGCGTTCGGCGGCAAGGCCGGCGTGGCCGACCATCTGGAGATCGGGGCGGGCGCCAGCATCGGGGCCTCGGCCTCGGTGTTCAAGGACGTCCCGGCCGGCGAAACATGGACAGGGTTTCCGGCGCGACCGCTTCGGCGGTGGCTGCGGGAGACCGCATGGCTGTCACGCGTGGCGGGCGGCCGGGGCACAAGGGGCTAGAATGAGCCAATCGAAGATCGAAGAGCCGCGGGTCGACATCGACATCGCCGAGATCCTGAACCGGATCCCGCACCGCTATCCGTTCCTGCTGGTCGACCGCGCCGAGTCCTATCGGCCGCACCAGTCGATCGTCGGCATCAAGTGCGTGACGATCAACGAGCCGTTCTTCCAGGGCCACTTCCCGGGCAATCCGGTGATGCCGGGCGTGCTGATCATCGAGGCCCTGGCCCAGACCGGGGCGGTGCTGATGAGCAAGTCGCTGGAAGTCGACACCGAAGGCAAGACCATCTTCTTCATGTCGGTCGACAACGCCCGTTTCCGCACTCCCGTGCGGCCCGGCGACGTCATCCGCATGGAGGTCGAGGTGACCCGCGCCCGTTCGAGCATCTTCAAGTTCAAGGGCGTGGCCAAGATCGGCGACAAGGTCGCCGCCGAGGCCGAGTTCGCCGCCATGGTCGTGGAGACGCCGACCAAATGACCCGCATCCACCCGACCGCCATCGTCGCCCCCGAAGCCCAGCTGGCCTCGGACGTCGAGATCGGGCCGTACAGCATCGTCGGTCCGGACGTGACCCTGAAGGCGGGCGTGCGCCTGCTGTCGCACGTGGTGGTGGAAGGCGCGACGACGATCGGCGAGGGCTGCACCGTCCACCCGTTCGCCAATCTGGGCGGACCGCCCCAGCACCTGGGGCACAAGGGCGAGCGCACCGAGCTGCTGATCGGTCCGCGCAACATCATCCGCGAGCACGTGACGATGCACACGGGCACGGCGTCGGGCAAGGGCGTGACCACGATCGGCGCGGACGGCCTCTACATGGTCGGCTCGCACGTGGCCCACGACTGCGCGGTCGGCGACTTCGTGGTGCTGGCCAAGGGCGCGACCCTGGGCGGCCACGTGGCCATCGGCGACTATGTGTTCATGGGCGGCCTGGCCGCCGCGCACCAGTTCTCGCGCATCGGTCGCTACAGTTTCATCGGCGGCCTGGCCGCGGTGACCAAGGACGTCATCCCCTACGGCTCGGTGTGGGGCAACCACGCCCACCTGGAAGGGCTGAACCTGGTCGGCCTCAAGCGCCGCGGCTTCAGCCGCGAGGCGATCAACGCCCTTCGCGCGGCCTACCGCCTGCTGTTCGCCGACGAGGGCACCTTCCAGGAGCGGCTTGAGGACGTGGCCGAGGCCCATGCCGGCACGCCCGAGGTGATGGAGATCATCGACTTCATCCGCGCCGACGCCAGCCGGCCCCTGTGCCTGCCCGAGCGCGAGGTCTAGGCGAGATGCGCAAGCTGGGACTGATCGCGGGCGGCGGCTCCTTGCCGGTGGAGCTGGCGGCCCATTGCGAGGCGGCCGGCCGGCCGTTCGCCGTGATGCGCCTGCGCGGCTTCGCCGAACCGGCCCTGGCGGCCTATCCGGGCGTCGAGGCGGGGCTGGGCGAGTTCGGCAAGGTGTTCAAGGCGCTGCGGGCCGAGGGCTGCGAGGCGGTGTGCTTCGCCGGCGTGGTCGACCGCCCCGACTTCGCGGCGATCAAGCCCGACCTGCGCGGCCTGACCGTGATCCCAGGCCTGATCAGCGCCGCGCGCAAGGGCGACGACGCCCTGCTGCGCCGGCTGCTGGCCGAGTTCGAGAAGGAAGGCTTCGCCGTCGAGGGCGCCCATGAGGTGCGGGGCGAGATGACCCTGCCGCTCGGGCCGCTGGGCCGCCATGCGCCCACCGACGCTCATCGCGCCGACATGGAACGGGCCCTGACGGTGGCCCGGGCGATCGGCGAGCTGGATGTCGGCCAGGGCACCGTGGTCTGCGACGGCCTGGTCCTGGCGGTCGAGGCCCAGGAGGGCACCGACGCCATGCTGCGGCGGGTCGCCGACCTGCCCGAGGCCATCCGCGGCCGGGCCGAGCGCCCGCGCGGCGTGCTGGCCAAGGCGCCCAAGCCGATCCAGGAGACCAAGGTCGACCTGCCGGCCATCGGCGTGGCCACCCTGCAGCGCGCCGCCCGGGCCGGCCTGGCCGGGGTGGTGGGCGAGGCCGGACGGCTGCTGATCATCGACCGCGACCAGGTTATCGCCTGCGCCGACGACCTGGGTCTCTTCGTGTACGGGGTCGAACCGCGGGCCATCCCGTGAGCGCCGAGACGTTTTCCGAGGCCCGGCCGCTGACCGTGATGCTGGTCGCCGCCGAGGCCTCGGGCGACGTCCTGGGGGCCGCCCTGGCCCGGGCCGTGCGCGCCCGGCTGGGCGCCGACAAGGTCCGCTTCGTCGGCGTCGGCGGCGCCAAGATGGCGCAGGAGGGGGTCGAGAGCCCGTTCGACATCGCCCAGCTGTCGATCATCGGCATCTGGGAGAGCCTGAAGGCCTATCCCCGCGCCATGGCCCGGCTGAAGGACACCCTGGCGCTGGCGGCGCGGGAAAAGCCCGACGTCGCCGTGCTGATCGACTCCTGGGGCTTCAACATCCGCCTGGCCCAGGCGCTGCGGAAACAGAACCCGGCCCTGCCGCTGGTCAAGTACGTGGCTCCCCAGGTCTGGGCCTATCGCGCCAGCCGGGCCAAGACCCTGGCTGGGGCCGTTGACCTGCTGCTGTCGATCCAGCCGATGGACCGGCCCTATTTCGACGCCGCCGGCCTGGACAGCGTCTTCGTCGGCAATTCGGCCCTGGCCCACGACTTCAGCCGCGCCGATCCGGCCCGGTTGCGCGCGGCGATCGGCGCCGGGCCCGACGATCCGATCCTGCTGGTCCTGCCCGGCAGCCGCCCGTCGGAGATCGAGCGGGTGATGCCGCGCTTCGAGGACGCGGTGCGCCGGCTCAAGGCCCAGCGCCCGGACCTGCGGGTCGTCGTGCCCGCCGCCTCGACCGTGGCCGAGGCCGTCAGGGCCCGCGTCGCCGCCTGGCCGTTCCGCGCCCACCTGGTCGAGGACGACGGGCTGAAGGACGACGCCATGGTCGCCGGAACCGTCGCCCTGGCCTGCAGCGGCACGGTGACCACCGAGCTGGCCCTGGCCGGCTGTCCGATGGTGGTCGGCTATGTCACCGGCGCGGTGACCTACGCCTTGCTGAAACAGCTGTTCAAGCCGCGATGGGTGACGCTGTTCAACATCGCCGCCAACGAGACTGTCGCGCCCGAGCTGCTGCAGGACGCCTGCACCGGCGAGGCGCTGGCGGCCGAGGTCGCCCTGCGGCTGGACGACCCGGCGCTGCGCCGCCGCCAGGTCGCGGCCCAGAACCTCGCCCTCGACCGCATGGGCCGAGGCATGCCCGATCCGTCCGAAGCGGCGGCCGAGGCGCTGCTGGGGTTCCTGCGGGCCAAGGGGCGGGCGGTCTGACCGTCCACACCTTTCGACGCCGGCGTTAGCAAGCCTTTAAGAACCGCTTCATGGCTCTTCTCTAGGGTAGAGCGGCTGGCGCGTCGCTCGCGCCGGGTCTGGAGCCCCGCGTGCCGATCTTTTCGATCGCTCCCCTGACGTCTCCGACGCCGACCGCCCCGCTGACGCGGAGCGAGCTCGCCGCCGAGGCGCTGGCGCGCGTGGCGATGATCCAGGCCAGCGAAGACCTCGGCGCGATGATCGGCCAGGCCCACTCCGACGCTCCCGACCCGACCCAGAAGAGCACCGTAGGCGAGGGCGAACCCGGGCGCGCCAAGGCCGCCGAGGCCCACGCCGCCATCAACGCCGCCGCCTTGCCCGACACGCCCGCCCGCGCCGTCGGCCTGGCCGCCGGCCGCGCCGCCGCCCGCCAGGGGGGCCTGGCGCCGCTGATGGCCGACATGGTCCAGGCCGCCGCCGAGCCCGGCGTGCCGCGGCCGGTCAAGGCGGCCATCGACCAGGTGCTGTCCCTGACCGCCCGGATGGACGGCCAGATCAGCGCGCCCGAGATCCGCCAGGCCCTGCAGCGGTCCGGCCTGTTCCTGGAGGCCCGCCTGGCCGCCGCCTCGCCTGGCGACACGGCGCAGCGGCCGCCGACCGGCACCCTGACAGCGCCGCCGAAGCTGGTCCCCACGCCGACGCCCAACAGCGACATCAAGGCCGCCCTGCTGGTGTTCCGCGAAGTGGTGAAGACTTGGATGGACGCCGTTCCGCCCGCTGCAGCAGTGCAGACGCCAGCCGCTGCGCCGCCCGCGTCTCCGCACCCTGTGGCGGCGCTTGGGTCCGCGCAGGTCGCCGAGCGGGAGGCGTCGCCGGCTCTGGCTCAGCCTGCTCCGACCACGAGCTCGAATCCGGGAGCGATCTCCCGTCCGTTGACGCTTGATCCCGTCGAGCGGCCTTCCACGCCCGTCGAACTGGAGCCCGATAGGCCGGAACCGGCGATCGCCCGGCCCGGCCCGGCGCCTTCGCCCCCCGCCGCCCGTCCGACCGCGCCGCCCTTGCCGGCCTTCGGCGCGATCGTCGCCGACGACTTTCCGGCCCTGCCGATGGTCGCCGCCAGGCCGCGCCTGGCCGCCGTCGCGGCCTATGGCGGCCCTGAAGGCGCGGCCGGCCCGCCTTCCGAGACCCCGCCGCCCTATGCCGGCGCCCCGACTCACGCCCAGGCCGCCGCAAAGCCCGGCCTGCCGCCGGGCGCGGACCCTCACGCCGTCGCTCATCGCCTGCTGGCCGAGACCGGCGCGGCCCTGGCCCGCACCGAGCTGCTGCAGATCGCCTCCTTGCCCGACGCCCCCGTCGCCGGCCGCGGGGCCGAGGAGAGCGGCGCCCGCTGGGTGTTCGACATGCCGTTCATGACCCCGCAGGGGCCGTCCGTCGCCCAGTTCGAAATCAGCCGCGACGGCGGCGGCGGCGGCGGGGAGGGCGAGCGCCGGATCGGCCGCACCTGGCGCGCCCGCTTCTCGCTCGACGTCGAACCGATGGGCCCGGTCCACGCCCAGGTGGCCCTGACCGGCGACCGGGCCCGGGTGTCGCTGTGGGCCGAGCGCCCGGCCAGCATGGCCCGTTTGCGCGGCGGCGAGGACCGCCTGAACGCCGCCCTGCGCGAGGCCGCCCTGGAGCCGGAGCTGGCCTTCCACCCCGGCCAGCCGCGCGCCGCGGCCGCCGCCCCCGGCCAGTTCCTGGATCAGGCCACATGAGCGGGGCCATCCGTTCCGCCGGCCCGCGCATCGCCGTGGCCCTGCACTATGAGGAGCCCAACGCCCCGCGCGTGGTCGCCACCGGCCGCGGCTGGGTCGGCGACAAGATCATCGAGACCGCCCGCGAACACGGCGTGCCGATCGAGGAGAACCCCGCGCTCGCCCAGGCCCTGTCGACTATCGAACTCGACGAGGAGATCCCCGAGGCGCTCTACCGGGCGGTGGCGGAGATCCTCGGCTTTATCCTGCGCACCGCGGAAACCCGCTAGGAGCTGTGGACAGTTAGGCGTTTGGCGGGCGTGGGCCGCCCTCGTCCTTCGACAGGCTCAGGATGAGGGCTACTGCCAAGGCGGTTCAGTAGAATTCCTCATCCTGAGCCTGTCGAAGGACGAGGAATTCGGCCCAAGACCGTCAACTGCCCACAGCCTCTAGGCGGGCGAGGCCAGGGCGCCGTCGATGGCCTCGGCGATGCGCGGGTCGTCGACGGTGATGTCGGGCGCGAAGCGGCCGACGACCTGGCCGTCGCGGCCGATCAGGAACTTCTCGAAATTCCACACCACCTCGCCCGGGCCGCCGGTCTCGATGCCGTGGCCCTTCAGCCGCTCGCGCATGGGACCGTCGCCCGTCGCCGCCGGCTGGGCCTGGGTCAGGCCGCGATAGAGCGGGTGGATGTCCTGGCCGGTGACCGTGATCTTCGAGAACATCGGAAAGGTGACGTCGTAGGTGGTGGCGCAGAAGCTGGCGATCTCGTCGTCCGAGCCCGGCTCCTGGCCCTTGAAGTCGTTGGCCGGGAAGCCGAGCACTTCCAGGCCCGCGGCCTGCTTGTCGCGATAGAGCGCCTCCAGACCCTCGTACTGCTTGGTCAGGCCGCACTTGGAGGCGACGTTGACGACCAGCAGCACCTTGCCGCGGTAGTCGGCCAGGCTGGCGGGCGCGCCGTCGATGCGCTTCAGGGGAATGTCTTGGATGCTGTCGCTCATCGGAGGCTCCGCGGCTGGTGGTCCGGCATCCTAGCCGGCAAACCGAAAAAAGGCCCCGCTTTCGCGAGGCCTTCTTCATTCATCGGTGCGGCGAAGCGATCAGCCCCGCGTTTCGACCGGCGCGTAGTCGCGCTGGGTCGGGCCGGTATAGAGCTGGCGCGGGCGGCCGATCTTGCGCGAGGGGTCCTCGAACATTTCCTTCCACTGGCTGATCCAGCCGACGGTGCGGGCCAGGGCGAACAGCACGGTGAACATGTTGGTCGGGAAGCCCATCGCCCGCAGGGTGATGCCCGAATAGAAGTCGATGTTCGGATAGAGCTTGCGATCGATGAAGAACGGATCGCTCAGCGCGACCTTCTCCAGTTCCATCGCCACCTGCAGCAGCGGGTCGTTGATGCCCAGCTGGTCGAGAACCTCGTAACAGGTCTTCTGCATGACCTTGGCGCGCGGATCGAAGTTCTTGTACACGCGGTGGCCGAAGCCCATCAGCTTGTACTTGCGGTCCTTCACGCCCTGCACATAGGCGGGGATGTTCTCGACCGTGCCGATCTCTTCCAGCATCTCCAGGGCTTCCTGGTTGGCGCCGCCGTGCGACGGGCCCCAGAGGCAGGCGATGCCGGCGGCGATGCAGGCGAACGGGTGGGCGCCCGACGAGCCGGCCAGGCGCACCGTCGAGGTCGAGGCGTTCTGCTCGTGGTCGGCGTGCAGGATGAAGATGCGGTCCATGGCCCGGGTCAGGACGGGGTTGGGAACCCAGTCCTCGGCCGGCACCGAGAAGCACATGCGCAGGAAGTTTTCCGAATAGCTGAGCTCGTTGCGCGGCGTCACGAACGGCCGGCCCTGCGAGTACTGGAAGGCGCGGGCGGCGATGGTCGGCATCTTGGCGATCAGGCGATGGGCGCTGATCTCGCGCTGCTTGGGATCATCGACATTCAGGCTGTCGGCGTAGAAGGCCGACAGGGCGCCGACCGCGCCGGTCATCACCGCCATCGGGTGGGCGTCGCGACGGAAGCCCTGGAAGAAGCTGTCGAACTGAGCGTGCAACATCGTGTGGTAGGTGATGTTGTGTTCGAACTTGCGGAATTCGTCGGCCGTCGGCAGCTCGCCGTTCAGCAGCAGGTGGCAGACTTCCAGGAAGCTCGACTTCTCGGCCAGCTGGTCGATCGGATAGCCGCGGTGCAGCAAAATGCCGGCGTCGCCGTCGATATAGGTGATCTTGCTCTCGCACGAGGCGGTCGAGGTGAAGCCCGGATCGAAGGTGAAATGGTCGGCCTCGGCATAGAACTTACGGACGTCGACGACGTCCGGACCCGTGCTGCCCTTCATGATCGGCAGGTCGAAGCTTTTTTCACCGATCGTCAGCGTGGCTTTGTCGCTCATGCGAGAGACCTTTCTCTAGGACGTTTGACAGTCGAACAGTCGTATTTCGCGGGTGCGTTATAGCGCCTCATGCGCGCGGGCAAGGGCGTCGTCAAGCCGGCCCAAACTCTCGTCGCGACCTAACGCCGTCATGATCTTGTTCAGGTCGGGCGCCTGGGCGCCGCCGGTGAGAACGCCGCGCAGCGACGGGCCGAACTTGCCGAAGCCGACGCCCTCGGATTCGGCGAAGGCTTTCAGCAACGATTCCAGTTCCAGAACGCCCCAGACCGGCGCCGCCGCCAACTGCCCGCGCAGCCGGGCCAGCCGCTCGCGGGTCTCGTCGTTCAGCTGCTTGACGGTCTTGTCCTCCAGCGCCAGCGGGCGGACCTTCAAGGCGAAGGCGCAGTGCTCGGCCAGCTCCAGGATGGTCTTGGCGCCTTCCTTGACCTGCGGCACGACGGCCAGCAGGCGGGCGGCGGCGTCGGCCGGCAGGAACGCGCCCTGGGCGTTCAGGGCCTTCAGGGTCAGGTCGGCCAGGCGGGCGTCGTCGGCCTTGCGCAGGTGCTGGCCGTTGATGAAGTTCAGCTTGGCCCAGTCGAGGCGGGCCGGGGCCTTGACCACGTCCTTGACGTCGAACCAGGCGATGGCCTGCTCGTCGCTGAACACCTCGTCGTCGCCATGGCCCCAGCCCAGGCGGGCCAGGTAGTTACGCATGCCTTCGGGGATGTAGCCCATGTCGGCGAACTCGCCGACCGCCTGGGCGCCGTGGCGCTTGCTGAGCTTGGCGCCGTCGGGGCCGTGGATCAGCGGGATATGGCCGAAGGCGGGAACGGTCCAGCCCATGGCCTGGTAGATCAGGGTCTGGCGGGCGGCGTTGTTGAGGTGGTCGTCGCCGCGGATCACGTGGGTGACGCCCATGTCATGGTCGTCGACCACGACGGCCAGGTTGTAGGTCGGGGCGCCGTCGGCGCGCAGCAGGACCAGGTCGTCCAGGTCGGCGTTGTTGAAGGTCACCGGACCCTTGACCAGGTCGTCGACCAGGGTCGTGCCCTCGGTCGGGCCTTTGAAGCGAATGACGTGCGGCAGGCTGGGGTCGTTCGGGGGCGGGGCGTCGCGCCAGGGCGAGCGCAGGGCCGGTCCGCCGGCCCGGGCGGCCTCGCGGGCCGCGGCCAGTTCCTCGACGGTCATCCAGCAGCGATAGGCGCGGCCGGCGGCCAGCATCTCCTCCACCACGGCGCGGTGACGGTCGGCGCGGCTGTACTGGAAGACCACCTCGTCGTCGGACTTCAGGCCCAGCCAGTCCAAGCCTTCGAAGATCGCGGCGACCGCCGCCTCGGTCGAACGCTCGCGATCGGTGTCCTCGACGCGAACAAGGAACTTCCCACCCGTATGGCGTGCATATAACCAGTTGAACAGCGCCGTGCGGGCGCCGCCGATATGCAGGAAGCCGGTCGGCGAGGGAGCGAAGCGGGTGACGACGCCGCCCGAGATCTTGGGGGCGGTCGGCGCGGGGGAGGATTGGGTCATCGGGATCAGGGCTGACGGACTGGAGGCCACGGAAGTGGCGAGGACCGCGACGCTAGGCAAGTCCCTGGGGGACAAGGCCGGCGGCGGCTGGGCGGCGCGTCTTAGCACGCGTCTTCGCGCCCGTCCTAGTCCGGCCGAAATCCGGGCGAGGCTGGCGGCCGAGATCGGCGCCAATGGCGAGCGCTGGATGCTGTGGTCGCCGGTGGCCTTCGGCCTGGGGGCGGCCGGCTATCTGGAGCTGAAGGCCGAGCCGTCCTGGGCGCTGCTGGCCGGTCTGGCGGCCGGGCTGGGGATTCTGGCCGCCCTGGCCGGACGCCGATCGGCCCGCCCGGGCCTGACCGTGCTGCTGATCCTGGCCAGCTTCCTGGCCGCCGGGGCCCTGGCCGGCAAGCTGCGCTCGACCCTGGTGGCCGCGCCTATCCTGGCCGGCGACCGGGCGGTGATGACCGTTGAGGGCTTCGTCGTCGACGTGGTCAGTCCGGGCGCGGGCGGGCCGCGGCTGCTGATCGCCCCGGTCGCCGTCAGCGGCCTGGCGCCCGAGGATACGCCCAAGCGGGTGCGGGTGACCGTCGAGCCGGACGCGGTGCCGGCCCCCGGCCAGGCGGTGCGGCTGTGGGCCATGCTCGGGCCGCCGCCGCCGCCGGCCAGCCCCGGGGCCTATGACTTCGCCCGCGACGCCTGGTTCCACGGCGTCGGCGGGGTCGGGTTCGCAGTCGGGGCGGTGCGACCGGCCAGGCTGGACCCGCCGCCGGCCCGCCTGCGCCTGGCCATGGCGGTCAACGCCTTCCGCTGGCGGCTGGCCAGCCGGATCGTCGACGACCTGGGCGTCGCGCAGGGCGGCATCGCCGCGGCCATGGTCACCGGCCACGAGGCGTGGATCACCCAGGACCAGACCGACGCCATGCGCGCCTCGGGCCTGGCCCACATCCTGTCGATCTCGGGCCTGCACATGGCCATTGTCGGCGGCTTCCTGTTCGGCCTGGTGCGGCTGCTGATCGCCGCCTGGCCATGGGCGGCCCTGCGGGTTCCGGGCAAGAAGCTGGCGGCGGTGGCGGGCCTGCTGGCGATCGGGACCTATCTGGTCATTTCCGGCGCGCCGCCGCCGGCCCTGCGGGCGGCGATCACCGCCACCGTGGCTTTCGCCGCCATCCTGTTCGACCGCCAGGCCATCAGCCTGCATGGGTTGGCGGTGGCGGCGCTGATCATCCTGCTGGTCCAGCCCGAATCCGCGGGCGCGCCCGGCTTTCAGATGTCGTTCGCGGCCACCGCCGCCCTGGTCGCCCTGGCCGAGGCCTGGCCGCGGCCGGTGCGCGAGATCTCGGCGCCCTGGTGGATCCGCGCCATCCAGGGTTCGCTGAGCTGGCTGGCGGTCAGCATCGGCGCCAGCTTCGTGGCCGGCCTGGCCACGGGGCCGTTCGCCATGCAGCACTTCAACCGGGTGGCGGTCTGGGGTCTGCCGGCCAATCTGGCGGTCGCGCCGCTGTCGTCGTTCGTGATCATGCCGTTCCTGGCTGTCGGGGCCACCCTGGAGGGCGTCGGCCTGGGCCGGCCGTTCCTGGCGGTGGCCGGCTGGGGCATCTCGGCGATGATGTGGATCGCCGACGGCTTCGCCAGCGCCGGCGGGGCCCAGCGGGTGGTGGCCAGCGGCCCGCCCTTCACCCTGGCCCTGGCCTTTGTCGGGCTGATGCTGCTGTGCCTGTGGCGCGGCCGCCTGCGCTGGCTGGGCGCGCCCCTGGCCCTGGCGGTGGCCCTGTGGCCGCGGCCGCCGGCCCCCGACGTCTGGATCGCCCCCGACGGGACCACGGCGGCGGTGCGCCAGGGCGGCGCGGCGGTGCTGCTGCGCCCCGACGCCCGCCGGTTCGGGGCCGAACTGTGGAGCCGCCGGCGCGGCCTGGCGATCGCCCCTGCGGCTGAGGCGGCGGCCTACGCCTGCGACCGCCGGTCCTGCGCGCCGACCCCCGCGGCGCCGGTGGCCCTGGCCCTGTCCTGGAGCAAGGCCGGGCCCGACCTGGAGACGCTGGATCGGATGTGCGCTGGGGCCGAGATCGTCGTCCTGCGGGGACCGGCGCCCGACCTGCCGGCCAATTGCCGCGACCGCATCGTGCTCGACGCCGCCGACTTCGCGGCCGGCGGGGCGGCCGAGCTCTATCGTCGCCGCGACGGCTGGTGGATCGTCTGGGCCCAGCCGCTGCGCGGCGCGCGGCCGTGGACAGGCGTTTCGGGGCGATAGGCATGCTGAGAGTGCAGGGCCGGCCTGCCGCGGCTGGCGGCTCATCCGTCCGCCGAACTGGAGGGACGGCTGGCCTTCTTTTGAGCCGAGCGGCGCGTCGGGCGTTTAGGCCGGACGAGCGATGGAGGCGATCATGGAACGGGAAGGCGGGTGCGCGTGCGGGGCGGTGCGCTATGTCGCGACGGGCGAGCCGCTGCGGGTGGGGGTGTGCCATTGCCTGACCTGCCGCAAGCGCCATGGCGCGCCGTTCAACGCCTTCGCGGCGTTCCCAAGCGACAAGGTGCGGATCGAGGGGAGGCCTGCGATCTGGACCGGCGCCGAGCACGGCCTGATCCACGGCTGCCCGACCTGCGGCTCGCCGCTGTTCTGGACGGCGGAAGGCGAGGGCGACGGCGAGATCGAGATCCACCTGGGCGGCCTGGACGCGGTGGGCCAATTCACGCCGCAGTACGAAGTCTGGGTCAAGCGCCGCGAACCCTGGCTGCCGCCGCTGAACGTGCCGCAATATGCCGAGAACCGGCCGGCGGGAATGGCGACCTAGGGGGCGTTTTACGATCTGGGTCCCGACATTCGCCCATGGGCGGTAAGTTAGGACCTTGGGCCTGGCTTGATCTTCCTCATCCTGAGGTGCTCGCCGCCGGCGAGCCTCGAAGGACGCACGGAGCGGGCCGGCCCTGCGTCCTTCGAGGCCCGCTGCGCGGGCGCCTCAGGATGAGGAAAATAGTAGCTTACCGCCTATGGGCGAATGCCGGGGAGGCGATCAAACTAATGATACCGCCGGATCAGGCCCACCAGCTTGCCCTGGACCTCGACCTGGTCGGGGCCGAAGATGCGGGTTTCGTACTTGGGGTTGGCGGCTTCCAGGGCGATCGAGCCGCCCTTCTTGCGCAGGCGCTTGAGGGTGGCTTCCTCGCCGACCAGGGCCACGACGATTTCGCCGGAATTGGCGGTGTCGCCCTTCTTGATGATCACATAGTCGCCGTCGAGGATGCCGGCCTCGATCATCGAGTCCCCCTGGACCTCGAGCACATAGTGTTCGCCGGCCCCCAGCATGGTTTCGGGCACCGGCAGGCGCTCGCGCTCGTGCTGGATGGCGTCGATCGGGGTGCCGGCGGCGATGCGGCCGAGGATCGGCAGTTCGCGGCTGGTGTCGGCGGCGATCGGGACGGGGTAGGGGGCGGACGGCGCGGGCCCGCCGCCTTCGAGCACCTGGGGCCGGAAGGCGCCGCGGCCCTTGGGCGGGGCGGCGGTGGTGGCCTGCTGCGGCAGCTTGACCACCTCCAGCGCCCGGGCCCGGTGCGCCAGGCGGCGGATGAAGCCGCGCTCCTCCAGGGCGGTGATCAGCCGGTGGATGCCCGACTTGGACGCCAGGTCCAGCGCCTCCTTCATCTCGTCGAAGGAGGGGGAGACGCCGGTCTCCTTGATCCGTTCATGGATGAACATCAGCAGCTCGTGCTGCTTGCGCGTAAGCATGTCCGGCCTCGCCAGTCGTCGCGGAACAAACCGCAAACCTCTGTGAATGTTCTCTAGGTGTTCTTCGTTGATGTCAAGTTAACGGTGTTCGCCGGGCCGGCGGGCGAATTCCCGAGGAAATACAGGCCGTAGAACGGGTTCGGGGCCGGCGGCCCGCCAGCCGGATCGCCCTCGGCAGGCGCATCCGGGGTGGAGGCGCAGCCGAATCGGATCAGGGGGCGAGGTTCGGCTGGCCGCCGTCCAGGCCGAGCCAGTCGGTGAACGGCCGGTGGTAGGCGTTGTCGAAGACCTCGGCCTGCAGCTTGAAGGGCAGGCTGCTGTCGCTGTTCCACAGCATCACCACCCCGGTTTTGGTGGCCGGGTCGAACATCACGGTCGAGCGATAGCCGGTCACCGCGCCACTGTGGCCGACCAGCCGGTGGCCCTTGTAGGTGAAGCTGCGCATGCCCAGGCCATAGCCGGGATGCTCCAGCGCCCGCCCCAGGGGCGAATTGCCATAGGGCCGGCCGGTGTTGACGCGCGGGCGCTGGATCTCGGCCAGCACCTTGGCCGGCAAGATCGCCGGCGCCTGGCCCATCTGCGCCTGCATCCACCGCGCCAGGTCGACGATGTCGGAGTTGACCCCCGCCGCGGCGGGGATGCGGTAATAGGCGTCGGCCAGCGGCGTCGCCCGGCCTTGGTGGGACGGCCGCGCCCAGGACCGGGCCGCCTCCAGGCCCTCCAGGCCGACCGTCGCGCTGGTCATGCCCAGCGGCAGGAACAATCGCCGCCGCGCTTCCTGGGCATAGGATCGGCCGGTGGCCCGCTCGATGACCTCTCCGATCGTGTCATAGGCGATGTTCTGGTAGCTGTGGCAGGTCCCCGGCGGGCAGAGCAGCGGCACGGCCGCCAGGCTGGCCCGGATCTCCCGCGGATCGCGCCCGCCCTCGAGCCAGCCGTCATAGGCGTTGCGGGGCAGGCCGGTGCGCTGGGACAGCAGCTGCTCGACGGTCAGGGTGCGGTCGGCCCCGCCCGGCAGGCGCAGGCTGGTGTCGAACTTGCCCAGCGGGTCGGACAGGGAAAACACCCCGTCCTGGGCCAGGCGGGCGCTGAGCGTGCTGGCCACGGTCTTGGACAGCGAGGCCCAGCGGAACACCGTGTCGGCCTCGACCTTGCGGCCGTCCTCGGCGGCGGTGAGGCCGTAGCCCTGGACGAAGGACAGGCGGCCGTTCTCGACCACGGCGATCGCCAGCCCGGTCATGGACTTGTCGGCCATCATCGCCTGGATGCGCGTGTCGAGGGCGCGATAGTCGATCGCGCCGCGCCAGTCCTCGGGCTTGAGGGGCAGGGCGGCGGGCGGCGGAGGGGCGGCGATGGTCGGCCGGGCGGTCTTCGGGGGGGGCGGGCCGTGCGACAGGGTCCAGCCGAGCGCCCCCAGCCCCGCCGCCAGGACGACCGCCAGGGCCGCCCATCCCTTGCGCCCGCGACCGCGTCCGAAGCGGTTTCTGTAGAGCCTGGCCAGCCGTCTAGCCCAGCAGGGCTCGGGTCGCCGCCGTCACGTCGGCCTGGCGCATCAGGCTTTCGCCGACCAGCATGGCTTTGGCTCCGGCCGCCTCCATGCGCACCACGTCGTCCTGGACGAACAGGCCGCTTTCGGTGACCAGCAGGGCGTCGGCGGGCGCGCGGGCGGCCAGGCGCTCGGTGACCGCCAGGTCGACCACGAAGCTCTTCAGGTCGCGGTTGTTGATCCCGACCAGGGCGGCGCCGAGCCGGCCGGCCCGGTCGATCTCGGCCTCGTCATGCACCTCGACCAGGGCGTCCATGCCCAGGCGCGCGGCTTCGCTCATCAGTTCGGCGGCCAGGACGTCATCGATCATCGCCAGGATCACCAGGATGGCGTCGGCGCCCAGGGCCCGGCTCTCGGCCACCTGCCAGGGATCGACGAGAAAGTCCTTGCGGATGCAGGGCAGGGCGACGGCGGCGCGGGCGTCGATCAGATAGCCGTCGGCGCCCTGGAAGCTGGGACCGTCGGTCAGCACCGACAGGCAGGCCGCGCCGCCGGCCTCATAGGCCCGGGCCAGGGCCGGCGGGTCGAAGTCGGCGCGGATCAGGCCCTTGGACGGCGAGGCCTTCTTGATCTCGGCGATCAGGGCCAGCTTGCCGGGCGCATGGGCGGCGGCGAGGGCGGCCTTGAAGCCGCGCGGGCTGTTGGCGGCCCGGGCGGCGGCGTCGACCTGGGCGAAGGACCGGCGGCGCTTGCGATCGGCGACCTCTTCGCGCTTGTAGGCGGCGATTTCAGCGAGAATGTCGGTCATGCGGCGGCGGTTTCGCTGTTGGTGGCGGCGACCAGACCGGCCAGGGCGGCCTTGGCGCGGCCGTCGTCGAGCACGGCCCCGGCCAGTTCGACGCCCTCGCGCAGGGTCTCGACCTTGTCGGCGACCAGGAAGGCGGCGGCGGCGTTGAGCATGACGATGTCGCGATAGGGGCCCTTCTGGCCGTCCAGCAGGGCGGTCAGGGCGGCGGCGTTATAGGCCGGCTCGCCGCCGGTCAGGTCGGCCAGGGCCGCCCGCGGCAGGCCGACGGCCTCGGGGGTGATGGTGAACAGGCGCAGGGCGCCGTCGCGCCATTCGGCGACCTCGGTCTCGCCGGTGGTGGTCAGCTCGTCCATGCCGCCGCCGTGCACCGACCAGGCGCGCTCGGCCCCCAGGGCCCCCAGCGCCTTGGCGATCGGCTCGACGAAGCGCGGGGCCGAGACCCCGACCACCTGCCGCCGGGCCCCGGCCGGATTGGTCAGCGGGCCCAGCAGGTTGAAGATGGTGCGAAAGCCCAGCTGCTGGCGGATCGGCGAGACGTGCTTCATCGCCCCGTGGTGGGCCTGGGCGAACAGGAAACAGATGCCGGCGGTGTCCAGGGCGTGGCGCTGCTGGGCCAGGCTTGCGTCGATATTGACCCCCAGGGCGGCCAGGACGTCGGCCGTGCCCGACTTGCTGGTGATCGCCCGGTTGCCGTGCTTGGCCACCTTCAGCCCGCCGCCCGCCGCCACGAAGCCCACGGCGGTGGAGATGTTGAGGGTGTGCAGGCCGTCGCCGCCGGTGCCGCAGACGTCGATGACCTCATAGGGATGGTCCAGGTGGATGGCGGCGCGGCGCATGGCCCGGGCGCAGGCGGCGATCTCGCCCACCGTCTCGCCGCGCAGGCGCATGGCGGTGACCGCCGCGGCCACCTGGGCCGGGGTCGGCTCGCCGCGCAGGCAGGCGGCGAAGAACAGCTCGGCGTCGTCCTCGTCGAGGGTCTGGCCGTCGGCCAGCTTGGCCAGCAGGGGCTTGAAGGCGTCCGACACCGTCTAGACCCAGATCTGCGCGTCGCGCTTGACCTTGGCCAGGTCGAGGAAGTTGGCCAGCAGCTGGTGGCCGCCCTCGGTGGCGATCGATTCGGGATGGAACTGCACGCCATAGACCGGGCGGGTCTTGTGCTGGACGCCCATGATCTCGCCGTCGTCGGTCCAGGCGGTGATCTCCAGGTCGTCGGGCAGGGTGGCCTTGTCGACCGCCAGGCTGTGATAGCGGGTGGCGGTGAACGGGTTGGGCAGGCCCTTGAAGACGCCCTTGTCGTTGTGGCGGATCAGGCTGGTCTTGCCGTGCATCACCTGCTTGGCGCGGATCACGTCGCCGCCATAGGCCTGGCCGATGGCCTGGTGGCCCAGGCAGACGCCGAGGATCGCCAGGTCGTCCGGCGCGCCGCGCAGCAGCGGCAGGCAGATGCCGGCCTGGTCGGGGGCCTTGGGGCCGGGCGACAGCAGCACCGCCTGCGGGTGAAGGCCCAGGGCCTCCTGAACGGTGAGATCGTCGTTGCGACGCACGACGGTGTCGGCCCCCAACTCGTTCAGATAGTGGACGAGGTTGTAGGTGAAGCTGTCGTAGTTATCGATGACCAGGATCATGACGCCGCCTTTCGGGAACAGCTTCTAGGGGCAACCGCACCGCAGGCCAAGCCATCCATCATTGCGTCGCAGCCAAAGATCAGCTTAAGATTGAGTTTCTGGTTCCACGCTCGGTTGATGGTTGCGTCGATGGCCTACAGGATCGCTGTCACGGAAGTCACGCTCTATGGCCCCCTGCGGTGCGTCGCCGGCTTCGACCTCGACCGCGAAGTCATGGTCCGGCCCGAGCCGGCGCCGGCCAAGTTCTGGGAAGCCCGGGTCTGCGGGGCCAACACCACCTTCCATCCGGGCCACGTGGTCAGCTTCCTGGGCGAGCGGCCGCCGACGGCCCTGCCGCACAATACCGAAGACGTCGTCGTCAGCGGCGTTCCGCGCCGGACGGGCGTCCTGGCCGACTACGCCTTCAAGCGGACCCTGACGCGGGCCGAGGCGTTTTCACCCGTCCGGGTCTTTGGCGAACATCTGAGGTTCGATGGCGACAAGGCCTATGTGCCGGCCGGGGCGCCCTGCGGGTCCTTGGCCTGCCAGACGGTCGACGGGGCGCAGGTGACGCTGTTCGAGCAGGTCTACAAGGACGAGCACCGGTTGCGCGCTGGCCTGTCGATCGGCGGCCATGTGCTGCACCTGAGCGTCGCGGCCAAGACCCTGAAACAGGCCTTCGAGAAGGACGGTCTGGCCGCGGCCCAGGCCCTGGTCCCGCGCGAGGGCCGCGTCCATGTGCGGCTGGGCCTGGCCCGGCCTTTCGACGCCGCTCCGGATCGATGCTATCTTCAGGTCAATGGACTCCACGCCCTCTGAGCCGCGCATCCTGACGATCGGCCACTCGACGCATGGCTGGGACCGGTTCCGGGCCTTGCTGGACGGGGCCGGCGTCACTGCGGTGGCCGACGTCCGGACCAGCCCCTGGTCGAAACACACGCCGCAGTTCAACAAGGACGCCCTGGCCGAGCGCCTGCGGCAGGCGGGGATGGCCTATGTCTTCCTCGGCGACGCCCTGGGCGGGCGGCCCTCGGGCGCGCATCTGTTCGCCAATGGCGTCGCCGACTACGAGGCCATGGCCGCCGAGCCGGCGTTCCAGGCCGGCCTGGACCGGGTCCGCAAGGGCGCCGAGGCCCACGTCGTCGCCCTGATGTGCGCCGAGCAGGAGCCGCTGGACTGCCACCGCTGCCTGCTGGTGTCGCGCCGGCTGCGGGCCGGGGGCCTGCCGGTGGCGCATATCCTGCCCGACGGCCGGATCGAGGCGCATGAGGAGACCGAACGCCGTCTGCTGGTCTGCGAGGGCCTGGATCACGAGGACATTTTCGAAACGCCGGCCGACCGCCTCGACCGCGCCTATCGGCAGCGGGCCCGCAAGGTGGCCTTCGCCGAGAGCGGCGGGCCGGACGCGGCGCTGGGAGCGGTCGGGTGACGCAGGTCGCGACGATCGGCTTCACCCAGACCACGGCCAGGGGCTTTTTCGAGCGGCTGCAGGCGGCCGGCGTCCGGTCGGTGATCGACGTGCGTCTGTACAACACCTCGCAGTTGGCCGGTTTCGCCAAGGCCGACGACCTGGCCTATTTCCTCCAGGCGATCGGCGGGATCGGCTATCGGCACGAGCCGCTGCTGGCCCCCTCCGACGACATGTTCAAGGCCTTCAAGAAGGACAAGGGGGACTGGCGGGTGTTCGAAGGCCGGTTCCTGGACCTGATGGCCGAGCGGCAGGTCGAGACCCGGCTGAAGCCGCAGATGTTCGCCGGCGCCTGCCTGCTCTGCTCGGAGGCGACGCCGCATCACTGCCACCGGCGACTGGTCTGCGAATATCTGAACGGCAAGTGGGGCGGCCAGCTGGAGGTGCGACATCTGTGATGTCGCGCGGCCTGCCCAGGCCGTGCATGCTGTCGGTCATGGACGCTGCTGATTCCGCCCTCGACACCGCCGCCGTGGCCTATGCCCGGGCCCTGCTGCGCCGGCCCGCGCCCCGGCAGCGGATGGGACCGGTGCTGGCGGCCGCGGCGTTCGCGGCGCTCAGCGCCATCACCTTCGCCGCGGTGATGGTGATGGCCCCGCCGGCGGTCACCCAGCACCTGCCGGCCGACCGCCTGGGAAATCTGGGCAATCCCTAAACGAACCGCCTTCTAAGCGAACCGCCAGGCCTCTTCGGCCGCCCGCTTCAGGGCCCGCGACTTGTGCAGGGTCTCGTCATATTCGGCGTCCGGATCGCTGTCGGCCACGACGCCGCCGCCGGCCTGGACGTACATCATGCCGTCCTTGACCAGGGCCGTGCGCAGCACGATGCAGGTGTCGACCGAGCCGTCGGCGCCGATATAGCCGACCGCGCCGGCATAGCCGATGCCGCGCTTTTCGATCTCCAGCTCGTCGATGATCTCCATCGCCCGCACCTTGGGCGCGCCCGACAGGGTGCCGGCGGGCAGGGCGGCCATCAGCACGTCGACCGGATCGACCCCGTCAGGGGCGTCGCCCTCGACATTGGAGACGATGTGCATGACGTGGCTGTAGCGCTCGATCTTGAAGCTGTCAGTCACGCGGACATTGGCGCCCTTGGCCTTGATGGTCGGATCGTTGCCGCCGGCGTGCTTGAGCATCGCCACCCGGCCGACGTCGTTGCGGCCCAGGTCGAGCAGCATCAGGTGCTCGGACCGTTCCTTGGGATCGGCCAGCAGCTCCTGCTCGAGGGCCAGGTCCTCCTCGGGCGTGGCGCCGCGCGGCCGAGTGCCGGCGATCGGGCGGATGGTGATCTTGCCGTCGCGCAGCCGCACCAGGATCTCGGGCGACGAGCCGACCAGCTCGAAGCCGTCCAGGTCGAGGAAATACAGGAACGGCGAAGGGTTGGTCCGCCTCAGCGAGCGGTAGAGGGCGAAGGCGTCCAGTTCGAACGGCGCGCGGAAGCGGTGGCTGGGCACCACCTGGAAGATGTCGCCGGCCCGGATGTATTCCTTGGCCGTCTCGACCACCTCGGCATAGGCCTCGCGGCTGACCGGGGTGGTGAAGTCCATCGGGCCGGGGCTCTGACGCGGGGCCTGATGGGCCAGGGGCGCGCGCAGGTCGGCCATCACCGTCTCGATCCGGGCGCGAGCGGCGGCGTAGGCGTCGTGGGCCGACACCCCGGCGGCGGGCCGGGCGGTGGTCACCAGGATGATCTCCTGGGCGATGGCGTCGAACACCGCCACGATCGACGGCCGGGTCATGATCCCGTCCGGCAGGCCCAGCGAGTCCGGATTGACGTTGGGCAGGCGCTCGGCCAGGCGGACCATGTCGTAGCCCAGGGCTCCGAACACTCCGGCCGACGGTGGCGGCAGGCCGGCCGGCAGTTCGATGCGCGACTGGGCGATCAGGTCGCGCAGGCTGTCCAGCGCCCCGCCGGCCTGGGGCGTGAAGCGGCCGGCGGCGATGTCGTCGCCCTGGGCGATCTCGGCCTGGTCGCCGCGGCAGCGCCAGACCAGGTCAGGCTTCATGGCGACGATCGAATAGCGGCCGCGCCAGGCGCCGCCCTCGACGCTTTCGAACAGGAAGGCGTAGGGCCGGCCGTGGCCGATCTTCAGATAGGCCGAGACCGGGGTCTCCAGGTCGTCGATCAGCCGGGTCCAGACCACCTGCGGGCGGCCGGCGTCGTAGGCGGCGGCGAAGGCGTCGAAGCCGGGCTCCAGGCTCATTGAGCCGGTTCCTTGACCTTGGCCTTGTCGCCGTCCTTGGGCAGGGCGGTGGTGTCGACGCCGATGGCCTGGCGCGCCAGGGTCAGGTTGACCTTGGTCTTCAGCTCGGTCTTGGCGGCCTGCTGGGCGGCCTGGCCGACGTCGCGCAGCAGGCCCTGCGAGGCCTGGCCGCGCATGGCCTCGGTGACTTGGGCCGCCTGGGCCGCGGTGGCGGGATGGACGGCCGAGATCCGGGCGACCAGGAATCCGCCCTGCGGGGCCGGGGCGGTGAAGGGCTCGCCCGGCTTGGCGCCGAAGGTGGCGACCAGCAGGTCGCGGCCCAGGCCCTGGAACTGGCGGGCGTTCTCGCGGCTGATATTGGGCACGCGCTGGACCTTGGACTGGGCCGAGGCGGCGACCGCCTCCATCGACTCGCCCTTCTTGACCCGGGCGCCCAGCTCGTCGGCCTTGGCCTTCATGCGCTCGAACAGCTTGTCGAGCATCCAGCGCTGGGTCAGGGCCGGCTTGATCTCGGCCAGGGGCGGCATGGCCGAAGGAATGACCCGCTCGACGCGGACGGCGTAATATTCGCCCTTGCCGGCCTCGATCAGATCGCTCTCGCCGCCGGAGGGCAGCTCGAAGGCGGTCTTCAGCACGTCGGGGGTCAGGCCGGGGACCGGCTGGCCGGTCTGGTCGACCCCCTGGGCGGCGACGGGGGCGGTGGTCATCACCAGGGCCCCGGCCTTGGCGGCGGCGTCCAGCAGGTTGGCCCCGCCGTCGTGCGCGTCCTGGTAGGTCTGGGTCTGCTCGTAGGCCTTGGCCTGGGCCGCCTGGGCCTTCAGCTCGGCCTCGATGGCCGGGCGCTGCGATTCCAGTGTCGGGACCGTGGCGGGGTTGATCTTGGTGACCTTGACCACCGACACGCCCAGGTCGCCGACGATCGGGCCGCTGGCCTGGCCGGCGGCCAGGGCGAACACCGCGTCGGCCACCTTGCGGTCGGGCAGGGCGGACTTGGGCTTGGAGTCGATCATCACCGGCTGCTTGCCATAGGCGCTGGCGACGATGGCCGGCGGGTCGCCCTTGGCCAGGCGCTGGGCGATCACGGCGGCGGCCTTGGCGTCGGGGGCGACGATCTGCACGAACGAGCGGGTCTCGGCCGAGCCCAGGGTGTCCTTGCGGAAGTTGAAGGTCTTGACGACCTCGGCCTCGGGCACGGTCACCGTCGGCTCCAGGGCCTTGGCGCTGAAGCGGGCCACCGACAACACCCGGGTCTCGGGCCGGGTCAGCTGGGCGGCGTGCTCCTTCATGAAGGCCTGCAGCTGGGCGTCGGTCGGGGCGGTCGGCTTCTCGACCGTGGCCGGATTGATGGCGAAGGCCTCCAGGTCGCGGGCCTCCAGGCCGTAGGCGGCCTGCAGGGCCGAATAGATGCGCGGCGCGCGCAGGCCGTTGGCGGCGGCGGCCAGGAACTGGGTCTGGGCGATGTCGTCGCGCAGCGAGGCCTCGTAGCGGGCCGGGGTCAGCTCGTTCTGGGCCAGCAACTGCTCGTACATCTTGGCGTCGAACTTGCCGGTGATCGGGTCGAACGGCCGCTGGCCGGCGGGCAGGCCGGCCATCTGCTGGCGCAGGATGTCGGCGACCAGCTTGTCGGACGGGCGCACGCCCATCTTGCGGATCAGCTCGGCCAGGGATTCCTGCAGCGCCAACTGGTCCAGCATCTGGCGGTCGATGCCGTGCTCGACGGCCAGGTCGGGCGTGATGGTCTGACCCTGCTGTTGCTGCTGCTTGCGATAGGTCTCGAACCGCGCCTTGAAGTCGTCGGGCGACATGGTGCGCGAACCGGCCGCGATCACCCACTTGCCGGGCGGATGCCGGAACACGTCGCTGATGCCGAACACCGCGAAGCTGACGATGAGCAGGCCAAACAGGACCACCGCGAACGGTGACTTGGCGAAGGAGCGGAAGCCGGCGAGCATGACTGGGAGAAACCTTCCTCGAAAACGCGCGGATTCCCCGCAGGGCGACGGAACCGACGCGAGCAGCGGGTATAGTGGAGCCGCAGGGGGGCGGGCAAGCGGCGCGGGGCGCTGAAGCGGTCTTGACTTCCCAAGCGGCCGACCGCTCAAACCGCAGACATGACCTTTTCCCTGACCACGCCGCGGCCGCTGATCGCCGGAAACTGGAAGATGCATGGCCTGGAAGGCTCGCTCGACGAGGCCCGGGCGGTGGCCGCCGCGGTCGCCGAACAGCCGCCGGCCGCCCGGGTGGCGATCTGCCCGCCCGCCACCCTGCTGCACCGGCTGGCGGAGGCCATGGCCGGCGAAAGCGTGCTGGTCGGCGGCCAGGACTGCCATCCGGCCTCCGCGGGGGCCCATACCGGCGACGTTTCTGCGGCCATGCTGGTCGACGCCGGGGCCAAGCTGGTGATTCTCGGCCATTCCGAACGCCGCGACGCCCATCAGGAAAGCGACGCGCTCGTGTCGGCCAAGGTCGAGGCGGCCCTGGCCGCCGGGCTGGAGCCGATCGTCTGCGTCGGCGAGACCCTGGCCCAGCGCGACGCCGGCCAGGCCGAGGCGGTGGTCACCGGCATGGCCCGCGCCTCGCTGCCCGCCGCCCTGGCGGGGCAGGATTTCGCCCTGGCCTATGAGCCGGTCTGGGCCATCGGCACGGGCCGCACCCCGACCGTCGAGGACATTACCGTCATCCACGCGGCCCTGCGGGCGGTGCTGGTCGAGAGGTTCGGCGACCACGGCGCGACCGTGCCGATCCTCTATGGCGGCTCGGTCAAGCCCGACAACGCCCGCGAGATCCTGTCGACCCCCGAAGTCGGCGGCGCCCTGGTCGGCGGCGCCTCGCTGAAGGCGGCCGACTTCCTGGCGATCATCGCCGGGGCTTAGGGGGACGGGGGACGCAGAACGACTCCCTTCCTCCTTTCTTTCTAACTTCCCTCCCCCTTTGCGGGTGGGTGGCCCCGAAGGGGTCGGGTGGGGCCCGGCGCAGGGCGTGGAACCATCGGCCGGCTCAGCGGCCCCCACCCGACCCTGGCTCCGCCAGGGCCACCCTCCCCACGGAGGGGGAGGGAAGGGTAGAAAGAAGGGGGAGAAAAAGCGTTTGGGGGGATCGGGACGCGTCGATCCCCGCGGGTGAGGCCGCGAACCTCAAGCTTTCCAACGCCTTGCAGAATCTTCAGCGTCACAAGCCCTCGGCGTCGAAACCGCCCCTATCCTAAACCCACCTCGTCGCAGGGAAAGGGCGCATGGCCAGCGACCGATGCGGCGGCGGGGGGCGATCGAGCGGGACTGGGCTGGAGGGGGTTACTTCAGCGTGTCCGGGGAGCCTGGCGTTGCAGGCCCCGCCCGCCGTCGGCGTCGACGGGGATAAAGCGCGTGTGTCGAAGATCCGCGCCCTCGTCGCCGGGGCCCGTCGGAAACGGCGGGGTTCCGGAGTCCGGCTAGGCCTTAACAGGGCCGCCTACCGGACGCGGACGGAAAACGAGCGCGCGGAGCGGTGGCTTCGTCGAAACGGTACTCACTCAAACACTCCGGACGTCGTCCGGCGCTCCGCGTCCCTTTCCATCAACTCAGCGAGAGATCGCGTGAGGCGGAAAAGCCGTGCGCCGGAAACTCGCCGGAATCTTCGGCTCTAAGGCGCCGCCACTTGTCGTCCGCGTCGCGGCGTTCTACGCCGTCAGGCCAGTTCTATCGGGGATATCCATGAAGCTTGCGTCCATCGCCGCCGTCCTGGCGCTCTCCGCGGCCTCCGCCGCCAGCGCCCAAGCGGTTTCCGACTGGCGCACGCCCGATCCGGAAAACGTGCTGGTGGTCGACACCAACAAGGGTCGGATCATCGTCGAGCTGAGCCCCGAGGCTGCGCCCAACCACGCCGCCCGAGTGCGCCAGCTGGCCAAGGCCCATTTCTATGACGGCCTGACCTTCTTCCGGGTCATCGACAGCTTCATGGCCCAGACCGGCGACCCGAAGAACGACGGAACAGGCGGTTCGGACCAGCCCAATCTGACCGCCGAGTTCACCTTCCGCCGCGGGCCCGGCTATGCGCCGCAGGGCAAGGCCGGGACCACCGAGATCGGCTTCGTCGGCGCCCTGCCGGTCTACAGCCAGAACAGCGGCCTGGCGGCCCTGACCGCCGACGGCAAGGTGGCGGCCTGGGGCGCCTTCTGCCCCGGCGTGCTGGGCATGGCCCGGGCCGGCGATCCCGACAGCGCCAACAGCCAGTTCTTCTTCATGCGCCAGCACTACCCGTCGCTGGAAAAGACCTACACCGCCTTCGGCCGCGCCCTGACCGGGCTGGAGACCATCCGCGCCATCAAGGCCGGCGAGCCCGTGCCCGATCCCCAGGACAAGATGCTGACCGTCCGGGTGCTGTCGGACATCCCCGCCGCCCAGCGCCCGACCATCCAGGTGATGGACACCCGCTCGGCCGCCTTCACGGCCCTGGTCGACAAGAAGCGGGCCGAGATGGGCGGGGCGTTCAGCCCCTGCGACGTCGCCGTCCCGGTGCAGGTGAAGTAGATTGCCTCCGTCGGTCGCCCCGCTCGCCGTCCTGGCCGCCAGCCTGCTCGCCGTCGGCGCCGTCCAGGCCGCGCCGAAAGCGGCCGCACCGAAGGAAACCGACTGGCGCACCCCGGCGGCGCAGGACGTGGTGGTGATCGACACCAACAAGGGCCGGATCGTCGTCGAACTGATCCCCGAGGTCGCCCCCGGCCATGTCGCCCGCTTCCGCGAGCTGACCCGCGAGGGGGTCTATGACGGCCGCACCTTCTTCCGGGTCATCGACCGCTTCATGGCCCAGACCGGCGACCCCGACGACACCGGCGAGGGCGGGACCAAGAAGCCCAACCTCAAGGCCGAGTTCACCTTCCGCCGCGACGCGGCCACGCCCTTCGCTGTCGCCGCCGCCCCCGCCGGGACCGAGGTGGGCCTGCTCAAGTCGCTGCCGGTCGTCAGTCAGGCCTGGAGCTGGAGCCAGGTCACCTCGGACCACAAGGTCGCCGCCTGGGGGACCTATTGCCCTGGCGTGGTCGGCATGGCCCGCGACGAGGACAACGACTCGGCCAACAGCCAGTTCTTCCTGATGCGCCAACCCTATCCGTCGCTGGACAAGCGCTACACGGCCTTTGGCCGGGTGCTGTCGGGGCTGGAGGTGGTCCGCGCCATCAAGGCCGGCGAGCCGGTGGCCGCGCCGCAGGACGCCATGACCAAGGTCCGGCTGCTGGCGGACATCTCCGAGGCCGAGCGCCCCAAGATCCGCGTCGTGGCCACCGACAGCGCCTGGTTCAAGGCGGAGGTCGCCGCCAAGCGCGCCGCCCGGGGGGCCGATTTCTCGGTCTGCGATCTCGACCTGCCGGTCCAGATCCGATAGTCCGCCCCGGGATCGCGCGGGCGGGTTTCCCGTTCTCCGAAAGCGGGCTAGAAGCCCTCGACTCTAGAAATCCAAGGGATGACCATGTCGGCCGACCTCGAAAACACCCTGCTGCTGACGCTCGAGACCGGGCCGGTGACGATCAAGCTGCGCCCCGACCTGGCCCCGGGCCACGTGGAGCGCATCAAGGAACTGGTCCGCGAGGGCTTCTATGACGGCGTGGTCTTCCACCGCGTGATCCCCGGCTTCATGGCCCAGGGCGGCGACCCGACCGGCACCGGCCGCGGCGGTTCGGCCAAGCCCGACATCAAGGCCGAGTTCTCCAAGGAGCCGCACGTGCGCGGCGTCTGCTCGATGGCCCGCACCCCCGATCCGAACTCGGCCAACAGCCAGTTTTTCATCGTCTTCGACGACGCCACCTTCCTGGACAACCAATACACGGTCTGGGGCCAGGTGGTCGAAGGCATGGAGAACGTCGACTCCCTGCCGACCGGCGAGCCGCCGCGCACCCCCGGCAAGATCCTCAGCGCCAAGATCGCCGCCGACGCCTAAGACGCCAGAGGCCCCGGGAAACCGGGGCCTTTTTCGTTGGGCTCAGCGCGTCAGGGTCACCACCACCGGCCGGTGGTCCGAGCCCAGGACCGGGCCGCGCTCGACGCTGACGGTCTTCCAGGCCCGGCCGGCATAGACCTGGTCGATGGGCAGGATCGGGAAGGGGGCGCTGGCCAGGCGGGTGAAGCGGCCGGCCGGCCAGCTGGCCAGGGCGCGGGTCCGCCGCACCAGCCCCAGGGCCGCGTCCTGCCGCCGCAGGCTGAACGACCAGGGCGTGGAATTGAAGTCGCCGCCGAGGATCAGGGTCCGCTTGTCGAACGGCGCCAGCTCGGCGGCCAGCAGCCGGCTCTGAGCCTGCTGGGGACCGGCCGGGACCGGCCAGAGGTGGTGCGAGACCGCGACCGTGAAGTCGCCGTCCGGGTGGCGCAGCGTCGCCCAGGCCGCCGTCAGGGGCAGGCCGTCCTCGCGCAGGCCGTGCTGTCGGATCATCGGCCAGCGGCTGAAGATCCAGGTGTCGCAGCCGCGCTGGCCGGCGCAGGTCACGGTGTCCGGATAGACCTGGCGCAGGCGCTTGACGATCGGCCAGGCCTGGCTGCCGCCTTCCTCGATCAGCACCACGTCGGCCTTCTGGGCCAGGATCCAGTCGAGGGTGGCCTCGGGGTCGCGATTGTCGGCCCAGATATTGAACTGCACCAGCTTCAGCGTCGCGCTGGTCGCCGGCGCGCGAGGGGCCCGGACCGCCGCGACGATCTCGGGCGCCATCAGCCCGCCGGTGATCACGATCGTCATCGCCGACAGGACCAGCACGGCTCCGAGCTCGGCCCGATCGGCAAAGACCAGCCCGAGCGCCAGGCTGGCCAGGCCCAGGGCGAACCACACGGGCGTCAGGTGGGTCAGGGCGTCGAGCTGGTCGCTGAACGCTCCGCCCAGGCAGGCCAGGGCGATCACGGCCCCCACCAGGCCCAGCAGGAGGGCGGTGCCTCGCAGGAGCAGGCTGAGAAGGTGCCGGATCAGACGCATGGTTCGCCCATAGCATGGCCGCTGGAGGTTCGCGCTTGTCCCATCGCCGGGAAAGCCGGCGAAACTGAGGTTGCGGAATTCTTGGTCGCCGGCCCGGCCCGGCGCCTCGACGCTTGACCTCTCGGCCCTGGCATGGCCTTGAAGCCGCCCCATGCGCCTGTCCGATTTCGACTTCCACCTGCCCGACGCGGCGATCGCCCTGCGGCCGGCCGAGCCGCGGGATTCCGCGCGCCTGCTTGTCGTGCGGCCTGGCGAGGGGTTCGAGGACCGCATCGTCCGCGACCTGCCCGATTTCCTGCGGCCCGGCGACGCCCTGGTCTTCAACGACACCCGGGTGATCCCGGCGCGCCTGGCGGGCCGAAGGGCCGGCCGCGAGACCGGCGGCGGCGACGGCGCGCCGGTGGCGGTCGAGGCCACCCTGCACCGTCGCATCGCGCCCGACCGCTGGCTGGCCTTCATGCGTCCGGGCAAGCGGCTGAAGGAGGGCGACCGGATCGCGTTCGGCCACAACCAGGCCCCTGGGGCAGACCGCGCGTGCCTGGCCGGCCTGCTGGACGCCACTGTGGTCGGAAAGCACGAGGGCGGCGAGATCGAGCTGGCCTTCGATTTCGCCGGCGTCGACCTGGACCTCGCCGTGGCCGCCCACGGCCACATGCCGCTGCCGCCCTACATCGCCGCCAAGCGGGCCGAGGACGACCGCGACCGCGCCGACTACCAGACCGTCTACGCCCGCGAGGACGGCTCGGTCGCCGCCCCGACCGCCGGCCTGCACTTCACCCCGGACCTGCTGGAGCGGCTGAAGGCCCGGGGCGTGTCGCTGCACTTCGTCACCCTGCACGTGGGGGCCGGCACCTTCCTGCCGGTCAAGACCGATGACGTGGCCGAGCACCGGATGCACGCCGAGTTCGGCGAGGTGCCGCCCGCCGTCGCCGACGCCCTGAACGCCGCCCGCGCCGCCGGCGGCCGCATCGTCTGCGTCGGCACCACCAGTCTGCGGCTGCTGGAAAGCGCCACCGGCGAGGACGGCGCGATCCGTCCGTTCGCCGACGAGACCGCGATCTTCATCACCCCCGGCTACCGCTTCCGCGCCGCCGACGTGCTGATGACCAATTTCCACCTGCCCAAGTCGACCCTGTTCATGCTGGTCAGCGCCTTCGCCGGCCAGGCGACGATGAAGGCGGCCTACGAGCACGCGATCGCCACCGGCTATCGCTTCTATTCCTATGGCGACGGCAGCCTGCTGTTCCGCGCCGATTCCGGGCAAAGCTGATGGCCGCCTTTCCCTTCGAGATCGCCGCCACCGACGGCGCGGCCCGCACCGGGGTGCTGAAGACCCCGCGCGGCGACATCCGCACCCCGGCCTTCATGCCGGTGGGCACCGCCGCCACGGTCAAGGCGCTGATGGTCGACCAGGTCCAGGCGACCGGGGCCGACATCATCCTGGGCAACACCTACCACCTGATGCTGCGGCCCACGGCCGAGCGGGTGCGGCGCCTGGGCGGGCTGCACAGGTTCATGCGCTGGGACAAGCCGATCCTGACCGACAGCGGCGGCTTCCAGGTGATGAGCCTGTCGGGGATCAGCAAGGTCACCGAGGAGGCCGTCACCTTCGCCAGCCACATCGACGGCTCCAAGCACGTGCTCAGCCCCGAGCGGTCGATGGAGATCCAGGCCGACCTGCTGGGCAGCGACATCGTCATGCAACTGGACGAATGCGTCGCCTGGCCGGCGGAGGAGGCGAGGGCGCGCCAGGGCATGGAGCTGTCGGCCCGCTGGGGCAAGCGCTCGAAGGCCGCCTTCGGCGCGCGCGACACCCAGGCGCTGTTCGGCATCCAGCAGGGCTCGACCTTCCAGAACCTGCGCCAGGAGTCCTCGGACCGGCTGCGCGAGATCGGCTTCGACGGCTACGCCCTGGGCGGCTTGGCGGTGGGCGAGGGCCATGCGGCGATGTGCGAGGTGCTCGACTACGCCCCGGCCATGCTGCCCCCCGACCGGCCGCGTTACCTGATGGGCGTGGGCAAGCCGATCGATCTGGTCGAGGCGGTCTATCGCGGCGTCGACATGTTCGACTGCGTCCTGCCCACCCGCTCTGGCCGCCACGGCCAGGCCTGGACCTGGGACGGGGCGATCAACATCAAGAACGCCCGCTACGCCGAGGACGAGGACCCGCTGGACGCGGCCAGCGACTGCCCGGCCAGCCGCGACTATTCCAAGGCCTATCTGCGCCACCTGTTCAAGGCCGAGGAGATCCTGGGCCAGGTGCTGCTGTCCTGGCACAACATCGCCTTCTTCCAGGCCCTGACCGCCGCCATGCGGGCGGCGATCGCCGAGGGCCGGTTCGAGGCGTTCCGGCGCGACTTCGCGGCGCGGCAGCAGGGCGGCTAGGGGGCTTCGCCAACGCCCGACGGGCGGTTGTCGAACGCGCCTAGAACAGCAGCCCGAACAGGCGGCAGTCGCGCCGTTCGCCGTCGCGGTCCACATGGCCCTTCAGATAGCCCTCCTGTTCGAAGCCCAGCTTCAGCAGCAGCCGCTCGGACCGGGCGTCGCCGACCTGGGTGCGGGCGGTCAGCCGCTTCAGGCCCAGGGACGAGGCGCAATAGGCCAGCAGGGCGGTGACCGCCTCGGTGGCGTAGCCCTGGCCCCAGGCCTCGCGGGCGACGATCAGGCCCAACTCGCCGCGATGGTGGCGCCAGTCCAGGTCGACCAGTTCGCAATAGCCCAGGAACTGACCGGTGCGGGTCAGGCGGATAGCCCAGTAGAAGGCGGCCCGCTCGGCCATTTCGCCCACCTGGGCGGCGACCGTGGCGTTGACCTCGTCGGGGTCCTCGATCGGCGCGCGGTCCCAATGGGCCATCACCTCCGGGTCGCTGAGGAACGGATAGACCAGCGAGGCGTCTTCAACCGTCAGCGGCGACAGGGTAAGGCGTTCGGTCTCGAGAATCATGCGCGCGAAAGACTCTGCAGGCGGGCTTGAGTGGGGCCGGTTGATCCCCAGCTATGGCGCGGGCCCGTCGCAAGTGATAGAGGGGCCGCTTCGTTTTTCGCGGCGGGTTCGACCGTCGCCCGGATCGAGATCGATTTACCCATGCTCATCGGCGTTCTGCTGACCATCAACATCATCGTCTGTATCGCCCTGATCTTCGTGGTGCTGATGCAACGTTCCGAGGGCGGGGCCCTGGGCATGGGCGGCGGCGGCGGTTTCATGACCGCCCGCGGGGCCGGCGACCTTCTGACCCGCACCACCTGGATCCTGTTCTCGATCTTCCTGGTGATCAGCCTGGCCCTGACCGTCCTCACCGGCCGCATGGGCGCCAGCAACTCGGTGGTCGACCGACTGAAGCTCGACGGCCTCGACACCAAGACCCTGAACGCGCCGGTCCTGCCGTCGGCTCCCGCCGTTCCGGCCCCGACCGCGCCTTCGACGACCGCCCCGGCGACGACGGCCCCGGCCGCCATCACCGCGCCGACCCCGCAGATCAGCGCCCCGACCCCGAGCGTCTCGGCCCCGGCCGTCTCGACGCCGAAGCCGGCCGCCGCGGCCGCCAAGCCGCCGGCCAAGGCCGCCGCCAAGGTTCCGGTCATCACCCCCGCGGCGCCGCCGCCGGTGGTCAGCGTTCCGGCCGCCACGCCTTCGCAACCGCCGGCCCAGTAAGGGTCGGCGAGATTTTACTGTTGATGAACGTCGGTCTTTTCGCCGGCGTCGGCGAATCACGGCTAATCTGAGCGCCCATGACCCGGTACATCTTCATCACCGGCGGCGTGGTTTCCTCCCTGGGAAAAGGCCTCGCCTCCGCAGCGCTCGGAGCGCTCCTCCAGGCTCGTGGCTACAAGGTTCGCCTTCGTAAGCTCGACCCCTATCTCAACGTCGATCCGGGCACGATGAGCCCGTATCAGCACGGCGAGGTGTTCGTCACCGACGACGGGGCCGAGACCGACCTGGACCTGGGGCATTACGAGCGCTTCACCGGGGTGTCGGCCACCAAGGCCGACAACATCACTACCGGCCAGATCTACAAGACCATCATCGAGAAGGAACGGCGCGGCGACTATCTGGGCGCCACCGTCCAGGTGATTCCGCACGTCACCAACGAGATCAAGGACTTCGTCCTGTCGCCGGCCCTCGACGAGACCGGCGAGAAGGCGGTCGACTTCGTGCTGGTCGAGATCGGCGGCACGGTGGGCGACATCGAGGGCCTGCCGTTCTTCGAGGCCATCCGCCAGCTGCGCCAGGACCTGCCGCGCGGCCAGAGCTGCTACGTGCACCTGACCCTGCTGCCGTTCATCAAGACGGCCGGCGAGATGAAGACCAAGCCGACCCAGCACTCGGTCAAGGAACTGCGCTCGATCGGCATTCAGCCCGACATCCTGCTGTGCCGCTGCGAGCAGGACATCCCGGTCGAGGAAAAGCGCAAGATCGCCCAGTTCTGCAACGTGCGGCCCAGCGCGGTGATCCAGGCGATGGACTCATCGTCGATCTATGCGGTGCCGATCGACTACCACAAGGAAGGCCTGGACGCCGAGGTGCTGGACGTGTTCGGCATGAGCGACGCGCCCAAGCCGGACCTGTCGCGTTGGGAGGCGATCGACCAGACCGTCAACCATCCCGACGGCGAAGTGACCATCGCGGTGGTCGGCAAGTACACGGTGCTCAAGGACGCCTACAAGTCGCTGATCGAGGCCCTGCACCACGGCGGCCTGGCCAACAAGGTCAAGGTCAACCTGGACTGGGTCGAGAGCGAGACCTTCGAGGGCGACCCGGGCGCGGCCGCCGTCCGCCTGGAGAACGCCCACGCCATCATGGTGCCTGGCGGCTTCGGCGAGCGGGGGGCCGAGGGCAAGATCCGCGCCGCCCAGTTCGCCCGCGAACGCAAGGTGCCCTATTTCGGCATCTGCTTCGGCATGCAGATGGCCGTCATCGAGACCCTGCGCAACGTCGCCGGCATCAGCGACGCCTCGTCCAGCGAGTTCGGCCCCACCGAGCGTCCGGTGGTCGGGCTGATGACCGAGTGGATCAAGGGCAATGAGACCGTCCAGCGCCGCACCGGCGACGACCTGGGCGGCACCATGCGGCTGGGGGCCTTCGAGGCGGTGCTGACCCCGGGCTCGAAGGTGGCCTCGATCTATGGCGGCACGGCCATCAGCGAGCGCCACAGGCACCGCTACGAGGTCAATATCGGCTACAGCCACCGGATGGAGGAGTCCGGCCTGAAGCTGACCGGCCGCTCGCCCGATGGGGTTCTGCCCGAGATCGTCGAGCGCGAGGACCATCCGTGGTTCATCGGCGTGCAGTTCCACCCCGAACTGAAGAGCCGTCCGTTCGCCCCGCACCCGCTGTTCGCCAGCTTTATCGCCGCGGCGAAAGAGCAGGGGCGGCTCGTCTAACAAGGCTGGTTGCATCCCCGAAGAGATTCGGGCATAAGCGCGCCCTCACACGGCGGCCTGGGTCTTTCCCGAGTCGCCGTCTCTAATTTTCAAGCTCAGCGAGCAGAGTCACTTCGATGGCCGTTCCCAAAAGAAAAACTTCGCCTTCTCGCCGGAACATGCGCCGGTCGCACCACGCCCTGGGCGCCAATTCCTTCGTGGAAGACAAGGACTCGGGCGAACTGCGCCGTCCGCACCACGTCGACCTGAAGACCGGTCTGTACAACGGCAAGCAGATCCTGACGCCGAAGGAAGACTAGGTCTTCACCTTCGCTTCCGCCCCGGCGGGAGACGGCGACAGAGCCTGAAAGGCGGCGGTCCTCGGATCGCCGCCTTTTCGCTTTTTGGCGCAGCGACAAAACGCCTCCCCGGCCTCCGCCGACCTGGATTTCGACAGTGCGGTCGAAAAACCATGTTATCGTGACGGCAGGGAGATCCGCCCATGCTCACACGCCGAAACCTGACGGCGGGACTGGGATTGTCGCTGCTGGCCGGACAGGCCTGGGCTCGATCCACGACGCCCGCGCCGCCGCTGCAGGTCCTCCCACCGGCGTCTCCCGTCGCGCCCGCCGCCCCGGCCGAGCCGCCGACCGTCTATCTCGACACTGCGATGGACGCGGCCGACCGGATGACGGTCGAGGTGTTCGTCAACGAGCAGGGCCCCTTCAACTTCGTGATCGACACCGGCGCCGACCGCAGCGTGCTGTCGGCCCCGCTGGCCGCGCGCCTGGGGCTGGAACGCGGTTCCGACGTCATGCTGCACGGCATCGGCGGTTCGGCCCTGACGCCCACGGCCAAGGTGGCGCTGATCGCGACCGGCGACGCGCGGCTGAAGGACGCGCAGCTTCCGGTCCTGCCGACCGAACGGCTGGGCGTCGACGGCCTTCTGGGCGTCGACATGCTCGACAACCGCAACGTGGTGATGGACTTCCGCCGCCACCGGCTGGAGGTCCGCCGCAGCAGCCGGATGGAGCCGGCGTTCCAGGGCTCGCGGGAGGTCTCGGTGCTGGCCGACTCCCGCTTCGGGCGGCTGGCGATCGCCAACGCCCGGGTCAGCGGCGTGCGCTGCGTGGCCTTCATCGATTCAGGCTCCGGCAGCAGCATGGGCAACATGGCCCTGGCCGAGGCCATCAAGCTGCGCGTGCGGCGCAAGCCCGAGCCCAGCATGGCCATCCGCCTGATCGGCGCGGCCGGCGAGGCGACGCTGGGCGAGCTGCGGATCATCCGCTCGATCGAATTGGGCGCGGTGAAGATGACCAACCTGCCGCTGGTGATGGCCAACCTGCACATCTTCGACGTCTGGGCGCTGAACGACCGGCCGGCCGTGCTGCTGGGCGTCGACGTGCTGAAGATGTTCGCCCGGGTGGAGCTCGACTTCGGCGCCGATCAGGTGAAGTTCCGCCTGGGCAAGGCCTGGGCGCCGCCGGTCCTGCAGGCCTGAGGGGCGGTCTGAGGATCCGTTCGCAGAGGCGATCAGACCGCGGGCCGGTTGCGGTTGCGGGGCTGCGCGGCTAAGGGGAAGCGCCTTTTGAAAGGGAGCTCCCATGACCGAGATCGTCGACATCATCGCCCGCGAAATCCTCGACAGCCGCGGCAATCCGACGGTCGAGGTCGACGTCGTCCTCGAAGACGGCGCCTTTGGCCGCGCCGCGGTGCCGTCCGGCGCCTCGACCGGCGCCCACGAGGCGGTCGAAAAGCGCGACGGCGACAAGGGCCGCTACGGCGGCAAGGGCGTCAAGGCGGCGGTCGACGCGGTCAACGGCGAGATCTTCGACGCCCTGTCGGGGATCGACGCCGAGGACCAGCGCCGGATCGACAACCTGATGATCTCGCTGGACGGCACGGCCAACAAGAGCCGCCTGGGCGCCAACGCCATCCTGGGCGTGTCGCTGGCCGCCGCCAAGGCCGCCGCCGAGTCGGCCGGCCTGCCGCTCTACAAATATGTCGGCGGCGTCTCCGCCCGCGTCCTGCCGGTGCCGATGATGAACATCATCAACGGCGGGGCCCATGCCGACAACCCGATCGACATCCAGGAATTCATGATCCTGCCGACCGGCGCCCCGACCTTCGCCGAGGCCCTGCGGATGGGGGCCGAGATCTTCCACGGCCTAAAGAAGGCCCTGAAGGACGCCGGCCACAACACCAATGTCGGCGACGAGGGCGGCTTCGCCCCCAACCTCGGCTCGGCCGAGGACGCCCTGGCCTTCATCGTTAAGGCGGGCGAGGCGGCGGGCTACAGGTCGGGCGAGGACTTCGTGCTCGGCCTGGACGTGGCCGCCACCGAGTTCTTCAAGAACGGCAAGTACGAGCTGGAAGGCGAGGGCAAGAGCCTGGATCCCGCGCAGATGGTCGACTATCTGGCGGGCCTGGCCGGCAAGTTCCCGATCCTATCGATCGAGGACGGCATGTCGGAGGACGATTTCGAGGGCTGGAAGCTGCTGACCGACACCCTGGGCAAAAAGGTCCAGCTGGTCGGCGACGACCTGTTCGTCACCAACCCCAAGCGCCTGCAACTGGGCCTGGACAAGGGCCTGGCCAATTCGATCCTGGTTAAGGTCAACCAGATCGGCTCGCTGTCGGAGACCATCGACGCCGTCGACCTGGCCCACCGCGCTGCCTACACCAGCGTGATGAGCCACCGCTCGGGCGAGACCGAGGACTCGACCATCGCCGACCTGGCGGTGGCCCTGAACTGCGGACAGATCAAGACCGGCTCTCTGGCCCGCTCAGACCGGCTGGCCAAGTACAATCAGCTGCTGCGCATCGAGGAAGCCCTCGACGACCAGGCCGTCTATGCCGGCCGCGCGGTGCTCAAGGGCCGCTAGGCGGAACTCGTGTCTCGCCGTCCGGTCAGGACGGCGAGACGATTCCCGCAGGTCTCGCAGGCGGCTATTGCGCCGTCGTGGGCGGCGCGTCGTCCGTCAACCGTCCCACGGCGCGGACGTCGTCCAGCGACAGGTCGGCCTTCTTGACGACATAGGCGGTGGCGGCGACGAAGCGCTGATAGCTCTGGATGTCGGCGGGGTTGTCGGGGGTGAGGCCGGGACCGCCGAACAGCCGATTGTCCATGTAGCTGCCGTTTGCCGGTCGGACGGGCCGGCCGGGCAGGGGGACCTCGCCCATCACCAGGTCTCCGAGCTTGCCGCTGCGGGGCCGCCAGCCGCCGCCGTCCACCCGTTCCAGGCGCTCGGGCGCATAGGCCAGGGTCAGCAGCATAATCTGCATGGTCAGGCTGGCGGCCTTGTCGGCCTTGGTGTTCGATTCGCCTTCGATCCGGCCAAGCCCGAGCCCGAAGGTGATCCAGCGGTTGGAATCCTCCCACAGCGTCACGAAGGCGTTTCGGTCGAGGGGCACCCGCAGCCCGTCTCCGAAATCCATTTTGGGCGGCTTGCCCTTGATGACAGTCGGCTTGGGACCGTCGCCGGCGATGGAGCGCTCGCGCCGCGGCCGAGCCTCGCCTCCGTACGCCAGGGCGGGCGTCACGCCAGTGCTGGCGAGAGACAGGATGAAAGTGCGACGTCCGAACATGTGGTTCCCCCCTTTTTGGTTACCGCTAACATACCGCCGATATCGATCTTCCGCCAAGCCCTGCCTGGCGCCGGCCTGTGACGATTCGCGACGCGCTCGCCGTCGATCGCTCGATCCGGAGGCGCCGGCGCCTAGTCTTCACCAACAATTTTTCTAAAAGCCAAATTGACGACTCTCTCCGCCGCCGGGAGAAGCCTCATAAAACCTGCGTTTGGATGCTGCGACGCGGTATCTAGATGCCCTTGAAACCATCTCAAATGAAAGCATGGAGCGGCTGCTTTCGACATCTTGCCCCGACCCTCGCGAACCGCCCATTTAGTAAGGCGTTAAGCATGATCGGGCAGGCTGAACTTACCCTCCTGGGAATCGCTGATGTTCGCCCGACTGCAACCTTTCCTGCCGACCGCGGCGCTGCTTCTGCTGATCACCTACTTCGTGTTTCACGCCCTGACGGGGGAGCGCGGGCTGTTGTCGACCTCGCAGCGCAACGCGGATCTGGCCTCCAAGACGCTGGAGCTGAAGAAGATCCGCGCCGAAAGGATGGACCTGGAGGCCCGTGCTCGTCTATTACGCAGCGGCAGTTTGTCGGCGGATCTTCTGGAAGAGCGCGCGCGTTCGCTCCTGGGATACACCGACCCCAAGGACTATGTGATCCGCACGCCGCGCTAAGGCGTGGGTCGGCGCGATGCCTTGAGGAACTGCCGGGCGGGCTCAGGCGAACCTGATCCGTTTCGGGTTTGACAGCGGGCCCCCATCTACGCGGAACCGAGGTTCATTCGGCCGGTGGGCGTCCAGGAGTAGGCCGCGATGAAGATTGGCCAGGGAGAGTTGAATGGCGCGTACGCGCAAGGGTGAAGCCCCGGCGGAGAAGGCTGACGCTACCGGTGTCAACGCCTTCGTCAGCAAGGACGAGCTTCTGAAATTCTACCACGACATGCTGCTGATCCGCCGCTTCGAGGAGCGGGCCGGCCAGCTGTACGGCATGGGCCTGATCGGCGGCTTCTGTCACCTGTACATCGGCCAGGAAGCCATCGCCGTCGGCATGCAGTCGATCAAGGTCAAGGGCGACCAGATCATCACCGGCTACCGCGACCACGGCCACATGCTGGCCGCGGGCATGGACCCCAAGGAAGTCATGGCCGAGCTGACCGGCCGCGCGACGGGCTCGTCGCACGGCAAGGGCGGCTCGATGCACATGTTCGACGTCGAGACGGGTTTCTACGGCGGCCACGGCATCGTCGGCGCCCAGGTCTCGCTCGGCACCGGCCTGGCGCTGAACAACCACTACCGCGGCAACGGCAACGTCGCCTTCGCCTATTTCGGCGACGGCGCGGCCAATCAGGGCCAGGTCTATGAGAGCTTCAACATGGCCCAGCTGTGGAAGCTGCCGGTCGTGTACGTGATCGAGAACAACCAGTACGCCATGGGCACCAGCGTCGAGCGCTCGGCCTCGGAAACCGCCTTCCACAAGCGCGGGACCTCGTTCCGGATTCCGGGCGAGGAGGTCGACGGCATGGACGTGACGGCCGTCGCCGAGGCCGGCGCCCGCGCCGCCGAGCACGCCCGCAGCGGCCAGGGTCCGTTCATCCTTGAGATGAAGACCTATCGCTATCGCGGCCACTCGATGTCCGACCCGGCCAAGTACCGCACCAAGGACGAGGTCGACCAAGTCAAGCAGACCCGCGACCCGATCGACCACCTGAAGGAGCGCCTGGCCGCCATCGGCGTCACCGAGGACGACCTGAAGAGCGTCGACGGCGAGGTGAAGCGCATCGTCGCCGAAGCCGCCGAGTTCGCCCGCACCAGCCCCGAGCCGGATCCCTCCGAACTCTACACCGACGTATACCTGGAGGCCGCCCAGTGAGCGTGGACATCCTGATGCCCGCCCTCTCTCCGACCATGGAAGAAGGCACCCTGGCCAAGTGGCTGGTCAAGGAAGGCGACACCGTCAAGGCCGGCGACGTGATCGCCGAGATCGAGACCGACAAGGCGACCATGGAAGTGGAAGCGGTCGACGAGGGCGTCATCGAGGCCCTGCTGGTCGCCGCCGGGTCCGAGAACGTCAAGGTCAACACCCCGATCGCCAAGCTGAAGGGCGAGGGCGAGGCCGAACCCGCCGCCGCCCCGGCGCCGGTCGCCAAGCCGGCGGCCGATGAAGCCAAGTCGGGCGAGCCGGAAAAGGCTCCCATTCCGGCCGGCGTGCCCTCGGCGGCCTCGACCTTCGCCGACCCGGAAATTCCGGCCGGCACGCCGATGAAGAAGATCACCGTGCGCGACGCCCTGCGCGACGCCATGGCCGAGGAGATGCGCCGCGACGACCGCGTGTTCCTGATGGGCGAGGAAGTCGCCCAGTACCAGGGCGCCTACAAGGTGAGCCGCGACCTCCTGCAGGAGTTCGGCGACAAGCGCGTCATCGACACCCCGATCACCGAGCACGGCTTCGCCGGCCTCGGCGTCGGCGCGGCGATGGCGGGTCTTAAGCCGATCGTCGAATTCATGACCTGGAACTTCGCCATGCAGGCGATCGACCAGATCATCAATTCGGCCGCCAAGACGCTGTACATGTCGGGCGGCCAGATCAAGTCGTCGATCGTGTTCCGCGGCCCCAACGGCGCGGCCTCGCGGGTCGGCGCCCAGCACAGCCAGGACTACGCGGCCTGGTACGGCAACGTCCCCGGCCTGAAGGTCATCGCACCTTACGACGCGGCCGACGCCAAGGGCCTGATGAAGGCCGCGATCCGCGACCCGAACCCGATCGTCTTCCTCGAACACGAGATGATGTACGGCCACGAGTTCGACATCCCGGACGTCGAGGACTGGGTCGTGCCGATCGGCAAGGCCAAGGTCCGCCGCCCCGGCAAGGACGTCACCATCGCCACCTATTCGCGGATGGTCGGCTTCGCCCTGAACGCCGCCGAGGAACTCGCCAAGGACGGCATCGAGGCCGAGGTCGTCGACCTGCGCACCATCCGGCCGATGGACCACGACACCATCCTGGAAAGCGTCAAGAAGACCAACCGCCTGGTCACCGTCGAGGAAGGCTGGGGCCCAATGGGGGTCGGCGCCGAGATCGTCGCCCGCATCACCGAGTTCGGCTTCGATTACCTGGACGCCCCGCCGCTGCGGGTTCACCAGGAAGACGTGCCGCTGCCCTATGCGGCCAATCTCGAAGCCCTGTCGCTGCCCTCGGTCGCCAAGATCGTCAAGGCGGCCAAGGCGGTCTGCTACCGGTGATCGCCCGGCTCGCTCATCTAGGCCCAGGCCTGTGTGAGCGGGCGGGGAGGCGCGCATGACCCAGGCGCTCAACGGCTCCTGCCACTGCGGCGCGGTGCACGTGCAGCTCGATCCCGGCAAGCCGGTGGCCGAGCTGGCGCTGCGGGCCTGCCAGTGCTCGTTCCGCCGCCGGCAGGGGGCGCGGACCACCAGCGATCCGGACAGCCGGCTGCACATCACCGCCGCCCCGGGGGCGCTGATGCGCTACCGGTTCGGGCGGCGGGCGGTGGACTTCCTGATCTGCCGGGAATGCGCCGTCTACGTGGCGGCGATGATCGAAGACGGGGGGCTGGCCTACGCCACCCTCAACGTCGTAGGGACCGACCTGCCGGGTTTCGCTAAACGCGAGCCCGAACGGCTGGACTATCACGACGAAACGGACGAACAACGCCTTGCCCGTCGCAAGGCTAAATGGACGCCGACCGTTCTGGTCGAAGCCGTCCCGAACGCTTGAGGAAGAAGCTCAATGTCGATCGACATCCTGATGCCCGCCCTGTCGCCCACCATGGAGGAGGGGACCCTCGCCAAGTGGCACGTCAAGGTCGGCGACACCGTCAAGGCCGGCGACGTGATCGCCGAGATCGAAACCGACAAGGCCACGATGGAAGTCGAAGCCGTCGACGAAGGCGTCATCGAGGCCATCCTGGTCGAGGCCGGGACCGAGAACGTCAAGGTCAACGCCCCGATCGCCAAGCTGGCCGGGGAGGGCGAGAGCCCCGCCCCGCCGCCGGCCAAGCCCGCTCCGGCCGCTGAAGCGCCGAAGGCGGCGCCGGCTCCGGCTGCGCCCGTCCAAGCCGCCGGCGAGACCGCCGCCCCGGCCAAGCCCGCGCCCGCCGCTGCGCCGGCCGGCGACCGCGTGTTCGCCTCGCCCCTGGCCCGTCGCCTGGCCTCGGCCGCGAACCTGGATCTGAAGACGATCGCCGGCTCAGGCCCGCATGGCCGGGTGGTCAAGGCCGATGTCGAAGCCGCCGGCAAGGGCGCTGCGCCCAAGCCCGCCGCCGCGCCGGCTCCCGCCGCCGCCGCTGCTCCGGCCGCCGCCGCGCCCGCCAAAGCCCTGACCCTGGAGCAGATGGGCATCCCCCCCGGCTCCTACGACCTCGTGCCGCTGGACATGATGCGCAAGACCATCGCGCGCCGCCTGACTGAAAGCTTCCGCGACGTCCCGCACTTCCCGCTGACGATCGATCTGGAGATCGACGCCCTGCTGGCCGCCCGCGGCAAGATCAACCACCTGCTGGAAGGCCAGGGCGTCAAGGTCTCGGTCAACGACATCATCATCAAGGCCGCAGCCGTGGCCCTCAAGCGCGTGCCGGAGGCCAACGCCTCGTTCTCGCCCGAGGGCATCGCCATGCACAAGCATGCCGACATCGCCGTGGCCGTGGCCATCGACGGCGGCCTGATCACCCCGATCGTCCGCGCCGCCGAGACCAAGGGCCTGGCCCAGATCTCGGCCGAGGTGAAGGACCTGGCCGCCCGCGCCAAGGCCAAGAAGCTGAAGCCCGAGGAGTTCCAGGGCGGCACCTTCTCGGTCTCCAACCTCGGCATGTTCGGCATCAAGAGCTTCGCCTCGATCCTCAACCAGCCGCAGGGCGCGATCATGAGCGTCGGGGCCGGCGAGCAGCGGCCGGTGGTCAAGGACGGCCAGCTGGCCGTGGCCACGGTGATGACGGTGACCCTGACCTGCGACCACCGCGTGGTCGACGGCGCGGTCGGGGCCAAGTTCCTGGCCGCGTTCAAGCCGCTGATCGAAGAGCCTCTGACCCTGATCGTTTAAGTCGAACGGGAGGGCAGGGATGTCCGTCTATGACTATTCCGCCAAGACGCTGGACGGCCAGGACGCGAGCCTGGCCGACTATCGCGGCCAGGTGCTGCTGATCGTCAACACGGCCAGCAAGTGCGGCTTCACCCCGCAGTACGAGGGGCTGGAGACGCTGTACCGGGACTACAAGGACAAGGGCTTCACGGTCCTGGCCTTCCCCTGCAACCAGTTCGGGGCTCAGGAGCCCGGGAACGCCGAGGAGATCGCCAGCTTCTGCTCGCTGACCTATGACGTGACCTTCCCGGTCCTGGCCAAGATCGACGTCAACGGCCCGTCGGCCCATCCGCTCTATGCCTATCTGAAGCATGAACAGAAGGGTCTGCTGGGCACCGAAGCCATCAAGTGGAACTTCACCAAGTTCCTGATCGGCCGCGACGGCGAGGTAGTCGAACGCTTCGCTCCCACGACCAAGCCCGAAGACCTGAAACAGGCCGTCGAGGCGCTGCTGTAACGTTTTTTGAGTCCCATGGGATCGGCTTGCAGGCCGATCGATCGACGCCCGCCGGCTCCCCCCGAACGGCGTCCAAGCTAGGGTAAGAACACCATGTCCACGGAATTCGACGTCGTCGTCATCGGGGCCGGCCCCGGCGGTTATGTGGCCGCGATCCGCGCCAGCCAACTGGGCCTGAAGACGGCTATCGTCGAGCGGGAGAACCTCGGCGGCGTCTGCCTCAACTGGGGCTGCATCCCGACCAAGGCGCTGCTGAAGTCCGGCGAGATCTTCGAGCAGCTGTCGCACCTGGGGGGCTACGGCCTCTCGGTCGAGAAGCCGGCCTTCGACTTCGGCAAGATCATCGAGCGCTCGCGCGGCGTGGCCAAGCAGATGTCCTCGGGCATTGCCTTCCTGATGAAGAAGCACAAGATCGAGGTCGTCGAGGGCGAGGCCAAGCTCGAGAAGGGCAGCCCCTCGCCGAAGGTCGTCGTGGCCCTGAAGGCCGGCGGCGTCCGCGCCATCCAGGCCAAGAGCGTGATCCTGGCTAGCGGCGCCCGGGCTCGCGACATCCCGTCGATCGGCGCGGTCTCGGACGGCGACAAGATCTGGACCTACCGCGACGCCCTGGCCCCCAAGGCCATGCCCAAATCCCTGGTGGTGATCGGCTCGGGCGCCATCGGCATCGAGTTCGCCAGCTTCTACCGCGCCCTCGGCGCCGAGGTGACCGTGGTCGAGGCCGTGGACCGCATCATGCCGGTCGAGGACGCCGAGGTCTCCAAGGCCGCTCAGAAGGCGTTCGAGAAGCGCGGCATCACCTTCCGGATCGGCGCCAAGGTGACCAAGGTCGAGAAGACCAAGGACGGCGTTTCCGTGGCCGTCGAGGTCGGCGGCAAGGCCGAGACCCTGACCGCCGAGAAGTGCATCGTCGCCGTCGGCATTGCGCCTAATACCGAGGGCCTGGACGCCATCGGCCTGAACATGGACCGCGGCCACGTGGTCACCGGCAAGCACGGCGAGACCAACGTCCCCGGCCTCTACGCCATCGGCGACGCCGCCGGACCGCCCTGGCTGGCCCACAAGGCCAGCCACGAAGGCATCCATGCGGCCGAGCACATCGCCGGCTTCAAGACCCCCGCCGTCAACTCGCCGATCCCGGGCTGCACCTACGCCAATCCGCAGGTCGCCTCGGTGGGCCTGACCGAGGCCGCCGCCAAGGCCGCCGGCATCGAGGTCAAGGCCGGCCGCTTCCCGTTCAAGGTCAACGGCAAGGCCGTGGCCGCCGGCGAGACCGAGGGCTTCGTCAAGACGGTGTTCGACGGCAAGACGGGGGCCCTGATCGGCGCCCACATGATCGGGCACGAGGTCACCGAAATGATCCAGGGCTTCGTCACCGCCATCACCCTGGAAGCCACCGAGGAAGACCTGCACGGCGTCGTCTACGCCCACCCGACCATGTCGGAAGCCATGCACGAAGCCGCGCTCGACGCCTATGGACGCGTGCTGCACATCTAGGACCACGACGATCGAAACGAGAAGGGCGGCGCTCGGCAAGCGCCGCCTTTTTTGCTTGGTTTGGAAGGATTTACGGCCGCTTCCGCACCTGCGCGTCGAGGCTCCATAGGCCCGGACCGGCGAACACCAGGTACAGGAACACGAAGCAGTAGAGGATCGCCGCCTCGCCCTTGTTGACGGCGGGGTAGAAGCCCTGCGGCGCGTGGGCCAGGAAATAGGCGACCGCCATCTCGCCCGAGAGGATGAAGGCCGCCGGCCGGGTGAACAGGCCCAGGGCGATCAGCGCCCCGCCGACGATCTCCAGCCAGGCGGCGGCCAGCAGCATCGGCGGCAGGGGATCGGGCGCCCCGGGCTGCGGGATCGGGAAGTGGAAGACCTTCATCAGGCCGTGCTCCATGAAGAGCAGGGCGACCACGATCCGCAAGACGCTGAGCACCCGCGGCGCCCACACCGACAACTTGTCCATCCGTCGCTTCCTTGGCTGGGTCAGGCCGCTCCCATCAAGCGGCCCTGGCGTCCTGGTCGGCCATCCGCTGGATGGCGACATAGTCGGTCTTGCCGCTGCCCAGCACGGGCACTTCGGGGACCTTGAGGATCTTGCGCGGCACCGCCAGCTCGGGCGCGCCGATGCTTTGGGCATGGGCCACCAGCGAGGTGACGGCGGCGTCCTGGCGGTCGGTGACCAGGACCAGCTTCTCGCCCTTCTTCTTGTCGGGCATCGAGATCACCGCGTGGCGACCGTCGGGCCAGACGGCCGAGGCCAGGTCCTCGGCGGCGGTCAGCGACACCATCTCGCCGCCGATCTTGGCGAAGCGTTTGACCCGGCCCTTGATGGTGATCCACAGGTCGTCGGTCATGGTCACCACGTCGCCGGTGTCGTGCCAGCCGTCCTCGGGGGCGTCGACGCCGCCGTCCTCACGCAGATAGCCCGACATGATGTTGGGTCCGCGCACCAGCAGGCGGCCGCCGCCGGCGATGCCCTCGACGGGCTCGATCCGGTGCTCCTGACCGGGCAGCAGGCCGCCGACCGTGCCCCGCCGGTTGTCGTCGGGCTTGTTGACGGCGATGACCGGCGAGGCCTCGGTGGCGCCGTACCCCTCAAGCACCGGCACCGGGCCGAACCGCTCGGCGATGAGGTTGTGGGTCTCTTCCCGAACCTTTTCAGCGCCGCAGACGATGAACTTCAACCCCGCCAGCTCGTCGCTCTCCGAGGCTCGGGCGTACTGGTTGACGAAGGTGTCGGTGGCCAGCAACACCGAGGCGCCGGTGGCCTTCAGCAGTGCCGGGATCTGCTTGATGTGCAGGGGCGAGGGGTACTGGAACGCCTTCATGCCGGTCAGCAGCGGCAGGATCACCCCGCCGGTCAGGCCGAAGCAGTGGAACACCGGCAAGGGGTTGAAGAACACCCAGCCCGGGTCGAGGGCGATGTGGGCGGCGATCTGGGCGGCGTTGGACACCAGGTTGGCCTGGCTCAGCACCACGCCGCGCGGCGCGCCGAAGCTGCCGGAGGTGAACAGCACCACCCCCTTGTCCGACGGCTTGGCGGCATGACGGAAGCGGCGGGGAAAGACGCCGGCCGCGGCGGCGAACAGCTTGTCGCCCAGGCCGATCGTGGCCCGCACGTCCTCCAGATAGGTGATCTGCGCCTTGTCGGCGAGGGTGTCGACGACGTCGTGCAGCTTGCCCAGTTCGATGAACCGGTGGGCGGTCAGCACGCGCTTGACCCCGGCCAGCTCGCAGGCGGCCCGCAGGTTTCGCAGGCCGGCCGTGAAGTTCAGCATGGTCGGCACGCGGCCGAAGGCGTGCAGGGCGAAGAAGGTCACCACCGCGCCCGAACCGGACGGCAGCAGCACCCCGACATGCTCGCCCGGCCTGGTCATGGCGGCGATCTTGCGGCCCAGGGCGAAGCTGGCGCGGATCAGGTCGGTATAGCTGAGCGGATGGCGCTCCTGGTCTTCCAGGATCGGCTTCTTCGACCCGTACTTGTCGCGCGCGTCCAGCAGGGCGTCGAAAAGGGCCTTCTGGCCGTCCTGCGCGTTGAAAACGACCGGCATGCCGGCGAAACCTCCCAGAAGCGCCATGTCGCGCTGTCTTGATTGAAGCGGGAGCCTAGCGATCGAGCGTGGCTTTGCAAACACCGGTTACGCACGGGTAAGCGCGCCAGCCCTGCTAGAACGCGTCGGGGCCCTCGTCGTTCAAGGCCGGGCGGGCGGTCGGGTCCTGGCGTGCGCGCAGAGTGTCGGCCACCGCCTCCAGCCAGCGGTCCCGCACCGGATCGGCTTCCAGGTGCAGGGCGTGACGGGCGGTGGGAAAGGCGACCGCCGTACAGCGGGACAGGGCGGCGCAGACCGCCGTACGGGGCGGGGCCAGGGCTTTGACGTCTTCGCCGGCGTTGAGCATCAGCACCGGCGTGGCGACCCGTTTCAGGTCGCGCCCGATGGCGTCGACCGCATCATAGAAGGCCGCGTACCACGCCAGACTCGGCGCGCCCATCCGCAGGTCGGGATTGGCCAGGGCCCAGGCCGGCTGCACCGCGCCGCGGGTCCGGTCATGGGTCAGCCGGGCGCCGAACCCGTCGGGGCCGTCGCGCTTCCAGCCGCCCTGGCCGGGATAGCGCAGGAAGCCCAGCTTCAGGCCCCGCGCCCAGCGCGCCAGCCGGACGAACTGCGCCTTGGGCCGCGGCGGGTCGGCGATGTCGAAACTGGCGGACGACAGAATGGCGCCGTCGGCCTGCAGGCCCTCTTCCAAGGCCCGCAGCGCCACCAGGGCGCCGTCGCCCTGGCCCAGGACCACGAAGGGAACCCGGCCTGTCGGACGGATCACCGCCTTGGCCATGGCCTGGGTCGCGGCGACGTCGGGTGAAAAGCTGCCGGCATGGCCCAGGTCACGCCAATGGCTGGCCCGCTCAGAGCCGCCCTGGCCCTGGCGTTCCAGGATCCAGACGGTATAGCCGCGGGCGTTGAGGTCGCGGGCCGTCTCGAACCAGCCTTCGGCCGACTCGCCGTAGCCCGGCAGGATCAGGAGCTGGCCCCGCGGCGCACGGCGCGGGGCCGAGACGCCGTAGCGCTGCACCAGGCCGTCGCCGACCCTCACATAGCCCCAGGCCCAGCCTGCCGGCGGCTGGAAGCGCTCGGCCAGCGATGGCGGCGTCCGGCTGTCGGCGAAGGGCGCGCGGGCGGCCTCGTCGCTGCAGGCGACGAGCGGCAGGGCCAGCAGGACAGCAAGGAGGCGGCGACGCATTCGGGCCACTCATTTCGCGCCTTTACGCCACATGCAAGAACACAAGCTTGATCCGGAGGCCAAGAAGTCCGATCTAGGCCGTCATGGTCACCCTGATCGACACGCTGAACGGCCGCGCTCCTGAAGATCGCGTCGTCCGCCACCCTGAAAAGCAGAACCGCCCGGACACGCCGGTGCTGCGCAAGCCCGAATGGCTGCGCGTCCGCGCGCCGGGCTCGCCGGGCTATAACGAGACCCAGAGCATCGTCCGCGAGCACAAGCTGACCACGGTCTGCGAGGAAGCGGCCTGCCCGAACATCGGCGAGTGCTGGAGCCAGAAGCACGCGACCATGATGATCATGGGCGAGATCTGCACGCGGGCCTGCGCCTTCTGCAACGTCTCGACCGGGCTGCCCAACGCCCTGGACGCCGACGAGCCGCGCCGCGTGGCCGAGGCCGTCGCCAAGATGGGCCTCAAGCACGTGGTCATCACCTCGGTCGACCGCGACGATTTGGCCGACGGCGGGGCGCATCACTTCGCCGAGGTGGTGCTGGCCATCCGCGCCGCCGCGCCGGGCACGACCATCGAGATCCTGACCCCCGACTTCCTGCGCAAGGACCGGGCCGAGAACGTGGTCATCGACGCCCGACCGGACGTCTTCAACCACAATCTGGAGACCGTGCCGCGGCTCTATCTGAAGATCCGCCCCGGCGCCCGCTACTATCACTCCCTGCGCCTGCTCGAGCGGGTCAAGGAGCGCGACCCGACCCAGTTCACCAAGTCCGGCCTGATGGTCGGCCTGGGCGAGACCAAGGAAGAGGTCATGCAGGTGATGGACGACATGCGCAGCGCCGGCGTCGACTTCATCACGATCGGCCAGTATCTGCAGCCCACCCGCAAGCACGCCGCCATCGACCGCTTCGTCACGCCCGACGAGTTCAAGGCCTATGAGGCCATCGCCCGGGCCAAGGGTTTCCTGATGGTCTCGGCCAGCCCGCTGACCCGCTCGTCGCACCACGCCGGCGAGGACTTCGCCAAGCTGGCGGCGGCCCGCAAGGCCCTGGACGCGAAAGCGCGCTAGGCGGTGCACCGCCATGTCGTCACCCGGGTGCTGCCCTATGCGCCCGAGCAGCTGTTCACGCTGGTCGGCGACGTCGAGGCCTATCCGCAGTTCGTGCCGTGGATCACGGCCATGCGCACCTGGAACGGCCGGGTCGACGGCGCGGTCAGCACGGTCGACGCCGAGGCCCAGGTCGGGTTTTCGTTCCTGCGCGAGAAGTTCGCCACCCGGGTGCGGCGCGACGCGGCGGCCCTGACCGTGGACGTCAGCCTGCTCTACGGGCCGTTCAAGCGGTTGTCGAACCAGTGGAGGTTCCAGCCGCATGAGCTTGGAACCTCTGTGGAATTCGTCATCGATTTCGCGTTCAAGTCACGGGTGCTCGACGCCCTGCTGGCCGCCAATCTGGATCGGGCGGCGCACACGCTGATCGGCTGTTTCGAGGCCCGGGCGGCGGCGATCTACGGTACGCCGCCCACCTGACGGTGGATGACCTCAGGCCGCGTTGGCCGAGGCCGGCTCGTTCTCGGCGGCGGTGACCCGGTTGCGGCCGCCGCGCTTGGACGTGTAGAGCGCGGCGTCGGCGCGTTCCATCACCGAATGGCCGCTCTCGCCCGCCCGCCGCTCGGCGAAGCCCGACGAGATGGTGATCGCCCCCAGGTCCTCGTTGGTCGAACGCCGCTTGAGCATGCGCGACGACACCTCGACCCGGATCTCTTCCAGGGTGCCGGCGACGATGGCCGCCGATTCCCGCGGGAAGATCATCGCGAACTCCTCGCCGCCGTAGCGGGCGGCGAAGCGGGGCGGGGCGGCGACGCGGCCGATGACGCTGGCCACGTAACGGATGACCTGGTCGCCGGTCTGGTGGCCCCAGGTGTCGTTGAAGCCCTTGAAATGGTCGATGTCGAGTACCGCCAGGCAGATGCTCGTGCCCGCTTCGTCGGCCTCCGAGCAGGCGCGGTCGAGTTCCTCGTCGAAGGCCTTGCGATTGGCCAGGTTGGTGAGGCCGTCGGTGGTGGCGTCGCGGCGGACCTGCTCCAGGTGCTCGCGCAGGCGGTCGACCTCGGCGGTCGATTCCGCCAGACGGGTCTCCAGCGACTTGTTTTCCTTCTGAACCCGGCGCGTGGCCTCGGTCAGGCTGGCGACCACGGTCTTGATCTTGTTGACGTCGTCCGAACCGTCGAGGTCCTTGGAGGCGCCGGCCAGGGTCTTGCCATAGGCGGCGTTGGACTTGTGGGCGTCCTGGATGGCCTTGGAAACCGATTCCAGTTCCTTGCTCAGCAGGTCGCCGGCGTCGCGGATCTGTTCGTTCAGCTTGGCCTTGGGCAAATAGGTAGCGGCGAGTTCCTCGCTGAGCAGCTCGGTGAGCGGCTCGCCCAGCGAGATCAGGCGCGTCAGTTCACGGGCCAGGGCGCCGTCGGGATCGGCGACATAGTGGGTCCACAGCTCGAAGTTCAGCGCGGTCGGCCAGACCTGATGGCGCTCCATCAGGGCCAGGGCGCGTCCGGCGATCTTGTAGGCCTCGGGGCCGCGCAGCGTGGTTTCGACGTCCGACATTTCTCATCCCCCGACAGCGCGCACCGCATCGCCCACGGACGCGCTTGGAGCGATAATCTAGACCGAAGAGTTCAAACGAGCCGTTAAAGACGAACGGCGTTCGGCTGCCTGTTTGCCGCACCTCCTGCCGCTTGGTGCGCCGAGGCGGATTTGCCTCGCTGCGATTCCCGTGGTCGAAAGCCCGGATGGCCAGGACTCTTTCGCTGAGAATCGTCGATGAGACCATGACGATTCCGGCTGTGGACGCGGCGAGTCTCTCGCGGGCGGTCATCGAGCGGACGACGGCCCGTCTTGAACTGCCCGAAGACGACCGTAGCCGGACGGACGCCTTTCGGCTGGCCGGCCCGGCGTTGGAGCGTTGGGGTTTCCCACACGCGCCGCCGGCCCCGCGGCCGGTGTCCATCTGTCTGAGCCACGACGTGATCCATCTGCCGGGCTTCGGCGTCATCCTGGCGCAGGACGGATCTGTGGCGCAAGCCACCGCGGGGGTGATCGTGGGACACCGGCGCGATCTTTCGATCCTGCCCGGCGTGACGGAACTGGACGGCGATACGCGATTGGCCGTTCCGGAGGCGATCGAGACCGTTGATCGCGCGGCGGTTTTTCAGTCCTGGGGCGGGAGTTTCAACTATGGCCATTTCCTGCTCGACGCCCTGCCGTCGCTGGTGGCCTTGGACGAGCAGGGCCTGTTGCAACGCTTCGTGCCGATCGCGCCGCGCCTGAAACCCTGGCAACGCCGCCTGCTTGCGATGGCGACCGATGCGCCGGTTCGTGAGCTGAAGGCCCCTTTTGTGCGCCTCGGCTCGGCGGTGCACGCCACAAGCATGGACCATTTTCTGCACGGGCCCGGCGATCTGCTGGCGCGCACTCGGGCTCGGCTGCTGGCTGGCGCGCCGGAAGCCCGGCGCTCGGGACGGCGCCTCTACTTCTCGCGACGCTTCCATTCGATGCGGGTGATGATCAACGAGGCGGCCCTGGAAGCGGGTTTGCGGGCGCGCGGCTTCGAGATCGTCAAGCCAGAGCGACTGGAGGTCGCCGAGCAGATCCGGATGATGCGCGAGGCCGAGGTGGTGGTCGGGCCCACCGGCGCAGCCATGGCCAACGCGCTGTTCGCGCCGGCCGGCGCGCGAATCGTCGAGATCCAACCCGAGAATTTCGCCAGCCAGTGGGTCTGGGCCGCCAGCCGGCAGGCCGGCGCGGAATGGCGCGGCTATGTCTGCGCGTCGCCGATCGCGCCCGAATGCGTCGCCTGGCCTCACCGCATCCGGCGCGGCTTTCGATTCGGCTATGAGCCGCCGATCGACGACGTCCTGGCCTTCGTCGACGCGGCGCTCTAGCCGCGTCGAGTCCCGGCGAATTCAGTCTTCGGTGTCGCTGGCCGGGGCCAGGCGCGGCGGGGCGCGCATCAGGAAGGCCGGAGTTTCGTTGCCGAAGCCGACCACGCGGCGGTCGTCGTCGTCCTCGCGGCCGCGGACCGGCTGAACGCCGCGCACCGGCAGCGGGGCGCCGCGGACCGGACGCTCGGGTTCGATCGGCGCGGGGCGGGGCGCGCGTTCGGCTTCGACCCGCGGCGGTTCGCTACGCTCGGGGCGACGATCGCGATCGCGGCCGCTGCGTTCACGGCGGGCTGGACGCTCACTGTCGGCGCGTTCCGGACGCGGCGGGCGTTCGGTCTCGACCTGGGGCTGCTCGGCGACGGCTTCCTCCACGCGCGGCTGGCGGCCACGATCGCGCGACGAACCGCCGCGATCGCGGCGACCACGGTCGGCGACGACGGGAGCGGCGGCGACAGGCGCCTCGCTCTCGACGGTTTCGACGGCGGCGGGGGCCTGGTCGCCGCGCGGCTTGCGCGAGCGGGGCGGGCGCTTGGCCGGCTCTTCAGGGGTCGGAGCCGGGGCCGAGGCCGGGCCGGCGATGGCGGCCTCAAGGTTGGCCGCGCCCTGGGCCGAGGGTTCGGTGGGCTGGCGGTTGCGATCACGGTCACGGCCGCGTTCACCGCCGCGCGGGCCGCGATCACGGTCACGGCCGCCGCCGCGCTTGTCGCCCTCGCGACGCACGGTCACGGCGTTCGAATAGTCGAGGTCGAGCTTTTCTTCCTCAGGCGTCGAGCCGATCAGCTTGACCACCTTGTCGAAGCCCTTGTCGTCGCCCGGGGTCACCAGCATGTAGGTGATGCCCGAACGCCCGGCCCGGCCGGTGCGGCCGATGCGGTGGACGTAGTCGTCGGCGTGGTGCGGGACGTCGTAGTTGAAGACGTGGCTGACGGCCGGAATGTCCAGGCCGCGGGCGGCGACGTCGGAGGCCACCAGGATCTTCAGCGAACCATCGCGGAAGGCCGCCAGGGTCTTCATGCGCTGGCTCTGGTCGAGGTCGCCGTGGATGGCGGCGGCGTCGAAGCCGTGGCTCTTCAGCGACTTGGCGACGACGTCGACTTCGGTCTTGCGGTTGCAGAACACGATGCCGGTCTCGATCTTGGCCTTCTCGATCAGGGCCCGCAGCGCCAGGCGCTTGGCCTTGGGATCGGACGATGGGACCTTGACCATCAGCTGGGTGATGTTCTCGTTGGTCGTCGCCGGACGCGCCGCCTCGATCCGCACCGGATCGCGCAGGAACTGCTTGGTCAGGCGGGTGATTTCCGGCGGCATGGTCGCCGAGAAGAACAGGGTCTGCTTCTTGGGCGGCGTCATCTTGAAGATGCGCTCGATGTCCGGAATGAAGCCCATGTCCAGCATTCGGTCGGCTTCATCGACGACCAGGAACTGCACGCCGGTCATCAGCAGCTTGCCGCGCTCGAAATGGTCGAGCAGGCGGCCGGGGGTGGCGATCAGCACGTCGACGCCGCGGTCCAGCTTCTTTTCCTGGTCGCCGAACGAGACGCCGCCGATCAGCAGGGCCCAGGACAGCTTGGTGCCCTTGGCGTACTTCTCGAAGCTGGAGGCGACCTGGTCGGCCAGTTCGCGGGTCGGGGCGATGACCAGGGCGCGCGGCATGCGGGCCTTGGCGCGGCCGTTCATCAGCTTGTCGATCAGGGGCAGGGTGAAGGCGGCGGTCTTGCCGGTGCCCGTCTGGGCGATGCCCAGGACGTCCTGTCCGGCCAGGGCCACCGGGATGGCGGCGGCCTGGATGGGGGTGGCGGTCGTATAGCCGGTGTCGGCGACCGCCTGGAGGGTCGTGGGCGAAAGCCCGAGTTCGGAAAATTCTGTCATGTCACGCTGGTCTGAAGTCCAGAGCCGCCCGTGTTTGGGCGAACGGGCGGCGCGGATTCGCCAAGCCTGCTCCAGAAGCGGCGATAAATAGGCGCTGGCCAGCCAAAGTCAATCTTTGGCTATGGCGGCGCTCAACGCCCCGGCCAGATCGCCGCTCGGCGCCGTCGCCACGCCGCCCAAGCCCAGCCATCCGGCCATCAGCATCAGCTCCGCGGCCAGGGCGGCGGCCGTGGCGGCGTTGGCGGCCGGCTCGCGATGGGCCGAGACCACGCGCAGGACTCCCGCCTTGCGGTCGGCCTTCAGGTCGACGCGGGCGGTGATCGTCTCGCCCTGCAGGAACGGCAGCACATAGTAGCCGTGGGTGCGTTTGTGGGCGGGGGTGTAGATCTCCAGCCGGATGCGGACGTCGAACAGGCGCTCGGCCCGCTCGCGGAACCAGATCAGGTTGTCGAACGGCGAGAGCAGGGCGTTGGCTCGCACCGCACGCGGTCGGCGGGCGTCCGGCGCCAGATAGGCGGGCTGATCCCAGCCCTCCACCTTGGCCGGGATGAGCTGGCCGGTCTCGGCCAGTTCTCCGATCCCGCGCCGGGCGTCGGCGACGCCCATGCGGAAATAGTCGCGCAGGTCGCGCTCGGTGGCCACGCCCATGGCCCGGGCGGCGCGGGTCAGGAGGAGGCGGTGCGCCTCGGCGCGCGACGGCGTCGGCGCCGCCCAGATCGCCTTGGGCAGCACCTTCTCCGGTAAGCCGTAGACGCGCTCGAAGGTCCCGCGCCGCGTGGCCGTGGTCAATTCGCCGGCCCAGAACAGGCATTCGGTCGCCCGCTTGGCCTCGCTCCAGCCCCACCAGCCGCCGGGACCCCGCGCGCCCAGGTCCAGTTCGGACGCCGACAGCGGGCCGCGGCGACGAATCTCGTCCAGGGCCTTGTCGATGAACGGCCGATGGCCGGCCAGGAAGGCGGCGACGCCTTTCCAGACGCCGACCCCAGCCTGGGCGTCCTCCATGCGCCAGCGCAGCAGGGGCTGCAGGTCCAGCGGCATCAGCGAGGCCTCGTGGCCCCAGTATTCGAACAGTATCGGCTTCCCGCCCCAGGCCAGGTCCTCCAGCAGCGACCGGGGATAGGGGCCCAGGCGCGAGAACAGCGGCAGATAGTGCGAGCGCGAGACGACATTGACCGAGTCGATCTGCAGCAGGGCCAGCCGCTCGATGGTCGCGATCAGGTGGCGGCGGGTCGGCCGGGCGGGGCGCTTGTCGGCGAAGCCTTGCGCGGCCAGGGCGATGCGGCGCGCGTCCTTGTGGGAGAGGATCTCGGGCATGGCCGGAGTGAGCATGGCCGCGGGCGCGGTGGCAAGCTGCCGGATGTGCGGTGCTGACGGTGAGGTCACCATGATGGGCGGGGTGGTCGCCGCCAAAGAAAAACCCCGCCGGACGGGCCGGCGGGGCGTTGCAGGGGAGGGATGTCTCTAGAACCGGTACGAAACCCCGACCATGTAGGTGGCGCCGTACTTCTGGTAATCGATGGTGCGGCGAGGGTCGGCGTTCTCGTAGGTCTTGAACGGCTCGTCAGTGATGTTGTTGGCCTGCAGCAGGACCGACAGGCCCTCGAGCGGGCCCTGGCGGAACTCGTAGCCGATCTGGGCGTCGAGCACGGATTCGGTGTCGACGGTCCGGTAGATCCGAGCGGCGCTGAGGCCGGCGACCTCGCCCAGGAACTTGCTGCGGTAGCGGTTGCTGATCCGGGCGTTGAAGCCGTTGTTCTCGTAATAGAAGGTGGTGTTGATCACCGTCTTCGACAGGCCCGGCATGTCGATGGGCGCGGTGTTGTCGTCCAGCTTGACCGAGCTGTCGGTGTACGAACCGCTGATGATCAGGCCGAAGTTGCGCAGGGGCTCGAAGAAGATATCGCCCTGGATCGAGGCCGACAGTTCGATGCCTCGGATATAGCCGCCCTTGCCGTTCTGCGGCGCCTTCGCCAAGCCTTTGGTGGTTCCCAGCTGCGATTGCTGGGTCGGCGTCAGCAGCGACAGGAACGGCGAGAAGTCCTCGATCGTCGAGGCGCTGGAGTTCACGAAGTTCGACAGCTCCTTGTAGTAGGCGGCGGCCGAGACATAGGCGGAACGGCCGAAGTATTTTTCCAGCGACACGTCGACGCCGTCGGCGATGTAGGGCCGCAGCTGGGGATTGCCGCCTTCAGTGCTGAAATAGGAGGTATTCGGGTCGGTCGAGGTCAGGTTGGACAGGTTCTGGTTGAACGACTGGCTGGCGCGCAGTTCGTCCATCCGAGCCCGGGCCAGGGTGCGGGCTGCGCCGAACCGCAGGAAGGTCTCGTTGCTCAGGTCGAACGTCAGGTTCAGGCTGGGCAGGACATAGGTGTAGGTGTCGCCGCCGTCGTTGCTGCTCGGATGGGCGGTGTCGGCTGGATTGACCCGCGTGCCGGTCGAGGACTGGTCGGTATGCACCACCTGCAGGCCGGTGTTGCCGGTGACCGGGATCGCGCCGACCATGCTGTCGATGTCGAACTTGGCGTAGGCGACCTGCACGTCTTCCTTGACCGCCCAGTTGCGGGTCTGGACCGCCGGGCTCTGGTCGGCGACCAGGGTGTAGACGCCGTTGTCGAGCAGGTAGGTCGGGTCATAGGCCAGCATGGCCTTGATGCCGATCAGGTCGAGGCTGACCGTGCCGACCAGCGCCTCCTTGGGGATCGGACGGCTCAGCGGCGCGCCCTGGGCGATGGTGCCGCCGAAGGTCAGGAAGCTTTCGTGAACTTCCTTGGACTTCTCGCGGCGGCTGGCGTTGTAGCCGAACTCGACCTTGTGGATCGGGCCCCAGGCCAGGTCGCGCTTGGCGCTCAGGCGGACGGCGTTCAGCTCGTCCTTGATCGCCGGGGTGTTGTAGAAGCCCGCCTGGGTCACGGCCCCGCCCGTGGCGGCCCCGCCGTTGGCGCCAGCGCCCCAGCCCTGGGGGTCGGTCAGCACGAACAGGGTGGAATTGGTGTAGTCCAGGACCGAGCCGAAGGTGGTGCCCGCGCCCGGCGTGGTGTTGAACGTCAGGGTGTCGGTGGCGCCGACGCCTGATGGACCCGTGCCCGAATAGGATTCGAAGATCACGTCGCGACGCTTGGCGTCCGAATGGCTGAGATCGGCGGCCAGGGTCCAGCCGTTGTCGGTGTCGTAGGCGATGTTCCAGCCGGCCGACTTCAGGGTGGTGTGGCGGGTGTTGAGGTCGTTGCGCATGACCCCCTTCACGCCGGTGTAGGTTCCGTTGGTGATCAGGCCGTCCTGGGCGGTGTAGCCCGGCTGCAGGCTGGCCGAGCTCCAGAACAGCGGCAGCTCGATGCCGCGCAGGATCTGCTTTTCGCGGAACTTCGAATAGTAGAGGTCCAGCGAGGTGTGGAACTTGTCGGTTGGGCTGTATTCCAGCACGCCGATCACGCCGGTGCGCTTGAGGTTGTTGGACTGCACGTACGGCTTGGCGCCGCCGATGACCAGGTCGCCAGACGCGGTGGTCGGATAGCCCCAGGCGTTGAAGCGGCGGCTCTGGGTCGGGGTCGAGATGTCGGAGACCGCGACGGCGACGCCCAGGGTGTCGTTCATGAACTGGTCGACGAAGGTGGCGCTGAGCCGGTGGCCGGTGTCCTTGGCGTCCGGGTTCAGCTTGTCTTCGCTGTTCATCTCGTAGCGGGCGTTGGCCGACAGCACCTTCTTGCCGTACTTCAGCGGGCGGATGGTCTGCAGGTCGGCGGTGCCGGCCAGGCCCTGGCCGATCAGGGCGGCGTCGGGGGTCTTGTAGACCAGCACGCCGCTGAGGATTTCCGACGGATACTGGTCGAACTCGACGCCGCGGTTGTCGCCGGTCGAGACCTGCTCGCGGCCGTTCAGCAGCACGGTGTTGTAGTCCGGGCCCAGGCCGCGGATCGAGATCGACTGGGCGCGGCCGTCCAGGCGCTGGGCGGTCAGGCCGGGCAGGCGGGCCAGGGACTCGGCGATCGAGGTGTCGGGCAGCTTGCCGATGTCCTCGGCCGACACGGCTTCGACGATCGAGCTGGAGGACTTCTTCAGCGCGATCGCGTTCTGAATGCCGGCGCGGATACCGGTGACGGTGATTTCTTCGACGGCGTCGGGCTCAGCGGCCGCGGGCGCCGGAGCAGCCTGCCGGGCGTGGGCCGCGCCAGCCGTCGAAAGCAGCAGCGCCAAGCCCGTGGCCGCCCCGCCCATCAGTCGCGCACGGCGCGGCGTGAAACTCGTCATCATGAGATCCTCCCTCCCTATCGGCTCTCGCGGTTTCGCCACGATGATCCAGGCTTCGTTGCGCAAATTACCGCAAATTAATGCAATCAATGCAACCCGAAAAATTGGAGAGCTATCATTTCCGGTGCTCAGGCGCCGTCCCGCGGCCGTTCTGAGCTGAAAACAGCGATTTCATTTGGCTATTCGTGTGGGGGGAGGTCGATCGTCGCGATTGACAGAGCCTGCTTGGCTTTGCAAATCTATGCAAAATGGAAGACCAAGGCGCGGGGTCGCCAGTCGGGGGAGATCAGTCATGGCGAGGGACGCGGCGCGGCGATGGACGGGGATGGCCCTGGCGGCCGCCCTGGCGCTGGGCGCCGGCACGACGTCGTCCGCCGGCACGGCCTATCGCCAGCGCCTGCCGCAGGACGAGGTGATCTATTTCGTCCTGCCGGACCGCTTCGCCAACGGCGATCCGCGCAACGACAGCGGCGGCCTGGCCGGGGATCGCCTGAAGACCGGCTACGATCCGACCGACAAGGGCTTCTACCACGGCGGCGACCTGGCCGGCCTGACCGCCCGGCTCGACTACATCCAGGGCCTGGGCGCGACGACGATCTGGCTGGGGCCGATCTTCCGCAACAAGCCGGTGCAGGGACCGCCCGGACACGAGTCGGCCGGCTATCACGGCTACTGGATCACCGACTTCACCGACGTCGATCCGCACTTCGGCACGCGCGCCCAGTTGAAGGCCTTCGTCGACGCCGCCCATGCGCGCAGCATGAAGGTCTATCTGGACATCGTCGCCAACCACACCGCCGACGTGATCCAGTATCGCGACTGCCCGGCGGCGGGCTGCGACTATCGCTCCAAGGCGGACTATCCCTATGGCCGCAAGGGCGGGCCCGACGGCGCGGCGATCAATGGCGGCTTCCTGGGCGACCAGGCCGGCCGCCACACGGCCGAGAACTTCGCCCGCCTGACCCGGCCCGACTACGCCTATGAGCCCTATGTCCCCAAGGGCGAGGAAGGGGTCAAGACGCCGGCTTGGCTCAATGATCCGATCTATTACCACAACCGCGGAAACAGCCGGTTCGCGGGCGAGAGCTCGACCTATGGTGATTTCGCCGGGCTGGACGACCTGTTCACCGAGAACCCGCGGGTGGTCCAGGGCTTCATCGACATCTATGGCCGGTGGATCGACGATTTCGGCGTCGACGGCTATCGGATCGATACCGCCCGCCACGTCAATCCCGAGTTCTGGCGGGCCTTCGTGCCGGCCATGCTGGCCCGGGCCAAGGCGCGCGGCGTTCCCAACTTCCACATCTTCGGCGAGGTCTACGAGACCGAACCGGGGATGCTGGCCAGGTTCACCCAGGTGGACGGCTATCCGGCGGTGCTCGACTTCGCCTTCCAGGCCGCGGTCACTGACGTGGTCAACGGCAAGGTCGGGACCGACCGGCTGGCCAGGCTGTTCGCCCAGGACGCCCTCTATGCCGGCGGCGAGGCGGCGGCGCTGCAACTGCCGACCTTCCTGGGCAATCACGACATGGGCCGCATCGGCCATTTCGTCCGCGCCGCCCATCCGCAGGCGTCCGACGACGAACTGCTGCGGCGGGTGATCCTCGGCCACGCCCTGATGATGTTTCTGCGCGGCGTCCCGGTGATCTATTACGGCGACGAGCAGGGCTTTGCCGGCGACGGCGGCGATCGCGACGCCCGCCAGGACCTGTTCGCCAGCCGGGTCGATGGTTACCGTCATGAGGTCCTGGTCGGCGGGGCGTCGGCGGCGGGTGATCACTTCGGGACTGACGGGCCGCTCTATCGGGCGATCTCGGCCATGGCCCGGATCCGCGCCGACAACCCCGCCCTGCGGCGGGGCCGGCAGGTCGTCCGGGCCTATGATGACAAGCCGGGCCTGTTCGCGGTCTCGCGGATGGCGGCGAAAGGCGAGGTGCTGGTGGCGTTCAACACCGGCCTGACGCCGATCGCCGCCCAGGTCGAGGTCGATGCGACCTCCCGCGCCTGGCGCTCGGTGCACGGGTCCTGCGCGGCCGCCGCCACGGCGCCGGGCAGCTATCGGGTCGAGATCGGCCCGCTCGACTACAGGATTTGCGTATCGGAGGACGGCCAGTGACGGTCGAGACTGTTTCCAGGCCGGCGGCCGAGCCGGCTTTCGATCGTGACTGGTGGCGCGGGGCGGTGATCTACCAGATCTATCCGCGCAGCTTCGCCGATTCCAATGGCGACGGGGTCGGCGACCTGCCGGGGGTGACCGCCCATCTGGAGCACGTCGCCTCATTGGGCGTCGACGCCGTCTGGCTGTCGCCGTTCTTCACCTCGCCGATGAAGGACTTCGGCTACGACGTCTCCAACTATGAGGACGTCGATCCGATCTTCGGGACCCTGGCCGATTTCGACCGGCTGATCGACAAGGCCCACGCCCTGGGCCTGAAGGTGATCATCGACCAGGTGTTCTCGCACACCTCCGACCAGCATCCCTGGTTCAAGGCCAGCCGCCAGGACCGCACCAATCCCCACGCCGACTGGTATGTCTGGGCCGACGCCAAGCCGGACGGCTCGCCGCCCAGCAACTGGCAGTCGGTGTTCGGCGGCCCGTCCTGGACCTGGGACGCCCGCCGCCGGCAGTACTATCTGCACAACTTCCTGTCGGCCCAGCCCGACCTCAACGTCCACAACCGCCAGGTCCAGGACGCCCTGATCGCCGCCTCGCGGTTCTGGCTGGAGCGCGGGGTCGACGGCTTCCGCTTCGACGCGATCAATTTCGCCATGCACGACCAGGCCCTGACCGACAATCCGCCGATCCTCGACGGCGGCGGCAAGCGCAACCGGCCGTTCGACTTCCAGCACCATTTCCACAACCAGTCGCACGCCGACATCCCGGCCTTCCTGGCCCGGCTGCGGCAGCTCGGCGAAGCCTATGGCGGCCGGTTCCTGGTGGCCGAGGTTGGCGGCGAGCAGGCCCAGAGCGAGATGAAGCTCTACACCCAGGGCCCGGACCGCCTGCACAGCGCCTACGGCTTCCTCTATCTCTATGCCGACACGCTGCAGGCCGACCTGATTCGCCAGGGCGCGGCCATGTGGCCGGGCGGGGCGGGCGAGGGCTGGCCGTCCTGGACCTTCTCCAACCACGATGCGCCGCGGGCGGTGTCGCGCTGGGCCCAGGGGCGCGACCCCAAGGCCTTCGCCGAGATGGCCCTGCTGCTGCTGGTCGCCCTGCGCGGCAACGTCTTCGTCTATCAGGGCGAGGAGTTGGGCCTGCCCCAGGCCGAGGTGCCCTATGACCGGCTGCGCGATCCCGAGGCGATCGCCAACTGGCCCGAGACCCTGGGCCGCGACGGGGCCCGCACCCCGATGCCGTGGGTGGCGGTGGCCGCCCATGCCGGCTTCTCCAAGGTCGAGCCCTGGCTGCCGATCGATCCGGCCCATATCGACCTGGCCGTCGACCGCCAGGAGCGCGACGCCGACTCGACCCTGAACCTGGCGCGGCGGGTGATCGCCCTGCGTCGCCGGCTGCCCGGCCTGCGGGTCGGCGACATGACCCTGGTCGAGGCCCCCGAGCCGCTGCTGATCTTCCATCGTGGAGCAGGGGCGGACCAGGTGCTTTGCGCCTTCAATCTCGGGTTCGAGACCGTCGACTGGGCCCTGCCGGACGGCTGGCGGGTCGTCGAAGCCGTCAACCTGGCGGGCGAGGGGCGCCTGCCGCCGATGGCGGGGTTGGTGGCGGTGAAGGGCTAAGCGCGCGGCTTGGCCGCCTCACGCGGCCCCTTCCAAAAAAGGTTGGCCGCTGAAGGTGTGGGAGGGCTGCGGAGCGCCGGGCCAGGCCCGGAAGCTTTGTAAGAATTACCGTTTCGACCAGGACCGACGCTCCGCGCGATCGTTCTTCGGGAGCGTCCGGCGGTCGGTCCTGTTCGGACCTCGCCGACTGAAGCCCCCGACGGGCGGGCCGGGCCTACGAAGCCCGGTCCCGGAACGCACGGGTCTCCCCGTGCCTGTCGCTCTCTTCGGCCCTTCGTCAACGCCGTATCCGTAAACGGGCCCGGCCGGCACCAGATGACGAGGTCGCGGCCCCTGTTGGAACCGCCGCCGACGAGCGCTTCCCGCTCGACCGCCCCCCAAGGCCGCGAAGGTCGCAGGCCTCACGCCCTCCCCATCGCCTTGAAGTGGGTTGATTATGCCGGCGGCGCGAAAGGGGGAGGATAAGTGATTTTGGGGCGTTGAATTTGTTGAAGAACCACGCCGGGAGCGGTGAGGACAAGTTTTTCCCGACATCTTGCGCGAGGTCATATTTCGCCGCAGCCGCATCCGCCGGGGCGGATGGCGGCTTGCGCCGAGGAGACCTTTCGAAGGTCTGTGAAGGGTGGATGCCGGACATCCTGACAGGCATACTCATGCTCTTGGTTCGAGCGAAATTAGGTCATGAATCCCATCATCGCCCGCGTTGCGGCATTCGGGCTGTTATTGGTGCCTTGCACTGCGGCACGCGCATTCGAGACAGTTAACGAGTTCACCATAGCGTCCTCGCCAGCCGCGACCGTCAGCATCTCGGACAGGACAATTTGTCGGACTCCCTGTAGATTGCAGAAAAATCAAATAAAAGAATCCATTGTTCTAACGTGGAACTCCGGGAAAACTATGGAATTTCCCTATCCTCGCACGAACACTCCCGAGGAGGGTATGATTTTCTTCGGAGATGGAGCGTTGGTTCGGATTTCTGAAAGAGATATTTTTGTTAAACTTCTCGAATCCGATGACGGTCTAAACGATAATTACGGTCGCTAACAAATGCTGTTGCCGTTCACATTCCGCCTCTGACACCGCCTTCGCCGCTGGTAAGCGCCAGCGGCGAAGGGCTGGCGAGCGAATACGTGGCGTCCGCCATGGGGCGGAAACGGAATCCGGCGCCGCCGCTGCAAGCCGACCTTGGGTCTGAGCGCTCGGAAGTCGACCTTCGAACCCTCCGCCGGGGAATTGTCCTCGGCCTCCAGATCAAGACCGGATCAGAAAGGGTCCGGTTGGCGGTAATACAACTGGACACGTTCGATTTGCCCGTTGAAGCCAAGAATCACATCGACGTCACAAACGATCCGCCCTGGGCCATCCGGAAGAATTTCAATTCGATAAGGCATCCAGTTCGCGTTGTCCGCAGGCAGCTTCTTGAGCGAAAATGGACGAGCGAACGAGATGTCCAGGAACGCATCTCGCGGGGACAATCGCGCCTGCTTGTAGAAAGCGGGCGCGCCGGACAGGAGTGCAAAGGTGAGGTCGTTCCTTTGCCTCAGATCCTTCTGCGCCGTTTCCAGCTTGCCGATCAGGTCCTCGGCCGCTTGCCGCGTAACGCCCTCCAGCTGAGTAGCGGCCGTGCGTCCGCGCGCTGTCGTTTGTTCCTCGGCCGCCTGGCTTGGCGCAGAAAGAGCCGTTGAAACCAGGATGGCCATGGCCAGCATCGTGATCCGAGTTTTCATCCGTGTCCTCCGAACTTCCACAACCTATAGCAGATCTTTCGAAGGTTGCTGAAGGGGCGAAAACGGTCCTCCACCGACGCCGACCGCCTCTACCCCCCGCAGGACTCGCGGATGATCAGGTCCGTCGGCACCCGCTCCGAGCGGCTGGCGCCCTGGCCGCTGGCGTCCAGCAGCTTGGAGACCATCAGTCGGCCGGCCTTGGCGGTGTCCTGCGAGATGGTGCTCAGGGCCGGGGTGGAATAGCGGCTGAACGGCACGTTGTCGTAGCCCACCACCGAGACGTCGCCGGGCACCGACAGGCCGGCGCGCTGCAGGGCGCGGATGGCGCCCAGGGCGATCAGGTCGGAGGCGGCGACCACGCCGTCGAACGCCACCCCGCGCTGGATCAGCGAGTCGACGCTGGCCTCCGCCGACTCGACCTCGAAATGGGCCGGGACGATCAGGTCGGGGTCGACGCCGAGGCCGAACTGCTCGACGGCGTCGAGATAGCCCCGGTGGCGCTGCATGGCTTCGGGGGCCTCGGTGTCGCCGAGGAAGACGATGCGCCGGCGGCCCAGGCGCGCCAGGTGCAGCGTCGCCCGCCTGGCGCCCTGCGGGTTGTCGGACCCGACCGAGCAATAGGCCTGGTCCGGCAGCTGGGCGCCCCAGACCACGAAACGGCCCTCGGTCTCGGCCAGGCGGTTGAAGGCGGCGTGCAGCCAGCTCTGGCCCAGGAAGATCACCCCGTCGGCCCGGCTGGTGGTCATGGCCACCGAAATGTCCTCGAAGCTGGTCGGGGCCACGTGGCTGACCAGGATGTCGCAGCCGCGCTCGCGGGCCGCCTCGCCGACCCCGGCGAACAGCTCCAGGAAGAACGGATCGGACAGGCGGCCCTCGCGGCCCTGCGGCCGCGGCACGACGATGGCGATGGTGCCCTCGGCCCCGATCGGGCCGGCCGGCATGTAGCGGCGGAACGGATAGTCCAGCTCCCGGGCCAGCTTCCAGATCAGCTGCTTGGTGCGGGTGTTGACGGCCGGACTGTCATTGAGGGCGCGCGAGGCCGTGGAGATCGAAACCCCGGCCAGCTTGGCCAGGTCTTCCAGCCGCGTCGCGCCCTTGCTCACCTGGTTCCCGCCTTAATGCAAAACTTGCCGCAAATCTTTTCAGATCACCGTTAAGGCATCGCGATCGGCGGTTGGCAAGCCCGGCTCGCCAGGATGGCGGTCGTTGCGAACGCCCGGGCGCCAAGGCGTTCGACGCCGCGCGGGAAGCCTGCAGCGGAAGCGGCTTGAAAACTAATGCAAACTATTGGCCCTTCGGAGTGTTTCAGCCCGATGCTGTTCGGCCCTGGCGATCCTCGTTGCCGGAGAATATGGCGATATATCCATGTAATGCTGGAAAATGTCGTTGCGCATGCCCGCGCCCCATGTGCAAATGTCCTGTGAAAAGGCGCTGAAAAAATTTGCGCAAGCGCTCCGGTTCAACGGAGTTATGGCAAGGGGGAGCGATGACCAGGCCGCGGCTGAGTTTCTGGCAGATCTGGAACATGTGCTTCGGGTTCTTCGGGATCCAGATCGGCTTTGGCCTGCAGAACGCCAACACCAGCCGCATCTTCCAGACGCTCGGGGCCAAGGTCGACGACCTGGCCATCCTGTGGATCGCCGCGCCGGCCACCGGCCTGCTGGTCCAGCCGATCATCGGCTATCTGAGCGACCGCACCTGGGGGCCGCTGGGTCGGCGGCGGCCCTATTTCCTGTGGGGCGCCCTGGCGACGACGGCGGCGCTGCTGGTCATGCCGAATGCGCCGGACTTGTGGGTCGCCGCCTGCGCGCTGTGGGTGATGGACGCCTCGATCAATGTCACCATGGAGCCGTTCCGGGCCTTCGTCGGCGACAACCTGCCCGACGCCCAGCGCACCACCGGCTACGCCATGCAGAGCTTCTTCATCGGCCTGGGCGCGGTGCTGGCCTCGGCCCTGCCGTGGATCCTGAGCCATGGGTTCGCGATCAGCAATGTCGCCCCGGCCGGCGGCGTCCCGCCCTCGGTGCACCTGGCCTTCTATGTCGGCGGCGCGGGCCTGCTGCTGTCGGTGCTGTGGACGGTGTTCACCACCCGCGAATACAGCCCCGAGCAACTCGAGGCCTTCGAGGCGGCCGACCGGGCCCGCAAGGGCTCCGCCGATCCGGCGACGGACGGCGGGCCGGACCGCACCGTCAGGGCCTATGTCCAGGGCGGCGCGGTCTGGACCGTCGCCGGCCTGGCGCTGACCGCGGTCATTGCGGGCCTGAGGCTCGAAAAGGAGCTCTACGTCCTGGCCGCCCTGATCGCCGGCTTCGGCCTGGCCCAGCTGGCGGCCGCGGCGTTGAAGCGGGGCGGAGGGGCCGGCGAGGGCCTGGCCGGCGGCTTCGCCGAGGTCATCGAGGACCTGTTCCGCATGCCGGCGACCATGAAGCAACTGGCGGTGGTGCAGTTCTTCTCGTGGTTCGGCCTGTTCGCCATGTGGATCTACACCACCGCGGCGGTGACCGCGCACCATTACCACGCCATCGACACCGCCTCGCAGGCCTATAACGACGGCGCCGACTGGGTGGGCGTGCTGTTCGCCGCCTATAACGGGGTGGCGGCGGTCGCGGCCCTGATGATCCCGCGGATCGCCCGGGCCACCAGCCGCCGGCTGAGCCATGTGATCTGCCTCTGCCTGGGGAGCCTGGGCCTGGTGTCGATCCCGTTGATCCGCGACCCGGCCCTGCTGTGGATTCCGATGATCGGCGTCGGCTTCGCCTGGTCGGCGATCCTGTCGGTGCCCTATTCGATCCTGTCGGGGGCGCTGCCGGCCCGGAAGATGGGCGTCTATATGGGCATCTTCAACTTCTTCATCGTCATCCCGCAGCTGCTGGCCGCCACGGTGCTGGGCCTGCTGCTGAAGACCTTCTTCGGCGGGGCGGCGATCTGGGCCCTGGGGCTGGGCGGGGCCTCGATGTTCGTCGCCGCCCTCTGCGTGTTCGCCGTCAGCGATCCGGGCGAGCCCAAGGCGCTTTGCAAGACCTGAACTTCGTCCGCGAGGACGCTGCTATTTTCATGAGGCTTATCCATGCGTTGTCTGAAGATGCTCGCCTTGTCGTCGGTCGCCGCGATCGTCCTGGCCCCCGCCGCCCGGGCCGAAAGCCCGACCACCTGGGCCTATGCCGCCAAGACCGGGGTCGGCGCGTCCTACGAGGCCTATGTCAATGGGGCCTACAAGGACGGCGGCCCGACGGGAGCGGTGTCCAAGGTGTGGTTCTCGATCGCCGACGGAACCCTGACCGAGACCATGTATGGCCTGATCCACGAGGCCCAGATCAAGCAGCTGCGGGTGGCGGTGCGCACGGCGAGCGGCCTGGCGGTCGAGGGCGCCGACACCACGCCCCGGACCGAGTACCTGCACCTCGACGCCGCCGGCCGGCCGCTGTCGCCGGCCTACAAGGTCACCACCACTGACAAGAAGGGCCGGTTCGAGATCGAGAAGCGGATCTTCACCGATCCGGACCGCAACGCCCTGTTCCTGCGGGTCACGGTCCGCGCCCTGAAGGGGCCGGTGACGCCGTTCCTGGTGCTGGAGCCGCACATGGCCAACACCGGCGGCGGCGACGCCGGCAGCGCCGGTCCCGCCGCCCTGACCGCCAACGAGGCCAAGGCCTTCCTGAGCCTGAAGGGCGCGCACCCGTTTGTGGCGGCGACAGTTTCGGACCTGGTCGACAACGACGCCCTGAGGCCCCTGAAGGACGGCGGGCTGGCCGGCCAGGCGAGCACGGGCCAGCGGCGGGGCGCGATCGTCCTGGCCGCCCAGCTGCCGGATCAGGCGTCCGGCGAGGCGACCTACGACTTCGCCATCGGCTTCGGCGGCGACGGCGCCGCCGCCGAGCGGGCCGCCTCGGCCACCCTGAAGACCGGCTATGACGAGGTCCTGGCCCGCTATAACGGCGAGGGCGACCGGGTCGGCTGGGAGGACTATCTGGCCTCGTTGACCGAGCTGCCGCGCCTGCGCGAGGCCTCGGAGGACGGCGGCAAGCTGGTCCAGGCCAGCGCCCTGATGCTGAAGGTGCAGGAGGACCGCACCTATGCCGGGGCCCTGATCGCCTCGCTGTCCAACCCCTGGGGCGACACGGTCGACGCCAGCAAGCCCTCGACCGGCTACAAGGCCGTCTGGCCGCGCGACTTCTACCAGTGCGCCATGGCCTTGGCGGCGCTGGGCGATCGCCAGACGCCGCTGGCCGCCTTCCGCTACCTGCCGCAGGTCCAGGTCAAGGCGACGACTCCGGGCAACACCGGCGTCGGCGGCTGGTTCCTGCAGAAGACCTGGGTGGACGGCACGACCGAATGGGTCGGCGTCCAGCTCGACCAGACCGCCATGCCAATCATGCTGGGCTGGAAGCTGTGGAAGCTGGGCTGGCTGCCGGAGGCCGACCTGAAGGCCTATTACGGCCGGATGATCAAGCCGGCCGCCGATTTCCTGGTCGACGGCGGCAAGGTCGGGGTCGGCTGGAACCACGAGACCATCCGGCCGCCCTTCACCCAGCAGGAGCGCTGGGAAGAGCAGGGCGGCTACTCGCCCTCGACCACGGCGGCGACGATCGCCGGCCTGGTGACGGCGGGCGACATCGCCGAACTTGCAGGCGACGCGGCCGGGGCGGCCCGCTACCGCAAGACCGCCGACGCCTATTCGGCCAAGGTCGAGGCGCGGATGTTCACCACCAAGGGCCCGTTCGGCGACGGCCGCTACTTCCTGCGCCTGAACAAGAACGAGGATCCCAACGACCACGGCCTGATCGACGCCGCCAACGGCCAGGTCGCCCCGCCCGAGGACCAGGTGGTCGACGGCGGCTTCCTGGAGCTGGTGCGCTATGGCGTGCGCCGGGCCGACGACGCCCACATCGTCGCCAGCCTGCCGGAGCTCGACGACGCCGGCCGGCCCGACCTCTACCGCGTCCGCTACGACTTCAGCTTCCCGGGCGTGGCGGGGACCTTCCCGGGCTGGCGGCGCTACGACGTCGACGGCTATGGCGAGGACGCCCGGACCGGGGCCAATTACGGCATCGGCGGCCGGATGGCGGCGGGCCAGCGCGGCCGGGTCTGGCCGATCTTCACCGGCGAGCGCGGCCATTACGAACTGGCCCTGGCCGGACTGAAGGGCAAGCCGAGCGCCGCGGCGATCCAGGCGATCCGCGACCGCTATGTGAAGGCCATGGAGCTGTTCGCCAATGACGGCCTGCTGATCCCCGAACAGGTCTTCGACGGGGTCGGCGCCAATCCCCGCAGCTATGTCCGCGGCGAGGGCACGGATTCGGCCACGCCCCTGGCCTGGTCGCACGCCGAATACGTCAAGCTGCTGCGCTCGGTCAGCGACGGCCAGGTCTGGGATCGCTACGCCCCGGTGGCGGCGCGATACGCGAAGTAGAACGGCTAAGCTTCATCCGCGCCGAAGGAAAACGGCGCGGATGAAAGCTTTACCTTAGGGGCAGCTCGAACACGGCGCCTTCGAAGGTGTCGGCGCCGCGGCCGATCTCGGCGATCGCCGCCGACATCCGGCCGCCGGCGCCCAGCGCCGCGTCGGCCAGGGCGACCATCAGCGGGTTCGGGGTGGCGTAGGGCGCGGCGGCGCGCAGGGCCTGGGCGATGTCGCGCGCCGACCGCCCGGGGGCGCGCTGGCAGGCGATGATGAAGGCCGCCGCCGTGGAGCGGCTGACCCCGGCCCAGCAATGGACCAGCATCGGCCGGGCCGGGTCCCAGCCGGCCGCGAAGTCCAGCAGGCGGGCGACCATCTCGGCGCTGGGGGCGACCAGGTCGGGGCGCGGCGCGGCGATGTCGTGGAAGGCCAGTTTCAGATGCGCGTCGCCCGGGTCGCAGGCCGGCCAGGTCTCGTCCGTCGAGGTCGGCGACAGCAGGCTGACCAGGTGCGAAGGCCGGTGCGCGGCCCGGACCGTCTCGACCTGGCTGAGCGGGCAGACCAGCAGGGTCATCGGGCCGACGCCGTCGCCGCGACGCCCAGCAGCACGCCCAGTTCGCAGACCTGCTCGACCGCGCCCAGCACGTCGCCGGTATAGCCGCCGATCAAGCGCTTGGCTGTCAGGGCCACAACCGCCGCCAGGGTCGCCCCGACCGCCGCGCCGGTCAGGCCGGGCCAGCCCAGCAAGGCCAGCGGCCACAGGCCCAGGAGGGCCGCGACCAGCAGTTCCGCCGGCCGGACGCCGTCGGGGGCCGGCTTGTACTTGGCCGTGGCCGGGTCGCTGACATGGCGTCCGGCCACCATCACCGCCACCGCCGCCGCGCGGCCGGCGCCATGGGCGGCGACCAGGGCGAGGGCGGCCGTGGCCGGGGGCAGGGCGGCCAGGACGGCGACCTTGATCGCCAGCGCCAGGCCCAGGCCCAGGGCCCCATAGGTTCCGATCCGGCTGTCCTTCATGATCTCCAGGCGCCGGTCGGGCGTCTGGCCGCCGCCCAGGCCGTCGGCGGTGTCGGCCAGGCCGTCCTCATGGAAGCCGCCGGTGATCAGCACCCCCGCCGCTACCGCCAGCAGGGCCGGAAGCGGGCCGCTCCACAACTGTCCGGCCGCCAGCAGCACCCCGGCGCAGGCCGCGCCGACCAGCAGGCCGACCAGCGGGAAATAGCGCGCCGAGCGGGTGATCCAGCCCGGCTCGAAATCGGCCAGGGCCGGCGTCGGCAGGCGGGTCAGGAACTGCACCGCGCAGAAGAACAGCTTCAGTTGGCGCGGCATCAGCCCGGCTCCGCCAGCACGTCGGCCAGGGTCGCCACATCGGTGAGCAGATGGGCGGCGGCGACCAGCAGCGGGGCGGCCAGGGCCGCGCCGGTGCCTTCGCCCAGCCGCAGGTCGAGATCCAGCAACGGCCGCGCGCCGAGGGCCTGCAGCATCAGCGGGTGGCCGCGCTCGGCCGAGCCGTGGGCGAACACGCAATAGTCGCGGGCGGCCGGGACCAGCCGCACCGCCGCCAGGGCCGCCGCCGTGCTGATGAAGCCGTCGATCAGCGCCACTCGCCGCGCCGCCGCCGCGCCGAGCACCGCTCCGGCCATCATGGCGATCTCGCAGCCGCCGAATTCGGCCAGCACCGCCAGGGGGGCGCTGGCGTCGGACCGGGCGGCGGCGCGGGCGATCCCGGCGCGCTTGCGGGCCAGGCCCTCGGCGTCGTGGCCCGCGCCCTGGCCCACGCAGTCGTCCAGCGGCGCGAGGGCGAGGCGATGCATGAGCAGGGCCGCCGACGCCGTGTTGCCGATGCCCATCTCGCCCAATGCGATGACATCGGCCCCGTCGGCCGCCGCGGCCTGGGCGATGTCGAAGCCCGTGGACAGGGCCTTCAGGACCTCGTCCGCGGTCAGGGCCGGCTCGCGGGCGGCGTTGCGGGTGCCACGGCGGATCTTGGCGGCGACCAGGTCGGGATGGCTGAGCAGGTCGGCGTCGACCCCGGCGTCGACCACCCGCACCCGCACGCCGGACGCCTTGGCGAAGGCGCTGACGCTGGATCGGCCGGACAGGAACAGCCCGACCATGGCGGCGGTGACGCTGGCTGGATAGGCCGAGACGCCTTCCTGGGTCAGGCCGTGGTCGCCGGCGAACACATAGAGGTCGGTGCGGGCGATGCGCGGATCGAGGCGGTTCTGGATCAGTCCGATCCGCACCGCCAGGTCCTCGATCCGGCCCAGCGAACCGGGCGGTTTGGCCTTGGCGTTCAGGCGGGCGCGCAGCTGCGGCTCGAGCGCGGCGTCGACGGGGGTGATGGCGGCCATGGCGGTGGAAAGAAAGGTCATGACGAGGTCCTTGCGGGCGGGATCGGGATCATCGGACCAGCGCCTGGGCCAGGCCGATCAGCAGCGGGATCGACCACAGCAGGCCGCAGGCGCGGCGGTAGAGCGCCAGGCCGGCGTCCAGGTCCTGGACGGTGGGAGGACGGCCGTCGCCGAAGGTCGGGCGGGCGGCGGGAACGCCGTCATAGCAGGCCTCGCCGCCCAGCCGTACGCCCAGGGCGCCGGCCATGGCCGCCTCGGGCCAGCCGGCGTTGGGCGAGGCGTGAAGTCGGGCGTCGCGGCGCAGGATCCGCCAGGCGCCGCCGCCCCGGCGTCCGGCGGCCAGCACGATCAGCAGGCAGGCCAGCCGGGCGGGGATCAGGTTCAGGAGGTCGTCGGTGCGGGCCGCCGCCCAGCCGAACATCCGCCAGCGCGGCTCCCGGTGGCCGATCAGGCTGTCGGCGGTGTTGACGGCCTTGTAGGCGAACAGGCCCGGCACGCCGCCGGCCAGCAGCCAGACGGCCGGGGCGACGACCCCGTCGTTGAAGCTCTCGGCCAGGCTTTCCAAGGCGGCGGCGGCGACCTGTTCGGCGTCGAGGTCGGCGGTGTCGCGCCCGACGATCATCGCCACCGCCGTCCGGGCGGCCGGCAGGTCGCCGGCCCGCAGCGGGGCCAGGACGGCGGCGACATGCTGGTGCAGGCTGCGCTGGGCCAGGCCGACCGTGGCGACCAGGGCGATCGCGGCGAGACCCAATCCGTGTCCCAGCAGGCGATGCAGGCCCAGGCCGAGCCCGACCGCGAGGCCGACGACCAGAAGCACGAGCACGACGCCCAGTCCGCGGCGCGCGCCGTCCGTCCAGTCCGGACGGTTCCAGCGCTTTTCCAGCCCCTCGATCAAGGCCGCGGGCCAGGCGACCGGATGCGGCAGGCGGCGCTGCAGCCAGGCCGGATAGCCGAAGGCCGCCTCCAGCCCCAGGGCCAGGACCACGATCCCAGGCCAGGGCCAGGGCGGCGGCTCAGCCATGCCGGCGGCCGATCAGTTCGATCAGCGGTCCGGCCGAGCCCGGCACGATCGCCGCCTCGACCTCATAGGCCTGGGCCAGGACCGCGGGGGTCAGGGCCTCCAGCGGCGCGGCGTCGGCGATCAGCCGCCCGCCCTGCAGCACCACCACCCGATCGGCCAGGCGCAGGGCGACGCCGAGGTCGTGCAGGGTCATGACCACGCCCCGGCCGTGCTCGGCGGCGAAGGCCCGCAGCAGGTCGACGGCGTCGAGCTGGTGGCCGGGATCCAGTCCCGCCAGGGGCTCGTCGGCCAGCAGCCAGGCGGGGTCTCCGGCCAGCACCCGGGCCAGCAGGGCGCGGGCCCGCTCGCCGCCTGAGAGGGTGGTGACGTCGCGGCGGGCCATGGCCGTCATGCGGGTCCGCGCCAGGGCGGCGTCGACGGCCAGATGGTCGGCCCGGCTCAGGCCACGCGCCCCGCTGTGCGGCGTGCGGCCCAGGCCGACCAGGGTCTCGACGTCCACCGCCCAGGCGATCTCGGGCGTCTGCGGCAGGAAGCCGATGCGCCGGGCGCGCTGGCGATGCGGCATCGACAGGACCGGCGCGGCGTCCAGCAGGGTCCGCCCGGCGTCGGGCGTGCGCAGACCCGCCAGGCAGGCCAGCAGGGTCGACTTGCCCGCGCCGTTGGGGCCGACGATGGCGGTGACCTCGCCCGGTCGGAAGCGGGCCGAGACGCCGTCCAGCACCGTCCGGCCCCCGAACGCCACGACGAGGTTGTCGGCGACCAGCGCGCCGTCGCTCGCCGCGCTCACGCCAGCCTCCGGCGCATCGCGACCAGCATGGCCAGGAAGAACGGCCCGCCGATGGCGGCCATGGCCACGCCCAGCCGGACCTCGGCGGCCGAGGGCGTCAGCCGCACGACGATGTCGGCGGCCAGGACCAGGGCGGCGCCGGCGACGGCGCTGGGGGCCAGCAGCGCGCCGGGCCGGTGGCCGACCAGCGGCCGCACCAGGTGCGGCACGATCAGGCCGACGAAGCCGATCATGCCGGTCACCGCCACGCTGGCGCCGGTGGCCATGCCGACCCCGACCGCCAGCAGGACCCGCGTCCGATTCAGGTTGATCCCCAGGGCCCGGGCCCCGGTCTCACCCAGGGTCAGGGCGTCCAGGGACCGGCCGAGCGGCAGCAGCAGGCCGCAGCCGACGACGATGAACGGCAGGGCCCGCCAGAGGTCCTCGACGCTGCGGTCGGCCAGGGAGCCCAGCAGCCAGTTGATGATCTCCTGGGCCGCCCAGGGGCTGGGGGCCAGGCTCAGCCCGAGGGCGACGCCGGCGCTGGCCACCGAATTGAGGATCATGCCGGCGAGGATGAAGGTGACGGTCCCGCCGACCTGACCGGCCATCAGCAGCATCACCGCCACGCCCAGGCCGGCCCCGGCCATGGCCGCCGCGAACAGCATCCACGGCGCGCTCGTCCCGACGCTCAGATACATGGTCATCACCGCCCCGAAGGCGGCCGTCGAAGACACCCCCAGCACGCCGGGATCGGCCAGGGGGTTGCGCGTATAGCCCTGCATCGCCGCCCCCGAGAGGCCCAGGGCCGCGCCGACCGCGATGGCCAGCAGGGTGCGGGGCAGGCGCAGCGAAAAGATGATCGCCCAGCGCGGGTCGCTGTGGTCGGTCCAGGCGCTCCACGGGGCCCAGACCCGGCCGGCCATCAGCGACAGGCCGGCCAGCAGCAGGACGAGGACGGCCAGACCGCCCAGCTGCGCGAAACGCTTGCCGGTCATGCCGCCGCTCCGAGAATCTGCCGGCGGGCCGTGGCCAGGACCGCGGCGGTGTCGATCAGCACCGGCCCGCCGCAATAGAGCAGCCGTTCGGGAAAAACCGCCCGGGTCATGCGCGGGCCAAGGCTGGCCAGGGCCGGATGGTTGAGGATGTGCTCGGCCCAGGTCGCCGCGCCGGGGGCGGCCTGGCCGGCCAGCAGCACTTCGGGCGGATCGCCCAGCAGGCGCTCCAGCGAGACATTGCCCCATTTCTTCAGGCCATAACGGGCGGCGACGTTCACGAACCCGGCCCGGCGCATCATCTCGTCGACCAGGGTGCCGTGGCCGGCGGCGAAGCCGTTGGGCTGGAACACCAGGGCGGTGACGGGCCGCGCGCCGGGACGCGGCGCGCCCGCGGTCATCGCCGCCTCGACCCGGGCGATCAGCGCCTCGCCGCGGTCGGGATGGCCGACCGCCGCGGCGATGCGGCGGATCTGGGCCTGGTTCTCGACCCAGCTGTTGGGCACCTTGAACAGCTCGGTGCGGATGTTCAGCCGCGTCAGCGCCGCTCGGGTGGCCAGGGACGAATGGGCGGCGGTCAGCACCAGGTCGGGCCGCAGGGCGATCACCTCCTCGGCGCTTTCGTAGGTGATCGGAAAGGTGCGGGCGACGGCGGCGATGGTCGACTGCTGCGGGTCGCGGGCGTAGTGGCTGAGGGCCAGAATCTGGGCCCGGTCGGCCACATGGACCAGCACCGCGTCCAGGCAGGGGTTGAGCGAGACCACGCGGGGCAGGGCGCGGGCGGCGGCGGGTCCCGCAGAAAGGCCGGCGGCCAGCCCCGCGCCGACCGCGGCCCGCCGGGTCAGGTCGGTCAAAACTCGACCCCGCGCTGGGCCTTGAAGCCCTGTTCGAACGGATGCTTGACCAGGGTCATCTCGGTGACCAGGTCGGCGATCTCCAGCAGTTGCGGCTTGGCGTTGCGGCCGGTCAGGCAGACGTGCTTGTCGTCGGGACGGGCCTTGAGAACCTCGACCACCTCGTCGATGTCGAGATAGTCGTAGCGCAGGGCGATGTTGATCTCGTCCAGCAGCACGAAATCCAGCTTGGGATCGGCGATCATCTGCTGGGACACCAACCAGGCGGCCTGGGCGGCGGCGATGTCGCGCTGGCGGTCCTGGGTGTCCCAGGTGAAGCCCTCGCCCATCACCTCGTAGCGGACCTGGTCGGGGAACTTGCTGAAGAACAGGCGCTCGCCGGTCTTCCACTTGCCCTTGATGTACTGCACCACCCCGACCTTCAGGCCCCAGCCGAGATGGCGCGCGACCATGCCGAAGCCGGCCGAGGACTTGCCCTTGCCGTCGCCGGTGTGGACCAGCAGCAGGCCCTTTTCGAGGGTCTTGGTCTCCATCAGCGCATCGCGCTCGGCCTTGAGGGCGCGCATCGCTTCGGCGTGCTTGGCGTTTTGATCATCGCTCATCGAAATCTCTCCAGGGCGTCGGCGAGGCGGAGCCAGTCGGCTTGCGGTCCGGGAAGGCCGAAGCGGAGCAGCGTCTCGTCCCAGGCGAAGGGGCGGGTGAGAATCCCGGCCTGGGCCAGGATCTCGAAGCGGCGCGGCGCGTCGGCCGCCCGCGCCAGGCGAAACAGCGAGGTTCCGCCGACGATCTCGAAGCCGGATCGGCCCAGCAGGGCGTCCAGGCGCGCGGCGTCCGCGACCAGGCGCCGGCGGGTGTCGTCCGCCCAGGCCGGGTCGGCATAGGCCGCCAGGCCCGCGGCGATGGCCGGTCCTGACACCGGCCAGTCGCCGATCGCCTGGCGGGCCCGCGCCGCCAGCGCCGGTTCGGCCACCAGGAAGCCCAGGCGGACGCCGGCCAGGCCGTAGAACTTGCCGAACGAGCGCAGGACCATCAGCCGCCGGTGGCCCGCCGCGCCGGCCAGGGAGGCGACCGACAGGCCCGGATCGGTCTCGACGAAGGCCTCGTCGACCAGCAGCGGGCCGTCGGTCAGGCCGACGACCTGGTCCGCCGACAGCGCGCTGCCGTCGGGATTGTTCGGATTGACCAGCACGCGCAGGTCGGCGGCCGGATCGTCGACTGGGACCAGCTCGGCGCCGGCCGCTCGCCAGGCCTCGGCATGGCCGCCATAGGTGCGCGCCCCGATGGCGACCCGCCGGGCGGTCAGCAGGCGGGGCAGCAGGCGGATCAGCGTCTCGCTGCCGCCCGCCGCCACGACCCGCGCGGGATCATCGACCCCGAACGCCGTCGCGGCGGCCTGTTCCAGGGCGCGAAGGGCCTGGGGATCGGGCAGGCGCGACCAGGCCTGCGGCCCGAGGTCCGGAAGCGGAATGGGACGGGGATTGATCCCGGTCGACAGGTCCAGCCAGGGCGTCGGCGCGGTCGGCCAGGCCGTCCGCGCCGCGCCGAGGCGACCGCCGTGGCCGAGAAGGGCCGCCGGCGTCGCCATGGCTAGAACTTGGCTCGAACGCCGGCGAAGGCGCCGCGACCCAGGGTCCCGTAGGTGCGGATCGTCTCATATTGCTGATCGAACAGGTTTTCGATCCGACCGTAGAGTTCGAACGTGTCGTTGATGGGATAGGCGATCCGCACGTCCGTCAGGACATAGCTCTTCAATCGCTGACTATTGGAGGCGTTGTTGAAGCTATGGCCGACGTACTGCAGGCTGATGCCGCCGGTCAGGCCGTTCGGTAGGGACAGGTCGGCGTTGGCGGCGGCGGATTCTCCAGCCCGGCGCGCCAGGTCCTTGCCGTAGTTGGGGCCGGCCGACTTATTGATCGCATCCATGTTGGTGTAGTTGGCCGACAGGGTCAGCAGCGCATTGACCTCGAAGCTGCCCTCGATCTCGACGCCGTCGGCCTTGGTCTTGGCGGTGTTGGCGTAGCCGCCGTAGTTGGGCGGGGTGTTGTTGGACAGGAAGTCGATCTGGTTCTTGGTGTCGCGGCTGAAATAGGTGATCGAACCCCGCAGGCGACGGTCCAGCAGGCTGTGCTCGACGCTGACGTCCCAGCTCTTGGCCTCCTCGGGCTTGAGATTGGGATCACCGTAGGGGCTGTAGACCTGATACAGCGACGGCGCCTTGAAGCCCTCGCCATAGTTGGCGCGGAACACCGTGGCGCCGCCGTTCGGCGTCCAGGTGGCGCCGGCCTGATAGGTCGTGGCGCCCCCGAAGGTGTCGTGGTCGTCATGGCGCACGCCGCCCGTCAGGGTCAGGCCTTCGGCCGGCTTGGCCTGGAGTTGGCCATAGACGCTGTCCATGCTGACCGCGTGACGGCTGCCCGTCGGGTCGTAGGGGAACGAGGCCGTGCGGAACCATGAACGGTCGGTGGCGGCGCCGAACACCGCACGCCAGGTCGGGTTGATCGTCCAGGTGCCCTGGTATTCCAGATTGCTGTCCGTGCCGCGGGCGTCGAACGTCTTGGCGGGCGTCAGGGTGGGGTCGTAGTTGTCGCGATCGGTCTGGGTGTAGCTGAAGCCCAGGCGGCTCTTCAGCGCGCCGTCGAAGCTGGACAGACGGCCGCCCAGATAGCTCACCAATTCCTTGGTCTTGCCATACTCGCTGCTGTCGCTCGGGCCATAGGGGGGAGCGGGCGAGGAGCCGTCGAACTCGTTGCGGCTGGCGGCGTAGGAGGCGCGCGCGTCCAGGGCGATGTCACGGGTGACGTTGACGTCGAGGCGGCCGCTGACCGAGGTGTTGTGGTAGCCGTCCTTCTCCTTGCCGCCCATGGCTTGGTCGAAGTTGGAGATACCGGCGGTGGTGTAGGAACCAGCCGCCAGTCGCCAGCCGCCCCAGTCGCCGCCCGCCCCGACTCCCGCGCGGCCGTAGGCGGTGGCGCGCGAGCCGCCCTCGACCGTGGCGTCGCCCGACAGCGGGCCGTCGGGCGTCTTGGTGATCATGCTGACCACGCCGCCGATGGCCTGGCTGCCCCACAGGGTGGACTGAGGACCGCGCAACACCTCGATACGACTGACGTCACCCGCCAGCAGGGTGGCGAAGTTGTAGCCGCCGCCCGTTGAGGAGGGATCGTTAAGCTTGACGCCGTCGATCAGCACCGCCGTCTGCTCGCTCTCGGCGCCGCGGATGCGCACCTGGGTCGAACCGCCGACGCCGCCATTGCGGGTGACGCTGACGCCCGGCGTGCGCGACAGGATGTCGGATACGACGACGACCTGGCGTTGGCGCAGCGTCTCGGCGGTGATGATCGTCATGGCGACCGGCACCTCCGACAGCTTGTCGGCCGTGCGGCCGGCGGTGATCACGATCTGATCGACTTCGGTCGGCGCGTCGACGTCCGCCGCGAGCGCATGGGCGGGCAGGGCGAGGGCGGGAAGGGCGGCCACCAGGGCCAGAACGGAAATCGAGCGCATTTTCAAATCCTCCGTGCGCAGCAACGAAGGCTGGCCCGAAGATCGGACCGGCCTGACGATGTCGCCTCGGGGGAAAACAACCCCATCGTACGGCGCACCCCGGCCGGACGAAGGACGACTGCGACGGGCAGGTCTCCTGGCTCGCGGGTCAATGCCGGTGCGCGTCGCCTTCCCAGCCGCTCTCCGAAGACAGCAGTCAGTGGCTTATGACGCGCGGGCTCGCCGCTTACAGTTGCGGGGGCAGCCCGGGTTTCGCACCCGAGTTCCCTTTTCATCCTCTTTCGAGGAACCTGTCGCGGCAGCTGCACTATATGTTGCGCCGCACACCGTCAATCAGGAGCACGCCTTGCCGTTCACCCTCGTCCTGGGCGGAGCCCGATCCGGCAAGAGCGCCTTCGCCCAGGCCGCCGCCGAGGCCAGGGCCGGCGAAACCGGCGGCCGGCTGGTGATGATCGCCACGGCCCAGGCCTTCGACGCCGAGATGGCCGAGCGCATCGCCCGCCACCGCCAGGACCGCGGCTCCGCCTGGACGACGCTGGAGGCGCCGCGCGATATCGCAGGCGCGTTGCAGGGACTGGGCGCGGACGACGTCGTGGTCGTCGACTGCCTGACCCTGTGGCTGTCGAACCTGATGCTGGACGACTGTGACCTGGCCGCGGCGGCCGCCGAGCTGGTCGCGGCGGCGGGGCGTTTCGAGGGGACCCTATGGCTGGTGTCCAACGAGGTCGGCTTCGGCATCGTGCCGGACAACGCCCTGGCCCGCCGGTTCCGCGACGAGGCCGGGCGGCTGCACCAGGCCCTGGCCCAGGCGGCCGATGCGGTGGTCCTGGTGATGGCCGGGCTGACGCTGCGACTGAAGTGAGGCGCTCGGCCCGGCTCAAACCCGCGACGGCTTGGTCGCCCGACGCTCGATCATCAGCAGGCCGAGCATGACCAGGAAGGCGAAGGCCAGCAGCAGACCCGCCAGCACATGGGCCTTGTCCCATTCCAGGGCCTCGACCAGGCGGTAGATCTCGATCGACAGCACCTCGGTCTCGCCGGGGATCCCGCCGCCCAGCATCATCACCACCCCGAACTCGCCGACCGTGTGGGCGAAGGCCAGGATGGCGGCGACGGCGTAGCCGGGCAGGGCCAGGGGCAGGGCGACGCGGCGAAAGGCGCTCCAGCCCGAGGCCCCCAGCGTGGCCGCCGCCTCCAGCGGCTCGTCGCCGATCGCCAGGAAGGCGTTGCGCAGCGGCTGGACGGCGAAGGGCAGGGAATAGATCAGCGATCCGATCACCAGCCCTTCGAAGGTGAAGGCCAGGGTGCGGACGCCGAACGGGTGCAGCAGGACCATCAACGGGCTGTGCGGGCCCAGGACGATCAGCAGGTAGAAGCCCAGCACGGTCGGGGGCAGCACGATCGGCAGGGCGACCAGGGCCCCGACCGCGGCCTTCCATCGCGACCGGCCGCGGGCCAGCCACCAGGCCAGGGGCGTGGCCAGGACCAGCAGCAGGGCGGTGGTGATCCCCGCCAGCTTGACCGTCAGCCACAGCACCGAAAGCATGGTTCAGCGCACCTCGTAGCCGTAGCGCTTGATGATGGCGCGGGCCTCCTTGCCGTTCAGGAACTTCAGGAAGGCCTTGGCGGCCTCGTTGTCGGCGCCGGTCTTGAGCAGCACGGCCTGCTGGTCGATCGCGCTGTGGTCGGCGGCCGGGACCAGCCAGCGCGAGCCGCCCTTCTCGTCGATCACCTGCGACAGCGCCACGAAGCCCAGCTCGGCCGCGCCGGTCTGGACATATTGATAGGCCTGGGTGATCGAGGCGCCGGTGACGATCTTCGGCTTCAGCGGCTCGTAGAGCCTGAGCTTGGTCAGGGTCTCGACGGCCGCCTGGCCGTAGGGCGCGGCCTTGGGGTCGGCGATCGCCAGCTTGTCGAAGCCGCCCTTGGCCAGCACCGTCCCCTTGGCGTCGACCAGGCCGGGGGTCTTGCTGAACAGCACCAGGCGGCCGACAGCGTAGGTGAAGCGCGTGCCCGGGACCGCCAGGCCGTCGGCTTCGGCCTTGGCCGGCCGCTCGCTGTCGGCCGACAGGAAGGCGTCGTACGGCGCGCCGTTGGCGATCTGGGTGTAGAACTGGCCCGAGGATCCGAAGCTGAGCACGAGCTTGTGGCCGGTCGCCGCCTCGAAACGGGCCGCGATCGCCTTGGCCGGTTCGGTGAAGTTGGCGGCGACCGCGACCTTGGCCTCGGCGGCCCGGGCGGCGGCGCCTGTCGACAGCGACATCGCGACGGCGAGCACGGCGGCCAGCAACGGGCGGCGGTTCAGCATGGTTGGGTTCTCGGCGGGCGTTGGGTTATGTAGTGTTCCTACATAACGAGCTTTGCGGGCGGCGTCACGATTCGCCGTTCGCGCCTTGCGAGGGTGTTGATGCCGATCGATGGCGACCTGAGCGCCTCCCTGACCCTGCGGCGCGGCGCCCTGGCCCGGGTCGGGCTGGAGCGGATCGCGCTGATCGAGGCGGTCGACGCGCTGGGCTCAATCAGCGCCGCCGCCAAGCGCCTGGGCCTCAGCTACAAGGGGGCCTGGGACGGCGTGCAGGCGCTGAACAACCTGTTCGACGCGCCGCTGGTCGTGGCCAGTTCCGGCGGACGGGCCGGCGGGGCGGCGGTGGTGACGCCGCGCGGCTTGGCGGTGATCCGGGCGTTTCGCGAGGTGGAGCGCGAGATCGGCGCGGCGCTCTCCCGGCTGGAAGCGGGACTGGCGGGCGAGGATTGGGGCGACCTCATCTGGAGCCTGGGACTGCGCACCAGCGCCCGCAACGCCTTGCGGGGCGTGGTCGCCCGCATCGTCGACGACCCGGTGACCGCCAGGGTCGTCCTGGCGCTGGGCGACGGGGTGGAGATCGTCTCGGTGATCACCCGCCGCAGTCGCCAGGACCTGGGACTGGTGGTCGGCAAGCCGGCCGTCGCCCTGATCAAGTCCAGCTTCATCAGCCTGGCGTCCGTGGAACCGGCGGGGTCGGACGATCGTAACCGCCTGGCCGGCGTGGTCGCCGACCGCGAGGACGGCGCGGCCGCCAGCGAGATCAGCCTGGCCCTGGGCGCGGGCAAGACCCTGGTCGCCACCGTTCCACGGACCCCGGCGACGCCGGCGGTCGGCGATCGGGTCGTCGCCGTCATCGACCCCTCCGACGTGCTGCTGGCTGTGGAGTAGGCTGGGCCATTGCTTGCACGCAACCTAGAGCAAGCTTGGCGGTGGAGGACTCGCGCGACTTGCTCTAGGTTTCTGCTTTCGCATCGTTTTTGCGCAAAACCGGTGTCCACTTTTCCGCGCGATGCTGTAGGTTGCAGCCTTCGCAACCCCGCCGCGCCGAGAGGCTGTCTTCTGTCCGCTTCCCCTCGATCGATCACGCCGATGATCCGGCTGTACGGCGAGAAGCGGGCCAATCTGGTGCGCGTCTTCGCCGCTCGGCTCAGATCGGTGGCCGAGGCCGAGGACCTGATCCAGGACCTCTTCCTCAAGATCCAGGCGCTGGACGACCTGGACGTCGCGGGCGACGGTTCGGCGTTGCTGTTTCGTATGGCCAACAACCTGATGCTGGACCGACTGCGCAGCCAGGCGCGCACCGGCGCCCGGGACGAAAGCTGGCGCAGCCTGCAGGGCGTCACCCTGGGCGAGGATCAGGTCGCCGACATCCCTTCCGCCGAGGACGTGGTCGCCGCCCGACAGCGGCTGGGCGTGATGATGGCCACCTTGCAGACCCTGCCGCCGCAGGTTGCGCGGGCCTTCACCCTGCACAAGCTCGACGGCCTCAGCCATGCCGAGACCGCCGCCGCCATGGGCGTCAGCCGAAGCTCGGTGGAGAAGCACGTAAGCGCCGCCATCAAGGCGTTGATGACCAAATTGTCATGAAGAATCTCGTCGCCAGGACCCGGAGATGCGGAGGTTTCCGACCCTCGGCGACGTCATATCCTTGTGAGGGCGTCGCGCGACGCCCGGGCGGAGCGACATGACGCGGTCCCAGACGGATATCGAGATCGCGATCGACTGGCTGGTCCGCCTGCAGGGCGATGCGGTCACCGAGAGCGACTGGCGCGAGTTCGACGCCTGGCTGACGGCGTCGCCGGCCAACGCCGACGCCTATGACGCGGCCCTGGCCTTCGACCAGCGTCTGGACCTGGACGCCCGGATGGCCGAGCGCCAGGCCGCGCCCGACAAGCCGCTCGCGACGGTGGTTCCGCTGCGACGGCCGTCCCGGCGTACCTGGATCTGGTCCGCGGGCGGGGCGATCGCCGCCACCCTGGTCGCCGGCGCCATCCTGCTGAACGGCGCAGACCTGTTCGGCGGCCGGGAAACCACCTACGCCACCGGCGTCGGCGAACGGAAGATCGTGTCGCTGGAAGACGGCACGCGGATCGAGCTGAACGCGGCCTCACGCCTCAGCGTACGGTTCGAGCGTAATGTCCGGCGCGTCCGGCTGGACGACGCCCAGGCCTTCTTCGACGTCGCCAAGGACCCCCGCCGTCCCTTCCTGATCGAGGCAGGCGACACCCAGGTGCGGGTGGTCGGCACCCAGTTCGACGTCCGCCGCCGCGACGGCCTGGTCGCCGTGGGCGTCCAGCGCGGCCTGGTGGAGGTGCGTGCAGGCGCGCCTGACGCCGCGCCGCTGCGCCTGAAGCCAGGGCAGGGGGTCGCTCACCGGGAGGGGCAGGCCGAGGACACGCGGGTCGCGCCAGTGGCGGCCGACGAGGTCGCGGGCTGGCGGCAAGGCCGGCTGATCTATCGCGACCAGCCGCTTTCGCAGATCGTCGGCGACCTGAACCGGCTTTTCCAGCGTCCGGTGAAGCTGGCCGACGCGCGGACCGCCAATCTGCGACTTTCCGGCGTGTTGATCGTCGATGATCAGGATGCGATGGTCGATCGACTGTCACATCTGCTTCCCGTCCGGACGACGAAGACCAAGGACGCCATCGTGATCCGGGCGCGTTAGGGCCTTGCTGACGAGAACGGAATCGTCCGAAGCGCGAAGCTTGAGCTCTGCCATCCTGGAGCTGGAGCGCGATCATTTCGGACGTGGGCCTCCCGTTTCGACATCGATCTGACGACCCCGGCTGGCTCGGGGCGATCACGCTCGGCCTGCGCGGACGCCGCCCGGTCTTCGCCCTGACGCTGGCCTCGAGCTTCGCCCTGGCGGGCGTCGCGGTGGCCGGGCCGGCGCAGCACCATTTCAGCATCCCCGCCAAGGCTCGGTCCGAGGCGCTGATCGACCTTGGCGTCCAGGCCCGCGTGACGCTCGGCGGCGCCTCGGCCTGCCCGGGCCGCAGTCCCGCCGTGTTCGGGTCCCTGACCCTGCGCCAGGCGCTCGACGCCGTCACCGCCGGCGCGCCGTGCCGGTACGAGATCCTCGACAACGCCACTGTCAACATCGTGGCGGTCAAGGCCGCGCCGCACGCGTCGGCGCCACCGCTGGCTTCGACCGCGACGCTCGAGGTTTCGATCGACAGCGTGATCGTCACCGCCACCAAGCGACCCACCCGCCTGGGTTCGGCGCCCGGCGGCCTCAGCGTGATCCGGGCGGGACGTCTGCGCGACATCGGCGCGGTCGACACCACCGACATTTCCCAGCAGACGGCCGGCTTCATCACCACCAACCTCGGCGCGGCCCGCAACAAGATCATGCTGCGCGGCCTGTCGGACGGGGCCTTCACCGGCCGCACCCAGCAGACCGTCGGCACCTATCTCGACAACGTCCCGCTGACCTACAACGCCCCGGATCCGGACCTGCGGCTGATCGACGTTGACCGGGTGGAGATCCTGCGCGGCCCCCAGGGCGCGCTGTATGGCGGCGGATCGCTCAGCGGGGTCTATCGCATCGTGTCGCGCCGGCCGGTCCTGGACGAGGTGTCCGGATCGGTGTTGGTCGGCGGGGCGGTGACGGAATCGGGCTCGCCCAGCAGCCGGCTGGAGACCGTGGCCAATCTGCCGATGGTCGCGGGACGCGCCGCCGCCCGGCTGGCGGTCTATAGCGACCGGGACGGCGGCTATGTCGACGACGTGAACCTGCGCCTGTCCAATGTCGATCGCACCACCCGCTCCGGCGGCCGGGCGGCGATATCGACCCTGATCGACGACAACTGGTCGGTGACGGTGTCGGCCGCGCGCCAGGACCTTCACGCCACCGACAGCCAGTACACCACACCCAACCTGGGCGGCCAAAGACGCGCCAACCAGGTTCGCGAAACCCATGACAACGTCCTGCAGCAGGGGGCGGTCACGATCACCGGAACGGGCGACTGGGGCCGGTTCGAGTCGTCGACCGGCTATGTCCGCCACCATTTCGCCAGCCGGTACGACGCCACCGCGGCTTTGGCCACTACGGCCCTAGCCACTACGACCTTGGACAGGTTCAGCGCGACCGGCGTCGACCTGGGCTTTTTCGACGAGATCAGCAAGGTCAGGCTCCTGGTCGAGGACGCGGTGCTGTCCTCGCCCGACGGCGGCCGCTTTCGCGGCCTGCTCGGATTGTACGGCCTGGCGAGCACGGAGGACGGCGAAGGCGAGTTGCGGATCCGCACCTATTTCGACCCCTCCCGCCTGATCTATCTGGAGAACCGGCGCGACCGGCGTCGGGAAATGGCCGTCTATGGCGAGGCTTCCTACGATCTGGGCGGCGGCTGGACCGCCAGCATGGGCGGCCGGGCCTTTCGATCCGCGATCCATACGATCTCCCGGGTCGAGGCGCCGGCGCCGGGCCAGTCGCGGACGCTGGACCGAAAGGCCCGCTTCACCGGGGTTTCCCCAAAGCTCTCGCTGCAGCACGCCTGGGGCGCCGGAGGCCTGGTCTATCTGCTCACCTCCGAGGGCTATCGCTCGGGCGGGTTCAACTCCGGCGGCGTCACGACGCCGTCGACCCTGCGCGGATCGTTCAAGCCCGATCACCTGCGCAACTACGAGATCGGCGCCAGCGTCAGTCCGATGGACGGCCGCCTCGTCCTGCGCGCGGCGCTGTTCCACGACATCTGGACCGACATCCAGACCGACCAGTACCTGCCGTCGGGACTGTCCTACACCGCCAATGTCGGCGACGGCCGCAATACGGGGCTGGAGATCGAGGGCGCCGCGCGGGTCAATCCGAACCTGTCGTTCGAGGCCAACGCCCTCTTCAGCCGGCCGCGCCTGACCAGGGTGGACAGCAATTTCGCCTCGCAGGCCCAGAGCGACCTGCCGGGCGTTCCCGACGTCTCCGCTGGCCTGACGGGCCGCTACCAGCGGGCCTTGGCGCATGAGCGGCGGCTGGTGACCACCGCGGAGCTGGCCTATATCGGCCGGTCGCGCCTGACGTTCGACAGCCGGTATTCCCCGTCCATGGGCGGCTATGTCACCGGGCGGATGTCAGCCCGCCTCGAAAGCCCGCGCTGGAACCTGACGCTGGCGGTGACCAATCCCGCCAACGAGTCGAGCGACACCTTCGCCTACGGCAATCCGTTCAGCTTCGGCCAGGTGCGTCAGGTCACGCCGCTGCGCCCGCGCACCTGGACCATCGATATCCTGCGGACGTTCTGAGCTTTTTTGCTGCACCGCACACCTTGGGCGCGTGAAAACGACGTGGAAATCTTCTGAGGTTTCATCCGTTCGGCGCCGTCTACCTGATGACGGGACCGTGCTCGAAAGGCGCGGTCAAAGTCGGGGGTCTACATGATTGTGTTGTCGGGGCTGGTCTGCGCCCACAATGAAGAGGCGCGCCTTGCGCAGTGCCTGGAGCGCCTGGCGTTCTGCGACGAAATCGTCGTGGTCGCCGACCGCTGCACGGATCGTACTGAATCCATAGCCCGCCAGATGGGCGCGCGCGTGGTGTCGGGGATCTTTCCCGTCGAGGGCCTGCGCAAGGAGGCCGGAGTGGCCGCCTGCCAGGGCCGATGGATCGTCGAACTGGACGCCGACGAGATCGTGCCGCCGGCCCTGGCTCAAGAGATCCGCCAGACCGTCGCCCGTGAAGACGCCGGCGACTGGTACCAGGTTCCCGTCGACAACTTCGTCGGCGAACGGCTGGTGCGCCGCGGGTGGGGCGGCTCGTTCGGGGCCTCGTCGGTGGCCCGGCTGTTCCGCAAGGGCGTGAAAAGCTGGAAGAGCGAGCGCGTCCATCCCGGCACCACCTTCACCGGCGTCTATGGCGGGCGGCTGAGCCACGCGATCCTGCACAAGGTCGACGACGACATCGCCGACATGGTCCAGCGGCTCAACCGCTACACCGCCCTGCGCGGCCAGGACCTGGCCGATCGCGGCGCGATCAAGAGCCTGTGGGACGACCTGTTCCGCGGCGTGCGCCGGTTCTACAAGTGCTATGTGTCCCGCCAGGGCTATAAGGAAGGCGACCTGGGCTTCCTGATCGCGATCATGGCTGGGCTCTATCCGCTGCTGTCGAACCTGAAGGCCCGCGAAATCCGGTTCCTGAACAGCCAGGACGTCCAGACGATCCGAGGCGGCGGAAACAGCGTTGTCAATCTCGACGCCGAGGACGCGCGGCTGGGGCGTCCGGCCTAGGCCTCGATCCCATGCTGCTCAACCGCCTGCTGATCAAAGCCATCGTCGGCCCCGAACTGGCCCGCTGGAAGGCGGCCGGCCATTGGCCGGCGCTGTGGTGGCGGGACGACGACGCGCGCCAGCCGACCCCGGCGCTGGACCGGCTGCTGACGCTGTCGAACCGGTTCGACGCGCCGCTCACCCTGGCCGCGGTGCCGGACGGCGACATCGCGGCCCTGGCCAAGACCTGCCGCCAGGTCCGCGGCGTCGAGCTGGCCATCCATGGCTTTCGCCACGAAAACCGCGCTCCGTCGGGCAAGCCGGCCGGCGAGGTCAATGACCACGACGAGGTCGCCGACGTCGTGCTGGAACTGGGCGTCGCGCTCGACGTCTTCCGGCGGGCAGGGGTGGTCGCCACCCTGTTCGTGCCGCCCTGGAACAATGTCCATCCGACGCTGAAGAAGGCGCTGGCGCTTCACGGCCTGGGGCTGTCCGGTTACGGCGAACGGCGCAGCCTGGACGCGCCGGCCCGCGTCGACGTCCACCTTGACCTGATGCGGTGGAAGCCCCGGCCCCGGTTCCGCGGCGCGGCGCGCTTCCTGCTCCGCGCCCGCCGCCTGCTGGCCGAGCGCCGGCGCGCGGGCCTGTGGGACGAGCCGCTGGGCCTGCTCACCCACCATCTGGACCATGACGCCGACAGCTGGCGGTTTCTGGAGGCGTTCCTGTCCACGGTGACGCCGATCCGCCGTCTCGATCGGCCGCGGTTTCTGAACGCCAGCTAACCGACGCCTCACAGCGCGTTCAGCCGCCGTCCCGCAAGAAGGACGCCATGGCCGTGAAGGTTCACGGCGCGGAATGGAGTCACGGTGATGTCTGCACCTCTTCGCGTAGTGACGGCGAGCCGGCGGATGGAAACCGAAGCTGGCGCGCCGGCCCGGCTGAGCGATCAGGTTCGCCAGCTGCAGGCTGAGGCCAAGCGCCTCGCCGGCGAGCACATCGAAATCCTCAGGGCCAATCTGCTGCAGACCGAGCGGATCGCCGACGAAATCGCCCAGGGCGGCGACGCCTATCCCCCGGGCGTGCGCGACCTCGCCCGCCGTCTCCACGAGGACAGCGTCGCCAAGGCGCAGCTGATCCAGGGGATCATGGCGAGGGTCTAGCCTTATACCAACGGCCTTCGATTTGGACTCCGCGCGCTTCTCCTTTTCACCGTCATCCCGGGCCTTGTGCCCGGGACCCATCTGTCCGCAGCAAGGGCGGTGGTGTGGCGCGCAAGCACGCCATTTCGCTTCACCGTCAGCTGAACCATGGGTCCCGGGCACAAGGCCCGGGATGACGAGCCGTTAGGGCCAGAACGGTCGAACTCAAGAGCCGTTGGTATTAGCCCCGCCATGCGACGCCGTTGCGGCCGGCGTCGGGGCGAACCGTCCCGCCAGGCGTCGCTCGTATCCCGGCATGGTGACGTAGACGTCGTACCGGCCCCCGGCCGTCGAAAGCTCGTGGACGACGGCGTGCGATCCGCCGGCCGGGACCGCGCTGCGCCGGGAGGCCGTTCCGGCGGTGAGAACCGCCTCCAGCGGGGCCTCGCCGCGATTGCGCAGCAAGGTCTGCACCCGGCCCCCAGCCGGATCAGGCCGCAGCTCGATTTCAAGGGCCGCGGCGACCGCCGGATCGCCGCGGAACGCCCGATAGAAGCCGTCCGGGCCGTGGACGGTGAAGCCGTAGGCCTTGTCCGACCGCGCCACCGGCCAGGCGCCCGACAGCGTCTTGCCGGCCTCGACGGTGTAGTAGCGCGGGCCCGAGGCGTCGCCGTCGCGATAGGCCGTGAACACCGCCCCGGCGCCGCCGCGATTGACGAACCGCAGGGTCAGTTCGCCGTCCGCCCAATGCTCCGTCACCTCCAGATCGTAGGGCAGGGGGCGGGCCGGCCGGACGCCGGGTTCCTGGCGCGGCATCCTCGGCGGCTGGGCGTAGGTGGCCTTGGGCAGCTTGCAGGACTCGTCGCTGAGCGCCTTGTAGCCGCTGGTGTCGGGCAGCGCCCGCAGCCACGAGGTGTCGCGCCGCTGCGCCTCCGAGATGTCGAAGTCGAAGGCCGAGGTCAGGTCGCCGCACACGGCCCGCCGCCAGGGGCCGATATTGGGCTCGGCCACCCCGAACCGCTGCTCCAGGAAGCGCAGCACCGAGGTGTGGTCGAAGACCTGGGAATTGACCCAGCCGCCGCGGGTCCAGGGCGAGACGATCAGCATCGGCACCCGGAAGCCCAGGCCCAGCGGCTGGCCCTGATAGTCCTCGCCGCGCAGGTCGACGGTGCTGGCCCCGAGGTCGGGCCGGATCGCCGGGATCGGCGGCGGCACATGGTCGAAGAAGCCGTCGTTCTCGTCATAGTTCAGGATGAAGACCGTCTTCTTCCAGACCTCCGGATGGGCGCCCAGCGCTGCGATCAGCCGGGCGGTCAGGGTCTCGCCATAGGCCGGCGGCGCGTCGGGGTGCTCGCACAGCTTGAACGGGGCGACGATCCACGACACGGCGGGCAGGGCGTCGGCGGCGACGTCGGCGGCGAAGGCGTCGACCAGGTGCTGGCCCGTCGTCTGCGGGACGTTCTCCTGGGTCGAGCCCGCCACCCAGGCCCGGGCCCGCTGGTAGGCCTGTGAGCCTCGGTCGACGTTGCGATACATCGGGAAATAGGCCAGCGAATTGTCGCTGTAATTGTCGTACTCCTGGTAGACCTTCCAGCTGATCCCGGCCGCCTCCAGGCGCGCGGCGTAGGGCGTCCAGCGATAGCCGGCGAAGGCCGGATCGTCCTTGGCCATGTCGGCGCAGCCGTTGTCATCCGAGCCGTCGTTGGTGACGGCCGAGACCGTGACCTGTCCGACGCTGAGGCCGTTGGTGCCCGAAAACAGGAACAGGCGGTTGGGGCCGGTCGGCCCATGCACCGAGGCGTGATAGGCGTCGCAGATCGTGAAGGCGTCGGCCAGGGCGTAATAGTAGGGGATGTCCTCGCGGGTGAAGTGGCCCATGCTCATCGGGCCCTTCTCGGGCATCCAGACGTCGTAGTTCTTCCAGCGGTCGTGGCTGCCTTTCCAGCTGTGGTCGAGCCCCGAGAAGCACTGGGCGGCGCTGGCGCCGGCGTTCAACCGGAACGGCATGATCGTCTCGCCGCCGTCCTTGTCCAGCTGCTTCTGTATCCACACCGGCTCGCCGTTCGGCTTGAGGGCCGGATGGGGATCGTCGAAACCGCGCACCCCGCGCAGCGCCCCGAAATAGTGATCGAACGAGCGGTTCTCCTGCATCAGGATGACCACGTGCTCGACATCGCGGATCGACCCTCGTCCAGGCTTGGCGGCCTGGGCCGAGCCTCCCGCCGCCGCGCTCAACGCCGCCAGCGAAGCGGTCACCATGAAGCGGCGGCGGGTGAACGGCATGGGGTGCTCCGGCTTGGGCGCCTGGCGGAAAAGGGAGGGACTCGGACGCTCTTAGGCCGTCGATGTGAAAGTGGTGCGACCGGACGAGATTAGGCGCGGAATCGTCGCCGTGTCGCGGTCGACGATCAGGGGATGGACGCCCGGCCAGTGGCAATGGTCGTCTTGACGGACCCATAACTCGGTGATTATGAATAAACCCATAGCCAACGAGTTATCGATTTCCCATGCCGGTCGCTCACGACGTCCTCTTCCGAACCCTCGCCGATCCCACCCGCCGGGGGATCTTCGAGCAGCTGTGCCGCGATGGCGAACAGACGGTCGGGGCGTTGACGGCGCGGGCCGGGGTCTCGCAGCCGGCGGTCTCCAAGCACCTGGGGGTCCTGAAACAGGCCGGGCTGGTGCACGACCGCCATGCCGGCCGGCAGACCCACTACAGCGCCCAGATCGACGCCCTGGCCCCGCTGACCGACTGGACCCGCCAGATGGCGGGGTTCTGGGAAGCGCGGTTCGACAATCTCGAAGACCTGCTCAACAGGATGGACCAATGACCCTCGCCGCCACCGAAACCCGCTCCGTCGTCGTCGAGCGGGAGCTTTCGCATCCGGCCGAAAAGCTCTGGCGCGCGCTCACCCAGCCGCACCTGATCGAGGCCTGGCTGATGAAGAACGACTTCCAGCCGGTGGTCGGCCACAGCTTCAATCTGCGCGGCGAGTGGGGCGGGGTGCTGGACTGCGAGGTCCTGGTCGTCGAGCCGAACGAACGGCTGGCCTACACCTGGAACTTCGCCCACGACGACGCGGCCTACGACCTGCGCAGCGTGGTGACCTTCACCCTCACCCCGACCGCCGCCGGCACGCGCCTGCGGGTGGAGCAGTCGGGCTTCCGGCCGACCCAGAAGCAGGCCTTCGGGGGCGCCAAGGCCGGCTGGGCGCAGTTCTTCGACAAGCTGGACCAGGTCCTGGCGGCGGACTGAAGCCGGTCGGGGCCGTCCTGCCTTCAGAACGAAATACACGGAGAAATACCAATGAAGATCAAACTGACCAGCGTCCATGTGGACGACCAGGACAAGGCCCTGGGCTTCTATACCGAGATCCTGGGCTTCACGAAGAAGGCCGATTTCAGCAACGGCCCGTTCCGCTGGCTGACGGTGGTCTCGCCCGAGGACCCGGAGGGAACCGAACTGCAGTTGGCGCTCAACGACAGTCCGGAGAGCAAGGCCTACCAGCAAGCCAGGTTCCAGCGCCGCCAGCCCGCGGTCAATTTCCAGACCGACGACGTCCAGGGCGACTACGAGCGCATCAAGGCGCGCGGCGGCGACTTCGCCATGCCGCCGACCGCGGTGACGGGCTCGACCATCGCCCAGCTGGACGACACCTGCGGCAACCTCCTCCAGATCACCCAGCTGGCGCGCTGGTAGGCCGGACCTTCATCTGCGGGCGCCGCCAGGCGGCGCGCGATCTTTTCAAAGGAGTTGTCGTTGAGCCCCTGGATCCGTCAAGTTCACCGCTGGCTGTCGATCGCCTTCACGGCCACCGTCGTCGCCAATTTCGTCGTCAGGGCGCTGGGCGAGCCGCCGCCGTGGGTGACCTACGCGCCGCTGCCGCCCCTGTTCCTGCTGATGTTCACGGGCCTGTACATGTTCGTGCGGCCCTACCTCGCCAAGGGGCGCGAAGCGCAAAGCGCCTGAGAAACCGAGGGCCGGGCTCGGCTTGGTTTCCGCCTGCGCTTTCCTTCTCCCGCAAGGGGAGAAGGAAAGTTGCGCTCCATCCCCGCGGTTTGCGGGGATAGGCGCTGGTCAGGCCCAACGAAATCAACGCCCTGCGATTTTCTCACTTTTTTCCGTCCTCACCCTCCCAGGCCGGCCCGATAATGCTCCCACCCAAGAGCACGGGGAGGGCGCACGTACGGCGACCGATGCGGCGCTTGGGGGTGGTCGAGCGGGAAGCGCTCTTCGGTGGTCTTCAGTGACGCCTCGCGGCGGTCCTGGGGTCGGCTCCCTAACCATGGGACGCAGCCCTGGCGGCGAGGGACCGGCGAACGCAGCAGGCGCGGGCTGAAATCGCCCGCGCGGTCCGGAAGGTCAGCCAGCCTTCCGCCCGTCGGGGGCCTCCATCGGAGCGGGTTAAGAATCCGCGACCCGAAGGCTTCCGGATAACGGTTCCACGCGAAGCGCCTGCACTTCGTCGAAACGGTAACAAACATCAAAGCTATTCCGGGCGAGGCCCGGGCGCTTCGCACCCTCCCAACCCTTCAGCGGCGTTCCGCGTGAGGCGGCAAAGCCGTGTCCGCCGGTTCAGGTCTTCTTGGCCTGCGCCGCACGCGCCTCATCGATCGCCAGCTTCAGGGCCCGCATGTCGGCGCCGGGGATCATCCGGTTGCCGACGAAGAAGGCCGGGGTGCCCTCGATGGCCAGGGCCTGGGCCAGGCCGTGGGTGTCGGCCAGGTGCTGGCTGACGGCCGGGGCGGCGCCGGCGGCGCGGGCCTTGTCGACGTCGATCCCCATTTCCTGGGCGATCCGCACCGCCCCAGCCTCATCCAGGCTCTTCTCGGCCATCAGGCGCTTGTGCAGGGCGAGGGTCTTGCCCTGGTCCTTGGCCCCCAGGACCAGGCGGGCGGCGGCCTCGGAATCGTGGCCGAAGATCACGAAGTCCTTGAACACGAAGCGCACGTCCGGGTTCTGCTGGATCAGGGCGACGACCTCGGGGGCGGCCAGCTTGCAGAAGCTGCAGCGGTAATCGAAGAACTCGACCACGGTGACCGCGCCGTCCGGATTGGCCACGAAGTCGCGCGGATCGCGCTCCAGGGCCTGGCGGTAGCGGCCGATCGAGCCGCGGGCCTTGTCGGCGGCCTGCTGGGCCTGCCTGGCCTGCAGCTTGGCGCTGACCTCGACCAGCACCTCGGGGTTCTCGAGCAGATAGGCCCGCACCTTCTCGCCGAAGGCCTTGTCGGGCTTGGCCGGCCCGCAGCCGATCAGGGAGAGGGCGGCGAGGGCCGCGGCGGCCAGGGCCAGCGGACGGGAAGTCAGGGGCATAGGGGTCTCTGCGGGGAACGGAACGGGCGGGCGCGGTCGTATCGGATCGATCATGCCCCAGAAATCGCCTGGCGCGGAAAGGCTTTAACGCCGCAGGCCGGAGGTGACCGCGCCCTCCTTGGCCAGGTCCTTGAGGTCCTGGTTGGAGGGGTTGGAGGTCAGGACGATGTCGGTGGCGCGCCGCCATTCGACGCTGTCCTTCTTGAGCAGTTCGCGGGCCCGCATGGCGAAGACCCGGGCCTCCTGGACGGCGCCCATGTTGAAATACTGCTCGGCGGTGGCCAGCCGGGCCTGGCCGTCCTCGCCGCGCTGGTCATAGGCCTGGGCCAGCAGGCGCCAGGCGACCGCATTGTCGCTCTCGTCGATCAGCGACCGCTTCAGCTCGGCTATGCCTTCCTCGACCTTCTTGGGATCGCTCTGGCCGATCAGGGTCTGGCCCAGATTGACCCGCAGCAGGGCCGCGTCGGGCTTGAGCGCCACCGAGCGGCGCTGGGGCTCTTCGGCCTCCTTGACGCGGTTGAACTCGAACAGGATCTGGCCCTTCAGCTCCCACAGATAGGGATTGTCCTCATTCTCGGCGATCAGGCCGTCGAGGATCTTCAGGGCCCGGTCGGGCTCCTTGAGCTGGTAATAGGCGATGGCGCGGGCGTAGCGGGCCGGGAAACCCTTGTCGGTCTCCTTGTACTTCACGATCGCCACGCCGGGATTGATGAAGCCCTCCAGCTTGGCCTTCATGATTTCGTGCTCGGCCAGGTCTTCGGGGCTGTCGACGGTATTGTAGTGCGGCAGCTTCTCGACCCGGCTGCGCAGGGCGTCGATCCGGTCGCCCGACAGCGGGTGGCTGCGGAAATAGGCGAAGCGCCGCGACTGGTCGAAGACCTCCTGGTAGCGGAAGTTGTCGAAGAACTCGACCAGGCCGCGGCCCGACTGGCCGGTGGCCTCCAGGAAGCCGGCCCCGGCCTGGTCGGCGCGGGATTCCTGATCGCGGCTGTAGCCGAGGGCGCCCAGCTGGCCGAAATAGGAGGCGTTGCCCATCAGCACCGCCCCGGCGTCCGGCGCCCCGGCCAGGGCGGCCAGGACCCCCAGGCCCATGGTCAGGATCATCGGCTTGAGGCCGGCCTTCATCATCTCGCCCGACCGCAGGGGGTGGGCGCCGGCCAGGTGTCCGGTTTCGTGGGCGATGACGCCCTTCAGCTGGTCGGGGGTCTCGGTCTGCAGGATCAGGCCGGTGTTGATGCCCATCATCAGGCCCTGGGTGGCGAAGGCGTTGAGCTCCTTGTCGCCGAACAGCAGGATGCGCACGGTCTTGGGATCCAGCCCGGCCGCCGCGTAGATCGGGTCGGCGTCGCGATGCAGGATTTCCTCGATCTCGGTGTCGCGGATCAAGGGGGCGCCGTCCTGGGCATGCGCCGAAGCCGTGGGGACCAAGGTGGCCGCCAGCAGGGCCAGCGCCGAGAGCGCCGATCCCGCCTTGCCGCCAAACCTCCTGGAAGCCGCCCAACTACGGGAGGTCATCGAAGCTCTCCTGGTCGCGCCCCCGCGCTCAAGTAAGCAGTCTAGCGCGGTTCTCGACGACCTGGGAACAGGGTCGATGGAGCGGTCTGGCGGATATAGGTCCAAAGGTTGGCGGGACCAGGGCCCCGCCAACCTTCTGTTCCCGATCAGCCGCGACGCCACCAGCCGCGCTTGGGCTTGGCGGGCGGGGCCGAGATCTCGGCCGGGTCGGGCTCGGCCGCCACGGGCGCGGCGACGGGTTCCGGTTCGACCGGCGCGGCGACAGGTTCCGCAGACACGGCGACCGGGGCGGGGGCCTCGACCTCGACGTCGGCGGCGACCAGCGGCGTTTCCTCGACCGGTTCGACAATAGCCGGTTCAGCGGCCGTCTCGACCACGGCGGCCTCGGCTTCGGCCGGAGCCTCCGCCTCGGTCGCCTTGCGGCCGCGGCTGCGAGGGCGGCGGGCCTTCTTCGGCGCGTCTTCCGACGGCGGCAGCTCGACCCAGATGTCAGCCGGCGGGCCTTCGATCACGGCCGGGGCCAGGGGCGCCGGCTCCAGGTCGGCGGCGTCGACGCGCAGGGCGGGAACGCGTTCGGCGCGCGGCGCCTCGGCGGCCTCGGCCGTCTCGGTCCGGACGCCTTCACCGCGCTCGCCGCGGCCACGACCGCGACGGCCGCTCCGCTCGGAGCGTTCCGGGCGCTCGGGACGTTCCGCCCGTTCGGCGACCGGCGCCTCGGCCGGCTGCGCGCGCTCGGTCCGCTCGGGCCGGTCGTTGGCCGGGCGGCGTTCGCCGTTGCGGCTGTCGAGGGCCTCGGGATCGTGCCAGACGAAGGCATTCTCGCCGAACGGCACCCGCGGACGGGTCCAGGCGAAGACGTCGGCCGGACGATCGCCGTCCTCGCGACCGCCGCGACGGCCGCCGCGACGGCCCCGGCGACGGCGACGGCGACGCGCTTCCTCGTCCTCGCCGTCGATATCGCCCTCGACGCGCTCGGCGCCGTCGGCCTCGTCCTCATCCTCGTCGCCGGCGGCTTCGGCTTCGGCCGGAGCCTCGTCGCGTTCGTCGCGGCGACCGCCGCGACGGCGGCGCTTGCGGCCGCGGCGGCCGTTGGCGTCGTCCTCGGCCGGCTCGGCGCGCGGCGGACGGGCGGCGCGGGGGTCGGCGTCCTCCTCGTCGGCGGCTTCGTCCTCGACCTCGATGGCTTCGTCCTCGTCCTCGTCCTCGTCCTCGTCCTCGTCCTCGTACGCCTCGTCGTCATAGACGGGCTCGGGTTCGATCGGGGCGAAGATCTGCGGGGCGGGGCGTTCGCCCAGCTCCGTGCGCTCGATCTCGTGCTCGGCCTGGTGCAGGGCGTCGTCGACCAGCACGGTGATGAACAGGGCGTGGGTCTGCTGCAGGCGCAGCAGATAGGCGCGCTTTTCGTTGAGGATATAGATCCCCACCGGGCGGCTGACCTTCAGGGTGACGGCGCCGCCGCCCTTCAGGGCCTCGACCTCGACCGCGCGCAGGGCCGCCAGGGCGCTGGACTCGACCGAGCGGACCCGGCCGGTGCCGTCGCAGTGCTCGCAGACGTGGGTGGTGCCTTCCAGCACGCCGGTGCGGCGACGCTGGCGGCTGATCTCCATCAGGCCGAAACCGCTGATCTTGCCCATCTGGATGCGGGCGCGATCGTCCTTCAGCGAGTCCTTGAGGACCTTCTCGACGGCGCGATTGTTCTTGCCTTCATCCATGTCGATGAAGTCGATGACGATCAGGCCGGCCAGGTCGCGCAGGCGCAGCTGGCGGGCGGCCTCCTCGGCCGCCTCCAGGTTGGTCTTCAGCGCGGTGGCCTCGATGTTGCGCTCGCGCGTCGCCTTGCCCGAGTTGACGTCGATGGCGACCAGGGCCTCGGTCTGGTTGATCACCAGATAGCCGCCGGAGCGCAGCGGCACGACCGGCGAATAGATCTGGGCCAGATGGTCCTCGATCTTGTGCTTGACGAACAGCGGCGCCGGCTCGCGGTACGGGAAGACCTTCTTGGCCTGGCTCGGCATCAGCATGCGCATGAAGTCGCGCGCTTCCTTGTAGCCGGCCTCGCCCTCGACCCAGATGCCTTCCAGGTCCTTGTCGTACATGTCGCGGATGGCGCGCTTGACGAGGTCTTCCTCCTCGTAGATCAGCGCCGGCGCGATCGAGTGCAGGGTGTTGTCGCGGATGTTCTCCCACAGGCGCAGCAGGTACTCGTAGTCGCGCTTGATCTCGGCCTTGGTGCGCTTGGCGCCGGCCGTGCGGACGATCAGGCCCATGCCCTGCGGCACGTCCAGGCCCTGGACGACGCTCTTGAGGCGCTTGCGGTCGGTGACCGTGGTGATCTTGCGGCTGATGCCGCCGCCGCGGGCGGTGTTGGGCATCAGGACGCCGTAGCGGCCGGCCAGCGACAGGTAGGTGGTCAGGGCCGCGCCCTTGTTGCCGCGCTCTTCCTTGACGACCTGGACCAGCATGATCTGCCGGCGGCGGATCACTTCCTGGATCTTGTACTTGCGCATCAGCCGGCGCTTGCGGCGCGCCAGTTCTTCCTCGACGGCGTCTTCCTCGTCGTCGACCGCGTCGCCGTCGTTCTCGCCGTCGCGGGCGTGGTGATGGTCGTCCTCGTCGTCGTGCGAGTCGTCGCGCATCAGCGCTTCGCGGTCGGCGACCGGGATCTGGTAATAGTCCGGGTGGATCTCGTTGAAGGCGAGGAAGCCGTGGCGGTTGCCGCCATATTCGATGAACGCAGCCTGCAGGCTGGGCTCAACGCGGGTCACCTTGGCGAGATAGATATTTCCTCGGAGTTGCTTGCGGGTCTGGCTCTCGAAATCGAATTCTTCAACCCGCGTACCGTCCACGACCACCACACGCGTCTCTTCGGCGTGGGCGGCGTCGATCAACATCTTCTTCGACATAAAGGATATCTCCACGGCGCGCGGCGGGGTTTGAGCCCGGGCGCCGATATGAATGAAAGGCGCGCGCGTCACCGCCCGTCGCTCCGCCGAAGCGGTTGCGGAAGGTCGGTCGCCAAAGGCGGTCGGGTGCGGCGCAGCCCATTGTGGTTTCTGTGTTCCTTAAACGCGCCGGGGGGCGCGGATCGGATGGAGCATCGACGCCGGAACGGCTTAAGGGTCCGACGCGGGCCCTGCGGGACGATCCTGGCGAAGGCCTCGCGCCTCACGCCGTAAATCGCGCCCAAACTCATTTCAGTCCGGCGGCCCCGGCCACGAACGCAGGATGCGTCCGCGAGATAGGAGCCGCTCACGCTTACCGCCATGACGATCACGGCGCTCAGCGCGCGGAGCATAGTGTAGCAACATCGTATCGCAAAAGAAAAGCGCTCGACGGCGCCGCGCTGCGGGGCCATGTCGCAGTTGGGGTTAATGGTTTCTCTACCCGGAAATGCGAATATCGGTTTTTGAGTTTGAGCGCCTCGGGGGCGGATGGACGGAATGGTTAGGGCTCTGATCTCGGCGACCAGGACCGGATGGGCGCGGGCGGCGATGATCGTCGGCGGCCTGGCCCTGGCCGGCGTGGCCGTGGCCACGGTCCAGGGACCGGCCCCGGCCGCCGGGGTGCAGAAGGTCCGGTTCGGCGGCGACCGCGCCGAAACCCGCATCGTCATCGACCTCGACCGCGCCGCCTCGGGCAAGCTGGTGGCCGACGGCGCGCTCGACCGCCGTGTCGTCATCGGCCTGCCCAACGTCACCGTGGCCGGCGACCTGCAAGGAACAGGGCAGGGGCTGGTCGAGCGCTGGGCGATCGACGAGGCCGCCGGCGGCGCGCGGCTGCGGCTGGACCTGAAGGCCAACGCCCAGGTGCGCCGGCGCTTCCTGCTGCCGCCGGGCGACGGCGCCGCGGCCTATCGCTATGTCATCGACCTGAAGGCGGTCGAGGCGCCGCCGACCGTCCAGACCGCCTCCCTGGCCCCGACGACGATCTCGGTTCCGGTGCGGCCCTCGGGCCTGCGGCTGAAGAAGGTCATCGTCATCGACGCCGGCCATGGCGGCAAGGACCCCGGCTCGTCCGGCGCCAACACCGCCGAGAAGGACGTCACCCTGGCCGCAGCCAAGGCGCTGAAGGCGCGGCTGGAGAAGTCGGGCCGCTACACCGTGGTCATGACCCGGCAATCCGACACCTTCGTGCCGCTGGAGGCGCGGGTGCAGGTCGCCCGCCGCGCCGACGCCGACCTGTTCATTTCACTGCACGCTGATTCGGGGCCTGACGCCGGGACCCGCGGGGCCAGCGTCTACACCCTGTCCGAAAAGGGCACCGGCCGCGTGGCGCGGGTGCTGGAGAAGGACGACTGGCTGATGAAGGCCAATCTGCCCGGCCGCGACCGGGCGGTCAGCCAGATCCTGCTCGACCTGTCGCAACGCGCCACCAAGAATCGCTCGGCCGCCTTCGCCGAAACCCTGCTGCAGTCGGTGGGCGAGGAGACCGTGCTGCTGCGCCGCAGCCACCGCGACGCCGGCTTCATCGTGCTGCTGGCCCCCGACGTTCCGGCCGTGCTGCTGGAGATGGGCTTCATCACCAATGTCGACGACGAGCAACTGCTGAAGACGGCGGCCGGCCGCGGGCGGCTGATGGACGCGGTCGCCGGCTCGATCGACTCCTATTTCACCGCCCAGACCCAGCTGGCGGCGCGTTAGCCTCGTCGACGCCCCGGCCGATGCGCGCCAGGGTCACAAAACCGCTTACGTTTTTGCCGATCGCGCTCTAGAGGATTCGAACGGAGCGGGCGACGGCGCTCCCCCGACGGAGGTGGCGTGGACGTGAAGCCTAGAGACCGATGGATCGCCATCGCCGGCGTCACGGTGCTGTCGGCGATCGCCGTAGCCGGCTTCGCCATCGCCATCTATGCGGCCTGGCTGTTCCACGACATGCCGGACGCCGGCGAGCTGCAGGACTATCGGCCGCCGACCGCCACCCGGGTCTATGCCTGGGACGGCACGCTGATCGGCGAATACTCCAAAGAGCGCCGGATCTTCGTGCCCTACGACCAGATCCCGCCGCAGCTGGCCCAGGCCTTCCTGGCGGCCGAGGACCACAATTTCTTCAAGCACGGCGGCGTCGACGTCGGCGGCTTCTCGCGGGCCATGCTGAACAATGTCGGCAACGCCATGCGCGGGCGGCGCCTGGAGGGCGGCTCGACCATCACCCAGCAGGTGGCCAAGAACGTGCTGCTGACCAGCGACGCGACGGTCGGCCGCAAGTTCAAGGAAGCGATCCTGGCCCACCGCCTGGAGCAGTCGCTGTCCAAGCAGCAGATCCTTGAACTCTATCTCAACGAAATCTGGCTGGGTTATCGCTCGTTCGGGGTCGGGGCGGCGGCCTACAACTATTTCGGCAAGTCGCTGCCGGAGCTGAGCCTGGCCGAGTGCGCCTTCCTGGCGGCCCTGCCCAAGGGGCCGGACAACTATCATCCGATCCGCAACAAGGCCAAGGCCAAGGCCCGGCGCGACTGGATCCTGGGTCAGATGGCCGATCTCGGCTGGGTCAGCCGCGAGGACGCCCGCAAGGCGATCGCCCAGGACCTGGTGGTGCAGCCGGGACCCAAGCGCGCGGCCTATCGCGACGCCGACTACTTCGTCGAGGAAGTCCGCCAGCGCGGCATGGCCACGCTGGGACCGCGCCTGAACGAGGGCGGCTACTACATGCGCACCACCCTGGATCCCAAGCTGCAGACCGAGGCCCGGGTGGCGCTGATGGAAGGCCTGGAGAAATACGACCGCCGCCACGGCTGGCGCGGGGCCTGGGGCCATATCGAGACGCTCGACGCCGACTGGGAAAAGGCCGCCGCCGCCAAGACGCCGCCGGCCGAGCGCCGGGCCTGGCGTCCGGCCGTGGTCACCGCGGCCTCGGGCGAGGTCCGGCTGGTCAAGGGCGAAGGCGAGGGGAACATCGTCGGCGAGGACATGGCCTGGGCCAACGCGACCAAGGGGCTGAAGGTCGGCGACCTGGTGTTCGTCGAGAAGTCGGCGACCTCAGGCGGCTATCGCCTGCGCCAGGTGCCGATCGTCAACGGCGCCCTGGTGGCCATGGAGCCCTATAGCGGCCGGGTCGTGGCCCTGGTCGGCGGCTACAGCTATTCGCTGTCGAACTTCAATCGCGCCACCCAGGCGATGCGCCAGCCGGGCTCGGCCTTCAAGCCCTTCGTCTACGCCACCGCCCTGGAGAACGGCTACACGCCGGCCAGCGTCGTGGTCGACAGCGCCATCACCCTGAAAGGGGCCAACGGCCAGGACTGGAGCCCGGAGAACTATCACAAGAAGTTCTACGGGGCCCTGCCGCTGCGCAAGGGCCTGGAGCTGTCGATCAACGCCATGACCGTGCGCCTGGCCCAGGGCGTGGGCATGAAGAAGATCATCGACATGGCCAAGCGAACCGGGGTGACCCGCGACATGGCCCCGGTGCTGGCCATGGCCCTGGGCGCGGGCGAGACCACGCCGTTCAAGCTGACCACCGCCTACACGCCCTTCGTCAACGGCGGCCGGCGGGTCGAGCCGCACCTGATCGAACTGGTGCAGGACCGTGAGGGCAAGGTGATCTTCCGCGCCGACAAGCGCGACTGCGTGCGCTGCAACGCCGGCTTCAACGGCGACGAAAGCCCGCGCATCCCCGCCCTGGGCGAGCAGGTGATGGACCCGATCACCGCCTACCAGATCACCTCGATGCTGCAGGGCGTGGTCCAGCGCGGCACCGCCGCCCAGGCCAGCTCGCTGGGCTATCCGCTGGCCGGCAAGACCGGCACCACCAACGAGTACCGCAGCGCCTGGTTCGTGGGCTATTCGCCCAGCCTGGTGGTCGGGGTGTTCATCGGCTTTGACGACAACCGCTCGCTCGGCGAGGGCGAGACCGGGGCGGCCGGTCCGGTGCCAATCTTCATCGACTTCATGCGCGAGGCGCTGAAGGGCCAGCCGAAGACCGAGTTCAAGGCCCCGGCGAACGCCAAGTACGCCATGGTCCGCGGCATCCGCGAGGCCTTCCGCCCCGGCACCGAGCCCAAGGTCGTGGTCCCGACCATTCCCACCGGCCCGCAGGGCTATGACGAGGCCTGGCCCGGCGGCCAGATCGGCGCGCCGCCCACCAACGCCGAGAAGCCGCCGACCAAGGTTCCCGACATCAGCGGGCTCTATTAGGCCGGTTTGTTCACGCCAAAGCGCCCTGGCCGTCATCGGTCATTGCGCCGACTCCGGGCGCGGGCTATGTCCCGCGCCCTTCAACACTGTCACGGAGCAACGTGATGAGACCGGATGTCGAGGCCGCCGCGGCTGACATCGAGCAGTCCGTAGGACTGCTCAGGAGGCGTCTTTGACTGGGATGTCGCCCTACGCAAACTGGATGAGCTGAACGCCCGGGTCGAGGACCCGACCCTGTGGGACCGGCCGTCCGAGGCCCAGGCCGTGTCGCGCGAACGCGCCGCCCTGGCCGGGCGGGTCGAGGCCGTGCAGGTCCTGGAGACGGGGCTCAAGGACGCCCTGGAATATGCCGAGCTGGCCGACATGGAGGGCGACGAAGCCCTGCTGGAGGACGCCCGCGCCCAGCTCAAGGCCCTGAAGGACACGGCCGGCCGCGCCGAGCTTGAGGCCCTGCTGTCGGGCGAGGCTGACGGCAACGACTGCTATGTCGAAATCAACTCCGGGGCCGGCGGCACCGAGTCCTGCGACTGGGCCGGCATGCTGCTGCGGATGTACAGCCGCTGGGCCAACGCCCACAAGATGAGCGTCGAGCTGGTCGAAGAAACCTCCGGCGACCAGGTCGGCATCAAGTCGGCGACCCTGCTGGTCAAGGGGACCAACGCCTATGGCTGGCTGAAGACCGAGGCCGGCGTCCACCGCCTGGTGCGCATCAGCCCCTATGACGCCGCCGCCAAGCGCCACACCTCGTTCGCCTCGGTCTGGGTCTATCCGGTGGTCGACGACACCATCGAGATCGAGATCAACCCCTCCGACGTGCGCACCGACACCTATCGGGCCAGCGGCGCCGGCGGCCAGCACATCAACAAGACTGACTCGGCGGTGCGCCTGACCCACATCCCGACCGGCATCGCCGTGGCCTGCCAGGCGGGACGGTCGCAGCACCAGAACCGCGAGGAAGCCTGGAAGATGCTGCGGGCCCGGCTGTACGAGGCCGAGCTGCAACGCCGCGAGGCGGCGCAGCAGGCGCTGGAGGACCAGAAGACCGACATCGGCTGGGGCCACCAGATCCGCAGCTACGTCCTGCAGCCCTACCAGATGGTCAAGGACCTGCGGACCAATGTCGAGACCTCCGACACCCAGGGCGTGCTCGACGGCGACCTCGACGAATTCATGGGCGCCTCCCTGGCCCAGCGGGTCGGAGCGACGCGGGACGCCTAGTCAAACGCCCCGGAGCGATCCGGGGCGTCTTTGTCTTGCACCAACCGCCTTTGATCTCGACCGTTCTCACCAAAACCCGTCATCCCGGGCCTTGTGCCCGGGACCCATAGTTAAGTTGACGGTGAAGCGAAATGGCGCGCCGGCGCGCCACCCCACCGCACCTGCGGCGGACAAATGGGTCCCGGGCACAAGGCCCGGGATGACGGATTGAGAGGGAAGCGAGGAGCCGAGCTCAAAGCCGTTGCGTCTCAGCCGACCGGCTTGGCTTCCAGCACCGCGGGGGCCGCCAGGGCCTGCTGCGGGGCGGGGGCCGGCTGCGGTTGCGGCGGCGCGGCGGGACGCTGGAACTTCAGGCTGCGGCCCTGGAAGAAGGCTCCGGTCTCCATGGCCAGCTGCTCGTGGGTGATGTCGCCGTCGATATAGGCGGTGCCGTAGAGCCGCACCTGCTTGGCGGTGATGGCGCCGACCACCCGGCCGCGCACCTCGACCGCCTCGGCGAAGATCGAGCCTTCGACATGGCCGGTCTCGCCGATGGTCAGGCGGGCGACGCGGACGTCGCCGCGCACCACGCCGTCGATCTGCAGCTCGGCCTCGCCGGTGACGCCGCCCTCGACGGTGATGTCCGGGGAGATCAGCGACGCCACCCGCGGCGGGGCCTTGCGAGCGCCCTCGGGCCCGGCGCCGGGGGAAGGCAGGGGAAGGGGCTCGATCGGCGTCGGCCCCTTGGACGTCTTAGCTTGCTTGCTGAACATACTCACCAGCCTTCAAGAAACGGTTCGGGTTCTGAGCCCGGCCGTTGACCCATACTTCGTAGTGCAGATGCGGACCGGTCGAGCGGCCGGTCGAGCCCATGGCGGCGATGCGCTGGCCGATCGCCACTCGCTGGCCGACCCGCACCGACGTGGCTTGCAGGTGAGCGTAGCGCGTCTTGAAGCCGTTGCCATGGTCGATTTCGACGACATTGCCGTAACCCGAGCGCACGCCGGTGAACGAGACCACGCCCGGGGCGGTGGCCATGATCGGGGTGTAGAAGGCGCCGGGGAAGTCCAGGCCCGAATGGAAGGCGGGGCGATGGGTGAAGGGGTCGAACCGCACCCCGTAGCTGCTGCTCAGGGCCGGATTGTTGGTCGGCCGGTAGAAGGGCAGGCGCTGCGAGGCGGCGCTCAGCTGGCGCATGTCCGACATGTCGGTGGCCGCGTGCTGGATGCGGCCGGCGAAGTCCTCGTCGACGTCGAGTACGGCGGCCAGGGCGCGGGGATCCTTGGCCTCGATCAGCGGGCCGCCCAGCGCGCCGCCGTCGCGGCTGATGAAGTCGCCGGCGTCGAGGCCGGCCATCCGCATGGCCAGGCGCAGGCGCTCGGCCCGGCTCTTGGCGAAGGTCTCGGCGGCGTCGATCAGCCGCTCCTGGTCCATCCGCGTGGCCTGGATGCGCTCGACCGGCGAGGCGCCGGGCAGGCGGGGCTTTGCGGTCTGCAGGGCCTGGGCCGCGCCGGGCACGCCGCGGAAATCGCTGACCAGCAGGGCCAGGGCCGCGTGGCGCTTCTCGACCGAGCTGGCCAGTTCGTCGAGCGAGCCGCTGCTGGCCGACAGCTGGGCCACGGCGCTGTTCAGGCGGGCCTGGCGGTCGGCGTTGAGGCGCTCGTAATAGGCCTTCTGCTTGATGACCACCTGGTCGGTCGAGCTGACCGACAGGAAGCTGACCAGCATGGCCGCGGTGCAGACTCCCATCCACAGCGCCGCGCCGGCCACCGCCGTGGCGCACATCAGCTGCTTGCCGGGGGAGAAGACGTAGCCGCGCATTTCGCCGCCGGAGCGGACGTAGAGGTGGCGTTCAGGGAACAGCTCTTCCAGGGATTGCTGTAGTCGCTTGAAGCGCTTGATCGCCATCGGCCTAGGAAACCCCCGTTTTCAAGGTCCCGGCGATATGCAACGAGAAAGCGGAAACACGCAAGATGCTTCGCGCCCGGCGCAGGGCCGTGGCCAAGCTTTGATCATGCGGCCTGATCGGTAGCGTGTTTGGGGTTGGCCCGCCATCGCCGCCGCCGGGCCAGATCGCGAAAGTTGCAGGGCTGAGGCGCGCGGGACACACCTGCGTGGCGCCTATTTCAGGGCCCGCGCCGCCGTCAGCACCGCCTTGACGTGGTTGGGCACCTTCACCTTGCGCCAGACCTGGCGGACCACGCCCTCGCCGTCGATCAGGAAGGTGGCGCGCTCGATGCCCATGTACTTGCGGCCGTACATGCTCTTTTCCACCCAGGCGCCATAGGCCTCGACGGTCTCGCCGGTCGGGTCGGCGCCGAGCTCGACGGTCAGGTCGTGCTTCTTGCGGAACTTGGCGTGCGAGGCGGCGCTGTCCTTGGACACCCCGACGATCACCGCCCCGGCCTTGGCGAACTCCTCGACCTCGGACGAGAACTGCAGGGCTTCGGAAGTGCAGCCGGTGGTGTCGTCCTTCGGATAGAAATAGAGCACGACGGTCTTGCCCTTCAGGCCCGAAAGACTGACGCGGCCGGTGTCGGTGGCCAGGTCGAAATCGGGGGCCTTGTCGCCGGGTTGCAGGTCGCTCATGGCGCTCATCCTTCCAGTTTGGTGGGTGTGATCCTCGCCCTTCGACAGGCTCAGGGTGAGGATCACACGGTCGTCTCAGTCGCCCTCGTCCTGAGCTTGTCGAAGGACGAGGGCGGTAGCCTAGACCGGCTTGACCAGCACGATCTTCTTCTTGCCCGCCGCCAGCTTGACGACGCCGTCGACGAGATCCGCCTCGGTCACCACGCGGTTGGCGTCCGGCTCGGCCTTGTCGTTGACCTTGACCCCGCCGCCCTGGGCCAGGCGCCGGGCCTCGCCGCGCGAGGCGGCCAGGCCGGCGTCGGCGAACAGGTTGGCCAGCACGATCCCGGCCTTCAGGTCCGCAGCCGCAACCTCGAAGGTCGGCAGGTCGGCCGACAGCGCGCCCTGCTCGAAGGCCTTCTCGGCGGCGTCGCGGGCCTTGCGGGCCTCGTCCTCGCCATGCGCCATCCGCGTCGCCTCGTCGGCCAGCACCTTCTTGGCGTCGTTGATCTGGGCGCCGGGCAGGGCCTCCAGCTCGGCGATGCGCGCCAGCGGCAGGTCGGTGAACAGCTTCAGGAACCGGCCGACGTCGGCGTCCTCGGTGTTGCGCCAGAACTGCCAGTAGTCGTAGGGGCTCAGGGCGTCGGCGTTCAGCCACACCGCGCCCGACATGGTCTTGCCCATCTTGGCGCCCGAGGCGGTGGCCAGCAGCGGGGTGGTCAGGCCGAAGGCGGCCTTCTGGTCCACCCGCCGGGTCAGCTCCACCCCGTTGAGGATGTTGCCCCACTGGTCCGAGCCGCCCATCTGCAGCACGCAGCCGTGGGCGCGGTTCAGCTCCAGGAAGTCGACCGCCTGCATCAGCATGTAGTTGAACTCGAGGAAGGTCATCGGCTGCTCGCGCTCGAGCCGCAGCTTGACCGAGTCGAAGGCCAGCATGCGGTTGACCGTGAAGTGCACGCCGTAGTCGCGCAGGAACTGCACGTAGCCGAACTTGCTCAGCCAGGCGTCGTTGTCGACCATGATGGCGTCGGTCGGCCCGTCGCCGAAGGTCAGGAACTTGGCGAACACCTGCTTGATGCCGGCGATGTTGGCGGCGATGTCGGCGTCCGACAGCAGCTTGCGGCTTTCGTCCTTGCCGGTCGGGTCGCCGACCTTGGTGGTGCCGCCGCCCATCAGCACGATCGGCTTGTGGCCGGCCTGCTGCAGGCGGCGCAGCAGCATGATCTGGATCAGCGAGCCGACATGCAGCGACGGGGCGGTGGCGTCAAAGCCGATATAGGCGGTGACGATCCCGCCGGCGGCCGCCGCGTCCAGCTCGTCCGCATGGGTGATCTGGTGGATATAGCCGCGCGCCTGCAGGGTCTGGAGGAATTCCGACTTGAAGGGCGTGGCGGCGGACATGGATCGACTCTCTGGTTCAAACGGCGATTTCGGCGTCCGGGCGTCTAGCACGGGCGGGCCGGGATGTGGCGAGGGTTTCATCGTGGAGGTCTCCTGGGGCGTGATCCGGAGACGGTCGCGGGTCTGGCGCGTCGCCGGGAGGGGCGGGCGCGTCGACGTGATCGGTCGGCCTCCCGCTAGGACAGCGGGCGGTAATAGGCGCAGGCGAGGGGGCGCGGGGCGATCATGGGGTCTAGCTAGCCGGCCCGACCCGTGGCAGTCAACCGGACCATGCGCATTCTGGGATTCATGACCGGCACTTCGCTCGACGCGGTCGACATGGCGGTGCTCGAGACCGACGGCGAGGACATCCAGGCCTTCGGCCCGGCCGGCGAGCGCAAGCTGCGCGAGGAGACCCGCGACCTGCTGCTGGTCGCCACCGAGGTCGCCCGCGGCTGGCCCCGCGACCGGCCGCCGCCGGAGATCTTCGAAGAGGCCGCCCAGGCCGTGGCCGACGAGCATTTCCACGCCGCCGAAAGCTTCCTGGCCGAGCACGGCCTGACCTGGGCGGAATTCGACCTGCTCGGCGTGCATGGCCAGACGGTGCTGCACGAGCGGCCGCATCCGGGGCGGATCGGCCGCACCGTGCAGCTGCTCGACGCCCCGCGCCTGGCCAGGGCCTGCGGGCGGCCGGTGGCGTTCGACTTCCGGGCCGCCGACGTGGCGGCGGGCGGGCAGGGGGCGCCGCTGGCCCCGGTCTATCACGCCGCCCGGGCCCGGGCCTCGGGCCTGGCCGCGCCGGTGGCGGCGCTGAACATCGGCGGGGTGGCCAACATCACCCTGATCGGGCCCGACGACGACCTGCTGGCTTTCGACACCGGCCCCGGCAACGGCATGATCGACCTGATGCTGCAGGCCCGGGGCCTGGGCCGCTTCGACGACAACGGCCGGCTGGCGGCGGCGGGCCGGGTCGACGAGGCCGTGCTGGCGACCTTCCTGGCCAGCGACTATTTCTCCGGACCGGCGCCCAAGTCGCTGGATCGCTACGATTTTCCGCTGCACCTGGTCGACCACCTGTCGGCCGAGGACGCCGCCGCGACTCTGGTGGCCTTCACCGCCGAGGCGGTGGTCAAGGCGTTCGAGCACGGCCAGCATCCCGACGCCCTGATCGTCTGCGGCGGCGGCCGCCACAATCCGCAGATCATGCGGGCCCTGGCCGACCGGGCCCCGGTGCCGGTCCGCACCGCCGAGGCGGTCGGCTGGCGCGGCGACGCCATCGAGGCCGAGGCCTTCGCCTTCCTGGCCGCCCGCACGGCCCGCGGCCTGCCGATCAGCTTCCCCGGCACCACCGGCGTCGCCGCCCCGATGACCGGCGGGCGGATCGTCGAACCTTAGGCCTGCGCTGCGGCGGGCCTGAGGCCCCCGCCAGCCCTGTCGCCGAGCAGGAAGGAGCCTACTTCTTCTTGTACGGAGCCTTGCCGGCCGGCTTCTTGCCGAACGCCGGCTTGCCGCCGAAGTCGCCCTTGGCCTTGAAGGGCTTGGGGCCCTTGAACGGCTTGGCGGGAGCGGCGCCGACCTCGGCGCGGGGCTTGCGGAACGGCTTGTCCGGCGCGGCGGCCGGATCATAGGGCACGCTCTCGCGATCGGTGCGCGGTGCGCGACGCGGGGCGGCCTCGGCGTAGGCGCGCGGGGCTTCGTCGCGCGGCTTGAACTCGCGCTTGGGACCGCCAGACGGAGGGGCGGCGCGCGGCTTGAAGTCCCGCTTGGGGGCTTCGTCGCGGTCGCGCGGCTTGTAGTCGCGCTTGGGCTCTTCGTTGCGCGCATAGGGCTTGGCGTTGCTGACGCCGTCGGCGCCGTAGCTGGAAGGGCGCGGGGTATGATCGCGCGAGCCGGGGGCGTTGGCGCGCGGGCTGCGCGGGGCGGCGTCGTCGCGGGGCGGACGCGGCGTGAACTCGCGGCGCGGGGCGTCGTTGTCGTCACGGGGCGGCCGGGGGGCGTATTCGCGCTTGGGGCCGGCGTCCCGGGCGGCCGGAGCCGTGGTCGGGGTGATGGTGACGTCGTCGCGCACGGTGGCCTGCACCGCTGCACCGAACTTCACTTCCGCCTCGGCCGAGATCTCGAACTTGGTGTCGTAGTCGAAGATCCGGATCGAGCCGATGTCCTTCTTGGTGATGTGGCCCAGGCGGCAGATCAGCGGGATCAGCCACTTGGGGTCGGCGTTGTTGCGGCGGCCGGTGTTGAGGCGGAACCAGGCCGAATTGCTCATGTCGGCTCGCGGTTCGCGCTCGGGACGGTCGTCGCGACCACCGAAGTCGCGCGGACCGCGGTCGGCGAAGCGGTCGCCGCTGTCATTGCTGCGCGGGCCGGCGTCGCGCGAACCCATATCCCGGCTACGGGGACCGGGATCAGCGCCGTGGCGCGGGTCGTCATAGATCTCTTCCGGGGCCGGCAGCTTGGCGCGGCGGGTGCGGATCAGGGCGGCGGTGATCTCCAGCGGCGTGCGCTTGGCCAGCATGGCCTCGGCCAGGGCGGTGTCTTCCTCCACCGCCGGCTCCTCGAAGATCGGATCATCGAGCAGGCGCTCGGTGTCCTTGATGCGGATCTCGTCGGCGGTCGGGGCGCCGCCCCACTGGCCTTCGACGCCGGCCGCCATCAGCAGCTGCTCGGCCTTGCGGCGGCGGGTGTAGGGCACGACCAGGGCGCTGACGCCCTTCTTGCCGGCCCGGCCGGTGCGGCCCGAACGGTGCAGCAGGGTGGCCTTGTTGACCGGCAGCTCGGCGTGGATCACCAGGCCCAAATCGGGCAGGTCCAGACCTCTCGCCGCAACGTCGGTGGCGACGCAGACGCGGGCATGGCCGTCGCGCAGGGCCTGCAGGGCGTCGGCCCGCTCGCGCTGCGACAGCTCGCCCGACAGGCCGACCACGGCGAAGCCGCGCTCGCGCAGCTTGCTGTGCAGAGCGCGGACGCTTTCGCGGGTGTTGCAGAACACCAGGGCGCCGGGGCTTTCGAAATAGCGCAGCAGGTTGACGATCGCGTGCTCGGTCTCGTTGGGCGCGACGCGGACCGCGCGATACTCGATGTCGCGGTGCGGCTCGTTGCGGCCGATGGTGTCGATGCGGACGGCGTCGTTCTGGTAGCTCTTGGCCAGCTGCACGATCTCGCGCGCCAGGGTGGCCGAGAACAGCAGGGTCCGGCGTTCCTTGGGGGCGGCGTCGAGGATGAATTCGAGGTCCTCGCGGAAGCCCATGTCGAGCATCTCGTCGGCCTCGTCGAGGACGGCGACCTTCAGCTCCGACAGGTCCAGGTGGCCGCGCTCGATGTGGTCGCGCAGGCGGCCGGGGGTGCCGACCACGATGTGGGCGCCGAAGTTCAGGGCCCGCTGCTCGCGGCGGGCGTCCATGCCGCCGACGCAGTTGACGACCACGGCGCCGGCCTCGGCATAGAGCCAGGTCAGCTCGCGATTGACCTGGATGGCCAGTTCGCGGGTCGGGGCGATGACCAGGCACATCGGCAGGCCGGCCTTGCCCAGTTTGTCGGCGTCGCCGATCAGGGTGGTGGCGGCGGCCAGGCCGAAGGCGACGGTCTTGCCCGAGCCGGTCTGGGCGCTGACCAGCAGGTCGCGGCCCTCGGCGTCGGCTTCCAGCACGGCGGCCTGGACGGGGGTGGGCTCGAGATAGCCTTGAGCGGCAAGAGCCCGCTCAAGAGCGGGGTGGGAGGCGGGGAAGGGCATACAGGTCCAATTCGGTTCAAGCGGACGGCGCACACACAAACGCACGCGGCCCGCACCACGACCAAATACGACCCCCAAACGGACCGTGTTCTTGGTCAATATCTTCAGAGAATAGACCGTTTTCACCGGTATGCCGATCAGGGCGGCGGCGAAATGGGTCTGATGGGCGGCCTAAGGAGGCTAAAACCGTCCGAAAAGCAAGGGCGTGGGGCAAAGATCGCTGCGGTGCGGCGAAATGGCCTCACGCCGCCGCGCAGTTGGCGGCGATGAAGGCCATGTGGTCGGGCATGACCTCGGCCGACCGGGCGATCACGGCGCGGATGTCGCGCATCTTGGCCCGCAGCTCGTTGTCGGACATCACGTCGGCCATCGGGTCGTGGCCCCGCGGCGTCAGGCCCTGGCCGATCATCACCGCGAACCAGCTGGTGTCGTTGAACAGCTCCTCGTTCTCGCGGAACACCCGGCCGCGGCTTTCGAAGACAACGATCTTGTCGGCCAGGTAGTCGGGGATCGGCATCTCCCGCAGATAGTCCCAATGGGCGGTGTCTGTGCGGCGGGTGGCCTTGAAGTGCAGGATCAGGAAGTTGCGGATCTTCTCGTATTCGAACTGCATGACCCGGTTGTAGCGGTCGATGTCGGGCTGCTGGAACACGCTGTCGGCGACCGATCCCGACGTCGCCGCCGGCCGCATCTCTACGATCTTCAAGCTTCACCGCGCATCGTCCCGGACGTTGCGCGGTTTTGTTGAAAGACGCTCCCCACGCAATTCAGCTCCAGGCGAGAAATCCTGGGACTCGGCGTCGCCGCGCCCTGGCGGGTCCCGCGCAATCCCCGCCGCTTCGGCGGCCACTGGACTTGAAAGCGTCATCGACGCGTCGTAGCCAGGGGTCATGGAACTTCTCAAAGATCGACGCGTGTTGCTGGCCGGCGGCGCCGCCCTGGCCCTGGCCGCCGGGCTCGGCGTCGCGCTCGTCCTGATGCACGGCGCCAGGCCGCCGGCCGAGGCCCCGCCGGCCTCGCATGGCGGCCTGGTCGTCGAGACCGGCCGCGCCGACGACACCAAGCTCGACGCCGCCCGCCCGCTGCGCTGCTTCGTCAGCGGCCAGTTCGTCGGCGAGACCACCCTGGCCGAATGCGCCAAGAAGAACGGCGTGGCGACCGGCGCGCTCGATGTCGGGGTCGACGAGACCGGGGCCCTGGCCGCCGCCGACCAAGCCGGCCTGGTGCTGACCCCGCTGCCGCCGCCCGCCGACGCGGTGACGGTCGCCGCTCCGGCCGCTCCGGCCACCACGCCGACCGTCGACAGCGCGCCCCTGGCGGTCTGCTGGCGCTACGCCGGCGGCGAATGGCGCAAACAGCCGGGCGAGATCACCCGCAACGCCTGCGCCCAGCAGCTGTACGACGGCAAGTGCGAGCGCCCCGGCGGCGCGACCTACGGCCGCTGGGGCGACGAGACCCTGCGCCTGGTCCCCGGCCGGGTGGAATCCTCCTCCGACAACCGCAGTTTCCATTCGATCATCGAACAGGGGCCCAGCTGCTCCATTCCGTCGGCCTAGAAAGACGTAAGACCCATGCGCCTGTTCCCGATCCTCGCCGCCTCCGTCCTCGCCGCCACCGCCCTGGCCGGTTGCGAGAAGCAGACCCGGGCCCCCTTCGAAGCCGGCGTCTGTATGCATGTCATCGAGCAGCCGGACGGCACGCTGAAGTTCAATCCGGTCGAGCGCAACGTGCCGTCGATGGAGCTGTGCGCCGCCTCGCTGGAAGGCATGCGGATCCGCTTCATGCGCCTGGGAAGCCCGACCCGGGAGCTGACCGGCGCCTACCAGGGCAAGTTCATCTTCGTCGAGAAGGAAGGCATCTATCTGGGCGACACCTATGAGGGCGCGCGCTTCATGTCGCTGGTCCGCACCGGCGACGGGCGGCTGGCGGTGCCCGGGGCGATCCGCCAGGTGCAGTAGCGGCGCAAAGCCGGGGATAACCCCGGACGGTCCACAGGAACAATTGTGGAACAAAGCTTGATTTCGCTTTTAAGAACCCGTTAACGTCCGACCCAGATGCCGGCGCATTTGGGTCGCCGGGCGTGAACAGGAATCTTCCCCATGGCGGGCAGCGTCAACAAGGTCATTCTGGTCGGCAATCTCGGGGCCGACCCGGAAATCCGCACTCTCAGCTCGGGCGACCGCGTCGCCAACCTGCGGCTGGCCACCTCGGAAACCTGGCGCGACCGCACCTCGGGCGAGCGCAAGGAAAAGACCGAATGGCACCGGGTGGTGATCTTCAACGACAACTTGGTGAAGGTGGCCGAAAGCTATCTGCGCAAGGGCTCGACAGTCTATATCGAAGGCGCCATCCAGACCCGCAAATGGGCCGACCAGAGCGGCGTGGAGAAGTACTCCACCGAGATCGTGCTGCAGAAGTTCCGCGGCGAACTGACCATGCTGGGCGGTCGCGGCGACAGCGCCGGCGCCTCGGCGGGCGGCGACGCCGGCTATGACAATGGCTACAGCGGCGGCGGCGGAAGCTTCGGCGGCGGCGCCCCCCGCAGCCAGCCCAGCGGCCCCCGCGAAAGCTTCTCGGCCGATCTCGACGACGAGATCCCGTTCTAAAGCCTACCAAGGTTCGGACTGTGAATAGACGGCCGGTTTTCTCTGGAACCGGTCGTCTGCTTGCGCGGCCGCCTACTTGATCGCCGTTTCGATGACGCGCACGCCGCGCGCTTCGCATTTCGCCGCCAGGTCCGGGCTGTCCAGCCGGTCGGTGACGAAGACGTGGACGTCGCCGATGTGCCCGATCCGCACCGGCGCCGGGCGGCCAAGCTTCTGGCTGTCGGCGACCAGGATCACCCGCCGCGAACTCTGGATGATCGTCTGCGACACCTGCACCTCGTTGATGTCGAAGTCGAGCAGAGAGCCGTCTTCGTCCATCGCCGAGGCGCCGATGATGGCGTAATCCACCTTGAAGTTGCGGATGAAGTCGACCGCGAAGGCGCCGACGGAAGCGCGATCGGCGCTGCGCACCCGCCCTCCGACCACGATCACCTCGATGCCGGGCGAAGACGCCAGGATGTCGACGACGTTGAGATTGTTGGTGATCACCAGAAGGCCGGTCCGCCCCTGCAGGGCCCTGGCGACCTCTTCGGTGGTCGTGCCGATATTGATGAACAGCGAGGCCTTTTCAGGGATCAGAGCCGCCGCCGCGACGCCGATGGCCTCCTTGGCCTCGCGCGCCAGAACCCGCCGCGCCTCGTATTCCAGGTTGTCGACTCCGCCGGCGGCGATCACCGCGCCGCCGTGCACGCGGTTGAGCTGTCCCTGGTCGCAAAGGTCGTTGAGGTCCTTGCGGATCGTCTGACGCGAGACCTGGAGTTGATCGGACAAGGCCTCGACCGTCACCCGTCCGCTTTTGCGGGCGAGCGCAAGGATCGCCTCGTGACGCTGCTCGATAGCCATCAACGCACCTCCAAGTCCGGCTTAGCGCGTCGGCGTCGCTGTTGGCCAGAGCGCCGTGCTGGACGCTTTCGAATTCACGCGCGATTTCGGTAAAGATTTTCGTTTTTGAATTGCGAATTTGCGATTTATGCCACAATACGCTAAGCGCTGACTCAAAAGCAGGAGGAGCGGCAGGGATGGAGTTCGACCTTCTGGTGGTCGGCGGCGGCGTGAACGGCGCGGGCGTGGCCCGGGACGCCGCCGGCCGCGGACTGTCGGTCCTGCTGGTCGAGCAGAACGATCTGGCGAGCGCGACCTCGTCGGCCAGCACCAAGCTGGTGCATGGCGGCCTGCGCTATCTGGAATATTACGAATTCAGGCTGGTCCGCGAAGCGCTCGAGGAGCGGGAGACGTTGCTGGCCATGGCCCCGCACATCATCTCGCCGCTGCGGTTCGTCCTGCCGCACGCCAACGCCACGCGTCCCGCCTGGATGGTCCGGCTGGGCCTGTTTCTGTACGACCACATCGGCGGTCGCCGCCGCTTGCCGGGGTCGCGCGGGCTCAGCCTGAAGGGCGCGCCGGAGGGCGCGGCGCTGCGCCCTGACTACCAAAAGGCCTTCGTCTATTCGGACTGCCGGGTGGACGACGCCCGCCTCGTGACGCTGAACGCCATGGACGCGCGCGAGCGCGGCGCGGTGATCGAAACCCGCACCAAGCTGGTCTCCGCCCATCGCGTGGGCGCGGTCTGGGAAGCGCGCCTGCAACCGGCGGACGGCCCCGAGCGCCAGGTCCGCGCGCGCGCGATCGTCAACGCCGCCGGCCCCTGGGTCGCCGAGGTCCTGAGCGGCGCCCTGAGCGTGACGACGGGCAGTGGGACCCGCTTGATCAAGGGCAGCCACATCGTCGTGCCACGCCTGTTCGAGGGCGAGCACGCCTACATGCTGCAAAACCCCGACCGCCGGATCGTGTTCGCCATCCCATACGAGGGCCGCTTCACCCTGGTGGGCACCACCGACGTGGCCTGGGACGCGCCGCCCGGGCCGGCGCGGATCAGCCCGGAGGAGGTCGATTACCTCTGTGAGAGCGTCAACCGCTACTTCGTCCCGCAGGTCGCCGCGCAAGACGTGGCGTGGAGCTATGCCGGCGTCCGGCCGCTGTTCGACGACCACGCCGACAGCGCCTCCGCCGTGACCCGCGACTACGTGCTGGAGGTCGATGCGCCGGAGGGGAGGGCGCCGGTGCTGTCGGTGTTCGGCGGCAAGATCACGACCTATCGCCGCCTGGCCGATCAGGCGATGGACCGCCTGGCCGGGTTCTTCCCGCAGGCCCGCCCATCCTGGACGCGCGGCGCCGTGCTGCCGGGCGGCGACCTGCCCGACCTGGACCGCGCCGCCTTCGCCCGTGCGCTCCGCGCCGAGTTTCCGTTCCTTCCCGACGATCTGGCCGTCCGCCTGGCGCGGTCCTACGGAACACGAGCCCGGCGCATCCTGGCCAACGCGAAGAGTTTGGCCGACCTGGGCGAGGACCTCGGCGCGGGGCTGCATGCCGCCGAGGTCGACTATCTCGTCGCCGAGGAATGGGCGCGCACCGCGGAGGATATCCTCTATCGTCGGAGCAAGCTGGGCTTGCATCTGCCGTCCGAAGCGGTCGGCCGCCTGGAAGCCCATCTGGAGCGGAAAACCGCGCCGTCGCCGGCCAGGGCGCAGGAAGCATGACCGACGCCCGCTATATCCTGGCCATCGACCAGGGCACGACCAGCACCCGCAGCATCGTCTTTGACGAAAAGGGCGGCGTCGCCGGCCTCGACCAGCGCGAGTTCGCTCAGAGCTATCCGGAGTTGGGCTGGGTCGAACATGACCCTGAGACCATCTGGCGGGACGTCGTGGACACCGCGCGTGCGGCCCTCGCCAGCGCGGGCGTCGCTGCAAGTGCGGTCGCCGCCATCGGCATCGCCAATCAGCGCGAGACCGTCGTCGTCTGGGAGCGAACAACTGGACGCGCGCTTCATCCGGCCATCGTCTGGCAGGACCGTCGGACAGCCGATCGATGCGAGGCGCTGCGGCAGGCCGGCCACGAACCCCTGGTCCAGGCGCGGACCGGTCTTCGCCTGGATCCCTATTTCTCGGCCAGCAAGCTGGCCTGGATTCTCGACCAGGTCCCTGGCGCGCGCGAGGCCGCCCAGCGCGGCGAGCTGGCGTTCGGCACCATCGACAGCTTCCTCCTCTGGCGCCTGACCGGCGGTCGCGCGCATGCGACCGACGCGACCAACGCCTCGCGAACCCTGCTGTTCGACATCCACCGCCAGGCCTGGGACGAGGACCTGCTGCGGCTCTTCGATATCCCCGCCGCGCTGCTTCCGGAGGTGCGCGACAATTGCGCCGACTTCGGCGAGACGCAAGCCGATCTCTTCGGCGCCCCCATTCCCATCCGCGGCATGGCCGGCGACCAGCAGGCGGCCCTGATCGGGCAGGCGTGTTTCGACGAAGGCATGATCAAGGCCACCTACGGGACGGGCTGCTTCATGCTGATGAACACCGGCGCGCGGCCGGTGACCTCGCACGCGCGCCTGCTGACCACGGTCGCCCACCGCCTTGGCGGCCAGCCCACCTACGCCCTCGAAGGCTCGATCTTCGTGGCCGGCGCGGCGATCAAGTGGTTGCGCGACCAACTGGGGCTGATCGTGCGGGCGTCCGACACCTCAAGCCTGGCGACCAGCGTCCCCGACGGGCATGGCGTCTACATGGTTCCCGCCTTTGTCGGCCTGGGAGCGCCCTATTGGGATCCGCAGGCCAGGGGCCTGATCCACGGTTTGACGCTGGACACCTCGGCCGCCCACATCGCCAGGGCCGCCCTGGAGTCAGTGGCCTTCCAGACCCACGACCTGATCGCGGCGATGTTCGCCGACGGCGCGGCGCGGCCCAGCGCCTTGCGCGTGGACGGCGGCATGGCCGCCAACGAATGGTTGTGCGCCTTCCTGTCCGGCGTCATCGACGCGCCGGTCGAACGCCCGGTCAATATCGAGACCACCGCCCTGGGTGCGGCCTTCCTCGCCGGGTTGGGGGCGGGCGTCTGGTCCAGCCTGGGCGCGATCGCCGAAGGCTGGCGCCTGGATCGACGCTTCGATCCGGACATGACGCCGCAGGCGCGCAAGCAGTGCCTGGAGGGCTGGCGCGACGCCGTCGCCCGCACCCTCTACCGGCCAGAGTCCCGCGCCGAAGCGTCCGGATCATGAGGCCGCTTGGCCCCGCCTTCGTGAACTGTTCAGCCACTTTTCGAGATTGGCTTGACCAATAGTAAAAAGTGGACTAGCCAATCTCGAATAAAATTAAAACAACAGGTTAGGGAGGGTACCAATGCGTAAGTTGATCCTGCTGGCGAGTGCGGCCGCCGGCGTGCTGGCGATGCCAAGCCTGGCGGCGGCTCAGGAAAAGGGCGAAAGCACCGGCCTGGCCGAGATCGTCGTCACGGCCACCAAGCGTTCGGTCAATCTGCAGAGCGTCCCCGTCGCCGTGACGGCCCTCACCGGCGAGACGATCGAGAACCAGCGTATCAACGAGTTCGGCGACCTCACCCGCGCCGCCGCGTCGCTGACCCTGACCCAGAGCACGGCCTCGCCGAACAACGCCATCATCCTGCGGGGCATCGGCACCTACGCCTTCTCGATCGGGGTGGAGCCGTCGGTGGCGGTGATCATCGACGACGTGCCGGTGGTCCAGCAGGCCCAGGCCTTCGACAACCTGTCCGACGTCGAGCGCATCGAGGTCCTGCGTGGCCCGCAAGGCACGCTGTTTGGCAAGAACGCCAGCGCCGGCGCGATCAACATCGTCACCCGCGATCCATCGGTGGTCTTCAGCGGCCACGCCTCGGCGACCGCCACCACGGACCGCGGCTACAAGGCCGACGGCGCCATCTCGGGGCCAATCTCGGACGCCACCGGCTATCGCCTCGGCGTCTATTACAACCAGTGGGACGGCAACGTCCGCAACCTGCACAACGGGCACCGCCTGAACGACAACACCTCGTACGGCGTGCACGGCAAGCTGCGGTCCGAGCTGACCGACAGGCTGGTGCTTTCCCTCAGCGGGTCGTACGCCAAGTCCAAGTCCGACGGCACGGCCGCCACGCTGCGCTACGTCGACCTGAACTACCGGCCGGCCGGCGCGACCACGCCAGTGATCCCGCGCTACAACGGCGTCTCGATCCTGCCGGCCCTGGCCGACATCCAGCCTGGCGCCGACAACCGCCGCACGCGAGTCGACAACGACGGCTTCACCGAGAACAAGCAGGCCAGCTTCAGCGGCAAGCTGAATTATGACCTCGGCTTCGCCAGCCTGATCTCCGTCACCTCGTACCAGGACTGGAAGTACAACTTCTCGGCCGATGTCGACGGCACCGACCTGGCCGTCAACGGCGCAGCGCCGAACGTCACCAATCCGATCGCGCCGGGCCTGGGCGTCAGCAATTCGGGCCCGTACCATTCCAAGTCATTCACCCAGGAAGTCCGCCTGACGTCGAAGGGCGAGGGCCCGCTGTCCTATGTGGTCGGCGCCTTCTACGCGGACGCCAAGACCAACCGCTCGTTCCAGCGCGGCCCGGCCCTGATCCTGGCCAGCTGGTACGGCGAGCAGAGCACGCGCAGCGTCGCCGCCTTCGCCGGCGTCGACTACAAGTTCCCGACCAGGACCACCGTCAGCGGCGCGGTGCGTATCAACAACGAGCGGATCAAGGACTTCTTCGTCAACCGCCTGCCGACCGCCACGGTGTACGTGTCGCCGACCAGCATCGGCACCTGCGGCGCCGGCAGCCAGCTGTGCGCCGGCAGCAACGAGGACACCGTCACCACCTGGAAGCTGTCGGTGAACCAGGAACTCGCGCCGCGCGTCTCGGCCTATGCCAGCGCGGCCACCGGTTATAAGGGCTACGCCTACGACATCTCGTCGGGCTACACGCCGCTGCGCACCCAGAACCCGGTGCAGTCCGAGACCTCGACGTCCTACGAAACCGGCCTGAAGAGCCGCTTCTTCGACAATCGGGTGCAGTTGAACATCGCGGCCTTCTTCACCGACTACGACAACTTCCAGGCCCAGTCGTCGCAATACATCAACGGAGCCCTGCAGCAGAAGCTGAATAATGTCGGCAAGCTGCGCACCAAGGGCCTCGAAGTCGAAGCCCAGGCCATGCCGGTCGAGTGGCTGCGGCTGGACGCCTCGGCCGCCTATACGGACGCCCAGGTGCGCTCGTTCCCGAACGCCGCCTGCTATCCCGGTCAGGCCCAGACGGGCACGGGCTGCGCGCCCTCGACCAACCCGACAGGCCTGGGCAACGTCCAGGACCGCTCCAACACCCAGCTGCCCAACAGCCCGAAGTTCAAGATCAATCTCGGGGCCCTGGTCACGCGCGACCTGGGCGGCGACATGAAGGGCGTGTTCGGCCTGAACTATCAGTACCAGAGCAAGGTCAATTTCGACCTGCTGGGCAATCCGCTGGCCGAGCAGAAGGCCTATGGCCTGCTCAACGCCTCGGCGGCGATCGAGCACGGCAACGTCAAGGCCACCGTCTTCGTCAACAACCTGCTCGACGAGCACTTCGTGTCGGGTATCGGCGACGGCTTCGGCTCGTACGGCGTCCACTACGTGACGCAGGTGCTGTCGCGCGACAGCGATCGCTACTTCGGCCTGAAGGTGGACACCAAGTTCTAGGCTTCGCCCTCCCCGGACGAACCCTGCGATGGGGAGCGGGCCTGGCCTGCTCCCCTTTTTTTGATCCGCGCAGCGACACGAAGGGATCTCACCATGCTTAAAGCACTATCCCGCCACCTGATCGGCTTTCTCGCCGGCTTAGCGGTTTGCCTGGCCGGGCAGGGCGCCCACGCCGCCCCCGGCGACTGGGTCAAGGGCGTGACGCCCGCGGCGGCGCCCAAGGAGCCGCCCTCCATCGCCCTGCCGGTGGCGACCGAACTGGCCAATCCCGCGCCCGAGGCCTGGGCGCGGCAGGACGCCAGCCAGCGCCTCGTCTACAACGTCTCGCGCCCGACCCTGACCCTGATGCCCGGCGGTCCGGCCGCCGACAAGACCGCCCCGGCGGTGATCCTGGTCCCCGGCGGCGGCTTCCAGTTCCTGGCCATGGACAACGAAGGCTACGAGGTCGCCAAGCGGCTGGCGCCCCTGGGCGTGCGGGTCTTCATCCTGAAGTATCGCACCACGCCGCTTCCGGACGGTTTCGACGGCTTCAAAGCCGCGCTCGCCGCGACCTTCCAGCGCGGTGAAGGCGCCGAGGCGCGGACCCGCCAAGCGCCCTACGCCATCGCCGATGCTCAAGCGGCCGTGCGCGCCGTCCGCGCCCACGCCCGCGAATGGGGCGTCGATCCCCAGCGGGTGGGGGTCCTGGGCTTTTCCGCCGGCGCGATGACGGTGCTGGGCGCTCTGCAGGCCAATGCGCCGGACGCGCGGCCCGACTTCGCCGGCATGATCTATGGGCCGACCCAGTCCAGCGTGGTCCCGCCCAATGCGCCGCCGCTGTTCGCCGCCCTCGCCGCCGACGATCGCTTCTTCCGGTCGCAGGACCTGAGCCTGATCCAGAACTGGCGGGCGTCGGGCGCGTCGGTGGAGTTCCACCTGTACAGCGCTGGCGGCCATGGCTTCGCCTCTCGGCCGCACGGCACGACCAGCGACGCCTGGTTCGACCAGTACGCCCTGTGGCTGAAGGCGATGAAGCTGACGCGATGATCCGCTCCCGACCTCTGAGTTCCCCGGCCGGCGCGAAGATCGCGCCGGCCGTTTTCTTTCAAACCACCCAGGTTAGGGCGAGGCGCTCGATCCCGAGCACCTGCGTCGCCCGCAAGGCCGCCGCCGCGCCGTTTAGAGTGACCCGGCGGGCCTCGGTCCGCGGCAGGATGATCTGCAAGGCGTCGGCCGTCGGCGGCGTCGCCCCCCTCCAGCCCGCCCTGACCGCCAGGGTCCCGGCGTCGGCCTCGACCTCGAGGGTCCAGCCCTGCGGCGCGGCCGGATCACGCGGCGCGGCGTCGCTTTCGTCGAAGCCGCTCCAGGTCATTCGTCCTGCGCTCCCCGGCGGATAGAGCAGGACGCCGGGGAGGGGGGCGGAGGCGGCGAAGCCGGCAGGCGCCAGGTCGACGAACAGGCCGGAGCCTTCGCGCGCCAGCATCGGCGGCAGTCCGCTGAGCGGCGCGGCGAGATCGTACTCCGCGCCCCCGGCATAGACCTGGTCGTCGCGCACGTCGCGCCAGGTCGTCCCGGCCGGCAGATAGGCGCGCACCGTCTCGACGCCCGGGTCGAGCACCGGGGCGACCAGCAGGTCCGGTCCCAGCAGATAGGCGTCGCCGTCCTCCCAGGCCCGAGGATCGTCGGGGAAGTCCAGCCACAGCGGCCGCGTCACCGGCTCATAGTCTGCGTGGTGGCGCCAGAGCAGGTCGTGCAGCAGCGGCTGCAAGGTCCGGCGCAGCTGCATCATGCCGATGATCGCCGGGGTCGCCTCGGGATACATCCAGGGTTCGTTGACCGTGCGGTCGGTATTCCAACTGTGGATCGAGAAGCGTGGCATCAGGACGCCCGCCTGCACCCAGCGCAGCAGAAGCTCGGGTTCGGGCGCGGGGCCGGCGAAGCCGCCGATGTCGTGGCCGGTGTTGGAGACGCCCGACAGCGCCATGCCCAGGCCCATCTTCTGATTGAAGCGCAACGTCTTCCAGGCGGTGTAGTTGTCGCCCGACCAGGTCTGGGCGTAGCGCTGCATGCCGGCCATGCCGCTGCGGGTGACGACATAGGGCCGCTCGCCGGGCCGGCACGCGATCTGGGCCGCGCGGCTGGCCCGCATCATCAGCAGGGTCTGGACCGGACGCTCGCCCGCTGCGGGACGCGCGTCGCCAAAGCCGGCGATGCGGGCCCGCGTGTCCCAGATCTCGTATTCGTTGTTGTCGTTCCAGGTCGATCTTATGCCGTAGGCCAGAAGTTGTTCGGTCACCTGCCGGCGCCACCAGGCGGCGGCCTCCGGGTGGGTGAAGTCGACATAGCTGCCGACCTCGTCCCAGAACTGGCAGACCACCGGATCCCCGTCGGCGTCGCTGACGAACCAGCCGTTTTCAGCCAGTTCGGCGTAGAGCGGATGGCTGACCAGCAGCGCCGGCTTGATGTTCGGGACCAGCTCGACGCCGGCGTCGGCATAGCCGCGCACGAAGCCCTCCACATCGGGGAACTTGTCCCGGTTCCAATGGAAGACGTAGCGCTTGTCGCCGATCGAGGTGTAGCCCGACGACAGGTGAAAGGACTGGCACGGGATGTCATGGCGGCTGACGCCCGCGATGAACTCGCCCATGCGCGCCTGGGCGTTCGGCGCGTCGGTATAGGTCATGGTCGAGCCGGAATAGCCCACCGCCCAACGGGGCATCAACGCCGGCCGGCCGGTCAGCCAGGTGTAGCGGCGGGTGACGGCCCGGGCGTCGGGTCCGGCGATCATGTAGTAGTCGAGGTCGCCGCTTTCGGCCCGCATGTAGCGGTAATGCGGGTGGTAGTTGTCGTGCTCGTAGCCGAAGTCGAAAACCGGGTCGGCGGTCGTGTCATAGAAGACGCCATGCGCCGCGCTCTCGGCGTCGACGACCAGCACGTACGGGATCGACTTGTAGAGCGGATCGTCGGCGGAGGCGTCGTAGCCCATGGGATCCAGGTTGGTCAGGCGGAACCGACGTCCGGCCCGGTCCATACCGCCGGCCCGCTCGCCCAGGCCGTAATAGCGCTCGCCCGGCCGCCGCTTGACATAGTGATAGACGCCGCCGTCCCACCAGCCGAAATTATAGGCCTGGGTCGGCCGGTCCTCGGCGATGACCCGCCAGCCGTCGGGCGCAGCCTGCGACCAGCGGCAGAAGAAGCCCGCCAGGGTGATCTCCAGGCGCAGGCGCGCGGTGGTCAGCACCAGGACGCCTTCCGCTTCATCGAGGGTGAAGCCGGGGGCCGCGAAACCGGAAACGTCCATCCGGTCGCGACCGGGCTCGGCGATATCCGTCTGTCCGGGTGCGATCGCCCAACTGGGCGGCGAGGTCGAGACGCCGCCGGCCAGCAGCAGGACCCGGACGACGTCCTCCTCCAGGACGAAGACGTGGGCGACCGCGCCGGTGTCGGCGCGCAGGGTCACCCGGGGGCCGACCCGCTCGGCCAGGGTGAAGAGGGGCGGCTGGGCCAGTGTGGCTTTTCGCATCGTCAGGCCTCCTTCACGACGAGATGACGGCGCATGGCGAACAGCCACAGGGCGCCCAGCAGGTCGAAGACGCCGAGGCAGGCGAACAGCGGCGCGAAGCCGATCTTGTCGGCCAACTGGCCGATCGCCAGCGAGAACAGCAGTCCGCCGGTCCAGCCGGCCATGCCGACCAGGCCGTTGGCCTTGGCGATGTCGCCCTTGGCGAACACGTCCGCCGACAGGGTGTTGATCAGCACCGAGATTACCTGGTGGGCGAAGCCGCCGATGGCCAGGAGGGCGATCGCCGCCATCGGATGGCCCACCAGCCCGACAAAGCCCGGCGCGATCATCAGAACCGCGCCGAGGGCGACGCCGGCGATGCGGGAGGACTCCAGGCTCAGGCCGCGCCACTTCTGCAGGAACGGCGCGAGGTAGCCGCCAAGTACGCCGCCCGCATCGGCGGCCAGGAAGGGCATCCAGGCGAACAGGGCGATGTGGGCCAGATCCATGCCCCGCTCCTTGGCAAGGTACAGCGGGATCCAGAACGAGAAGGTCTGCCAGGCCGGCTCGGCCAGGAACCGCGGAACGGCGATGGCCCAGAACCGGGGCGTGACGATGATCGCCTTCAGGGTGGTGGCGCTGGCCGCCACCGGGCGCTGGCCCGCCTGGATCTCGGCCAGTTCGGCCGGCGAGACGTAAGCCGCCTTGGCCGGCGAGCGGTAGAGGCGGAACCAGACGCCGGCGAAGACCACACCGAACAGGCCCGTGACGAAGAACGCCCCCTGCCAGCCCCAGATCTTGGCGACCAGGACGACCAGGACCGGGGCGATCACCGCGCCGAGAGAGGTCCCCGCATTGAACCAGCCGACGGCGACGGAGCGCTCGCGATCAGGGAACCACTCGCCGATCGACTTCATGCCGGCCGGGATCGCGGCGGCCTCGGCCATGCCCAGCATGCCGCGAAACGCCGCCAGGGACAGCCAGCCACGGGCCGCGCCATGGGCCATGTTGGCCAAGCTCCAGGCGAGGGCGAACAGCGCGAAACCCGCTGTCAGGCCAATTTTGTCGATCAGCAGACCGGCGACCGGCTGCATGATCGTATAGGCCAACTGGAAGGCCCCGACGATATAGCTGTACTGTTCGGTGCTGATCGCCAGGTCGTGCTTCAGCTGCGGCGCCAGCACGCCGAGTGAATTCCGCGCGATGTAATTGATGATCGTGCCGACGATCACCAGCAAGAGAATGCGCAATCGCGCCGAACGCCAAGTCACTCTTTTCTTCCCCCTATCGTTCTTTTTTGAGCGGAGAGCTCCATCTCCGCGGAACTCGGCGACCATGCCGCCCCTCCAGGACGATCACATTTTCACTTAGCGGCGGATTATGGGTCGCAGAGGCCCGGTTTGGGAGCGGTCGAGTTATGGCGCGTTCCATCCATGACCAATTGGGATTGGCCTGTCAATTCCAACAAATTGTCCTGACCAATTCGGCGGAGCTGCCGAGGGCCGCCGTGCTCATCAACCGAAACAGGCTCCAGCTCTAGGCGGCGCCCATTCCGGTGCGATGCCCTTGCAGCAGCAGGGTGAAGTTCAGCGTCAGATTGGCCGCCGGGCCGGCCGCGCCCAGGCTGTGCCAACTGGCCCCGGCTCCCTCGATCAGGAGCAGCAGGCCGTCGGCGAGCGCGGCGGGCGCGGCGAAGTCGGCCTGCCTGGCCGTCTCGACCAGGTGGTCGCGCAATCGGGTCTTGTAGAGCTTGCAGACCCGGCGGATCGGATGGTCCGGGTCGCTGATTTCGACCTCGAGATTGGAAAGCAGCCAGCCGCGATAGTCGGGATGGGCGACCTTGGCGGCGGCGGCCGTCACGATCGCGCGGATCTGCGCCAGGGGCGCGTCGGGAAACCGCTTGGCGATGATCATCAGCTCGTCGAGATCCTCCAGGGCCAGCCTGGTCAGACAGGCGGCGGCCAGGTCGTCCTTGGAGTCGAAGTACCGGTAGAGGGTCGTCTTGGTGACGCCGCTCCGGGCGGCGATGTCGTCGACGCCGATCGCCCGAAAGCCGTGCTGGTAGAAGAGTTCCGTCGCCGCATCGATCAGGCGGTCGGGCGCCGATCGATGGGCCAGGTCGGATGTCTGGGGCTTGGTTTTCACAATCGGAATCCTTGTGCGAAGACCTTTGGGGAGGCGGACGTCGGAGGACCTAGTGGACTGCCGAGGTGTCGGCCACGCGGGTGGGACGCGGCGCCAGCCAGATGATGAAGGCGGCGACGACGAACAGCGCCGCCATGGCCAGGAACACCTGGTTGGTGGCCAGCATCACGCCCTGGCCTTGCACCATCTGTTCGAGATTGCCGCGCGCCTGGTCGGGCGACAGGCCGCTGGCCGTCATCCGATCCATGGTGTCCTGGGCGCCGTTCAGCAGGCCCGAGAGGTCGCTGCGGTTGCGGCTGGCGTTGTCGGCCCAGACGGTGCTGACCATCGAGGTGGCGACGGCGCCCGAGAGGGTGCGGCAGAAGTTCATCAGGCCCGCGGCGCTGGCGGTCTCCGGTTCGGTGACGCTGGCCAGGGCCAGGGCGGTGACCGGCACGAAGAAGAACGGCATGCCGAACCCCTGCAGCAGCAGCCAATGGGCGATGTCGAAATAGCCCATGTCGGAATTGGCCTGGCTACGCATGAAGGTGATCGCCCCCAGCCAGATCACGCCCAGGAACACCAGCCGCCGGGGATCGACCTTGGTCGACAGGCCCGCCGCCAGCGGCGCGACCAGGACGGCCGTCACGCCCAGCAGCGCCGAGACGTAGCCGGCCCAGGTGGCCGTGTAGCCCATGTTCTGCTGCAGCCACAGCGGGGTCAGGACGTTGATGCCGAAGAAGGCCCCGAAGGCGGCGCTGAGGGTGATGACGCTGGCGGTGAAGCCGCGGTGGCGGAACACGCGCAGGTCGACGATCGGATTGGCGTCGGTCAGCTCCCAGATCAGGAACGCCATGAAGCCGAGCGCCGCGACGATGGCTAGGCCCGCGATCATCGGCGAGGCGAACCAGTCGTGCTCCTTGCCCAGGTCGAGCATGATCTGCAGGGCGCCGACCCAGACGACCAGCAGGCCGAGGCCCACCAGGTCGACCCGGGCCCTGGCCAGGGGCGTCTCATGGCTGCGCAGCAGTCGCCAGGCGAACCAGCTGCAGATCGCCGCCACCGGCACGTTGATCCAGAAGATGAAGGCCCAACCGACATTGTCGCAGAGCGTGCCGCCCAGGATCGGTCCGAGGATGGGTGCGATCAGGGTGGTCATGGCCCATAGCCCCGTGGCCGCTGCGGCGTACTTCTTGGGAAAGACGCGCAGCAGCAGGGTCTGGGACAGCGGCATCAGCGGGCCGCCGCAGGCGCCTTGCAGCACCCGGAACAGCACCAGCAGGCTCAGCGAGGGGGCTAGGCCGCAGAGAAACGAGAAGAAGCCGAACCCGACCATGCCGAGCACGAAGACCTTCACTGCGCCGAAGCGGGCCGACAGCCAGCCGGTCAGCGGCACGACAACGGCCTCGGCCACGGCGTAGGAGGTGATCACCCAGGTGCCCTGGCTGGGCGAGACGGCCAGGGCGCCGGAGATGTTCGACACCGAGACGTTGGCGATGGTGGTGTCGAGCACCACCAGGAAGTTGGCGGCCGCCAGGACCAGGCCGGCGAAGATCATCGCCGGTCCGGTGAGGGGCGGGGGGAGTGCCGCCGAAGCGGCGGGGGCCTTGGCCATGACGGCGGTCCTTGGCTATGCGAGGGGCGGGGAAGCGGATCAGGCGGCGGTGTCGATGGTGGCCTTCATCGACAGGCCCACGCGCAGCGGATGGGCCTTGAGGTCGGCCGGCGCGATGGCGACGCGCACCGGCAGGCGCTGGACGACCTTGATCCAGTTGCCGGTGGCGTTCTGGGCGGGGATCAGGGCGAAGGCCGAACCGGTGCCGCCCGACAGTCCGACGACGGTGCCGCGATACTTGACCGAGCCGCCGTAGAGATCGGCCTCCAGCTCGACCGGCTGGCCGATCCGGACCTTGCGCAGCTGGGCCTCCTTGAAGTTGGCGTCGACATAGGCCTGCTGCACGGGAACGACCTGCATCAGGACCGCGCCGGCGGCGACCCTCTGGCCGACCTGGACGTTGCGGCGCGTCACCACGCCGTCGATCGGGGCGCGGATGACGGTCCGGGCCAGATCCACCGCGGCCTGGTCGAGCCGGGCGCGCGCGGCGGCGACTTCGGGGTTGGTGTCGACGCTGGTCCCGTCGGTCAGGGTGGTGTTGGCGGCCAGCGAGCCGACGGCGGCGGCGCGGTTGGCGGCGGCCTGGACCTGGGCCGCCTTGGCGGAGTCATAGGCGGCCTGGGCGTTGGCCAGGGCGTTCTGGGCGCGGGTCAGCTCGTCGCCGGACACCGCGCCGGTGACGGCCAGGGCCTTGCGGCGATCGAGGTCGACTCGGGCGCGGTCGAGGTCGGAGCGGGCCGAGGTCACGGTCGCGGCGGCGCGGGCCTGGTCGGCGTCGCGGGCGGCGATCTGGGCCGACAGGCTCTGGTCGGTGGCCAGGTAGCCGCGGACCTTGCGCCGGGCGGTGGCCAGGTCGGCCTGGGCCGAGGCCAGGGCGATGCGGGCGTCGGTGTCGTCGAGCACGACCAGCACCTGGCCCTGCCTGACGACCTGGGTGTCGTTGACCGCGACGCTGCGCACGGGGCCGCCGATCAGCGGCGTGACCTGGGCGACATAGGCGCCGACATAGGCGTTGTCGGTCTCGACGTGGTGCGAGCCGACCAGGACGTAATAGCCGCCGAAAGCCGCCGCGCCGAGCAGGACCACGGCGCCGAGGCCGGCGAACAGGGCCTTGCGCTTGCCGTTGGTCTTGGCCTCGGGCGCAGGCGCGGTCAGGGCTTCGGCCTCGGGCGTGTCTTGAGAGTCGAACATGGGAGGGGCTCCGGGAGGGGAATGAGGATCAGACGGCGTGGAAGCCGCCGCCGAGCGCGCGCACCAGCGCCACGTCGAGAGTGAAGGCGCGGGCTTCGAGGTCGGCGACCGTCCGCTGGTTGGTGATCATCGCGTCCTCGGCGGTCAGCACGTCGAGATAGGTCGACAGGCCGCCGCGATAGCGCTGCAGGGCGATGTCGTGGGCGTTGCGGGAGGCCTCGAAGGCGTTGCGGCTTTCCGACAGGCGGGCGTCCAGGGCGCGGGCGCTGACGGCGGCGTCGGCCACATCCTGCAGCGCCTGGATCAGGGTCCCGTTGTAGCTGGCCACGGCGGCGTCGTAGTCGGCCGCCGCGCCGCGATAGTTGGCGCGCAGGGCGCCGCCCTGGAAGATCGGCAGGCTCACGGCCGGGCCGATCGATCCGATGCGCGAGCCGGCCTTGGTCAGCAGGTCCAGGCCCAGCGACTGCTGGCCCAGATAGGCCGACAGGTCGATGTCCGGATAGAACTGGGCCTTGGCCTGGCGGATGCGTTGGGCGCCGGCCTCGGCGCGCAGGCGGGCGGCGATGACGTCCGGGCGGCGGCCGATCAGGTCGGCCTGGAGGTTGGCGGGAAGACCGAAGGCCTTCAGGGTCCCGACCTTCGGACGCTCGATCGCCAGGCCCCGGTCGGGTCCGGCGCCGAGCAGCGCCGCCAGGCGGTTGCGGGTCAGGCCCAGGGCCTCGTCGGCCGCCGCCAGGCTGGCGCGGGCCGCGGCCAGATTGGCCTTGGCCTGCTCGGAGGCGCCCTGGTTCTCCAGGCCGTTTTCGCGCCGGTCGGCGGTCAGCTGGGCGGTCTGCTCGCGGGTGCGGACGGCGTCCTGGGCGGCGTCACGGTCGGAGAACTGCTGGGCGAGGTCGGCATAGGCGGCCGCCACGCTGGTCGACAGGGTCAGGCGGGCCTGCGCCGCCTCGGCCTTCGAGGCCTGCGCCTCCGAGGTCGCCGCCGCCAGGGCCGCGCGGTTCTTGCCGAAGAAGTCGAGTTCGTAGGCGAAGTCGAGGCTGACGCGGCCGCTGTCGTTATAGCCCTGCGGCACGAAGGCGGGCGGGACGCCGTTGTTGTAGCTCTGCTTGACCGAGGCGTAGGAGCCGTTGGCCGTGACGCTGGGCAGGGTGGCGGCCCGGGCCTGGCCGGCCAGCGCCTGGGCCTTGGCGACGCGCGCCTCGGCGGCGGCCAGGTCGGGCGAGCCGCTCAGGGCTTCGTCGATCAGGGCGTCCAGCTGCGGGTCGCCATAGGCGGTCCACCAGCGGTCTGAAGGCCAGTCGGCGGCCGGCGCGGCCAGGCTGGCCGTGGCGGCGTAGGTCTCCGGCGCCTTGATCGCCTGGGCTGGCGGAAGTTTCGGGACGGCGGCGCAGGCGCAAAGGCAGCTGGCCGACAGGAGGCACGCCGTCAGGGCGCGTCGGGAGGCGAGGGGAAACATGTGAGGGGTCTTTCTCAAACCGTACCGTGCGGTCCATTTATATTTCCGCGTGACGACGTCAAGCGGAAAGTGTACGGGTTGGTCCAGAAAAGATCGAAAGCCGAGAGACGCCGTATGCGGGTCAAGACCGAGGAAAAACGACTGGCCATCCTGGAGGCCGCCAAGGGCGTATTCCTGGAGCGCGGCTACGTGGCCGCCAGCATGTCCGAGGTCGCGGCGCGGGTCGGGGGCTCCAAGCAGACGCTCTACAGCTACTTCGCCTCCAAGGAGGAGCTGTTCGTCGCGGTGATGCTGGAGAAGGGCGCGCGGATGATCGATCCGCTGTTCGACCGCTTCCACGACCATCGCGACCTTCCCACCGGCCTGGGCGAGTTCGCGATCCAGTTCCTGCGCTTCATCGCCGATCCGGAGATCGCCGCCTTCCGCCGGATCATCTATGCCGAGGGCGCCAAGTCCAATCTGGGCAAGCTGTTCTTCGAGAACGGTCCCAAGCGGGGCTGGACGCGCATGGCGGCGGATTTCAGCCGCGCCATGGACGAGGGGCGCATGCGCCGGGCCGATCCGTGGCGGGCGGTGGGGCACTTTTTCGCCCTGTGCGAGGCCGGGCCGGTGCAAAGGCTGATGGAGGGGGCGGTGGCGTCGGTCGCCGAGGCGGACCTGGTCGAGGCGGCCGGCGCGGCGGTCGAGGTCTTCATTCGCGCCTATGGATTGACCGGCGAGACGGCGTCGGACGCCTGAGTCCGGCGCGCCGGCGTCGTGATGCGACAATGTCGGCGTTTCCACCTCGGCGGTCTTGCTATAGGGCGATCACGGATATTTCGCCGGTTCTCTCCCGGCGCGGATTGAATTTCAAGCTTCGCGGCGCCAAGTCGACGCGGCGAGGCGAAGAAGGCGTGAGGGCGGCGTGGGATCGACCACTGAAGACGAGGTTGGTCTGGTCCGGCAGGCCTTCAAGCTGACGGCGGACCTGGCGACGCCCCGCCGGGCGATCTACTGGCTCGACCTGGCCCTGACCACGCTCGTCGCCTGGGGCGGCCTGGGGCTGGCGGCCGGCGCGCACGATCCCGTCGTTGTGGCCGGCGCAGGGCTGGTCAGCCTGCTGGCCGTCTATCGCGCCCTGAGCTTCATCCATGAGATCAGCCACCTGCGGCCCAGGGACGTGCCCGGCTTCCGCCTGGGCTGGAACCTTCTGGTCGGCGTGCCGCTGATGACGCCGTCGATGATGTACGAAGGGGTGCACAATCTGCACCACGCCAAGGACCGCTTCGGCACCGCCCGCGACCCCGAATACCTGCCGCTGGGCCGCTTTTCGCCGGCCGGCCTGGCCGGCTTCGCCCTGCTGTCGCTGCTCGCCCCGCTGGGAGTGATCCTGCGCTCGGGCATCCTGATCCCGCTGTCCTTCGCCGTTCCCGCCGTCCGCCGGCTGGTCAAGACCAAGCTGTCGGCCCTGGTGATCAATCCCGACTTCGTGCGCGAGGACAACGACAACAGCCGCCCCGACTGGCTGGCCCAGGAGATCGGCTGCTGGCTATGGTGCTGGGGCGTGGCCGCGGCGACGGCGGCCGGCTGGGTCCCGCTGCGGCTGGTGGCGACCTGGTTCGTGGTGTTCTCGTTGGCGACCTTCGTCAACCAGCTGCGGACCCTGGTCGCCCACTACTGGCATAACGACGGCGAGCGGATGAGCTTCGAGGAACAGTTCCTGGACTCGGTCAATGTGCCGCCGCCGGCCCTGCTGCCGTTCCTGTGGGCCCCAGTCGGCCTGCGCTACCACGCCCTGCACCACCTGCTGCCGCGCCTGCCGTACCACAACCTGGGCAAGGCCCATGCGCGGCTGTCGGCCCAGCTGGCGGCGACCTCGCCCTATCACCGGGTCGAGGAGAGGGGACTGGTCGCGGCCCTTGGCAAGCTGTTCGGCCGCGTGCGGCTCAACCGCCTGCCGCGGTCAGGCGCCGAGGTCCGCCAGGATCCGCTCGCATAGGCGGTGGGTCTGCAGCGCGTCCAGCGCCGACAGCCGCCGGCCGTCGCGCACCGCGTCCAGGAACGCCGCGCACAGGTCCTCGAAGCCGCGCTGGCGGGCCACCGAGGCCCAGTCGCCGCGGCGGGTCAGGCGGTCCTCGGCGGCCTGGTCGATGACCTGGGCCATGTCGACGATCCGCCGCTTGGCGCCGCGGCCCGAAACCTCCAGCGTCTCCTCATTGGCCCCGCTGACGCGGTTCATGATCCCCAGGGCGTCGCGGCCGCCGCCCGACAGCGACAGCACCACATGCTCCAGCAAGCCGCCGACGAGGCGGCCCTGGACCCGGGCCTGGTCGGCGTCTGGGGCCAGGAACCGCAGGGTGTCGACCACATGGATAAAGTCGTCGAACACCACCCGGCGCGGGTCGTCGGCCTGGTCGGCGCGGTTCTTCTGCATCACCGCCAGCGGCAGGTTCAGGGCGGCGGCGTCGCGATAGACCGGGGCGTGGCGGCGGTTGAAGCCGGCCATCAGCGAGACGCCGCGGGCCTCGGCCAGGTCGACCAGGGCCTCGTAGTCGGCGGCGTTGTCGGCAATCGGCTTGTCGACCAGGGTCGGCACCCCGGCCTCCAGCAGCCGCCGCACCAGGGCCGGGTGGGCGGCGGTGGCGGCGTGGACGAAGGCCGCGTCCAGGCCCTCGGCCAGGGCCGCGTCGAGCTCGGCGTGCAGGCGTTCGACCCGCCAGGCCGCGCCCAGCTCGGCCAGGGTGGCGGCGTCACGAGTGACCAGGACCAGCTCCAGGTCCGGGCGGGGGCCCAGGACGGGCAGGTAGGCTTTGCGGGCGATGTCGCCCAGGCCGATCATGGCGACGCGCAGGGTCATGGCTGTCCGAGATGGGCGAGCAGGTGGTCGGCCAAGTGGTCGGCGAGGGGGCCGGCGTCCCAGGTTTCACGGCGCGGGGCGGTGAACAAGGCTGCATCGCCCAGGAATGGGGCCAGGGCCCCGGCGGTCTGGGCCAGGTCGGGGGCGTCCAGGCTCTCGCTGAGCACCACCGCCGCCACCCGGACCCGGGCGGCGCGCAGGGCGACCAGGGCGGTCAGGACGTGGCTGATCGTGCCCAGATACGACCCGGCGACCAGCAGGGCCGGCGCGCCCAGGGCGGTGATCATGTCGAGATTGGTGGCCGTGTCGGTCAGGGGCGACATCACCCCGCCCGCCCCCTCGACCAGCAGCAGGCCGTCGCGCAGCTCGGCGGTGCGGGCCACCGCGTCGATCACCAGATCGTCGAGGACCAGGGTCTGGCCCTCCAGCCGGGCGGCGATATTGGGGGCCAGGGGCGCGCGGTAGCGGCGGGGGGCGATGCGGAACAGGCCGGCCGGGTCGCCGAGGGCGGCCGCCAGCCGGGCCGGATCGCTGCCGGCCGCGTCGCGCGGATCGAAGCCGCTGACCACCGGCTTGAAGGCGTCCACGGCCGCGCCGCGGGCCTTCAGCGCCCGGATCAGGGCGCAGCTGACATAGGTCTTGCCGATGTCGGTGCCGGTGCCGGTGACGAACAGGGCCGGCATCAGGGCGCCTGGACGTAGGGCCGGACCAGGGCGGCCAGGCGGGCGATCTCGGCGTCGGGATGTTCGGCGCTGAAGGCGATGCGCAGCCGGGCCGCGCCGGCCGGCACGGTCGGCGGACGGATGGCGACGACCAGGAAGCCTTCGGCCTCCAGGGCGCGCGAGGCGTCCAGGGCGGCCTGGGCCTCGCCGATGATCACCGGCACGATCGGGCTGGCGGCCGGCGGCAGGCCGGCGGCGGCGGTGAAGGCCCGGGCCTTGGCCAGGGGCAGGGCGGTCAGGGCCGGATCGGCGGCGATGACGTCCAGGGCCGCCAGGGCGGCGGCGGCCGAGGCCGGCGGCAGGCCGGTGGTGTAGATCACCGTCCGGGCCCGGGTCTTCAGCAGGTCGATCACCGCCTGCGAGCCGCAGACATAGCCGCCGTACGAGCCCAGGGCCTTGGACAGGGTGCCCACCTGCAGCGGGATGTCGACGCCGGGGAACAGGGCGGCCGAGCCTTTACCTTGGGCGAGCACCCCGACGCCGTGGGCGTCGTCCGACAGCAGCCAGGCGTCGTGGGCCTTGCAGGCCTGCGACAGGGCGTCGAGCGGGGCGATGTCGCCGTCCATCGAGAACACCCCGTCGGTGGCGACCAGGGCGTGGCGGGCGCTCGCCCGGTGCTCGGTCAGCAGGGCTTGCAGGTGGTCGACGTCGTTGTGGCGGAAGGTCAGGATCCGGGCGCCCGACAGCTGGGCCCCGGCCCAGATGCAGGCATGGGCCAGTTCGTCGACCAGGACGATGTCCCTGGGGCCGGCGAAGGTGGGGATCACCCCGGCGTTGGCCAGGTAGCCCGACCCGAACAGGCAGGCGGCCTGCGTTCCCTTCAGCTCGGCGAGGCGAGCCTCCAGCTGCGAGAACAGCGGATTGTCGCCGGTGATCAGCCGCGAGGCCCCCGAACCGGCCCCGTGCTCGGCCGCCGCGGCCTGGGCGGCGGCGATCACCGCCGGATGGTGCGACAGACCCAAATAGTCGTTGCAGGAGAAGGACAGCAGCCGCCGGCCGTCGCGCTCGACCCAGGCCCCGGCCAGGCGGCGGGTGGGCTTGAGGCGGCGCAGCAGGCTGGCGGCCTCCAGGGCCGAAAGCTTGTCGCCGGCGAAGGCGTCGAGACTGTTCATCAGGGTTCCGTTTGCGGCGCGACGCCGGAGGGCATAGGCAAGGCGCCCCGCCGGCGCAATGAAGGATCGCCCGATGACCGCTGAAAGCCCCGCCTGGCTGATGCAGGGCGCGCCCCATGTCTGGCGGCCCTATTGCCAGATGAAGACCGCCCGACCGCCGCTGCCGGTCGTGGCCACGCAAGGGGCGCGGCTGGTCCTGGCCGACGGACGCGAGCTGGTCGACGGCCTGGCCTCGTGGTGGACCGCCTGCCACGGCTATAACCATCCGCATATCGCCAACGCGATACGCGACCAACTGGACCGCCTGCCGCACGTGATGTTCGGCGGCCTGGCCCACGAGCCGGCCTATCGGCTGGCCCGGCGGCTGGCCGAGCTGCTGCCCGGCGACCTGAACCACGCCTTCTTCGCCGAGTCCGGCTCGGTGTCGGTCGAGATCGCCATGAAGATGGCGCTGCAGTTCCACATCAACCAGCGCCGGATCGGGCGTACGCGGTTCCTGTCGTTCCGCGGCGGCTATCACGGCGACACCCTGGCGACCATGACGGTCTGCGACCCGGAGGAGGGCATGCACAGCCTGTTCGCTGGCGTCCTGCCCAGCCAGGTGATCGCCGACCTGCCGGTCGACGCGGCCTCCGAAGCCGCCCTCGACGCCCTGCTGGCGGAGCGGGGCGGACAGATCGCCGCCATCATGGTCGAGCCGCTGGTCCAAGGGGCGGGCGGCATGCTGTTCCATGGTCCCGAAGTTCTGAGAACCTTGCGCCGCCTGGCCGACCAGCACGGGGTGCTGCTGATCTTTGACGAGATTTTCACCGGCTTCGGCCGCACCGGCCGGCTCTTCGCCATGCAGGCGGCGGGGGTCGAGCCCGACATCGTCACCCTGTCCAAGGCCCTGACCGGCGGAACCCTGCCGCTGTCGGTCGCCGTGGCCTCGACCCGGGTGTTCGAGGCCTTCTGGTCGGACGAGGCCGGCGCGGCCCTGATGCACGGCCCGACCTATATGGGCAACGCCCTGGCCTGCGCCGCCGCCAACGCCTCGCTGGACCTGTTCGAGGACGGGACCTGGCGGGCCGAGGTGGCGCGGGTCTCGGCGGCCCTGTCGGCGGGGCTGGAGCCCTGCCGGTCAGCGCCGGGGGTGATCGACGTGCGGGTGCTGGGGGCGATCGGGGTGGTGGAGTTCGCCGCGCCGGTGGCGGTCGGCGCCCTGTGCGAGGCCTTCGCCGCCGAAGGGGCCTGGATCCGGCCGATGGGCAAGGTCGTCTACCTGACCCCGGCCTTCACCACCCCCGACGCCGACCTGGCGATCCTCACCGCCGCCATTCGCAAAGTGATCGGCGCCGGCGGGGTTGAAGGATCGGGCGGGGTCTGATCCAAGCGGGACCATGTCTACCCCCAGCCTTCAAGGCGGCCCCCAGAGCGGGCCGCTCTCCGGCCTCGAGCGCCTGGCCATCGCCGCCGTCATCCTGGTCTGGGGCCTGAACAACGCCGCGGCCAAGGTGGCAACGGCGGAGCTACCGCCGATGCTGGTCGGGGCGCTGCGTTTCGGCCTGGCCCTGGCCTTTCTGTTCCCGTTCCTGAAGCCGCCGTTCCCGTCGCGCGGGCGGATGCTGGCCATCTGCCTGCTGTCGGGACCGATCCATTTCGGGATCATCTATGTCGCCTTCGGCATGGCCAGGTCGCTGAGCCCGCTGGTGGTGGCCAGCCAGCTGTGGATCCCATTCACGGCCCTGCTGGCCTGGCGGCTGCTGGGCGAAACCATGAAGCCCCTGGCGGTCGCCGGCCTAGTCACAGCCTTCGCCGGCGTGGCCTGGATGAGCCTGGACCCGCACGGGGCGGCCGACCTGCCGGCCATTGTGCTGGCGGTGATCGCCTCGGCCTGCTGGGCCCTGGCCACGGTGCTGGTGCGCCGCACGCCCGGCGTCAAGCCGCTGAAGGTCCAGGCGATGACCGCGGTCGTCGCCGCCCCGGCGCTGCTGGCGATGTCGTTCGGCTTCGAGCCCGACATCGGTCGGCGGGTCGCCACAGCCTCGCCCCTGGCCTGGGCCTGCGTGGCCTTCGCCGGCGTGGTCTCGACCATCGGGGCCAGCGCCCTGCTGTTCTGGCTGGTCCAGCGCCGCGAGGCGGGCCGGGTGACGCCCTATTTCCTGCTGACGCCGCTGGTCTCCTGCACCATCGGGGTGGTCTTCATGGGCGACGTGCTGTCGCCGCAGCTGGCGATCGGCGCCAGCGCCACCCTGGCCGGCGTGGCGCTGGTGGCGCTGACGGGGAAGAAGGCGGGGCCGGCGGCGGGGGAGGCGATTTAGTTCTTTGCTTGTCCCTCCCCAATTTGGGGAGGGGGGACCAGCGAAGCTGGTGGGTAGGGCTTCACCGCCCCACAAGCGCTCTGCACCGAACCCCACCCGACTCCTTCGGGGCCACCCTCCCCAAAATGGGGAGGGAAGGGATACCCATCTACTTCACCACCCCGCACGCCACCCGCGCCCCGGCGCCGCCGATCGGCTGGGTCTTGTAGTCGTCGGGGCTGGCGTGGACGACGATGGCCGAGCCGTCGGCGTCGAGCAGGGCCGGGCGGCCGCCGGCCCCGTCCAGCGACACCAGCGGCGAGAACAGCTCGACGCTGGCCGCGCCGTCGGCGGCGACGAACAGGTTGGGCAGGTCGCCGTTGTCGTTGCCGTCCGGGTTCAGCAGGCCGTGGACCACGGCGCTGGTGGTGTGGACGTGGGCCCCGGCCGACTTGAAGTCCGGAGCGCCGCAGTCGCCCTTCTCGTGGAAGTGCAGGCCGTGCCAGCCCGGGGTCAGGCCCTTGGCCTCGATGCGCAGCAGCACCCCGTGCGGGGCCTCGGTGAGGACGGCGGTCCCCAGGGCCTTGCCGTCGGCGCCCTTGAGCTCGGCGGTCGCCGAGGAGGTCGCAGCCGAGGCATGGGCGGCCGTGAGCAGGCCGACGGTCAGGACAAGGACAGAAAGGCGCATGGGAAGGACTCCGGCGTTTGGGGAGGCGAAGGTGGCGCAGGCGCTAAGCGAATGCTAACAGTTTCCCACGGTTCCGTGTTCGATTCTGACGGCGAAAAATCCCCTTGAACGACGATCAAAACACTATCCCTGGGTCCCCCTCCGGACCGGGGCCCCGCGGGGACGTCACCCCCATCAATATCGAGGACGAGCTGCGCCGCTCCTATCTCGACTATGCGATGAGCGTGATCGTCAGCCGCGCTCTGCCCGATGCGCGCGACGGTCTCAAGCCGGTGCACCGCCGGGTGCTGTTCTCGATGCACGAACAGGGCCAGACGCCCGAGCGGCCCTACGTCAAGTCGGCCCGCGTGGTCGGCGACGTGATGGGTAAGTACCACCCGCACGGCGACGCCTCGATCTACTTCACCCTGGTGCGGATGACCCAGTCGTTCTCGATGGGCCTGGTGCTGATCGACGGGCAGGGGAACTTCGGCTCGGTCGACGGCGACATGCCCGCGGCCATGCGCTACACCGAGTGCCGCATGGCCCCGCCGGCCATGTCGCTGCTGGCCGACCTCGACAAGGACACGGTCGACTTCCAGGACAATTACGACGGCAAGGAGCAGGAACCGGTCGTCCTGCCGTCGCGGATTCCCAACCTGCTGGTCAACGGGGCCGGCGGCATCGCCGTCGGCATGGCCACCAACATCCCGCCGCATAACCTGGGCGAGATCATCGACGCCTGCCTGCTGATGATCGACCAGCCGGACGTCACCGCCGACCAGCTGCTGGACCTGGTGCCGGGCCCCGACTTCCCGACCGGCGGCGAGATCATCGGCCGGGCCGGCCCGCGCCAGGCGCTGCTGACCGGCCGCGGCTCGGTGATCATGCGCGGCCTGGCCACGGTGGAGGAGATCCGCACCGGCCGCGAGGCCATCATCATCACCGCCATCCCCTACCAGGTGAACAAGGCCAACCTGGTCGAGTACATCGCCGAGATGGTCCGCGACAAACGCATCGAGGGCGTGTCGGACATCCGCGACGAGAGCAACCGCGACGGCATGCGCATCGTCGTCGAGCTGAAGCGCGACGCCTCGGGCGAGGTGATCCTGAACCAGCTCTACCGCTTCACGGCGCTGCAGAGTTCGTTCGGCGTCAACATGCTGGCCCTGAACCGCGGGCGGCCCGAGCAGATGGGCCTCAAGCAACTGATCGAGGTCTTCGTCAAGTTCCGCGAAGAGGTCGTGGTCCGGCGGACCAAGTTCGAGCTCGGCAAGGCCCGCGACCGCGGCCACGTGCTGGTCGGCCTGACCATCGCCGTGGCCAATATCGACGAGTTCATCCACATCATCCGCTCGTCCAAGGACCCGACCGAGGCCCGCGAGCGGCTGGTGGCCAAGTCGTGGCCGGCCGGCGACATGCTGCCGCTGGTCGAGCTGATCGCCGACCCGCGCACCGTGCAGGAAGAGGGCGGCCTGATCCGCCTGACCGACGAGCAGGCCCGCGCCATCCTGGCCCTGACCCTGTCGCGCTTGACGGGCCTGGGCCGCGACGAGATCGGCAACGAGGCCGCCACCCTGTCGGAAGCCATCCGCGGCTATCTGGACCTGCTGTCGGACCGCGCCCACATCATGGCCGTGGTCCGCGCCGAGCTGGTCGAGGTGCGCGACAGGTTCGCCATCCCGCGCCGCTGCGCCATCGTCGACGGCGACGCCGACGTCGAGGACGAGGACCTGATCGTCCGCGAGGACATGGTCATCACCGTCACCCTCGGCGGCTACGTCAAGCGCACGCCGCTGGCCGCCTACCGCACCCAGCACCGGGGCGGCAAGGGCAAGTCGGGCATGGCCACCAAGACCGAGGACGCCGTCACCCGGGTGTTCTCGGCCTCGACCCACGCGCCGCTGCTGTTCTTCACCTCGGGCGGCAAGGTCTACAAGATGAAGGTCTGGCGCCTGCCGCAAGGCGTCGCCAACAGCCGCGGCAAGGCCTTCGTTAACCTGCTGCCGATCGAGCCGGGCGAGACCATCACCTCGATCCTGACCCTGCCCGAGGACGAGGCCACCTGGGACGGCCTGGACGTGATGTTCGCCACCCGCTCGGGGAGCGTACGCCGCAACAAGCTGTCGGACTTCGTCGACGTCCGCCGCAACGGCAAGATCGCCATGAAGCTCGATGAAGGCGACGGCATCGTCGGCGTCGCCGTCTGCGACAGCAGCAAGGACATCCTGCTCAACACCGCCTCGGGCCGCTGCATCCGCTTCTCGACCGACGAGGTGCGGGTGTTCGCTAGCCGCGACTCCACCGGCGTGCGCGGCGTGCGCCTGGCGCCGGGCGACAGCGTCATCTCGATGAGCGTACTGCGCAATGTCGACGCCACCCCGGCCGAACGCGCCGCCTATCTGAAGCACCAGCGGGCCATGGCCCGGGCGATGGGCGAGGAGGGCGACGAGGCGCCGGCGGCTCCGGAGGAGGGCGAGGAGGACGGCGGCGAAGCCAGCCTGACCCCCGAACGGATCGCCGAACTGGGCGCGGCCGAGGAAATCCTGCTGACGGTGTCGTCCGAGGGCTTCGGCAAGCGCACCAGCGCCTATGACTATCGCCGCACCGGCCGCGGCGGCCAGGGCCTCACCGCCCAGGACCTCAGCAAGCGCGGCGGCAAGCTGGTCGGCTCGTTCCCGGTCGAGGACAGCGACCAGATCCTGCTGGTCACCGACGCCGGACAGCTGATCCGGGTGCCGGTCTCGCAAATTCGTGTTGCGGCGCGGAATACTCAGGGCGTAACCATCTTCCGCACGGCCGCCGACGAACATGTCGTCAGCGTCGAGCGTCTCGCCGAAACCGGCGGCGACGACACCACGGGCGACGAAAACGAGGCGGACGAGACCTCGTAAGCGACCCAGAGCAAGGGCCAGCGGGCGCAAGCCCGGGTGAGGGGGATTGCATGCGGATCGGGCTCTATCCGGGGACCTTCGACCCGGTCACCAACGGCCACCTCGACATCATCGGTCGGGCGGTCAAGCTGGTCGACAAGCTGGTGATCGGGGTGGCGGTCAACATCGGCAAGGGCCCGCTGTTCACGCTGGACGAGCGGGTCGAGATCCTGCAGCGCGAGACGGCGCACCTGACCAGGATCGCCCAGATCGAGGTGCGGCCGTTCGACAGCCTGCTGATGCATTTCGCCCGCGAGGTCGAGGCTCAGATGATCGTCCGCGGCCTGCGGGCCGTGGCCGACTTCGAATACGAGTTCCAGATGACGGCGATGAACCAGCAGCTCGACCGCGAGATCGAGACGGTGTTCCTGATGGCCGACCCCCGCCACCAGGCCATCGCCTCGCGCCTGGTCAAGGAGATCGCGGCCCTGGGCGGCGACGTCCACAAGTTCGTGCCGCCGGGCGTGGCCGACCAGCTGCTGGTCAAGTTGCGGAAATAGGCGCGGCTCTGCGCTCACGCGCCGAAGCTGCGATGGGATGGGGAGGGTGCGAAGCGCCCGGGCTCCGCCCGGAGTAGCTTTGATGTTTGTTACCGTTTCGACGAAGTGCAGGCGCTTCGCGTGGAACCGTTATCCGGAAGCCTTCGGGCCGCGGATTTTTAACCCGCTCCGATGGAGGCCCCCGACGGGCGGAAGGCTGGCTGACCTTCCGGACCGCGCGGGCGATTTCAGCCCGCGCCTGTAGCGATCGTCTTTCGGATCCGCGGAGGTGTTCCCGCCGTCCGACCGGGAAATTGAAGGTCCATCCGGATCCTCCACCCTCCCGCGCCGGCCCGAAGGGCTCCGCGCAACCGGCCGACGGACACGCCCCGCTCGACCACCCCCAGGAGCCGCATCGGTCGCCGTACGTGCGCCCTCCCCGTGCTCTTGGGTGCGAGCATTATCGGGCCGACCTGAGAGGGTGAGGATGGAAAAAAGCGAGAAAATCGCAGGGCGTTGAAATTGTTGGGCTCGACCAGCGTCGATCCCCGCAAACCGCGGGGATGGAGCGCCTTTTCCTTCTCCCGCAAGGGGAGAAGGAGAGATGGGGCCCGGCGGGGGACGTCGCACCCATCGCACTGATAAGTTCAAATCACCGCCATTAACTACCATGGCGGGAATTAGCAGTATACTTTTCAACCGCGATGGGTAAATTCGCCGGCGGTTCAGTTTATTGTTCCCGAAGCGCGGCGACCCGTCCCGTACCGGGGGCGTCTTTGCGCTCCGATGAGCTTTCCACAGTCAAGCTTTACAAAAGCGCCCCAAAACGGGCGCGGGCGATTGCACGCCTGACGCCAAGAGGGATTGTGAGGAAACGCGACAATGGCCAGGGATCTCTTCGTAGCCTCTTGGGACAAGGGGCCGGCGACGCCGTGGGTGGCGCGCCACGGACTGTCGTCCGGCGACTACCAGCACGCCTTCGACGACTTCACCGCCCAGGGTTTTCGCCTGCGGTCGATCAGCGGCTACGAGTCCGGCGGACAGGACCGTTATGCGGCGATCTGGGACAAGCGCGACGGCGGGCCCTGGGCGGCGCGGCACGGCCTGTCGTCGGGCGACTACCAGCACGCGTTCGACGATTTCTCGCACAAGGGTTATCGGCTGCGGTTCGTCAACGGCTACGGCGTCGGCGGCCAGGACCGCTACGCCGCCTATTGGGAAAAGATCGACGGCCCGGCCTGGATCGCCCGCCACGGGCTGAGCTCGGCCGACTACCAGAAGGCCTTCGACGAGTTTTTCGGCCAGGGCTACCGCCTGACCTGGATCAGCATCTATGCGGCCGGCGGCCAGGACCGCTACGCCGCCATCTGGGAGAAGTCGCCTGGGCCGCCCTGGGTGGCGCGCCATCACCAGAGCGAACAGGCCTTCCGCGCCACCAGCCACGACCTGGCCGCTCAGGGCTATGACCTGGTCTGCGGCGGCGCCGCGGCGGTCGGCGGCAAGGACATCTATGCCGGCCTCTGGCAGAAGCAGGCCGTGGCCTCGATCGCCCATCACGGCATGACCGGCCCGACCTACCAGCTGAAGTTCGACCAGCTGACCGGCCAGGGCTTCCAGCCGCGGTTTGTGACCGGCTGGGCGGGCGAGGACCCGGTCGACGTGGTGCTGCGCTTCTCGATGCAGAAGCAGACCCAGGCCAACTGGTGCTGGGCCGCCACCGGCGCCAGCGTCGCCAAGTTCTATAATCCGGCCAGCACCTGGACCCAGTGCCTGATCGCCAACGGCCAGCTCAGCCGCACCGACTGCTGCGGGGCGGGCGCTTCGGGGCCGTGCAACGTCTACGGCTCGCTGTCGGACGCCTTCCAGCGCACCGGCCACCTGGCCAGTTCAAGCGGCGGCACGACCAGCTTCGCCAATATCGAGGCCCAGGTGCTGCAGGGCCGGCCGCTGGGCATCCGGGTCGCCTGGAGCGGCGGCGGCGCCCACTTCATCTGCGCCACCGGCACCGAGGACAACAGCCTGGTCTGGGTGTCCGACTGCGGCTCGGGAACGACCTCGCTGGTCGACTACAATACGCTGGTCAACAGCTATAACGGGTCCGGCAGCTGGACCACCTCCTACTTCAGCAAGCCTTGAGCGCGGGAGAGCCCCATGCCCCTCCATTTCCTTCAGCCGCCCCCCGCCTCGACCCAGGCCCTCGACGCGGCCCTGCCGCGGATCGCCAACCGGGCCTCGGTCGCCACCCACGCCTCGCGGATCAGCGCGGCGGTCGACCTGCACCTGCGGCGACGGCCGGGCGCGCCGCCGCCCGCCGCGCCCGAACCGATCGCCGCCCCGGTGCATGTCCTGGGCCTGGACCAGATCGTCGCCCATCACGACATCCGGAAAACGCCGGTCCGGCTGTGGACCCACATGCTGCACGACGAGGATGACGACGCGCCAGTGGCGCTGGCCGACATCGACGCCCACAGCCAGACCTTCTCGGCCGTCACCGAGGGGGCCCACATCGCCGCCCTGGGCAAGCGGATCCGGGCGGTGGAGACCGAAAGCCGGGCCTCGCCGAAGAACTTCGACCTGGCGATGATCCGGGTGCCGGCGCTCAGCCTGTCGGCCCTGTGGCTCAAGGGCCGCGACGGCGAACCGGACGTCGTCATCCCCGAGGAGAGCCCGATGTCGCCGCTGACCGCGGGCAAGCGCTATACGCTCGACGAATTCAACGCCGCCCTGAGGCCGGCCGCCGACCGCATGCTGCGGGAGACCGATCCGGACAAGGGCGGGTAGGGGGAACGGTCCGGCGCCAGACGGGGACGTACGCGCGGCGGTGCGCGTTCTGTCTGGCGCACGACCGAGCTCTAGGAAACGACCTCGTCGACCGGGCAGTCCGGAAGCGCCAGCAGGTCGAAAGGCTCATTGCGGTCGTTGGCGGTCTTCAGGTAGCGGCTGCCGGTGCGGCTGGTCTGGGCCTCGACCTTCACCGGTCCGCCGTCACGGGTCACGTAGAACTGCCAGGCGCCGCTGTCGACCAGCTTGATCGCCGCCTTGATCGACAGCTTCCACGGCTTGGCGACGCCGCCGCCGACATGGGTGATCCGGTCATAGGGGCTGTGCCGTCCGTTCTGGGCGGCGCAAGTGATTTCGGCGCGTTTGGCTTTGACCATGGTGTCTTCTTCAGTTCGCGCGACGTGCGCATCGGCGGCCCGGCTCGGCGAGGCGCCAGGCCGGGAACGCAGGGGAGAGCTGTTCCTCTGGGGGAATGGCGCTGACGTCAGCGCGCCGCCACCCTAGCAGGTTTTGGCGCCGATGTATCGGGGCGGGTCGCCGCCGGGACGATGGCCTATCCCGTCACCGTATAGATCATGATCCCGGTCGCCACCGACAGGTTGAGGCTGTCGGCCCGGCCGCGCATTGGGATCTTGACGTTGACGTCGCAGGCGGCGGCCAGTTCCGGCGGCAGGCCCTGCTGTTCGTTGCCCATCAGGATCAGCGACGGCTTTACATAGTCGGCGCTCTTGTGGTCGACGGTGGCGGTCAGCAGGGTGCCGATCACCGAGCCGGGCCAGGTTTCGCGCCAGGCCAGGAACTCGCTGATCGTCGCCTTGGCGATCTTGACCGCGAAGATCGAGCCCATGGTCGCCCGCACCGCCTCGACCGAATAGGGATCGACGCAGTCGCCGACCAGGATCACCCCGCCGCAGCCGGCCGCGTCGGCGGTGCGGATCACCGTGCCGAGGTTGCCGGGATCGCGCACGGCCTGCATCGCCACCCAGCACGGCGCGCTTTCCGGGACGATGGCGCTGAGCGGGGCATAGACCTGGCGGAACACCCCGACCACGGCCTGGGGATTGTCGCGGCGCGAGACCTTCTCGAGGATTTCGCGATTGACCTCAATGACTTCTCCGCCAGACTTCAAGCAGGCCTGCGAGGCCTTCTGCAGCATCGGATGGTCGGCGGCGTCGCGGCCGTACATCAGGATCTTGGGGGCGTGGCCGCAGTCGATCGCCTCGATCACGATCTTCAGGCCCTCGGCCAGGAACAGGCCGCTGTCCTCGCGCTCCTTGCGCATGTGCAGGGCGCGGACGGCCTTGACGGTGGCGTTGCTCAGCGAGGTGACGGTCTTGGCGGTCATCGCAGTCACCCTTCCGAAGCCCAGCGCGCGAAGAACGACAGGCCGATCTGACGGTCGCCCTTTTCCTCGACCAGCGACAGCTCGCCCCAGTCGATCACCCCGCCGCGCCCTTGCAGCTCCTGGGCCAGCAGGCCCGACATCGCCGCGCCCGAGACGCGGGCGGCATAGGCGTTCATCAGCAGGAACGAGGCGTCGGGGCTGAGGATCTGGGCGCAGTTATGGGTCAGCTCGGCCAGGTCCTCGAACAGCCGCCAGACCTCGCCGTCGGCCCCGCGGCCGAACTTCGGCGGGTCCAGGATGATCCCGTCATAGTGCGAGCCCCGCCGCACCTCGCGGGCCACGAAGCGGCGGGCGTCCTCGACGATCCAGCGAATCGGCTTGTCCGCCAGGCCCGCGAAGGCGGCGTTGTCGCGGGCGAAGCCGACCGACTTCTTGCTGGCGTCGACATGGGTGACGGCCGCGCCGGCGGCGGCGCAGACCAGGCTGGCCACGCCGGTATAGCCGAACAGGTTCAGAACCTTGGGCTGGCGGTTCTTGATCGCCCGCACCCGCGCGTCCTGCCAGGCCCAGTTGGCGGCCTGTTCAGGGAAGAAGGCCAGGTGGCGGAACGGGGTGAACTGGCCGTGGAATCTGGCCTCGCCCCAGGCGAGCGGGAACTTCTCCAGCGGCTTGCCCTTGAAGCGCCAGCGGCCGGCCTCGTCCTCGTCGCTGGGGTCGAAGACGGCGTCGGCGGCGTCCCAGGCCTGGGCGGCCAGGCGCGGGGCCCAGAAGCATTGCGGCTCGGGGCGCACCACGGTGTAGCGGCCATAGCGCTCCAGCTTCCTGCCATGGCCGCTGTCGAGCAGGGCGTAGTCGGCCCAGCCGGTGGTGCGCATGACGATGGGAGCGGCGGCGACGGTCGGAGTCATGCCCCGCCAATACGCGCTCCGGGCAAGGCCCGTCCAGTCCGGGGCGTATGCGGGGTCTTGTCCCAGTGGAACGGCGCGACCACGAACTGCACCGCGGCCTTGCCGGCCGCCAGGCTCTGCAGCGGCCAGTACAGCACCGCCCCGAACAGCGGCAGGAAGCGCGGCTTGAGCCCGGCCCGCTCCAGGCCGCGCACCCCGGCGATCGAGGCGCAGGCCCAGCCGAAGGCCAGGACGACCAGGTCCTGGCCGGCGACGTGGGCGTGGAGGCCGAGCGCGGCCCCGACCAGCTTGGCCAGCAGCCAGAAGAACAGCGGCCCATGCAGGTGCGAGGAGGCCACCGACAGCGCCAGGGTCAGGGCCAGGGCGGCCAGACCGCGCGGGCTGCGGGCGGCGGGGCCGCGCAGGTGCACGGCCAGGGTCTGGATATGGCCCTTCACCCAGCGGGCGCGCTGCGGGAACCAGGGCCGCAGGGTCGGCGGCGTCTCGTGGGTCGGCGAGGCGATGACCCCCAGCCGCAGGCCGGCGGCGGCCAGGCGAAAGCCGATGTCGGCATCCTCGGTGACATTGTAGGGATCCCAGCCGCCGATGGCGCGCAGGGCCTCGGCCCGGAAGTGGTTGCTGGTGCCGCCCAGCGGGAAGGGCAGGCCCCAGCGGGCCAGGGCCGGCTGCAGCACCTCGAACTGCACGGCGTATTCGAGGGCGAACTGGTCGCCGATGAACCGCCGGTCGGCCTCGATGCGCAGCGGGGCCTGCAGGCAGGCCAGGTCCGGGCCCTCGGCGGCGAAGCGGGCGGCGGCCTCGCGCAGCTGGCCCGGATGCGGCGCGTCCTCGGCGTCATAGATCACCACCAAGGCGCCGCGGGCCCGCTCCAGGGCGTGGTTGCAGGCTCGCGGCTTGGTCTGGGGCGAGCCGGGCGGCACGATCAGCACCTGGATGAAGGTCGGCAGGGGCAGGGCGCGGAAGGCGGCCTGGGTCTCGTGGTCCTTGGCCTCCAGGGCGACCAGCACCTGCAGGCGGTCGCGCGGATAGTCCAGGCGCGACAGGTTCTCGACCAGCTCGGCCGCCACCGAGGCCTCGCGATAGAGCGGCACGATCACGGTGTAGATGGGCAGGGCGGCCTCGTCCGGCGACGGCGGCGTCCGCGTCGCGCGCGGCGTGCAGGCTGCGACCAGCTTGACCACGGCGCTGAGCGAGAAGCCGATCAGGAAGGTCCCGTGCAACAGGCCGGCCAGCAGGGCGGGACGGGTCGCCGCCAGGATCGCCACGGCGATGGCCAGGCCGATCAGCAGCAGGCCCTGGGCGGGCGACAGCCGCCGGTGGGCGCCGTCCGGCAGGGGCGGGGCGGGCCTGTCCGCTCCCGCGGCCACCGTCGCGCGCGCCGCCACCGGCCGCTGGTCTCGTTCTTCCCGCGCCATCGCTCCCCCGCCGCGCCTGTCCAGGTCCAGCGAGCAGATTGCGAATCTTCAACCCAAACGTGTCAAATATAAAAACTAGCGTTTTGCGGATTTTCAGCCGGAGTTGCGGCGAATGGGTGATTCCCGTTTAGTATCGGCCGGGGACATCATGGGGAACGCCGGATCGTGACGATCGCGTTGAAGAAGCCGCACAAGTCGGCGCGCAAGCCCAAGGGAGACGGCCATCTGCGGCGCGGCGAGATCCTGGCCGCGGCCGAGAAGATCTTCATCGCCGAGGGCTATGCCGGGGCGACGATCCGCAAGATTGCCGACGCCGTGGGGGTGTCGTCGACGGCGCTGTACATGCACTTTCGCGACAAGGACCAGATCCTGCTGGAGATCGGCGACGGGGCGATCGGCCAGTTGCTGGCGGTCAATCTCGACATCGCCCACCGGCCGATCGACGCTGTCGCGCGCGTGCGGCTGATGCTGGAAGCCTATATGCGCTTCGCCCTGGACAATCCCAACACCTACCAGCTGGTGTTCTGCGGCTCGCGCGATGCGATCTCCAAGGAAAAGCAGGCCGCGACCGCCGAGTTGGGCGACCGCTGCTTCGAGGAGTTCAGCGGCCCGATCCGCGAGATCGCCGCCGCCGGCCGCCTGCGCACGGGTTCAGCCGAAAGCGCCGCCCAGGTGCTGTGGGCGGCCTGCCACGGCATGGTGTCGCTGCTGATCACCATGCCCGACCGCCACTGGGCCGCGCCCGAGGAGCTGATCAAGGTCACCCTCGACGGACTGCTGTACGGCCTGGTCACGGACTGAGCCATGCGCGCGCCCCTGGCCGCCCTGTTCGCCGGCGGCGCGATCGCCCTGGCCTGCGCCGTGGGCGCCAGCCCCGCGGCCGCCCAGCGGGTGATGTCGCTGGATTCCTGCGCCGACCAGTACGTGCTGGCCTTGGCCCCGCGCGAGGCGGTGGTCGGCCTGTCGCCCCGCGCCCAGGCTCCGGACTCGTTCCTGCGGGCCGAGGCCAGGGGCCTGCCGCGCCGGCGGACGACGATCGAGGCGGTGCTGGGCGCGCAGCCCGACATCGTGGTCCGCCAGTGGGGCGGCGATCCGCGGCTGGTGGCGGCGATGGCGCGGCGGGGGATCCGCACCGTCAGCCTCGACGACGTTTCCGACTTTGATGGCGTCCGCGCCAATGTCCGCCGCGTGGCTGCGGCCCTGAACCGTCCGGCGGCCGGCGAGGCGCTGCTGGCGCGGATGGACGGCAAGCTGGCCCGGGCGGCCGGGGCGGGGCGGGGACGGCGGGCCTTCTACCTGACGCCGGGCGGCTATACGGCGGGGTCCGGCACGATGATCGATGCGATGTTCAAGGCCGCCGGCTTCGCCAACGCCGCCACTGGACCCTATTTCGCCCCCGCGCCGCTGGAGCGGCTGGTGCTGGCCCCACCGCAGGCGGTGGTGCTGGGCTTCTTCGACCTGACCCGGGCCGGGGCCGACCGCTGGGGGCCGGGACGGCATGCGGCCTTGCGCAAGGCGACCCAGGGCCGGGTCGTGGCCTCGCTGCCGGGGGCGATGCTGGGCTGCTCGGCCTGGTTCGCCGCCGACGGGGCCGAACGCCTGGCGGAGGCGACGCGGCGATGAGCGTGAGGCATCTCGAACTGTTGCTGCTGCTGGCCCTGCTGACGATCGCCGCGGTGGCCGTGAGCCTGGGCGAGAGCCCGCTGAGCGCGGCCCAGTATCACCAGGCCCTGACCGACCCCGGCTCGCCGCCGGGCGAGGTGCTGTGGACCATCCGGCTGCCGCGCGTGGCCATGGCCGCCCTGATCGGCGCGGGCCTGGGCCTGGCCGGGGCGGCGATGCAGGGCCTGCTGCGCAATCCGTTGGCCGAGCCCGGGGTGCTGGGGGTCTCGGCCACCGCCGGCCTGGGCGCGTCCCTGGCCATCGCCGGCGGCCTGGCGGCCCTGCCGGGGGCGGTCGAGGCCTGCGCCCTGGCCGGGGCCCTGCTGGCGGGGGCGGTGGTGGTCGGACTGGCGGCGCGGTTCCGCGAGCCTGAGGTGCTGATCCTGTTCGGCGTGGCGCTGTCGGCCTTCGCCGGGGCCCTGACCGCCCTGGTCTTCAACCTGTCGCCCTCGCCGGTGGCGGTGGCCGAGGTGCTGGCCTGGCTGATGGGCTCGGTCGAGAACCGCGACCTGACCGACATCCTGCGCGCCCTGCCGCCGATGGCGGTGGGGGCGGGGCTGTGCGCCTATTCGGCCCGCGGCTTGCGGATGCTGACCCTCGGCGAGGAGGCGGCCCAGATGTCGGGCCTGCCGATGGCCCGGCTGCGGGTGGCGGCGGTGGCCGGCTCGGCCTTGCTGGCCGGGGCGGCGGTGGCGGCGGCGGGGGTGATCGGCTTCGTCGGCCTGGCCGCGCCGCACCTGGTGCGGGCGGCGGCGCGCGACGATCCGGGCCGGATCCTGCGGCCGGCCGCCCTGGCCGGGGCCCTGCTGCTGGTCGCCGCCGACCTGGCCGCCCGGGTCATCCCCACCGAGCAGGAGCTGAAGCTGGGCGTGGTCACCGCCCTGTTCGGCGCGCCGGTCTTCGCCCTGCTGGCCTGGCGCGCGGCGCGGAGCTGGCGGTCGTGACCGCCGCCTGGACCATCGAGGCCGCCAGGGCCCGGCGCGGCAACGCCCTGGTGCTGGACGGCGCGTCCCTAGAGGTCGCGCCCGGCCAGGTGCTGGGCGTGGTCGGCCCCAACGGCGCGGGCAAGACCAGCCTGCTGCGGGCCGGCCTGGGCCTGATGCCGCTGGAGGCGGGCCGGGCCCTGCTGGCCGGCCGGCCGGTCGGCGAACTAAACCCGGTCGAGCGGGCCCGGCGGGTCGGCTATCTGCCCCAGGAACGCCGCCTGGCCTGGAACCTGCCGGCCGTCGACGTCGCCGCCCTGGGCGCGCCCGACCTGCCGCCGGCCGAGGCCGTCGCCGTCGCCCGCGAGCGCCTGGGCCGGGTCGGAATCGCCGACCTGGCCGAGCGCGGCGTGCTCGACATGTCGGGCGGCGAGCGGGCCCGGGTGCTGCTGGCCCGGCTGCTGGCGACCCGCGCGCCGCTGCTGGTCGCCGACGAGCCGGTGGCGGGTCTGGATCCCGACGCCCAGCTGCTGACCCTCGACCTGCTGCGGGCCCAGGCCCAGTCCGGGACGGCGGTGGTCGTCACCCTGCACGACCTGGGCCTGGCGGCGCGAGCCTGCGACCGGGTGCTGGTGCTCGACCACGGCCGGGTCGCCGCCTGCGGGACGCCGCTTGAAGCGCTGTCGCCGGTGGTGCTGGCGAAGGTGTTCAAGCTCGATGGCGCGCTGGTCGAGACCCCGGCGGGGCTGGTGGTGGCGGCGAAGCGGCGGACTCCGGCTCCTTCCTGACCCTTCCTTCTCTCCTTGCGGGAGAAGGAACGCGGTTAAGTCCCCGGCACGTAGCCGCCCTGCGGGATCGCCGTGGTCGACGGGGTCGAGCCGCCGATCGGGGCCGAGGTCGCGTAGCTGTAGCCGCCGCGCTTGAGGTCGCTCGACAGGGTCAGGGGCGCGACATTGCCGTTCAGGCGGGCCCGATAGACCATGGTCGTCTCCAGGGTGCGCATCACGTAGTTGCGGGTCTCGGAGAACGGGATGCACTCGATGAAGTCGAGCGGGTCGGTGGCGGCGCCGCGCGGATCGCCGCACAGCGTCGCCCACTGGGCCGGGCGGCCGGGGCCGGCGTTGTAGGCGGCGGCGGCCATGATGTAGGAGCCGCTGAAATTGTTGACCATGCTGCCCAGATAGGTCGAGCCCAGGCGCATGTTGTAGACGGGGTCGGACAGGCGATCGACGCTGTGGGCCTCGCCCAGCTGGCGAGCGACGATGGCGGCGGTGGCCGGCATCAGCTGCATCATGCCGCGCGCCCCCGGCGCCGAGCGGGCGTTGGGGTCGAAATTGCTCTCCTGGCGCGAGATCGAATAGACGAAGGCGGTCTCGGCCGCGCCCGGCCCGGGGGTGAAGTGCTGGTCCAGCAGCGGATAGCCGCGCTCGGCCAGGATGAAGCCGCGCTGGGCGGCGGTGCGCACCGCCCGCATGGCCAGGTCCTGGTCGCCATAGGCGCGGGCCAGGTCGACCAGCAGCGCCTCCTCCTCGGCCGAGGGCAGCTGGTCGTCGATATAGAGCACGAAGGCCCGGAAGGCGTCGCGGGCCCCGACGGTGGCCAGGGTGCGGGCGGCGCGCACCAGCTCGCGGCCCTCGAAGCGGGTGCGGTCGGCGGTGGTGATCACCGGATCCTTGTCCAGCCGGATCTCCTTGATCCCGGCCTTCTCGGCGGCCAGCTGGCCGTAGAAGGTGGTGATGTAGCGCGCGCCCTCGGCATAGAAGGCCTGGGCGGCGATGGGATCGCCCTGGGCCTCGGCGGCCCGGCCCTGCCAGTAGAGGGCGCGGCCGCGGGTGATCGGCGAGGCCCCGATCTCGGCGATGCGGCCGAAGTGGTCGGCGGCGGCGTCGGCGTTCTTCAGGCGGGTCAGGGCGATCCAGCCGGCGTAGAACTCGGACTCGGCCGCGTCGGCTCCGTCCTTCAGGTGGGCGTTGGCGGCGGCGTAGGCGCCGGCGCTGTCGCCGTTCTTCAGGGCCGAAACCACCAGCGCGCGGCGCTCGCGCCAGACGGCCGAGGCCGCGTCGGCGGTCGGCGGCGGGGCGGGGAACAGGGCCACGAGCGGCAGGGCCAGGGTGTCCAGGCCCGAACGGCGCAGATAGGCGGCGCGCTCGAACGCCACGCCCGGCGACTGCTGCTGGGTCGGGGTCAGGGCCGAGAACAGGGCGCTGGCGTTGGCGGCGTTGGAACGCAGGGCGATGCGGGCCAGGGCCGGGGCCTGCTGGTCGTAGGGCAGCAGGGCGACCATGTCGCGGGCGGCCGGGCCCTGGGCGCCGTAGAGCAGGATATCGGCGCGGCGGGCGTGGTCGTCGGCGGTCAGCAGCGGGCCGAACCGCGCCAGCATGGCCCGCTGGGCGTCGGCCTCGAACACCGATTCGCGCCAGAACCGCCGAATCAGGTTGGAGGCGTTCGAGGTCTGGCTGGCGGCCTGGTAGGCGGCCGCCAGGGTCATGGCGCCTTCGGGGGTCTTGGGATCGCGGCCGCCGAACCAGGCGATCATCCGCTGGGCGTCGAGGCCCGACATGGCCAGGGCCTTCTCGGCGGCGATGTCGCGGCGCGCGGCGCGCGGCCAGCCGGCAAGGTCGCGCCGGGCCTGGTCCAGCTCGAAGAAGCTCAGGGTCTCGGCGCCGGCGTCGACCAGGGCCCACAGGGCGATCTTGCGCGACAGCGGATCCTGGATGCCGCTCATCGCCGCGCGGATGGTCGCCGGGTCGCGGCTGGTCACCGCCAGGCGCAGATTGGCCGCGTCGGCCTCGGCCGGGGTGGCGTAGACCGCGGTCGGCGGGGTGGTGATCAGGCCGCGCGGCGTGGCCGAGCCAGTATAGGGCTGGGGCGCGCTGGGCAGGTCGGCGGAGTCCTGCCCCAGCGCCTGGTGGGCGGCCGCGACCCCGAAGGCCGTGACCACGCCGGCGCCGCCGAGCAAGACTTTACGCAATCCTGACGCCAAGACGCGGCCTCCTTTGATTCATGCTGCCGCTTATTTCCTGTCTTTGCGGGACAGGAACGGCCGATTTGCGGCGGCTCGGCGCCGTTTGATCGGGTATAGACCGCTTCGCGGGCGTTTGACCCCCTCCGAACGGTCGCAAATCGCACTTCCATCATGATGGACCGGTTGCGGGACCGGGGGAGCGGGACATATTGTCCGCCCCCATCCTCAGGCCGCGATCGTCGCGGCGCGTTGTCACGGCAAATTGCAAGTCATGGTCCATTCTCCGTTCAAGGGCGTCCTCCCGGCGCTGGTCACGCCTTTCCGCGACGGCGCGGTGGACGAGAAAGCGTTCGTGGCCCTGGTCGAGCGCCAGATCGCCGGCGGCGTGCATGGCCTAGTGCCGGTGGGCACCACCGGCGAGACCGCCACCCTGTCGCACGACGAGCACCGGCGCGTGGTCGAGCTGTGCGTCAACACCGCTCGCGGCCGGCTGCCGGTGATCGCCGGGGCCGGCTCCAACTCGACCGCCGAGGCGATCGAGCTGGTCGCCCACGCCAAGGCGGTCGGCGCCGACGCGGCCCTGGTGGTGACGCCCTACTATGTGCGTCCCAGCCAGGAGGGCCTGTATGCGCACTTCCGGGCGATCAACGACGCCGTCCAGCTGCCTGTGTTCGTCTACAACGTGCCCGGCCGCACCGGGACCGACATCAGCAACGAGACCCTGGCCCGCCTGGCCCAGCTGCCCAACATCATCGGGATCAAGGACGCCACCGGCGACCTGGCCCGCGCCAGCCTGCAGCGGCTGATGTGCGGTCCCGACTGGGTGATGCTGACCGGCGACGACCCGACCGCGCTCGGCTACATCGCCCATGGCGGCCACGGGGTGATCTCGGTGACCTCCAACGTCGCCCCCGACGCCTGCGCCACCTTCATCAACGCCTGCCTGGGCGGCCAGTGGGAGACCGCGCTCTACTGGCAGGACCGGCTGGTGCGGCTGCACAAGGCCCTGTTCCTCGACGCCTCGCCGTCGCCGACCAAGTTCGCCATGGCCCATCTTGGCCTGTGCGAGCCCGACACGCGGCTGCCGATCGCGCCCTGCGACGACGCGGTCAAGCCCGCCATCCTCGAGGCCATGCACGAGGCGGGTCTGGTCTGATGACCAAGCCGATCGCCGAGAACCGCCGCGCGCGGTACGACTATTTCATCGAGGAGACCATGGAGGCCGGCATCATGCTGACCGGCACCGAGGTGAAGTCGTTGCGCGTCGGCCGGGCCAATATCGCCGAGTCCTACGCCTCGGTGGAAGGGCGTGAGATCAAGCTGATCAACGCCGACATCCCGCCTTACGGCCACGCCAACCGCTTCAACCACGAGCCGCGCCGGCACCGCAAGCTGCTGCTGCACCGCAAGCAGATCGACAAGCTGATCGGCGCGGTGCAGCGCGACGGCCGCACCCTGATCCCGCTCAAGCTCTATTGGAACGAGAAGGGCCTGGCCAAGCTGGAGATCGGCCTGGCCAAGGGCAAGAAGAACCACGACAAGCGCGAAACCGAAGCCGCCCGCGACTGGCAGCGCGACAAGGCCCGGCTGATGAAGGGCGACCGGGGGGACTGAGGGGGCGGGCGTCTCCAGCGGGGGGATTGAGTGTGCGTCCCTCTCCAGAGCTAATCCCTCCAGCTCAGGCACCATGACCCAAGCCGCAGGGAAAGTGCGTGTCCCCTTTTTACGGAGGAGTAAGCGGCGGCGGCGATCGCGGTCCTGGGCGAGCGGGGGGCCGCCCTAGAAGTTGGCTCGCACGCCCACCACGAAGGTGCGGCCTGCATAGGTCGCGCCGTCGGGCATGGAGTCGCGGTTTTCGTACCGGTTGAGCTGCACCTGCTTGAGCAGGTTCTGCGCCTGGAGCGTAACCTGGGCCTGCTTGTAGCCCGGCACGCGGAAGCTGACCTGGGCGTCCATGTAGTTGGTGGCGGTCGAGTAGAGATCGCCCGGCACGTTGTTGCAGGGGCAGACCGTCTGCAGGTTGGCGTCGCGGTGGGTGTAGGACAGGCGGGCCGAGAAGCCGTTGTTCAGCTCGTAATAGAGCGTGCCGTTATAGGTCCAGGGCGCCAGGCCCGAGATCAGCGACTTGGGATTGAAGCTGGCGGGCACCTGGCCCGATAGCGACTGCGAGATGTGGGTGAGGTTGGCGCTGAAGCCCAGCCCCTTGCGGATGAAGTCCAGGGGCTGGTTCCACTGCACCTCCTGGCCGAGCAGCTTGACCACGACGTCGGAGTTCAGCTTCTGCCGCACGGTGACCCGGGCGTTGTTGGGATCGCCGCCGCCGAGGTTGGTGATGCCGGTCTTCTGGCGGTCGCTGAGCCGGTCGAACTGCAGTCCGGTCTCGGCGAAGGGGGTGCTGACGTCGAGGGTGGCGGGATAGTCGAAGATCTCCTTGCCCCAGATGTTGAAGGTCACCACCGTGCGCGACCGCGGATACCATTCCAGGCCGAAGTCGTAGTTGTTGGCGTAGAACGGCGATAGCCCCGGATTGCCCTTGGTGAAGACGTCGCCGTCCAGGCTGAGGCCGAAGCTCGGCGCCAGGTCCTGGGGATTGGGCCGTGTGACGGTGCGGGCCGCCGCGCCGCGCACGACCAGGGTGTCGGTGAGGAAATAGGCCAGGTTCAGGCTGGGCAGCCAGTTGTGGCTGTCGCTTCTCGTGGACGGCGAGGTGCGGTTGCCGCCGCCGACCAGGAAGTCGTTGACAATGCCGGCCACCGATTGCTCGGTCTCGGTATAGCGCACGCCGGTGTTGAAGCGCAGGTCGCGGCCGAAAATCTCGCGGCGGCCTTCCGCCATCAGATAGGCCGACGTGGTCTCCTCGGTGAGGATCCGCGGCGAATAGGTGTTCAGGTAGTTGGCCGGCTGATCGCCCGGGTTGGTCTGTTTCATGTAGTAGTCGAAATTGACCGCCTTGCGCAGCTTGTCGAAGTCGATGACCTTCCAGCCATTATTGAAGCCGGGGTCGATCGGCGCGCCCTTGAACAGGTTCATGGACGGCAGGTCGGTCAGGTACTGCGCGATCGCCGTGTTCGGCACGGCGCCCAGCAACGAGGTCTCCGTCGAGGTGAAGGCCGAGGTGCAGTTGTTGCGGAACGCGCATTCGGACGTGTTCCAGGTGGCGATATGGCGGTCGAACTTCGACCTCATGACGCCGGCCGAGACGGCGACCCAGCGCGCGTCGCCCCAGACCAGGTCGGCGCGGAACGACTTCTGCTCCAGGTCCTGCTTGTTCGGCGCGATCTGGATGCTGTTCCAGTTCCAGCCGGTATAGGTCGGCAGGTCGATGCTGGACGACAGGCGCGGCGTCAGGTCGCCGGGCGTGTAGCTGTAGACGGCGTACTGCCCGGTGTTCAGCGGCGTCAGATTCGAGGACGGCCCGCCCCCCGCCGGCGCGGTGACGCCGGGCGCGTAGACGGTCGGCTGGACCTGCCCGGCCGCCGACTGCAGGGTCGTCTGGAGCGAATAGTTGCTGAACTTGCCGGTGTTGATCATGCCCGCCATGGAGAATTTGAGGTTCCTGGCGATGTCCCACTCGGCCGACAGCGAGCGGTAGAACAGCTTGGTGTGGGTCTGGGCGTCGGTGCTCTGGTTCAGGAAATAGGCGTTGCCGAACGTGCCCGAGGTCAGGACGTGGTTCTGGTCGGTCGCGAACTTGATCGGGATGTTGTTGTTGTAGCTGCGGACCGTCAGCATCACGTCGTGCTGCTGGAAGTCGTTGTTGGACTCCGACAGGATCGAGTCGAACTTGAACCGCAGCTTTTTGGTCGGTCGCCATTCCAGGTTCAGCATGCCGGTGGTCCGGTCGCGGCTGCCGACCACCTGCTCGGCCCGCACCAGGCGCGGCACGATCACGTAGCTGAGGTCCTGGCACGACAGGCCCGAGGTCCCGCCCGGCGCGCCATTGCCGCATTGGACCAGGGGCGAGCCGAACGCGCCCAGGCCCAGCTCGGGCGGGACGTTTCGGGGGATCGTCGTCAGGGTCGCGCCCGCGCCGCCGCCGTATCCGGCCGTGCGGTTCGTCGCGGGCGCGCTCGACGGGTCCAGGATCAGCGAGTTGCAGCCGAACGTGGTGCTGCGGCACGCCGCGCCCAGGTTCATGGTCGTATAGCCGACCGTGTTGAAGATCTCGCTGCGATAGTCCTTCTGGGCGTAGGCGCCCGCCAGCAGGATGCCGAAGTCGCCGATCCGGGTGCCTTCCCAGGTGTTGCTCACGATGCCGGCGACGCGGGGCGTCGCCGTCTTGTTGACGTCCTGGTAGGAGCCCTGGGCCTGCAGGTTCAGGTGGAAGCCCTTGCGATCGAAGGCGTGGACCGGCTGCATGTCCACCGAGCCCGCCGTGCCGCCTTCGACGGTGCTGGCGACCGGGGACTTGCTGAGGGTCAGCTGCCGGAACAGTTCCGAGGGCAGAATGTCGAGGCTGGATCCGCGCCCCTCGTTGAAGCCGTTGGCCGAGGTGCTGATGGCGAAACCGTTGACCGTCAGGACGGTGAAGCCCGCGCTCAGGCCGCGCACGTTGATGTAGGTTCCCTCGCCGGAGGTGTCGCGGTCGATCTGGACGCCAGGCAGGCGTTGCAGCGACTCCGTCAGGTTCAGGTCGGGGAACTTGCCGATGTCCTCGGCGAAGATCGAGTCGATGAAGTTGGTGGTGTTCTTCTTGGCGTTGGCGGAATTCTCGAGCGACTGGCGGTAGCCGGTGACGACGACCGCCTCGACGACCGAAGACTCCTCCGCGGCCTTCCGGGGCGGATTGGCGGCGGCCTCCTGCGCCCGAGCTCCCGCCGGCAAGGCGTTCAGCCCCGCCAGGATCGTGGCGCCGATCAGCGCGCCCTTCAGCGTCCGCCTGCGACCCACTACGGGCGTCGTGTTCGTCATGATGATCCCTCCCAAAGCGCACGCTTCGGCGCGCCTAATTTGCTTCTTGGGTCCTGCGACCATCCCGACCCCTTTGGGGTTGGGAACCCTGGACGACAGAGATCAGACCTCGTCGACTCTATGGTCTGATATCATTGTCACGCGGCCTGACCACCCGTCAAGATACCGGTACCAAGTTTTGCACGTCGAGGGAGAGGGGCTTGGAGTCAGAGGCGCCGCCCGTCCCAAAATGACAAAGTTTACCCTGAATGACGTCCAGGACGCGCCATATTGGCCTTACCAAAGGAAGGAGGTCATCTGATGACTTGTTCGAACCGCCCGGGTCAGGGCATCCGCGCAGCGACTCTCGAACGCGCGGCGCGTGTCTGAAAGCCCGACCGTCAACCCCGTTCGGATCGCGACCAGGCCGACGAACCGGCCGATCGCCTGAACGTGGACGTTCCAAGCGCTCGTCGCGGCCGGCTGAACCTGGGCTACCAGACGCCTGGACGCCGAGAACCTGCTGGACGCCGATTACCTAGAAAGCTCCTACAGCAACGTCTGGATCACGCCGGGCGCGCCGAGGACGGTCGCCCCGCGGATCAAGTTGACCCTGTGAGGCCGAGCCGGCGCCGCGCCGGGATCGGCGACCTGCCGTCCGTCAGTCTCAACGCCGAGCGGCCGCTTCACCGGGCGCTGGCGCGTTTCGACGCGGCGTCCTCGCGGATCACCAGCGCCTTCTTCGAGTACGCCTTGGCGTCGACATTTCGAACGGTCTTCGAAGGAGGGACACGAAGGAGGGACACACACTCTTTTTCAGCTTTTTCAGTCACCAGACGCGTCGGGAAGTGAGCGTGCATCTTTGATGTCTGGGGTGGTTTCAGTGGGATAGCCACGAGGATCGCGCTTGCGATCGGTTAGGCCGGGGCGTCGCCATCCCGCCGCGCTTCGACAGAATGGGCGCTCGTCAACGGAGCGCGTGATGGACCTGGGCTTGAGCGGAAAGGTCGCCATCGTCGCCGGCGGCAGTCGCGGCTGCGGGCGCGGCGTGGCCGAGGAGCTGGCCCGCGAGGGCGCGCGCGTGGTGCTGTCGGGCCGGTTGGCCGCCAAGGTCGACGAGGCGGTCGCGGCGATCCGCGCGGCCGGCGGCGAGGCGACCGGCGTGACTGCGGACATGACCAACGCGGCCGGCTGCGCGACGATCGTCGAGGCGGCGCAAAGGGCCTATGGCGACTGCCAGGTGCTGGTGGTCAATTCGCCAGGACCGTTTCCAGATCCCGTCACCCAGCGCGGCCGCGGCTTCGACAACTGCGCCGACGACGTGTTCGCCGAGACCCACACCAATTTCGTCATGAGCCAGGTCTGGCTGGCCCGGGCGGTGATCCCGGCCATGCGGGGCGCGGGCTGGGGGCGGCTGGTCAATATCGGCTCGATCGCCATGAAGACGCCGCACCTGGAGGACCCGATGCCGGCGGTCAATACCCGGGTCGCCGTCGCCGCCCTGATGAAGAGCCTGGCCCAGGAGTTCGGGCCGGACGGGATCACCGCCAACACCATCGCCACCGGCCCGTTCGACAGCGAGCTGTCGCGGGAATACCGCGCCTCGGGCACGGGGGTGAAGACCGCCGAATGGTACAGGACCATGCTGCCGGTCGGCCGCTGGGGGCGTCCCGAGGAGATGGGCGCCCTGGTCGCCTTTCTCTGCTCGACCCGGGCGGGCTTCCTGACCGGCGAGACGATCCGCATCGACGGCGGCTACACCAAGAGCCTGTTCTGAGGGGACACCGCCGGAAACCGGACGGGACCCGCCACGTTTGATCCCGCAACAACGGCGGGAGCCTCCCATGGAACTTCATCGCGGTCGGCTGGTCGACCACATCCACCTGCGCACTCAGGATCTGCCGGCCATGAAACGGTTCTACAAGGCCGTGCTCGAGGCTGTCGGCGTGCCCGTCGTCGAGGGCAGCCACCCCGGCGGCGACTATTTCTCCGCCGACGAGCTGTGGGTCGATGGCGGCGAGCCGGCCAGCCACGTGCACCTGGCCTTCCAGGCCCGCGACCAGGAGACGGTCAGGCGCTTCCACGCGGCGGCCCTGGCCAACGGCGGCCGCGACAACGGCGGGCCGGGCGAGCGGTCCTACCACCCCGGCTACTACGCCGCCTTCGCCTACGACCCCGACGGCAACAATATCGAGGCGGTGTTCCACGGCCCCGCCGAGCGGTCGGCCGACAGCGTGGTGATCAGGTGGGACTAGGGGGCTGGCGGGTAGGGGAGACGGCCGCGCCTATCGCCCCGGCTTGGCCGCGACCAGTTCCACTTCCAGCAGCAGGTCGGGGCGCACCAGGCCGGCGACGCCGACCGCGGTGCTGGCCGGCGGCGGAGCCTTGCCGATGAAGTCGCCATACGCCTTGCGGTAGGCAGGCAGGGTGGTGGCGATGTCGACCAGGAAGGCGCGGACCTGGATCACGTCGGCCGGCGTCAGGCCGCGCGCGGCCAGGGCGGTGCGCAGGTTGCCGAACACGGCGTCGGCCTGGGCCTGAGGCTCCTTCGGCGCCGCGCCGTCGGGCCCCTGGGCGGTCAGGCCCGAGACGAAGACCAGGCGGGTCCCGGCCGGGACCTCGACCACATTGGTGAAGCGCGGGCTGGTGAACAGGCCCGGCGGGTTGTCGCGGACGACGGCGGTCTGGGCCATCGCCGGGCCGCTCGCCAGCGCCGTCGCGCCGGCCAGGATCGTCAGGATCGTCTTCATCATCGTCTCCCTCAAGGCCGCACCGCCATCCAGATCACATGCCGGGCTCCGCGGCCCCGGTGGGCGCGGACGCCGATCTCCTCGACCGCATAGCCGGCCCGCTGCAGGCGCTTGGTGAAGGCGTGGTCGCGGGTCGAGGACCAGACCTCCAGCACGCCGCCGGGGCGCAGGGCGCGCCGGGCGGTCGCCAAGCCGGCAGGGCTGTACAGGCCGTCGTTCTCCTTGCGGCTGAGGCCGCCAGGGCCGTTGTCGACGTCGAGCAGGATGGCGTCGAAGGCCGCCTCGCCGGCGCCGATCGCCTCGCCGACGTCGCCCAGGTGCAGGCTGACGCGGGGATCGTCGAGGCTGTCGCCGTGCAGCCCGGTGAGCGGCCCCCGGGCCCAGGCGACCACGGCGGGGACCAGTTCGGCGACGACGATCCGCGCGTCGGGCCCGAAGGCGGCCAGGGCGGCGCGCAGGGTGAAGCCCATGCCCAGGCCGCCGATCAGCACCCGCGCGCCCGGACGGTCGCCGATGCGCTGGAAGGCGAGGGCGGCCATCGCCTCCTCCGAGCCGCTGAGCCGGCTGTTCATCAGCTCGATCGGCCCGGCCATGATCGAATATTCGTCGCCGCGCCGCATCAGCTTCAGCGCGCCGCCGTCGCCGGGGACCTGCGCGGTGTCCAGGTGTTGCCAGGGGATCATGGGCGTTCCTCACACCCATCGCCCGCTTGACGCAAGGCCCTGCCGGCGCGACGTTCAACGGAACAATGATAACCTAGGGAGGATCCGCCGATGGCCGACGGCTCGACAACCATCGCCACGTCGCTCAAGGGCAAGGTCAGCGAGGCCGAGTGGAAGGCCCGCGTCGATCTGGCCGCGCTCTATCGCCTGGTCGCCGTGCACGGCTGGGACGACATGATCTTCACCCACATTTCGGCCCGCATTCCCGGGCCCGAGCACCATTTCCTGATCAATCCCTACGGCCTGTTCTTCGGCGAGATCACCGCCTCCAGCCTGGTCAAGGTCGATCTGGACGGCAATATGATCGACCCGGGGCCGTACTTCATCAATCCGGCCGGCTTCACGATCCATTCGGCGGTCCACGCCGCCCGTGAGGACGCCCATTTCGTCATGCACCTGCACACCGATGCGGGCGTGGCGGTGTCGGCCAATCGCGAAGGCCTGCTGCCGCTGTCGCAGCACGCGTTAATTGTCTTGCCACAGCTCGCCTATCACGACTATGAAGGCATTGCGCTCAACCTTGACGAAAGAGACCGGCTGGTGGCCGACCTCGGCGAGAAAAAGCTGATGATGCTGCGCAACCACGGCACCCTGTCGGCCGGGGCGAGCGCGGCCGAGTGCTGGCTGGGGATGTTCTTCCTGGAGCGGGCCTGCGCCCAGCAGGTGATGGCCCTCAGCGCCGGTCGCGACCAGGTGCTGGAGGCCCCGCCGGCCGCCCAGGCCGAGGTGCGCAGCCAGACCGCCATGGGCATGGGCATGATCGGCGGCCTGGCCTGGCCCGGCTGCCTGCGCAAACTCGACCGGGAATCCCCCGGTTACGCCGATTGACGCCGAGACGGCGAAAACCCAGGGCCGTCGCGATCCTCGCGGTCGCGGCGACCCTGCTTTTCGCCGCGACGGTTTCGCCTCGGCCCGCCTGGGCCGGCGCCTGGCCGATGCCGGACGGCGAAGGCCTGGCCATCTTGAAATACGAGGACCAGAAGGCCGACCAGGGCTTCGATCCGGACGGCGTGCAGGTGGCCATCGATCCGCGCCGCGACCAGTCGCTGTCGCTCTATGGCGAATACGGCCTGACCGGCCGCCTGACCCTGCAGGCCAAGGCCGGGGTGACTCGCGGCCACGACCGCTTCGTCGCTTATGACGGCCGCGGACCGCTTGAGCTGGGGCTGCGCTACGCCGTCCTGCATACGGAACGATCAGTCGTCAGCCTTTATCTGGGCGCCGCCCAGGCCGGGGTCGGGCGCAATGCGGGCTACGCCGCCCCCGGGGCCGGCGACGCCGACCTGGAGGCGCGGCTGCTGGCGGGGTCGTCGCGGGCCTGGCGGGGGCGGCCGCTGTTCGGCGAGATCCAGGTCGCGCGGCTCAAGCGCAGCGGCCTGGCCGACGAGACCCGCCTGGACGCCACGATCGGCCTGCGCCCCGCCAAACCGTGGCTGTTCATGGCCCAGGCCTATGCCGGCCAGGCCGATTCCCGGCCGGTGCGATCGCGCTGGCTGAAGACCGAGGTCTCGGTCGTGCGCGACCTGGGGCCGTGGAGTCTGCAGGCCGGCTGGCGCCAGGCCGCGGCCGGACGCGAGACTCCGGCCGACCGCGGCGCCGTGCTGGCGATCTGGCGGCGGTTCTGACTGTTTCAAAACTGAAACATCTGGTCATCCGTGTGTCACTGGACGCGGGTTAGCAGGCGTCATATCAGCCGCAGGTCGGACAGCTTGACCGACGTTTAGCCGGCGCCCGGAGCGTTTCGTGATCCGCAGACACTTCTTCCTCTTCGCGGCCGTCGTCGCGGTCCTGCTGATGCTGGTGGTCGGCGGTTTGAAGCTGGCGTTCGGCGGCAAGGCCGAGAGCAAGGGCGGCCCGGGCGGCGGCGGGCGGGCGACGGCGGTGTCGCAGACCGTGGTGGCCCCGCGGGCCTTCACCGACCGGATCGAGGTGCTGGGCGTGGCCAAGGGCCGCCAGTCGGTGACCATCACCTCCAACACCGCCGAGCTGATCACCGCCGTGCATTTCCGCGACGGCGAGACGGTGTCCAAGGGCCAGGTGCTGGTCGAGCTGAAAGCCGACCAGGAGAACGCCGGCATCGCTGAGGCCCAGGCCCAGTTGGCCCAGGCCGACCGCGAATACGCCCGCTGGAAGACCCTGGCCGACCGGGGGATCGCGCCGCGCGCCACCGCCGAGCAGTATCTGGCCGCCCGCGACACCGCCCGCGCCGCTCTCAACTCCGCCCAGGCCCAGAAGCTGGACCGGGTGATCCGCGCGCCGTTCTCCGGCCGGGTGGGCATTTCCGACATCGCCCCCGGCGCCCTGATCAGCCCCGGCACGGCCATCGTCAGCCTCGACGACGTCTCGGTGATCCGCGTCGACTTTCCGGTGCCCGACCGCTACCTGCCGATCCTGCGCCAGGGCCTGGCGATCACCGCCGCGCCGGACGCCTTGCCGGGCGAGACGTTCGTCGGCCGCGTCGCCGAGATCGACACCCGCATCGACCCGGCCACCCGCGCCCTCAAGGCCCGGGCCGAGTTCCCCAATCCCGACGGCCGCCTCAAGCCCGGCATGCTGATCAAGGTCGGCATCGACCAGGCCCAGCGCCAGGCTCCCGCGGTGCCCGAGGCCGCCATCCAGTTCGAGGGCAGCCAGGCCTCGGTGTTCCTGATCGCCAAAGGCCCGAAAGGTCTGGTCGCCCGCCGCACCGCGGTGCAGACCGGCCTCACGGCCGGCGGCTTCGTCGAAATCACCGGCGGCCTGAAGCCCGGCGACCGGATCGTCGCCGACGGCCTCAACCGCGTGCAGGACGGCGCGCCGGTCAGCGGCGGCGGCAAGCCGGGCGCCGGCGGCGACAAGGCCGGCCGCAAGGCTCCCGGGCGGCAGGGTTAGGGCCGGCCGATGCTTTCCGACCTTTCCGTCCGCCGACCGGTCTTCGCCGCGGTCGCCGCCATCATCCTCTGCGTCGTCGGCCTGGCTGCGTTCAAGAGCCTGCCGATCCGCGAACTGCCCAGCGTCGATCCGCCCGTGGTGTCGATCTCGACGGCCTATCGCGGCGCCTCGGCCGAGGTCATCGAGGAGCGGATCACCCAGATCATCGAGCGCCAGGTCGCCGGCATCCAGGGCATCGACCGCGTCAACAGCAGCTCGCGCGACGGCCGCTCGCAGATCACCATCACCTTCACCCTCGACCGCGACCTCGATGCGGCCGCCAACGACGTGCGCGACGCGGTCAGCCGGGTGGCCGCCAACCTGCCCGACCAGGCCGATCCGCCGCAGATCGCCAAGGCCAACGCCGACTCTTCGCCGATCATCGTCCTGAACCTGACCTCGACCAGCCTCAGCACCCTGGAGCTGGCCGACTACGCCGACCGCTACCTGGTCGAGCGGATGTCGACGATCCCCGGCGTGGCCCAGGCCAATCTCTACGGCGCGCCGCTCTACGCCATGCGGATCTGGCTGGACGCCGACGCCATGGCCGCGCGCGGGGTGACGGTCGACGACGTCGAGACCGCCCTCAACGCCCAGAACGTCGAGCTGCCGGCCGGGGCCCTGGAGAGCACCGCCAAGGACTTCACCATCCGCGTCAGCCGGGCCTATTCCAAGCCCGAGGACTTCCTGAAGCTCCCCCTGCGCTCGGCCGACGCCAACGGCTTCGTCCTGCGGCTGGGCGACGTGGCGCGGGTGGAGGAGGGGCCGGACGAGCGCCGCAAGCTGTTCCGCGGCAACAGCGTGCCGCAGGTCGGCATCGCCCTGACCCGCCAGTCCCAGGCCAATGACGTCGCCATTTCCGCCGCGGTGCGCCAGGAAGTCGAGACGATCAACCAGACCCTGCCGGCCGGCACCAAGATGATCGTGGCCATCGACAACTCGGTGTTCACCGCCGAGGCGATCCACGAGGTCTGGATCACCATGGGCATCTCGATCGCCCTGGTGGCCCTGGTCAATCTGCTGTTCCTGGGCAGCTGGCGCTCGGCCCTGATCCCGTCGATCGTCGCGCCGATCTGCATCCTGTCGACCTTCATCGTCCTGGCCCCGCTGGGCTTTTCACTGAACCTGCTGACCCTGCTGGCCCTGGTGCTGGCGGTCGGGCTGGTGGTCGACGACGCCATCGTCGTGGTCGAGAACATCCAGCGCCGGGTCGACGAGGGCGAGCCGGCGCCGGTGGCGGCCCTGCGCGGCACCCGCCAGGTGTTCTTCGCGGTGGTGGCCACCACCATCGTGCTGATCTCGGTGTTCGCGCCGCTGATGTTCCTGCCCGGCTATATCGGCCGCCTGTTCGTCGAGCTGGCCGTGGCCATCGCCGCCGCCGTCGGCTTCTCGGCCCTGCTGGCGCTGAGCCTGTCGCCGATGATGGCCTCCAGGCTGCTGCGGCCGGCCAGCAGCAACTGGCTGTCGAGCCGGGTCGACCGGGCCATGGACGCCCTGAAGAACAGCTACCGCCACTCGCTGGAAGGCCTGCTGGGCAAGGGCTCGGCCACTTTGGTCACCGGCCTGACGGTGCTGTTCCTGGCGCTGTGCGCCGGCGGGCTGTTCGCCCTGCTGCCGCAGGAGCTGGTGCCCGCCGAGGACCGCGGCCGCGTCGACGTGTCGATCAACGGCCCCGAGGGGAGCGGCTTCGACGCCACCGTCAAGGTCGCCGACCGGGTCGAGAAGATCCTTGAGAAGTACCGCGCCGACGGCGTGGCCGAGCGGACCATCCTGACCGTGCCGCGCTTTGGCCAGAACCAGTTCAACACCGGCAACGCCGTGATCGCCCTCAAGCCCTGGGGCGAGCGCAGCAAGAGCGCCGACCAGGTGGCGGCCGAGCTCAACAAGAGCCTGTCGAAGATCACCAGCGTACGGGCCGTGGCCTCGGTGCGCGGCGCCTTCCAGCGCGGCGGCGGCGGGGGCGGCGGGGGCGGCACCAATGTCGACCTGATCGCCGTCGGCAACGACTATGTGCAGCTGGCCGACTGGATGAAGCCGATCCTGCAGGCGTCGCAGGACAATCCGGGCCTGTCGCGCCCGCGCCTGGACTACGAGCCGACGGCGCCGCGCCTGTCGGTGCAGATCGACCGCGACAAGGCCGCCAGCCTGGGCGTCTCGGCCCAGTCGATCGGCCGGGCCCTGGAGACCATGTTCGGCTCGCGCCAGGTGACCACCTACATCAAGAACGGCCAGGAATACGACGTCATCCTGCAGACCGGCCTGGACCAGCGCCGCAGCGTCGAGGACCTCAACCGCCTGCAGGTGCGCACCGCCTCGGGCGCCCTGGCCCCGCTGTCGACGGTGGTGACCACGGCGCTGCGGGGCGACACCCCCGACCGGCCCCGCGTCGACCGCCTGCGGGCCGTGACCCTGACCACCCAGCTGAACCCCGGCTACACCGTGGCCGACGCGGTGAAGTTCTTCCAGGACCAGGCCGGCCAGCACCCGACCCCCGGCGTCAGCGTCAAGTGGGGCGGCCAGGCCAAGGACTATCTGGAGGCCTCCGGCGCGGTCGGCCTGGCCTTTGGCCTGGCCCTGCTGCTGGTGTTCCTGGTGCTGGCGGCCCAGTTCGAGAGCTGGATCCATCCGGCGGTGATCATGCTGACCGTGCCCCTGGCGGCGCTGGGCGGGCTGTTCGGCCTGCTGATCGCCGGCTCGACCATCAACACCTACAGCCAGATCGGCCTGATCATCCTGGTCGGCATCGCCGCCAAGAACGGCATCCTGATCGTCGAGTTCGCCAACCAGCTGCGCGACGAGGGGCTGAAGGTGCGCGAGGCGGTGATCGAGGCCGCCGCCCTGCGCCTGCGGCCGATCATCATGACCTCGATCTCGGCCGCCATGGGGGCCCTGCCGCTGATGCTGTGGGCCGGGGCCGGGGCGGGCAGCCGCAAGACCATCGGGGCGGTGATCTTCACCGGCGCGATCTTCGCCACCCTGCTGACGCTGTTCGTGGTGCCGGTGTTCTACAACCTGCTCGCCCGGTTCACGAAATCTCCGGAGTGGACGGCGCGGCAGATCGAGGACTATGAAGCCCGCGAGAAGAGCGGGGAAGGGCATGCCTCACCCGTCTGAACCGGGTGAGGAAGCATGGCTGAAGCCGTATTGGCGGCGAAGCGGCAGGAGCTTGCGCTTCTGCGGCGCATCGAGGAACGCATCCTCTGGCTGGCCTCGTGGACCATCCACAACGCCAACCACCTGCGCGAAAGCCGCGACGGGCTGAAGGTCGGCGGCCACCAGGCCTCCTGCGCCTCGATGACCACCCTGATGACCGCGCTCTACATGAAGGCGTTGCGGCCGCAGGACCGCGTCGCCGTCAAGCCGCACGCCAGCCCGGTGTTCCACGCCATCCAGCACCTGTTCGGCCGCCAGAGCCTCGACAAGCTGAAGGCCTTCCGCGCCCTGGGCGGGGCGCAGTCCTATCCGTCGCGGACCAAGGACGTCGACGACGTCGACTTCTCGACCGGTTCGGTCGGGCTGGGCGTGGCCATGACCGCCTTCGCCTCCCTGACCCAGGACTATCTGGCCGCGCGCGGGGCGGTGAAGCCCGAGCGGATGGGGCGGATGATCTCGCTGCTGGGCGACGCCGAGCTGGACGAGGGCAACATCTACGAGGCCCTGATCGAGGCCTGCAAGCACGACATCCGCAACACCTGGTGGATCGTCGACTACAATCGCCAGAGCCTGGACGCCACCACCCAGGACCGGATGTTCACCCGCTATGGCGAGATCTTCGAGGCCGCCGGCTGGACCGTCGAGACCCTGAAATGGTCGCGCCGCCAGCGGCAGGCCTTCGCCAGGCCGGGGGGCGTCGCCCTGCGCCACTGGATCGAGACCGCCCCCAACGACCTCTACGCCGCCCTCAGCTACCAGGGCGGGGCGGCCTGGCGCGAGCGGCTGACCGCCGACCTCGCCGGCCAGCCGGAAGCCTTGGCCCTGGTCGCCTCCTACAAGGACGACGCCGACCTCGGCGAGCTGATGACCGAGCTGGGCGGCCACTGCATGGAGACCATCCTGGAGGCCTTCGAGCGGGCCGGCCAGGACGACGCGCCCCGACTGTTCATCGCCTACACCGTCAAGGGCCTGCGCCTGCCGTTCCAGGGCCACAAGGACAACCACGCCGGCTTGATGACCGAGACCCAGGTGGCCGAGCTGCGCGGCCGGCTGGGCGTGGCCGAGGGCGAGGAGTGGGACGCCTTCTCCGGCCTGTCCAGCGCCGAGCACGCCGCTCTCAAGGGCCTGATCGCCCGCGCCCCGTTCGCCGCCCAGGTCGAGCGCCGGCATGTCGCCCCGGCCGTGCCCACCCCCACCGCCGACGCCCTGCTGGCCGCAGTGGCCGGCGGCGGCGAGCAGTCGACCCAGGCGGCGTTCGGCAAGGTGATGTTCGAGATCGCCCGCCGCGACGACGAGTTCGCCGGCCGGGTGGTGACCACCTCGCCCGACGTCACGGTCTCGACCAATCTCGGCGGCTTCGTCAATCGCCGGGGCGTGTTCCAGCGCCGGGCCCATGACGACGTCTTCAAGCGCCGGCGCATCCCCTCGGCCCAGGTCTGGTCCAAGGGCGAGACCGGCCAGCACGTCGAGCTGGGCATCGCCGAGAACAACCTGTTCATCGCCCTGGCCGCCCTGGGCCTGACCGCGCCGCTGTTCGGCGAGCGCCTGTTTCCGGTCGGCACGCTCTACGACCCGTTCATCGCCCGCGGCTTGGACGCCCTGAACTACGCCTGCTACCAGGACGCGCGCTTCCTGCTGGTGGCGACGCCTTCAGGGCTGACGCTGGCCCCTGAAGGGGGCGCGCACCAGTCGATCGGCTCGCCGCTGATCGGCATGAGCCAGCCGGGGCTGGACGCCTACGAGCCCGCCTTCGCCGACGAGACGGCGGTGCTGATGGCCCGGGCCTTCGAGCAGATCCAGGCCGCCGACGGGGCCTCGACCTATCTGCGGCTGTCGACCCGGGTGATCGCCCAGCCCGAGCGAACCGACGACGCCTGGCGCAGGGGCGTGGTCGAGGGCGCCTACTGGCTGCGGCCGCCGGCGCCCGGCGCGCGGCTGGCCATCGCCTATGCCGGGGCGCTGGCTCCCGAGGCCCTGGCCGCCTTCGAGGCGGTGCTGGAGGACGAGCCCGGCGCGGGCCTGCTGGCCGTCACCTCGGCCGACCTGCTGCACCGCGACTGGACCGCCGCCGGCCGCGCGCGCTGGACGGGCGGCGCGGCGCGGACCTCGACCATCGAGGCGCTGCTGGCCCCGCTGTCGCGCGACGCCGGCCTGGTGACGGTGATCGACGGCGCGCCCTCGACCCTGTCGTGGCTGGGCTCGGTGCGCGGCCAGCGGCTGCGGGCCCTGGGCCTGGAGACCTTCGGCCAGTCGGGCGACCTGCCGGACCTCTATGCAAAATATCGCCTGGATTCCGAAGCGATTCTCGATGCTTGCGCCGACCTGCTGATGTAGCGGGCTACAGCCCGTTTTCTTTAAGCTGAATCGCGCATCTCAAAATCCCGTCTCCCCGGCGAAGGCCGGGGCCCAGATGAAACCCACGAGCCGCTCCAGATGAATCTGGATCCCGGCCTTCGCCGGGAAGACGGATGAAGGGGAGAGCGCGCCGATCTAAAATCAACGCGCTCTACAGCCCGTGCACGACCGCCATGCGGCGGATCAGGCCGTCCTCGAAGGTGAAGCGCAGGCGGGCCCGGGTGTCGGACCACAGGCCGCCCTGGACGTCGCGGACCGCATATTGCACGTGGACGATCGCCTGGTCCTCGCCCACCAGGGTGATGTCGATGATCTCGGCCTCGGGCTGCATCAGGGCGAACTGGCGGCGGAAATAGTCGACCACGGCCTGGCGGCCGTGCAGCGCGCCGCCCTCCAGCAGGTCGGGCCATTCCACCTCAGGGTGGAAGGCCCGGCCCATGCCGTCGAGGTCCCGCCCGTTGAAGGCGTCATAGACCTCGACCAGCAGGGCGCGGCGGTCGGGCATCGGACTAGGCCGTCCCGCCCTGGGCGCCCAGGGCCGCGGCGGACGAAAGGGGCGGCTTGGTCATCCGATCAGCTCCCGGGCTTGTATCCGGACTCGACCTTCAGATAGGCGATCAGGTCGATGCGGTCCTTGGGGTCGTGCAGGCCGGCGAAGGTCATCTTGGTGCCGGGCAGGTAGCCGCGCGGGTCGGTCAGCCACTTGTCCAGGTGCTCGGCGTCCCAGGTGAAGCCGGCCGCGACGATCGCGGGCGAGTACTTGTAGTCGGGCTTGCTGCCCGCCTTGCGGCCGAACACGCCATAGAGGTTGGGCCCGGTCATGTTGGGTCCGCCCTCGGCGATGGTGTGGCACGAGCGGCAGAGGGCGAACTTGCTCTGGCCATTCAGCAGGTCGCCGGTGTTGTAAGGGGCAGGCAGGGCGGCGAGCAGGGCCTGCTTTTCGGCGTCGCTCGGCGCCGCGGCCGGAGCCGGCGTCGCCGCGTCCTTGCCGGCCGAGCTCTCCGGTGCCTTCGAGCAGCCGGCCAGAAGGGCGCAAAAAGCCGCCGTCGCGGCGAGGTGTTCCAGACGCATCAACAGGTCCTCGAACGACACTATGTCGCAAGCTGTGCGGCGCGCCGCCGCATTCCTTTTTTTGCCCGTCTATGGGCCCGACCGCCAATATATAACGATGTTCGCCTGCCCATGTCTCGCCACAGTTCGAGTCCGCCCCTGCGACAACGAGCGATATCTCACAGAATGCAAACAAGAAATGCGCGATCACAAACCGTGGATATGCACATATCAAATTGACCGTAATTAACCATAATCATACCCATAGAGCACCGAGGGGGCTGCCTCGGGGCTGGGATGGACGACAAGATCATGGACTGGAACGAAGAGCGCACCGCCACGCTTCGTAAGCTGTGGCTTGAGGGCATGAGCGCGAGCCAGGTCGCGCGGCAATTGGGCGGCATCAGCCGCAGCGCGGTGATCGGCAAGGTGCACCGCCTGGGCATCACCGTCCGCGACGTCCCCGCCCGGCAGCATGTCGTGCGCACCGCCAGCCGGGCCATGCCCCGCAGCCGTCCGGCCCGCGAGGCGACCGCCGCGCCGCGTCCGGCCCTGCGCCTGGCCGAACTGGCCGAGCTGGCCCCGACCGCCAGCATCCTGGGCCTCTCCACCCATTCCTGCCGCTGGCCGATCGGCCACCCCGGCTCGCACGACTTCGGCTTCTGCGGCCGTGAGAAGACCGCCCGCGGATCCTACTGCGAAGACCACGCCCGCGGCGCCTTCCGCAAGCTGGCCTCGCCCTCCGAGCCGAAGGCCTGGGCCCGTCCCGCGGCCTCCGCCCGGATCGAACTGCACTCCGCCTGATCGCTGCACCAAAGCTCCGGGACGACGACAATGAACATGGTTCTGATCGAAAACACCGCCGGCAGCAGCCAGGTGATCACCATCATCGAGGAGTTCGCCGGCCACTCGGTGTCGCGCGACCTCAATCCGGGCGAGAACACCCGCATCCCCGTGGGCCAGTTCAAATCGATCGTGGTGCGCGAGACCTATCCCGACGATTGGCTGAGCCGGGCCCGGGCCCGCAAGGCGGTCGGCCAGAACTGACGACCGGCTCTCCCCGGGGCGCTCTGCGGCGTTCCCTGGCAGCCGAAGACGGCGGGCGACCGCCCCGAACACCCCGCGAACCCGGTTCGCGGGGTTTTTCACGCCCCGGAACCCACGCCGTCCGCCCGCCGTTAACCTTCCCGGCGCGGCGCCCGGAGGCTGCGCGCGCGCCAGGGGAACGGCATGAGGCGGGTTCAAATGAAGCATTCGGGCGTGAAAGCGCCGCGATGCGCGCGCCCTGATTGTGCGGCGGCCGAGCCTGTGACATGAAGACGCCCGGCGGCATGGGGGGAACCATGTCAGATCATGACCACGGGAGGGGGCGCGGTTTGCCGTTGCCGACCTATGTCAGCTATCTGATGTACCAGACCGAGCAGCATCGCCGCGCCCGGGCGGCGGACTGCATCGCCCAGCACGGGCTGAACTTCGGCAAGTGGATCGCCCTGGCCTCGCTGGCCCGGTTCGGCGAATGCTCGATGACCCGCCTGGCCAAGCTGTCGGCCGCCGACCGCACCACCCTGACCCGCTCGATCGACGGCCTGATCCGCGACGGCCTGGTCGAGCGCGGAACCCAGGCCTCGGACCGCCGCAAGGTGGTGGTCCGCCTGACCCCGACCGGCCACGAACTCCTGGCCCGGGTCGGCGCCGACATCCAGCCGATCCACCGCGAGGTCTGCGCCGGCCTCACCGAGGAGGAACAGGTCAACCTCGCCGGCTACCTGCGCAAGATGCTCGGCGGCCTGATCCCCGAACCGGACTGGAAACACGAGGTGCTGTCCTACGGCTCGGCCCCGACCGGGGCGGCTTGGGAGCGGGAGTAGGGGTCTCTTTAACAACCGCTCATCCCGGCGAATGCCGGGACCCAGATCCAGCTTCAGCTTTCAGAATTTTGGCGCCGCCGCGCTCTCTGACCTGGGTCCCGGCATTCGCCGGGATGAGCGGAAGAATAGAGGATCAATCCTCCCCCGCAGCCGTCCCGCAAAATCTTGATGCCCGCCCACTTACCCTTGGTCTCCAGCCGCTTGAGCTTGCTGCTGTACGTCGGCTTGGTCACCTTCGGCTTCGGTGACCAGTTGCTAAAGCCTGGCGGCTATCGCAAACGGTGTAGTTAGAAGCTTGGGGCAAGGGTTATGAAGGTCGTTTCAATCGCAGTCGCAGCCATGATCGCGGCCATACCCATCTCGGCGTTGGCCGGGGACTTTTGGGTGATTGGCGGCGGCAAGAAGGGGCCGGAGTTGGCGGACGCGGACAGCATAAAGACAGTCGGTGAACTGAAGTCCCTGACTACGGTCACCATCCTGAACGCCCCGCAGTCGTTCTATGGCGGTCGGATGATACGGCGCCAGAACATCCGCTGGATGATCGATTGTCAGACCCGGAGCTATCAGCACGTCGGGTTTGATCTGGTCAGCGGGACCGGCGAGGTGCTGTCGCCGAACGACGTGAAGACTGATTGGAGCCACGCCGTATCCGGAACCATCGGCGACAAGATGGTCAAGATTGCCTGTGACGGCGTTCCCACGGATCAAGCGGTCGGCCACTATACCGACATCAATGTTGCGCAAGCTGAGTGGTACGCGGTTCTGCAAAAGAACTAGGGCCCGTTCCCGCCTAGTCATCCCCTTGAGGTTTTCCGCGCAACGACTTGATCCCCGCCCTTTTCCCCTTCGTCTCCAACCGCTTGAGCTTGCTGGAATAGGTCGGCTTGGTCGGCCGGCGGGGCTTGGGCTTCTCGGTCGCCCGCTTGATCAGCTCGACCAGCCGTTCGCGCGCCTCCTGGCGGTTCATTTCCTGCGAGCGGCTGCCTTGGGCGAACAGCACCAGGACGCCGTCCTGGGTCAGGCGGCTGCCGGCCAGGGCCTCCAGCCGGGTCTTGACGTCCTCGGGCAGGGTGGGGGAGCCGCGCACGTCGAAGCGCAGTTCGATCGCCGTCGAGGTCTTGTTGACGTGCTGGCCGCCCGGACCCGAGGCGCGGGCCGCCTTCTCGACGATCTCGTCGTCGTCGATCCGCAGCCAGGCGGTGATCTCGATCATCGTCGGACCCGCTGGGCCTTGACCACGGCGGTGTCCAGCGCCTGCAGGAACTTGCTGCGGTCGGCCGGGCCGAAGGCCTTGGGGCCGCTGGTGACCTCGCCCATCGACCGCAGGTGCTCCCCTATCGCCCTTGATGCGAGGGCCGAGCCGATGGTGTCGACGGTGAACAGCCGGCCGGTGGTCCCCAGGGCCGCGCCGCCGGCCTTCAGCACCCGATCGGCCAGCGGGATGTCGTTGGTGATCACCACGTCGCCCGGCCCGGCCCGCTCGGCGATCCAGTCGTCGGCGATGTCGGGCCCGGCGTCGACCACGACCTGCTCGATGGCCGAGGTCAGGGGCGTGCGGATCCAGCTGTTGGAGACCACGAAGGTCTTCAGCCCATAGCGGGCGGCGACCTTGTAGACCTCGTCCTTCACCGGGCAGGCGTCGGCGTCGATATAGAGGACGGTCTTGGGCGAGGCGGCGGTCATGCCCCGTCTCGTAGCGCCTTCCCCAGGCGTTCGCCAAGCGCCGCGACCGCTTCGACGGCGATCGGCGAGACGTGGGTGAAGTTGACGAAGCCGTGCGCCTGATTGCGATAGGTGGTCAGATCGGCCGGGATTCCCGCCGCCTTCAGGCGTTCCGCATAGAGGACGGCGTCAGGGTGGACGGGGTCCAGCCCCGTGCCGCAGACCAGAAAGGTCGGCGGCGTGGCCGGGCCGACCGCGTCCAGCAGCGACGGCGCCGCCGCGCCGGCCAACTGGGCGTTGATGTAGGCCACGGCCAGACGGCCGATCAGGCGGGCGTCGCGCAGCAGCGTCTTGGCCCATAGGGCGTCGTCCAAGTGCAGCAGCGGGTAGAAGAAGGCCTGGACCCGCACGGCGCCCGGCCGAGCGGTGTTGGCATCGGCGGCTACGGTGGCGGCGAGATAGGCTCCGGCCGAATCGCCGGCCACCGCCAGGCGTTCGGGGTCGATTCCCAGCTTGGCCGCCTCCCGGATCAGCCAGGCGAAGGCGCATTTGGCGTCGCTGATCTGCGATGGAAAGGGATGCTCCGGCGCAAGGCCATAGCCCGCCGAGATTACGCGCACGCCCGAGGCCTGAGCCAGGCGCTGGCACAGGGCGTCATGGGTCTCGATGTCGGAGATGACAAAGCCCCCGCCATGAAAGAACAGCACGGCGGGGCCCGTCGCGGCCGCGCCGATCGGAACATAAAGCCTTGCCGGGCGCGGCCCGCTGGCGGCCGGATAGTCTAGATCGCGAATTTGGGCGAGGCGGGGAAGTTTGCGGTCGCGATGGGCGATCGCAAAGCGCACGGCGCGGCGAGCGCGATCGAGGCCGAAGCGGTGGGCGCTGGACACCCGTTCGGCGAAAACGCTGCTCAGGGGGCGTTCATCGGTCTCGATCTGGAGGTTGTGAGTGAATGCTTACACCGACAGGCTGCGAATGTCCATGATCGTCGGCCTTCTGCAAGCCGGCCTGGGAATCGAGCGAACTCCGATCCGGACCAAAGGACGTGAGTTGAAGCCGCCCAACGCGCTTCCGTGCCCAGGATTTGAGCACAATGGCAAAGCTTGCCGGCTTTGGCGGCGAAGTCGACCGCCCGGGCGATGAACGCGAAAAAGGCCCAGCTTGCGCCTTGATCCGGCCACAGCGGTCATTAGATATCAACCCGTGGAGCCGCCTCTGGCGCTCCTGCCCTTCCTGGGCGTTTCCTCCCTAATGACTGCCCGGCCTCAGCGCCGGGCTTTTTTTTGGCCGCGACCCGGGGCGACCTCGGGCTTTGATCGACGCGGGGCGCGGGCGGCCGTAAACTCGGGTCTTGCAGGACAGGTCGTCGCGCCCAGGCCCGGCGACCGCAGTGGAGACCGAGCATGGACAAGGCCGAACTCGCGCGCATCGTCGAGCGCCACCGGCAGGAGCGCGAGGCCCTGGCCGAGCGCCTGGGCGCGCTGCGCAGCGGCGACCTGCAGGTCGCGGCCAAGCAGGGTGACGAGGTGCGCGACGAGACCCCGACCCACATCAGCGAGCTGGAGCGGTTGGAGCGCTGGCTGACCGAGAACGTCGCCCGCTACGAGGCGCTGCTCGGCGCCTGAGGCGGCGCGCCGCGCACAAAGTCGCGGCCGAGCTCTGAACCTCGCACGATCGCGTCGGTTATTTAGGGGTCTAGCGAAGGCGCGACCCCGATGGGCCTGAACGCGATCCTGTCCGACCATCCGACCCGGCCCGACGACGGGGCCGATCTGCTGGAGCGCTGCGCCCAGGCTTGTTTCGACTGCGCCCAGGCCTGCGCGGCCTGCGCCGACGCCTGCCTGGGCGAGGCGATGGTCGACCTGCTGCGCCGCTGCATCCGGCTGAACCAGGACTGCGCCGACGTCTGCTTCGCCACCGGCTGCGTCGCCTCCCGCTTCACCGAGATGGGAACCACGGCGCTGCCGGAACTGCTGACCGCCTGCGCCCAGGCCTGCGAGCTGTGCGCCGACGAATGCGAACGCCACGCCGGCCAGCATCCCCACTGCCTGGCCTGCGCCAAGCGCTGCCGCGTCTGCGCCCAGGCCTGCCGCGACGTCTATCCCTCGGCGGCCGACGCCGCCCGCAATCGAGGAGGAGCTTGAAATGGACGCTTCGATTTCCCCCCACGACCTGATCATGGCCGACCGGGTCACCGACACGCCGGTCTATAACCGGGCCGGCGAGAAGATCGGCCGCATCGACAACCTGTCGATCGACAAGGTCTCCGGCCAGGTCCTCTACGCCCTGCTGTCGTTCGGCGGCTTCCTGGGCGTGGGCGACAAGCTGCACCCGCTGCCCTGGGACCGGCTGGAATACGACCCGGCCAAGGGCGGCTATGTCGTGCCGCTCAGCAAGGACCAGTTGGAGGCCGCGCCGGCCCTGACCCGCGAGGATCTCGAGGACCTGGGCGCCGGGGCCGACTGGCGCGACAGCGTCGTCAACTATTACGGCGGGGTCGGCGCGCCGCCGTTCTGATCTCGCGGAAGGAGACCGTGATGAATTTCCCCCCGGAAGTGTTCTTCGGGCTGGGCGGGGCGCTGCTGCTGGCGGTCCTGATCTGGGGCATGATCCAGTACAAGAGCCGCAACCGCGCCAATGACCGGGTCACCGAAAAGGCCGCCGAACGGTTCTACGACAATCCCGAAGCCTATGACCGGAAACGGCCGGACCTGGAGAAGGAGGTCCGGCCGTCGTAAGCCCGCTGCGGCGCCCGTCGGCGCCTTAGGGCCCTAGTAGTCCATCGCCGGAACCGGCGCGGCCTTCTCGTCCTTCGGGGCCTCGGCGATCAGGGCCTCGGTGGTGATCAGCAGGGAGGCCACGGAGGCGGCGTCCTGCAGGGCGGTGCGCACCACCTTGGCCGGGTCGATCACCCCCGCCTGGACGAGGTCCTGATATTCGCCGGTGGCGGCGTTGAAGCCCCAGCCGTAGTCGGCCTTCTCCAGCAGCTTGCCGACCACGTAGGAGGCGTCCTCGCCGGCGTTGGCGACGATCTGCCGGGCCGGGGCCTGCAGGGCCCGGCGCACGATGTCGACCCCGGCCTTCTGGTCGTCATTGACCGGCTTGACGGCCTCCAGCGCCTTGAGCGCGCGCAGCAGGGCCACGCCGCCGCCCGGCAGTATGCCTTCCTCGACCGCCGCGCGGGTGGCGTGCAGGGCGTCGTCGACCCGGTCCTTCTTTTCCTTGACCTCGACCTCGGTCGCCCCGCCGACCCGGACCACGGCCACGCCGCCGGCCAGCTTGGCCAGCCGCTCCTGCAGCTTCTCGCGATCATAGTCGGAGGTGGTGTCCTCGATCTGGCGGCGGATCTGGGCGACGCGGCTGTCGATCTCGCTGCGCTGGCCTGCCCCGTCGACGATCGTGGTGTTGTCCTTGTCGATCGTCACCTTCTTGGCGCGGCCGAGCATTTCGACGGTGATGTTTTCCAGCTTGGTCCCGAGGTCTTCGGACACCACGTTGCCGCCAGTCAGCACCGCGATGTCCTCGAGCATGGCCTTGCGGCGATCGCCGAAGCCCGGCGCCTTGACCGCCGCCACCTTCAGCCCGCCGCGCAGCTTGTTGACCACCAGGGTGGCCAGGGCTTCGCCCTCGACGTCCTCGGCGATGATCAGCAGCGGCCGGCCCGCCTGGATGACCTTCTCCAGCAGCGGCACCAGGGCCTGCAGGTTCGACAGCTTCTTTTCGTGGATCAGGATGTAGGGGTCGTCCAGTTCGACGCGGAGCTTGTCGTTGTTGGTGACGAAATAGGGGCTGATATAGCCGCGGTCGAACTGCATGCCCTCGACCACCTCCAGCTCGGTGGCCAGGCTCCTGGCCTCCTCGACGGTGATCACCCCCTCGTTGCCGACCTTCTCCATGGCCTCGGCCAGGATGCGGCCGATCTCCTGGTCGCCGTTCGCCGAGATGGTGCCGACCTGGGCGATCTCGGTGTTGGCGCTGATCTTACGGGCGTGGCCCTTCAGATCCTCGACCACGGCGCGGACGGCTTCGTCGATGCCGCGCTTGAGGTCCATCGGGTTCATGCCCGCGGCCACGGCCTTGGAGCCCTCGCGGACGATGGCCTGGGCCAGGACCGTGGCGGTGGTGGTGCCGTCGCCGGCCAGGTCGTTGGTCTTGGAGGCCACTTCGCGCAGCATCTGCGCGCCCATGTTCTCGAACTTGTCCTTCAGTTCGATCTCCTTGGCGACGGTGACGCCGTCCTTGGTGATGCGGGGCGCGCCGAAGCTCTTGTCGATGACGACGTTGCGGCCCTTGGGGCCGAGGGTGACCTTCACCGCGTCGGCCAGGATGTCGACGCCGCGCAGCATGCGGTCGCGCGCGTCGGACGAGAACTTCACTTCCTTGGCAGCCATGGTTCCTACTCCTCTCGGTTGGGCTGTCAGTGGGTGGATTCTGGATGGGAGATCAGGCGGCCTTCTTCAGCGCCGCATCGGTCTCGATCACGCCCAGGACGTCGCTTTCCTTCATGATCAGCAGCTCCTCGCCGTCGATCTTGACCTCGGTTCCGGACCATTTGCCGAACAGGATCCGGTCGCCGGCCTTCAGCGACAGCTCGACCAGCTTGCCGTTGTCGTCGCGTGCGCCGGGACCGACGGCGACGACCTCGCCCTGCTGCGGTTTTTCCTTGGCGGTGTCGGGGATGATGATGCCGCCCGAGGTCTTTTCCTCGGCCTCGATGCGGCGGACGACCACACGGTCGTGCAAGGGGCGGAAATGCATGCATAACCTCCAGATGCAGAACTTGATGTGATGGGCTGCCGGCCTCAGAACCGGCAGACAGCGCCAAGCTAGGCAGGGCCCGGGACGCTTCAAGAGGGGCCCGCAAAAAAATTTTGCAGGTTTGGGAACCCGGCCGAGGACTACGCCGGACCCCCTTGACCGAGAGGGCGGATCGGCGAAAATTTTCCGGAGCCGAATGCGGCTCTGGCCGTTGGCCATCAGAGGTTTTCAGCAAGGAGGCCGTCGTGTCCCGCGCCTGTTTCCCCGATCCCGCGATCCGTCGCCGTCATGGCGTCGCCGCGCGGCCCTGAAGGAGCCGCCCCATGAACCGCGACCTCCTGATGCAGCTGGACGGCTACGGCCTGACCACCGCTGAGATCCACTATTACCGGCTCGACTATCCCACGGTGCTGCAGCTCTATGTCTGGCAGGACTATGACCTGGCGCCGCGGTTCCCGGCGCTGCACGGTTTTCTCGACCATTGGCGGCGCGAGATCGAGGCGGCGCTGCACTCGGTCAGCGTGGCGCATCAACATCTGATCGGGCCGACCGAATGGCGGGCCGTCGACGGCGTCATCTCGCTTCATTGAGGGCGACGAGCCCCACGGCGTGATCGTCATCGCCGGTTCGCGCGTTAAGACAGCAACGTCGGTCCTGGCGGCCGATCGACCGGACCAGAGGCGAAGCGATGCTGGAGAAGATTCCCCATGGCGTCGGCAAGGCCCTGAGGGGGCTGCGGGCCGGCTTTGAAAAGGTCGCCAGCGAGCGGCGAAGCTTCGTCGATGTGCCCGACGTGATCGACCTACGAAGCCCGGCCTTCGAGGACGGCGGGTCGCTGCCGCCGCGCCACACCGCCGACGGTGAAGGCCTGTCGCCGCCCCTGGCCTGGGCCGAGGTCCCGCCCGGCACCCAGGCCCTGGCGCTGCTGGTCGAGGATCCCGACGCCCCGACGCCCAGGCCCCTGGTCCACCTGCTGGCCTGGGACCTGCCGCCGCACCTGAACACCCTGCCCGAGGGCCAGTTCGCCAGTCCGGGCCATGCCGGCCTCGACGAGGTGCTGGGTCGCAACTCCTATCTGAAGGCCGCCTGGCTGCCGCCCGATCCGCCGACCGGCCATGGCCCGCACCTCTATGTCTTCCAGCTGTTCGCGCTCGACGCCCCGCTGGCGTTCGACGGCCATCCGGCTCGCGGCGCGTTTCTCGACGCGATCGAGGGCCATGTGCTCGCCAAGGGCATGCTGATCGCGACCTACGAGCGGGCGTAGAGCAGTTCCGTCATCCTGGACCATGGCCTGGCTTCGCCGGCGCCGGCGTGGAGGTCGCGGCGGAGAGCGATCCGACATAGGCGGCGATCTGCGCGATCTGGCGCTCGGGGATGATCCCGGCGAAGGCCGGCATTCCGTTGGGACGTCCCCGGGCGATCGAGGCGCGGATCGACGTCGGGTCGCCGCCATAGCGCCAGGCGTCGTCCATCAGGGCCGGGCCAATGTCGCCGCCGCCGCGGGCATGGCAGCCGTCGCAGTTGAACAGCTGGTAGAGCCGTTCGCCGCGGTCGATCTCCGACGTCAGGCCCGGCGTGGGCTTTGGTCGGCCAAGCTCGGCTCTCTGGCCGGGCGGGAGCCGGTGACGCAGCCGGGCGACCTCGCCGGCCCCGACTGCTGAGGCGCGGCCGCCCCAGACCTGGCGGACATAGGTGACCAGGGCGGCGATCTGACGGTCGTCGAGCCGGTCACGAAAGGCCGGCATCGGCAGGTCGGCCGGGGCCGACCGGGTTCCGTTCAGGACCACATGCAGCAGGCTGGTCGCCTGGTCCTGGTCGATCAGCGAAGACCCTCCCAACGCCGGCGCCAGGCCCGGCGCGCCCTGGGCCTGGGCTCCGTGGCAGGCGGCGCAGGTGTTCAGCCACACCGTCCGGCCCTCGTCGAGGACCGCGGCCCTGGGCGTGGCGGGCCGGTCCGGCGCGGGCGGCAGGGTCTTGAGATAGACCGCGATCGCCGCGAGGTCGGCGTCGGCCATCTTCGCGGTCGAGGAGGCAACCACGTCCCTCATGTCGCCGAACGCCGCGCCGTGGGGCGAGCGGCCGGTCTTCAGGAAGGCGGCGATCTCGTCGGTCCGCCAGGCCCCGAGCCCGGTGCGGGGATTGGGGGTCAGGTCAGGTGCGGTCCACAGGCCGGTGCTTCCGCCCTGCAGGGCCCGGTCCCGCTTCGGGGCGCCGAAGAGGTTGATGGGCGTGTGGCAGGCGCCGCAATGGCCGGGACCTTCGACCAGATAGGCGCCGCGATTCCAGGCCGGAGACCGGGCCGGATCGGGCCGGAAGGGGCCGGGGCGCAGGAACAGCCGATTCCAGACGATCAGCAGCCGCCGGATGTTGAACGGAAAGGCCAGCTGGTTGCGGATCGGCGGTTCGGGGGCCGCCGACAGCGTGCGCAGATAGGCGAACAGGGCGTCGGAATCGGCGCGACTGATCCGGGTGTAGTAGAGATAGGGAAACGCCGGATAGAGCGGACGGCCTCGGGCGCCGACGCCTTGGTGGAGGGCGCGATGGAACTGGCCCGCCGTCCAGTCGCGCAGGCCGGTCGCATCGGGCGTCAGGTTGGTGGAGAACACCGCGCCGAACGGGGTCAGGACCGCGCGGCCGCCGGCGAAGGGCGCGCCGCCGGGACGGGTGTGGCAGGCGGCGCAATCGCCGGCGACGGCCAGATAGCGGCCGCGCGCGACCTGTTCAGGCGAGGCCGTCGCCGGGGCCAGGTCGGGCGTGCGCCGCCCGCAGGCGCTGGCCAGGATGACGATCGCCGCCAGCGCTAGCCCGCCGAGCACCAGGGTTTTTGGCTTCAGCCGGCACATGGCGAAGAGGTCTCACGCGGAGAGGGCGGCGTCCGGTCGGGCCGCGCCGCTCGACGGCGCCGCACCGTCTCCGGTTCCGCCACGAAACACCTCCGCCGGCTCCCCTGTTCCCCAGCATCGAGGCGCGCATTCGCCGTGACCGAGCCTGCGGAACCTCAGGGTCTCGGAAGAATTGCACTGCCGGAGGGACAGCGTGTCGAAGGTGGCTGCTTTCATCGCCGTGGCTTTGGGCCTGCTCGCGGCCGGTTGCGACCGGGAGACGCGGGCGGTGCGATCGCCCACCGCCGCCGACAGCGTCGCCGTTCCAGTCTCGACCACGCCGCTGCAGGCGGGCGGCGAGCGGCCGCCGCCGGTCGATCCGCGCGGCGCGATGTACGAGGGCTCGGCCTACCAGATCAGCGAAGGCCAGCGCTATTACGAGTGGTTCAACTGCTCGGGCTGCCACGCCCATGGCGGCGGCGACGCCGGCCCGGCCCTGATGGACGACGAGTGGCGCTATGGCGGGGGGATCGAGCAGATCCGCGCCAGCATCGCCGACGGCCGCCCCAACGGCATGCCGGCCTTCAGCGGCAGGATTCCGGACGAGCAGCTGTGGCAGCTGGCCGCCTATGTGCGGTCGATGAGCGGCCGGGCCGACAAGCTGGCGACCTCTTCGCGCGACGACCACATGCGCTCGACGCCGCCCAGCAACCAGGCCAAGCCGGGACCCGACCAGGTCGATGTCGCCGCCGCGCGGAGGGCCAGGCGGTGAGCCGTCGCGTCCTGGGTCCGCCAGCCCTGTTGCTGCTGCTGACCGGATGCGCCGGCGTCCAGTCGGCGCTCGATCCCGCCGCCGACCAGGCCGCCCGCATCGAGACGATCTGGACGCTGATGCTGTGGATCTGCGGGATCATGTACCTGCTGGTCCTGGCGTTCCTGGCCGCGGCGATCTGGAAGGCGCGCCGCCGCCTGGCCGGGCCGCCGCTGGCCCAGGGCCAGAAGAGCGACTACGAGCAACCGCTGCTGCGGGCCCTGAACGGCTGGGTCGGACTGACCGTGGCCGGGCTGCTGGTGCTGACGATCGGCAGCTTCTTCGTCGACCGCCAGCTGGCCCTGGCCGAGGCCGGCGACGCGCTGAAGATCAGGATCACCGCCAATCAGTGGTGGTGGAAGGTCGAATACGAAGACCCGACGCCCAGCCGGAGCATCGTCACCGCCAACGAGCTGCACCTGCCGGTCGACCGGCCGGCGCGGATCGAGCTGGAGGCCGGCGATGTCATTCACTCGTTCTGGGTTCCCAATCTCGGCGGCAAGCAGGACCTGATCCCCGGCCGCACCAACCGCCTGACCCTGACGCCGCGCCGCATCGGCCAGTTTCGCGGCCAATGCGCCGAGTTCTGCGGCCTGCAGCACGCCAACATGGCCCTGGACGTCACCGTCGAGAGCCCGCAGGCCTTCGCTGCCTGGGCCGAGCATCAGCGCCAACCGGCCCCCCCGCCCACGGATCCGCGCCTCGTTCACGGCCGCGACGTCTTCATCGGTGCGACCTGCGCCAACTGCCACCAGATCGGCGGCGAGGCCGCCTTCGGCGAGACAGGGCCGAACCTGACCCACTTGGCCAGCCGACCGAGCCTCGCCGCCGGGGCCCGTCCCTACAGCCGCGGCGCGCTGGCCGGCTGGATCGCCGATCCCCAGAGCCTCAAGCCCGGCAACCACATGCCCTATGTCGCCACCACCCCCGACGAGCTGAACGCGCTGGTCGACTACCTGGACAGCCTCAAGTGACGGCCGGAGAGCTCGCCACGCCGGAGCAGGAGGCGGCGCTGCGGACGCGGCTGGAGGCGACCTGGGCCCATCCGCCCGGCCTGCGGGGCGTGCTGACCGCCGTCGACCACAAGGTCATCGGCCGCCGCTACGTGATCACCGGCATGGTGTTCTTCTTCCTGGGCGGGATCCTGGCGGCGCTGATGCGCGCCCAGCTGTCCCGGCCGGAGAACGGCCTGATCGGCCCCGACCGCTACAACCAGATCTTCTCGATGCACGGCACGACGATGATGTTCCTGTTCGCCGTGCCGATCATGGAGGCGATGGCGGTCTATCTCGTCCCGCTGATGTGCGGGGCGCGCAACATCAGCTTTCCGCGCCTGAACGCCTACGGCTACTGGGTCTATCTGTTCGGCGGGGCGATGATCTGGATCGCCTTCTTGATGAACGTCGGGCCCGAGACCGGCTGGTTCTCCTATGTGCCCCTGGCCGGGCCGGAGTTCTCGCCGGGCAAGCGTACTGACTTCTGGGCCCAGATGATCACCTTCACCGAGGTGGCGGCCCTGGCGGTGGCCGTGCAGCTGGTGACGATGATCCTCAAGCAGCGGCCGCCGGGCATGACCCTGTCGCGGATGCCGCTGTTCCTGTGGGCGATGCTGGTGACCAGCTTCATGGTGATCTTCGCCATGCCGGCGGTGATGCTGGCCTCCAGCTTCCTGATCTCCGACCGGCTGATCGGAACCCAGTTCTTCAACCCGGCCGAAGGCGGCGACCCGCTGCTGTGGCAGCACCTGTTCTGGTTCTTCGGCCACCCCGAGGTCTACATCATCTTCCTGCCGGCCCTGGGCATGGTCTCGCACATCGTCACCACCTTCTCCCGGCGGACGATCCTGGCCTATCCGGCCATGGTTCTGGCCTTGCTGGCCAACGGCTTTCTCGCCTTCGGCCTGTGGGTCCACCACATGTTCGCCACCGGCCTGCCGCGGCTGGGCGACAGCTTCTACACCTCGGCCAGCATGATGATCGCCATCCCGTCGGGACTGCAGATCTTCGCCTGGATCGCGACGATCTGGGACGGCAAGCCGCGCTTCCGGACGCCGCTGCTGTTCGTGATCGGCTTCATCGTCATCTTCGTGCTCGGCGGCCTGACCGGAGTGATGCTGGCCTCGGTGCCGCTCGACCTGCAGGTCCACGACACCTATTTCGTGGTCGCCCACTTCCACTATGTGCTGATCGGCGGGGCGGTGTTCCCGTTGTTCGGGGCGCTCTATTTCTGGTTTCCCAAGGCCACCGGCCGGATGCTCGACGAGCGCCTCGGGGTCTGGAACTTCTGGACCTTCTTCGTCGGCTTCAACGTCACCTTCTTCCCGATGCATCTGCTCGGGCTGATCGGCATGCCGCGGCGGATCTACACCTACAAGGCCGGGCTGGGCTGGGACCTGTGGAACCTGATCGCGTCGCTGGGTGCGGTGGTGATCTTCGTCAGCATGGTGATCTTCCTGGTCAATGTGGTCGTCAGCCTCCGGCGTGGCCGTATCGCCGGCGACAATCCGTGGGAGGCTTCGGGGCTGGAATGGGCGACCACGTCGCCGCCGCCCACCTACAACTTCCTCTACACGCCGGTGGTCACCGGCCGCGAACCGCTGTGGGAGGCCGAAGGGAGCCTGCCGGTGATGGGCGGGGTCGGTGTCGACCGACGCGAGGCCCTGTGCACGACGATCATTGAGGCCGAGCCGGACATCCGCCAGACTTCAGCGGGGCCGACGATCTGGCCGCTGCTCGCCGCCCTCGCCACCACGGCGCTGTTCATCGGCTCGATCTTCCATGAATGGGCGGTGGTCTGGGGGGCGATCCCGCTGGCCGCGGCCCTGGTCGGCTGGTTCTGGCCGTCAGGCCCGACCCGGGGCCAGGTCGCCCGCGCCGCCGCTCGGGAGGAGGTCGCATGACCGGCCATCGTCTCGTCGGCGACCTGTCGGACCTGCCCGACCACGCCTTCGGTTCGCGCAGCCTGATGTGGTGGGGCGTGCTCGGCTTCATGCTGATCGAGGGCACGGGCTTCCTGCTGGCCGGTGGGGCCTATTTCTTCCTGGTTGGCCATGTCCAGCCCTGGCCGCCGGGCCAGGTTCCCCCCAGCCCGACCTGGGGCGCGACCTTTACGGTGCTGGTGCTGCTCAGCGAGATCCCCAACATCTGGACCAAGGCCCAGGCCCGCGCGTATCGCGACGGCCCGACCCGCCTTGGCCTGGTCATGATGAGCATCGTCGGCCTGATGCTGCTGGCGGTCCGGGCGTTCGAGTTCGGGGGGCTGAACACCCGCTGGGACGCCGATCCCTACGGTTCGATCATCTGGGCGCTGATGTTCCTGCACACCGTGCACATCGTCACCGACCTGGGCGACACCCTGTTCATCACCGTGGTGTCGTTCACCCATCCGATCGACGGCGACCACTTCTCCGGGGTGTCCGACAACTGCCTGTACTGGCGCTTCGTGGTGCTGACCTGGCTGCCGATCGGCCCCCTGGTCTATCTGGGGCCGCGGCTGCTATGACCCGCCCGTCGCCGCCCATCACCTCGCCACGGTGGCGCGCCTGGGCCGGACTGTTCGGCGGAGCGGCCGGCTGGGCGCTGCATCACCAGATCGGCTCGACCAGCAATTTCGCGCGCTGTCCGACGGCCAATGGCTGGCTGGACCTGGGCGTGGGCCTGCTGGCCTGCGCCATCGTCGTAGCGAGCGGCTGGCTGTCCTGGACCGCCTGGCGGCGTGGCGGTGGAGCCGGCGCGGCCAGCCACGAGCCCGACGGCCGCTTCCTGCCTGCGGTGTCGATGATGGCCGCGGCCCTGTTCCTGCTGGCGGTCCTGACCCAGATGGCCGCCGGCCTGATCGTTCCGGCGTGCTGGCGATGAGGCGGCTGGCTTTCATCCTGGCCCTGGCCTTCGCCGGTCCGGCCGCCGCCCACGGCGTCGGCCCGCCGCACCACGCGCCGACCTGGACCTTCGAGCCGGCGGTGGTCGTTCCGCTGCTGCTGTCGCTGGCGCTCTACGCGATAGGGTTCGCGCGGCTGCGGCAAAGAAGCCGCGATCGGGGAAGGACGACCCGCGATCGGCTGGCGCGGCTGTTCGGTTGGGGCTGGCTGTGCCTGGCCCTGGCGGTGGTCTCGCCGTTGCACGAGTTGGGCGAGCGCTCGTTCACCGCCCACATGGTCGAGCACGAGCTGCTGATGCTGATCGCTGCGCCGCTGCTGGTGCTGTCGCGGCCGCTGTCGACGATGATCTGGGCGCTGCCGTCCGGCGGCCGCAGGGCCCTGGGCGGGGCGGCGCTCGCGATGCGCGGGCCGTGGCGCGGGCTCGTCGAACCCTGGACCGCCACGGCGCTGCAGGCGGCGGCGCTGTGGCTGTGGCACCTGCCGATGCTGTTCGACCGGGCCCTGGCCAGCGCCGGCTGGCACGTGGCCCAGCACCTGTCTTTCCTGGTCTCGGCCCTGCTGTTCTGGACGGCGATGGTCTCGCCGCGACGCAGAGCCGGGCGCCTGGGCGGACCGGTGCTGTGCCTGTTCGCCACCTCGGTGGTGTCCGGCGCGCTGGGCGCGCTGATGGCCTTCTCGCAGAGCCCCTGGTACGCGCGCTACGCCGAAATGGGCATGGCCCCGTTCGGCCTTTCGGCGGTCGAGGACCAGCAGCTGGCCGGGCTGCTGATGTGGGCGCCGGGCGGCCTGGTGCATGTGGCCGCGGCCCTGGCCCTGATCGCCCGGGCCCTGCGCGATCGTCCGTCGACGGAGGCGGTCCATGGTCCGGCCTAGCCGCGCCTTTCTCGGAGTGGCGAGCCTGGCGGTCGTGGCGACCGGCGCCATGCTGGTCGCCGACGGCGTCCAGTTGCGGGAACGGCAGGCCGCCCGCGCCGCGGCCTTGACGCTCGGCGACCCGGCCTTGGGCCAGGGCAAGGTCGCCGCCTATGGTTGCGGCGCCTGCCACCAGATCCCCGGCGTCGCCGGCGCGACCGGGCAAGTGGGACCGTCGCTGAAGGGTTTCGCCGGCCGCACCTATGTCGCCGGACGGCTCAGCAACAGTCCGGGCAACGTCGAGGCCTGGGTCAGCCATCCGCGACGGATCGACCCGCAGACGGCGATGCCGGAGCTCGGCGTCACGCCGGCCGACGCCCGCGACATCGCCGCCTATCTCTATACGCTCAGGTGATCCCCATGATCTTCGCTCGTCCGCCGATCGTGATGGTTCTTTCCGTGCTGCTGGCCCTGCTGGGCGGGTGCGACCGCAAGCCGGCGGCCAATGATCCGGCCGCGCCCGCCGCCCAGGCCGCCGGCCGCGCCGCGCCGCCCGCCGCCGCGTCGCCTAGGGACGACGGCCAATGGATCATGCCGGCCAAGGACTTCGCCAACACCCGCTACAGCGAACTGAACCAGATCAACAAGCAGACGGTCGGCAAGCTGCAGGTGGCCTTCACCGTGTCGGTCGGCGCGTCCGGCGGCCAGGAATCCGCCCCGATCGTCGCCCAGAACACCCTCTATTTCGTCTCGCACTACCCGACGACGCTCTATGCGATCGACCTGGCCCAGCCCGGCGGACCGGTCAAATGGCGCTACGAGACCAAGCCGCCGGCCGCCGTCCAGGGCGAGATGTGCTGCGAGCCGGTCAACCGCGGCCCGACCTATGCCAACGGCGTGGTCTATCTGAACACCCCCGACACCCGCACCGTCGCCGTCGACGCCGCGACCGGCAAGCTGAAGTGGGAGACCCGGCTGGGCGACTACCGGCGCGGCGACACCATGACCATGGCCCCGTTCGTGGTCGGCGACAAAGTCATCGTCGGCAATTCGGGCGCGGAGTTCGGCGCGCGCGGTTGGATCGCCGCCCTGAACGCCGCCGACGGCTCGATTGCCTGGCGGGCCTATTCCACCGGCCCCGACGTCGACGTGAAGATCGACCCCAAGGTCTTCAAGCCCTTCTATCCGCAGTACAGGGGCAAGGACCTGGGGGTCAGCCAGTGGCCGGCCGACGCCTGGAAGATCGGCGGCGGCACGGTGTGGGGCTGGATCTCCTATGACCCCGAGCAGGACCTGATCTTCCACGGCACGTCCAATCCCGCGCCCTGGAACCACCTTCAGAGGCCGGGCGACAACCACTGGACCAACGGCGTCTTCGCCCGCGAGCCCAAGACCGGCCTGGCGCACTGGTTCTACGCCTACAGCCCGCATGACCTGTGGGACCATTCGGGCGTCAACGAGAACATCGTCCTGGATCTGCCCTGGCAGGGCCGCACCCGCAAGGTGATCATCCGCCCCGAGCGCAACGGCTACATCTATGTGCTCGACCGCACGAGCGGCGAGGTGCTGGCCGCCGACCCGTTCATCCACATCACCGCCTCGCAGGGCGTCGACCTGAAGACCGGCCGGCTGAAGTTCAATCCCGACATGATCCCCCAGGCGGGCAAGGTGCTGCGCGGCGTCTGCCCCAATTCCCCCGGCGCCAAGGACTGGAGCCCTTCGGCCTTCAGCAAGGCCACCGGGCTGATCTATGTGCCGCACAACAACCTCTGCATGGACTGGGAGACCAAGCCGGTGAACTACATTCCCGGCACGCCCTATATCGGCGTCAATCCGCGCTTCCATCCGGGACAGGGCGGCAACGCCGGCGAGTTCATGGCCTGGGATCCGGTCGGCCGGCGCAAGGTCTGGACGATCGCGGAGCGCTGGCCGGTGTGGAGCGGCGCGGCGGCGACGGCCGGCGGCGTGGTGTTCTACGGAACCCTGGAGGGCTGGTTCAAGGCGGTCGACGCCGACACCGGGCGTGAGCTGTGGAAGTTCAAGACCGGCTCGGGGATCATCGGCCAGCCGACCACCTTCCGCGGTCCGGACGGACGCCAGTATGTCGCCATCCTGTCCGGGGTCGGCGGCTGGGTCGGCTCGATCGTCACCAACAATCTCGATCCCCGCGACCCCACCGCCCAGAAGGGCTTCGCCAACATGACCGGGGCGCTGAAGACCATCACCCAGCCGAGCGGCATGCTCTATGTCTTCGCCCTGCCGCCGACCTGATCGCGCTCCCGGCTACTGGAGGACATGGTCGCCGACCAGCAGCGACAGTAAAAGGCGCGGCTGGATCGGCTTCTGCAGCAGCGGCGCGCTGCGATAGCGCTCGGGCAGAACCTCCGGGCCGTAGCCGGTGGCGAAGACGTAGGGAACCTTCTGGGCCGCCAGGGCGTCGGCCAGGGGAAAGACCATTTCCCCGCGCAGGTTGACGTCCAGCACCGCCCCGTCGAGCCCGCCGTCGGTGGTCAGCAGCATGTCGAGAAGCTCCAGGGCCTCGTCCAGGGCGCCGACCGGCCCGAGCACGCAGACCCCGAGCCCGGCCAGGGTTTCGGCCAAGTCCTCAGCCAGCAGGTACTCGTCCTCGACGATCAGGATTCGCGCGGTCTGGGCGGGATCAGACATGGGGCGACCCTCCCGTGCGATCGGGCGTGGGCAGGGGCAGTTCGATGGTGCAATGGACGCCGTCGTCGGCGAAGCCGAAGGCGGTCGTCGCGCCTAGCTGATAGGGCAGGGCGCGCTCGATCAGCTGGCGGCCATAACCGCCGCCCCGGGCCGCGTCGGGGTTGGGAGGCGGCATGCCGGGCACCCCGGTCTCCCGCCAGTCGACCACCAGGCGCCGCTCGTCGGCCGAGACCTCTCGAACCGCCCAGCCCACCGTCAGCCGACCCCCGGGATGGGCCAGGGCGCCGTACTTGACGGCGTTGGTGGTCAGTTCGTGCAGGGCCAGGGCCAGGGTCTGGACGTGGGTGGAGCGCAGCTCGACCCCCGTCGGACCCTCAAGGCTGACCTGGGAGGTCGCCTGATCGTCGGCCAGCGGAACATGGGCGGCCAGTTCGTCAGAGAGCAGCGCATCGAAGCTGACGCGCCCGCCCGTCGGCCGGCGCGACAGCAGGCCCTGGACGCGGGCCAGCGATCCGAACCGCTCCTCGATGCGGCCGCGGGCCTCGGCGACGTCCTTGCTGCTGGCCAGGGTCTTGCGGATCACCGTCTCGACCACCGCCATCAGGTTGCGGGTGCGGTGTTGAAGTTCGGCCACCAGCACCGCCTGGCGGTCCTGCAACTGGATGAGCTCGTGAACGTCGGTGACCGCGCCGAACCACTGGCTGACCCGTCCCCGACCGTCATGCAGCGGCTCGGCCCGGGCCAGGAACCAGCGATAGTCGCCGCTGCGGTGGCGGACGCGATACTGACGCTGGAAGGTCTCGCCGGAATTGACGGCGGCCGTCCAGGCCTCCCGGGTCGGGTCCCGGTCGTCCGGATGAAGGGCGTCGATCCACCCCGCGCCTAGCGCCGCCTGCAGATCCTGGCCGGTGTAGTCATACCAGCGGCTGTTGCACCAGGTGACCTGGCCGACATTGTCCGCGCGCCACAACAGGTCGGGCACGACATCGGCGATGGCGCGGAAGGAGGTCTCGCTGACGCGCAGGGCGGCGTTGGCGCTGGCGATTTCGCGGGTGCGTTCGGCGACCTTGGCGTCGAGGTCGCGATTGGCGCTGTGCAATGTGGCGTTGGTCGCCTCCAGCTCCTCGGTCAGGACCTGCAGCTCCTCGAAGGCGACGCGCAGTTCTTCCTCGCTCTGGCTGAGCGCTTCGGACCTGGCCAGAACCTCGGGCGGATGCGCATCGTCAGGGGCGGCCGCCGCGGCATAGGCGGCGTTGGCCGCCTGCAGTTCGCGCGCCAGCATCGTGACGCGGCCCCGCAGCCGGTCCCGGTCCTCGACCAGCCGGATATTGTCCTCGACGGCCCCTTCCAGGGCGGTGCGCAGCTGTTCCATCTCGTCGCGCAGCCGCGCGGTTTCGTCCGCCGGGGACTCCAGGCTTGGGTGTCCGTTCATCGCTGCTCCCAGCGACCTAATGCGGCAAAGCCGAAAAAGTCGCATTGCGACGGTCCCGGCGCGCACTTTCCGGCCTTCGTCGCGTTAAATCGGTGAAGGAGCCTGCGATGGCGACCAAGGACATCATCGTCATCGGCGCTTCCGCCGGCGGCGTGGAGGCGCTGCGTCGGCTCTGCGCGACCTTGCCCGGCGACCTGCCGGCCGCGGTGCTGGTGGTCCAGCACCTGTCGCCCTCGGGGCGCAGCGTGCTGCCGCAGCTGCTGGCCAAGGCCGGTCGCCTGCCGGCCGCCACGCCGGCCGACGGCGAGCGCCTGGCGATGGGAAGGATCTATGTCGCCGGCCCTGACCACCATCTGCTGTTGCGTCCCGGACATGTCCTGATGCGCCGCGGTCCCTATGAAAACCGCACCCGGCCGGCCGTCAATGCGCTGTTTCGGTCCGCCGCCGTGGCCTATGGCGGCCGGGTGATCGGCGTGGTGCTGACCGGGCTGCTGGACGACGGCACCGATGGCCTGATCGCCATCAAGGCGGCGGGCGGCACCTCGGTGGTGCAGGATCCCAAGGACGCCGAGTGGCCGTCGATGCCGCGCAATGCGCTCGCCCGCGACCATGTCGACCACGCGGCGCCGCTGAGCGACCTGGGATCCCTGCTGTCGCGCCTGGCGCGCGAGCCGGCGGGACCCAACCTTCCCGTATCGGAGGACTACATGGCCGAGGACCGCATCGCCGCCCAGGACTTCGCCGCCATGGAGCTGAACCTGCCGCCGCCCGGCCGAGCCAGTCCCATCGCCTGTCCCGACTGCGGCGGGGTGCTGAACCAGATCGAGGCCGACAAGGAGGTGCGGTTCCGCTGTCAGATCGGTCACGCCTTCTCGCCCCTGGGCCTGGCGGCCGCCCAGGCCGACGAGCTGGAGCGGGCGCTGGCGGTGGCCGCCCGCACGCATCGCGACCGCATCCGGCTGTTCGGCCAGATGAAGGACAACGCCAGGGATCGCGGCCTGGCCCATGCCGAGGCCCGGTGGGAACTCGCCTCGGTCGAAGCCGAGGGTTTCGTCTCGGTGCTCGAACAGGCAATCGTCCAGCTCAAGAAGCCGCCCGGCGACGGAGAAGGTTAGACTCCGGCCAGGTTGCGTACGGTGACCATCAGGATCGGCGGGACCTCCTGCGGGAAACGCCTGAGCCGCAACTCGACCGAGCGCTCCCCCTCCGCCGAGCGCAGTGTGGCGGCCAGGACGGCCTCGTCGGTCCGGCCGTCGATCAGGGGCGCGAGCTTCGCCCGGATCGCCTCGGGCTTAGTCTCGGTGATCAGGTCGAGCAGGGTCATCTTGGCCAGCTGAGCCTGGCTGCAGCCTAGTTCGCGCAGGCCGATCTCATTGGCCTGCTTGAAGGCCAGGGTGTCCGGGTCGACGAAATAGGTCTCGCCCAGCGCCGCGTCCATGACCCGGCCCAGATAGCCGCGATAGTCCTCGCTGCGCCGCTCGCCGGTGAGGTCCTGGAACACCATGACCAGTCCCAGGCGCGCGCCGCTCTCGTCGAGCAGCGGCGAGATCCGCACGCGGCAGATGATCGGCCGCCCGCGGCGGTCGACCCCTTCTAGCACCTGCTCGGTCTGTTCCTCGCGGCCGCCCTGCACGCTGGCCAGGCGTTCGCGCAGCTGGTGCACGGGCAGGCCGATGTCGAGCGCGTCGAAGCTCGTCCCCATCACCTCCTCGGTCCGTAGGCCCCAGGTGTTCTCGCTCCAGCGGTTCCAGCCCTGGACCAGGTGGTTCTGATCGATGACGATGACGCCGCCGTTCATCGCCCGCAGCACCGACTCCAGGTGCGAGCGGTAGGCGGAGGCCTGCTCGGCCTGGATGCGCAGCTCCTCGTTGACCGACTCCATCTCCTCGTTGCTGGAGCGGGCCTCCTCGTTCAGCGTCTCCAGTTCCTCGTTGGTGGACTGCAGCTCCTCGTTGGTGGTCTCCAGCTCCTCGTTGGTCGACTGGAGCTCCTCGTTGGTGGTCTCCAGCTCCTCGTTGGCCGACTGCAGCTCTTCGATCGAGTTTTCCAGGCTTTCCTGGGTGGTCTTCAGTTCGCGCTGCAGGGCGTGGCCGCGGGTGGTGTCGGTAAAGGCCAGCAGCACGGCGTAAGGCGAGCCGTCGGGGGCGCAGAGCGGCCGCACGTCGATCGTCAGTCGGATCGTTTCGGACGCGCTGAGGCGATATTCCTGGTCGTCCAGGCGCTGCGACCGGCGCTGGCGGAACGCCTCCTCGATCGGACCGCGCAGTTCCAGGGGACGGTAGGACACCGGCAGGTCCTGGAAGGGCCGGCCGACGTCGGGCTCGCCCACCCCGAGCAGGCGGTGGGCGGCGGCGTTGACCAGCGACACCATGCCGGTGTCGTCGACCACCAGATAGGCGGTGGAGGCCTCGTTCAGCACCGCTTCGAAGAGGCGCGGATGGGTCGGCGACGGTTCCACCGGGTGGCCCATGTTCGGTCCGAACGGCCCGTTCAGCGGACGACGCCACTCCTGCGGGACCTTGGTGAAGAGACGATGCTTCATGTCGACCGGATTGAACAGCGCCGAGCGGGCCAGCTGAGTCTCGGCCTTGCCCAGGAACAGGTAGCCGTCGCGCGCCAGGGCGTAGTGCAGGCGGGGCAGCACCAGGTCCTGGGTCTCGCTTTCCAGGTAGATCAGCAGGTTGCGGCAGACCAGCAGGTCGATGCGCGAGATCGGCGCGTCGGTGACGACATTGTGCCGACCGAAGATCACGCATTTGCGCAGGTCGCGCTGGAAGACGTAGTGGTTGTTGATCCGCTCGAAATAGCGATCGAGATAGTCGGGGGGAATGTTCTCGACGTTGCGGGTCTGGTAGGTCGCCAGGCGGGCGGCCTTCAGAGCGTCCTCGTCCAGGTCGGTGGCGTAGATCTTCACCCGCCGACAGAACGCCGCCACGCCCATTTCCTCGGCGAACAGCATGGCCAGCGAATAGGGTTCCTCGCCCGAGGCGCAGCCGACGCTCCACACCCGGATCGGGCGGTCGTCCTTGGCGTTGGCCACCACCTGCGGGATCACCCGGGCGCGCAGGACATCCCAGGCCTCCTCGTCGCGAAAGAACGAGGTGACGTTGATCAGCACGGTGTTGAGCAGGTCGCCGAACTCGCCGGGATGAACCTCCAGATAGGCCTGGTAGCCCGCGAAGTCCTCGACCCCGAGCGCCTCCATGCGCAGGGTGATCCGTCGCCGCAGGCTGGTGCGCTTGTAGCCGCGGAAATCCAGGCCGCGGCTCTCCTGGATGTGGCGTAACAGGGCCTCGAACTCGGGATCGACCTGCGCTTTTTCGGCCATGTCCCTGGCGACTCCGCGTTGACGCTGGTCCTTTCCTAACCCTTCGGTGAGCCATGTCCACCCGGCCGACGCTCGCCCGGGAACAGCCGGTCGAAGGCTCGGCCCAGAGGTCCGCGCGAATAGGTCAGGGCCTGATAGGTCCTCAGCGTCAACCGCGCCCAGACAATGTAGATCGCGGGGCGCTTCAGCAGCCTGGCCAGCAGGAAGATGCGATGGCTCCAGGTCCTGACCTGGGTCCGCAGGCGATAGATCAGCCTGCGCCGCAGGGGCAGCCCCCGGCGCTCGGGGTCACCCGCTTGCGGGGACGGACGCCGCGGCGGGGCCAGGTCAGGCGATAGGCCAGACCCTCGCGGCGGTGGCGGAACCCGGCCGCCTGGGTCTCGACCACCACGGCCGGATCGACCGGTTGCAGGTCCAGCCGGCCGTCGCCGATCGCCGCCTCGACCAACTGGCGCAGGACCGGCGAGCGGACCACGATCACGTTCGTGCCGCGGCCGTCGCTGGCGTAGGGCTCGACCCAGGCGTCGCCGAAGGCGATGTCGGCGGTCTCGGCCGCCACGTCGTCGCAGGCGTCGCAGGCCGGGTTCTGGAAGAACCCCGCGCCCCAGTCGCCGTCGGCCAGATGCCACCAGTCCCGGTTGCGCCGTGACCCGTCCTTGAGGACGAGCTGGGCGGTGTACCAGTTGGCGGGGCGAGCAGGGTCCTTGAGGCGGTAGTCGAGGGCCGCGACCGCGTCGAGCCTCACGCCCATCTGCCAGGCGAAGCTCTCGGCCATGCGGGCGCTCTTCATGTGGCCGCAGAACAGGCCCAGGGTGAAGACGATCCGTTCGCGCAGCAGCGGCTCGCGGGCTCGCAGCAGGTGGATCGCCTTGATGAAGCAGGGTATGCCGACGACGGCGTAGCGGCCGGGCGTGCGGCGGATCGTGTCGATCACCCCGGACATCTCGACGGGATAGTAGCGCGACTTCGCCCCGGCCCGGACCGCCTCGACCGACCGGGAAACGGTGTAGGCGAAACCCGGCGCGGGCGTCGGAACCACGTGGGCGACCGCGTCGACCAGGCCGCGGTCCAGCAGCTCGGCGGCCGTCCAGGTGACCATGCCGCCGGAACTGCCGTGGGTCCGGAGTTCGGCGTCGGCCGCCGCCCCGACATAGGTTGCCTCAAAGCGGCCCAGATAGGCGTCCCGCGCGGGGGCCTGGGCGAAGCGCTCGGCGGCGATCTGGTCCTCGTTGGCGGCGGCGGGCGAGAACGGACAGGTCGCGGCGAAGGCGGCCGAAGGCGCGCGGCGCCAGTCGGCCGGGCCTTCAGGTTTGAACTGGCCGTAGCGATCGAGCTGCATCCGCGCCCCGGTCAGGCCGGCCGCGCACCCGCCGCAGCCGATGCACAGGTTCGACCGGACGATGTCGTGCGGGCTGAGTTGGTCTGGCCGGTCCACGCCGCTCAAGCCAGGACGGCGTCGAGATAGCGTTGCGAGCGGGTCCGCATGCGCGTCAGGCGCTGATGGATGCCGGTCTCGAGCGGCGTCTCCAGCAGCGTGTGGTAGGTCGCCGGCGGCGTGGCCTCGTCGACCAGGTGGCGCTCGGCGCCGAGCGTGGCGGCCAGGGCGGTGATCTTGTTGGCGCGATAGGGGCTGGTGGCGCAGATGAACGGCTTGGCGTTGACCAGGGCGAACACGCAGCCATGGAAGAAGGTCGTGGCGACGGCGGCCGCGCCGGCCATCAGTCCGGCGAAGCTGTCGGGATCGACGTCGATCCGCTGCTCGTCGGCCCAGGCGTTGTGATAGCCGACGCTGACCAGCCGCCGGCCGCGCTCGGTTGCCCAGCGCTGGATGGCGCGCTGGAACCAGGCCGGAAAGCTGTGGCCGTAGACGACCACGGCGTCGTCGACCTCGCCGGGCGCCGCCCGCGCGGGCGGCGGGAACTGCAGGCAAGGATCCAGGACCAGTTCGGGCGCACGGCCGACGGAATGCTCGACCAGCGCGCGGGAATTGGCGTCGCGCACCGAGATGTGGGCGAAGTCGTCCAGGTCCCGCGCCAGCTGGCCGTCGAGGCCGTCCCGGATGTCGTGGTTGCCGAAGCTGGCGGCGTAGGAGGCCAGCCGCCGGGCGTTCAGTCCCTCGCCGAAGAACAGCCGATGGCGGCCGTACCAGGGATGGCGCAGGTTCCAGACCTCGTCGCTGCCGACGATGACCAGGTCATAGGCCTCCATGCCGGCCGGATCGTCCAGGTCGAACGGCTGCGAAAGCGGCAGGGCGTCGAAGGCGGCCCGGAAGCGGTCGATCTTGGCGCGATAGAGCCGCCGCTCCGGCTTGGCGGTCGGGGCCGGCAGGTGCGGGGCCAGGGCGCAGCGCCACTCGGCCCGGTCGACCCGCGGCGAGGCGTGGTCGAGCAGCACCGCGTCGTGGCCGGCCTCGCGCAGGCCTTCGACCAGCCGCCGCGCCTGCCAGTAGGAGCCGTAGTTGATGCAGCGATGGAAGGTCAGGACGCCGATCTTCTGTGCAGGCATGGCGTGGACTTCAAGCTTGGATCTGGCGGCGAAACGCGTCAGGCGCGGATGCGGTCCTCGACATCGGGTCCAGGCGGGGCCAGCCGCCGTTGGGCGTCGAACCAGGCGATGGTCTTGCGCAGGCCGTTCTCCAGCGAGGTGGTTGGCGACCAGCCCAGCAGGGCGGCGGCGCGGGTGATGTCGGGCCTGCGCCGGCGGGGGTCGTCGACCGGCAGCCGGCGATAGCTGACCTGGGATGAGGATCCGGTCAGGTCCAGCACGAGATCGACCAATTCGCAGATCGTCAGCTCGGTCGGATTGCCAAGATTGACCGGCCCGCCTGGCGAGCCCTCGTGCTCCATCAGCTTGACCAGGCCGTCGACCAGATCGGCCACGTAGCAGAACGACCGGGTCTGAGACCCGTCGCCGAACACGGTGATGTCGTCGCCGGCCAGGGCCTGGCTGACCAGGTTGGACACCACCCGGCCGTCATGGGCCGAAAGCCTTGGTCCGTAGGTGTTGAAGATCCGCGCCACGCGGACCTCGGCCCGTCCCAACCGCTCGAAGTCGAAGCACAGGGCCTCGGCCGCGCGCTTGCCTTCGTCATAGCAGGCCCGCGGCCCGGTGCAGTTGACATTGCCCCAGTAGGACTCCGGCTGCGGGTGGGCGACGGGGTCGCCATAGACTTCGCTGGTCGAGGCCTGCAGCAGGCGGCCCCCGTCGCGTTCGGCCAGCTTCAGAAGCTGGTCGGTGCCGACGACGCTGGTCAGCAGGGTGTGCTCGGGATCGGACTGGTACAGCGGCGGCGAGGCGGCGCAGGCCAGGTTGTAGATGCGGTCGTAGCGGGTCCTGGTCACCTTGGCGGGCAGGGGGGCGACGATGTCGGCCTGCACGAAGCTGAACCGCGAATGGGTCTCGATGCGACGCAGGTTGTCGCGCGAGCCGGTCTGCAGGTTGTCGACGCAGCAGACGACGGCGCCGTCGTCGATCAGGCGTTCGCACAGGTGCGAGCCGACGAACCCCGAACCGCCGGCGACCAGGATCGAGAGGGGGCGGGCTTTGGGCATGTCAGATCTCGGCATAGGCGGAAACCTCGCTGGGCGCGGACAGGGGGACGGCGCTCGTCGCCAGGGCCTGGCGAAGGTAGCTTTCCAGCTTGAGCGCGCGATGGCGGGCGGTGTGCTGACCAAGGATGCGGGCCCGTCCGGCCGTCCCGATGCGTTCGCCGACCTCGGGCGGCGCATTGAGCAGGTCGAGCACCGCCTGGGCGTCCGTCGCCAGGGCGATCTCCTCGCCGGGAATGAACAACTCGTCCAGGCCGGGCCAGACGTCGGAGATGATCGGCGTCCCGCAGGCGGCCGCCTCGAACAGCCGGACGCTGGGGCTGTGGCCGGCGGCGATCATGTCGGCGCGGGTGACGTTCAGGGTGAAGCGGCTAGCGCTGTAGAAGGCCGGATGCTCGGCGGGCGGCACGTGGTCCAGCCGCTCGACATTGGCCGGCCAGGCGATGCTGTCGGGATATTGCGGCCCCGCCACGCAGAACCGCAGGTGCGGCGCCTGGCGGGCGGTCTCCAGCAGCAGCGTCTCCAGCGTCGGCTGGCGATCCTCGCTATAGGTGCCCAGATAGCTGAGATCCCAGCGCTTGGGCCGGTCGAGCGGGCGATAGGTCTCGGCGTCCACGGAACAGAACAGCGGCCGCGCCGCGGGCGAGCCATAGACCTGCTCCAGGCGGCGCAGGGCCGGCCCGCCGGTGAACGACAGATAGAGCTCGTAGCCGGGGATCAGGTCGGGCGACAGGTACTCGGCGTCGCCGTCCTCCAGCCGCGCCAGGGTGACCGGCGTGTCGATGTCGTAGAACACCGCCAGGCCGCCGGCGATCTCCTGCACCCACCGTCCGACCGCGATCCCGTCGGGCACGAAGGAGCCGACGATCACCGCGTCGGCGGCGACGATGTCCGCGCGCCAGGCCTCCAGGTCGGCGACCTGCTGGTAGAGCGCGAAGCGGCAGAAGGTCGGATCCAGGTCGCGATGGGCCGCATACCAGGGCCTGTCGCGTTCGAGAAACAGGACGTCGTGGCCCCGCGCGACGAAGGCGCTCAGCAGGGCCCGATAGGTGGTGGCGTGGCCGTTGCCCCAGGAGGAGGAGAGGCTCAGGCCCAGGACGACGATCTTGAGCGGCGCGCTCATGTCAGGCTCCTCTCGCGTTTCAGATCGAAGGCGCGGCGCAGCAGCGTGTCGACCTCGGCCCCGCGCCGGGCGTAGGTGTGCTCGGCCAGGATGCGGCGGCGCGCCGCTTCCCCGATCTGGTGGGCCCTTTCGACGGACAGGCTGGCCAGGTGCTCGGCGACGTCCTGGCCGTCGCGGGCGACCAGCACCTCCTCGCCTGGGGCCAGGAACAGCTCCAGACCCTCCCAGGCGTCGGTGATCAGGCAGCCGCCGGCGCCGGCCGCCTCGAACACCCGGGTGGCGGGCGAGAACCCGACCTGGGCCATGGAGTCTCGCGCCACGTTGAGCACCGCCCGCGGCGAGCCGTTGAAGGCGTTGTGCTGGTCGGCCCCGATGTGGCCGAGCCGGGCGATGTTGGCCGGCAGCGGCTTGTCGTCCCAGCCGGAGCCGCCCAGCAGGAAGCGGTGGTCGGGCAGGCGGGCGGCGGCCTCGATGAAGAACTGCTCCACCCGCCGCTCGCGGTCGGGCAGGCGGTTGGCCAGGAAGTTGAGGTCGCAGGCGTAGCGCGCCGCCGGGGCGACCGGGTGATGGGTGGTCGGGTCCAGGCCGTTGTAGATCGGCCGGCAGACCCGCGCGCCGACGGCCTCATAGGCGGCGATCACCGGCGGGCCGCCGCCATAGGTCAGGACGAGGTCAAGGTCGGGCAGGGCGCGGCGCAACGGATGGTCGGGCGCGGGGGTGATCTCGGCCAGGGTCGCCGGCGCGTCGACGTCCCAGAAGATCTTCACCGCCCGGGGCGCGGCCGCGGCCATGGTTCCGGCCAGCAGCAGGTCGTCGAACACGCCCACGCCGCTGGCCTTGACCACGACGTCGGCATAGGCCGCCTCGCCGACGACATAGGCCAGCGCGTCCGGCGTCGCGTCGTAGACCACCACCTCGGCCCAGTCGGGCGGGTCGATGTCGCGGTGCTTCTGGCGGTCGAAGGCGTCGGGTTCGTAGAACACGACCTGGTGGCCCCGGCCGGCCAGCTCGCGCAGCAGTCCGCGGTAGTAGGTCGCCGCGCCGTTCCAATAGGTGGACAGCAGGCTGGAGCCATAGAAGGCGATCTTCATGCGACGGACTCCCATGCGATGGACTTCATGGCGGGCGCGGCCATGGCCGAGACGATGGCGAGCAGTTCGTCGACCCGGTGGGCGCAGGTGTGGCGGGCGCGGATGGTCTCCAGACCGGCGGCGGCGAGGCTGGCGCGCAGTTCGAGATCGCAGCTCAGGGCGCGCAGATGGACGGTCATGGCGGCGCCGTCCGGCGCCACCAGATAGTCGACGCCCGGCCGGAACAGGCCCTCGACGTCCCGCCATGGCGCGCAGACCAGAGGTATGCCGCAGGCCAGGGCCTCGAAGACCCGGATGGTGGGAATTCCCGGCAGGCGCTCGACATAGAAGCGACGCGGCACGTGGATGGTGGCCAGGTGTCGCGCGAACACCTCCGGCGCCTTGGGATTGGCTAGCCAGCCGCGGTAACGGGCGCCGTAGCGGGCCAGCAGGGTCTTGGCGGGGGCGGGATAGCGCACGCCGTGGACGTCGAGGGGCAGGCCCGCCTGAGCGGCCGGCCGCAGCAGGAAGTCCTCGATCTGGGCCGTCCGCTCGCCGTCGCCCCAGTTGCCGATCCACACCAGTCCCTGGCGCTGGCCCTCGATCTTCGGCGGGTGGAACAGGGTGATGTCGGCGGCCTCATGCCAGACGAACACCCGATCGCCCCAACCCCACCGCCGGTAGACGGCGGCCAGGGTCTCGCCGAACGCCAGCACCCCGTCATAGCCGTCGAGATCGAAGGCCCGGATGGCGTCGGGATCGCTGACGGCGCGGTGATGAGTGTCGTGGAACAGCAGCAGGAAGCGGCCGCCGTTGCGACGGGCTCGGCCCAAGGCGGCGACCAGGGCCGGATCGCTCCATTCGTGGACGATCACCAGGTCGGCGTCGTGACAGGCTTCGAGCGCCTGGCCGATGCGGGCGTAGGTCCGCGAGTCCAGGTCGGGATAGGCGTCGCGAAAGGCCGAAAGGCCGGCGGGGCCATGGTCGGCCAACAGGCTGGCCAGGCTCCAGGCGTCCTGCGGTTCGAAGGCGGTGACCGCATGGCCACGCCAGGTCAGGTCGCGCAGCACCCCGCGTAGGAAATGGGCGTTGCCGTGGTTCCAGCAGGAGGCGAGAGAGTGGGTGAAATAGAGGATTCTCATGCCGCCGCCTCCTGGTCGGCGATGGCGCCGGTCCCGGTCCACAGGGCGCGGTAGACGCCTAGAACCCCCTCGACCATGGCCGCGACGCTGTAGCGGCGCGCCCGTTCGGTGGCGGCCCCGGCCAGGCGCTGGCGCGCCTCCGGATCGTCCAGCAGCCGTTGGATCGCCTGGGCGAGGGCCTTGGGATCGCGGGCGGGGGCGAACAGCGCCGCGCCGTCCCAAAGCTCCCGGAAGGTCGGAATGTCCGACAGCACCAGGGCGCAGCCCGCCTGGGCCGCCTCCAGGACCGCCAGGCCGAACGGCTCATAGAGGGCAGCCGAGGCGAAGACCTGGGCCTCGGCGAAGGTCCGGCGGATCGCCGCCGTCGACATCGGGCCCCGGGCTTGGGCGTGGACAAGCCGCCGGCGCTCGCCAGTGGGGCCATCGAGGGGCCCGGCGGCCAGCAGCGGCGCATCGATCCACCGGGCGGCGGCGTCGAGCACGGCGACATTCTTGCCGTCGTCCCACAGGCGTCCGGCCGTGCAGACCAGCCGCTGTTTCGGAGCCGCCTGGGGGGCGGCGTCGCGCCGGCCGTTGTGGACCACAAACGGTCGCGGGGTTTCGTAGGTCCTGGCGGTGTCCTCGGCGAAGGCCGAACTCGGGGCGATGATGGCGTCCGAAGCCAGCAGACCCTGCCAGTGGCGTTGGCAGCGCCAGCGGAAATCGTCGGGCATCGGCTGATCGCGGACCGCGCTCCACCAGGTGGCCAGGCAGGAGTGGGCGACGCTGATCACCGGCTGGTCGAAGGTCTGGCCCGCCGCCAGGGTCGGCGTGTTGAGGTGGATCAGGTCGGCGCCGCTGTCCTCGGCCAAGGCCCGCAACCGGTCGGCGGCCGGAGCCAGGGCGTTGGGCGCGTCCGCCAGCCAGTCGAGGGGCAGGTCGGTCTCGACCAGGGTCAGTCCCGGGATCGCGGCGACCTGCTGGCGCTGGTCGACGCTTGGCCTGGGGCCCAGCACCGCCAGGGTGGTGGAGATCCCGCGCTCGGCGAAGCCCTCGACCAGGTCCACGGCGTAGGTCCAGACGCCGCCCACGGCGTCGGTGGTCATCAGCACATGGCGGGCCGGGCCGCCCATCATCGCCGCCCTCAAGACACCGCCTCCGCCAGGGCGGCGGCCGGCAGGGGCGCGGCGGCTTCCTCGCGCAGCCAGGCCGCCAGCCGCGCGACGCCGTCGCGCCAGGCCACCGGTTCATCCAGGTGCAGGGCCCGCCGCGCGGCGCCGGCGTCCGAGACGTAGTAGCGCTGGTCGCCCGGTCGCCAGTCCTCGAACCTCAGGGCGACGCCGCGGCCGATCAGCTGTTCGATGTGGCCCAGCAGCAGGCGCAGGCTGACGGCGTTGGCGCGGCCGCCGCCCAGGTTGAAGGCCCGACCCTTGACCGTCTCGATTCGCCGCCAGGCCGAGACATAGGCCTCGACCGCATCGGCCACATAGAGGATGTCGCGCACCTGGCGGCCGTCGCCATAGATAGTGATCGGCTGGCCGGCCAGGGCGCGGATCAGGAAGTGCGCAACCCAGCCCTGGTCCTCGGTGCCCATCTGGCGCGGACCATAGATGCAGCTCATCCGCAGCACGCAGGTCGGCAGGTCGAAGCTGCGGGCGTAGTCGAGCACATACTGGTCGGCCGCGCCCTTCGAGCAGCCATAGGGCGTATGGAAGTCGAGCGGCCGGCGCTCGTCGACGCCGTTCAGCCGGATCGACGGATCGCGGGGCAGGTGGCAGTCGTCGACGATCTCCAGCGGCACGTCGGCGAGGTCGCCATAAACCTTGTTGGTGCTGGCGAAGACCAGCGGCGTGCGGCGGCCCTGACGGCGCAGGGCCTCGAGCAGGTTGACCGTCCCGCGGACATTGACCTCGAAGTCGCCGACCGGATCGACCAGGCTGGTGGTCACCGCCACCTGGGCCGCCAGGTGGAACACCGCCGTCGCGTCGCGGACGACCTTGCCCACGGCCTTTTCGTCGCGGATGTCGCCGATCACGGTGCTGACGCGTCGAGGATGCCGCGCCTCCAGCCAGGCGAGATTGCGCTCGACCCCGGGGCGGGCCAGGGCGTCGAAGACCACCACGTCATGGCCGTCTGCGGCCAGCCGGTCGGCCAGGTTGGCGCCGATGAAGCCGGCCCCGCCGGTCACTAGCACCGGTCCGGATCCGCCGCTCATGCCACCAGCCCGCGCATTTCTAGTTCCTTTCGGGCCTCGACGACACGGTCCTCGCTCTCCTGGCGCGCGACCCATTCGGCCAGCTCGGCCAGGCCCTGGGCGAAATCCTCCCGGGCGGCGTAGCCCAGGCGGGCCTGGGCCTTGGTCAGGTCGGGGATGCAGTGGCGGATGTCGCCGGCCCGGCTCTTGCCGGTGATCTCCGGCGTCAGGTCGGCCTGGCCCATGGACTGGGCCTGCAGTCGGGCCACCGCCTCGATCGTGCGGTCCTCGCCGCTGGCGATGTTGAACACTTCGCCGACCGCCCCGGGGTGCTCGAGGGCCAGGGCGAAGGCGCCGGCCACGTCGCGGACATGGACGAAGTCGCGGCGCTGGCGGCCGTCCTCGAAGATCATCGGGGCCTGGCCGTTGGCGATCCGCGAGGCGAAGATCGCCAGCACGCCGGTATAGGGATTGGAGAGCGCCTGGCCCGGTCCGTAGACGTTCCACAGCCGCAGGGCCGCGCCTTGCATGCCGTATTGCCGCGTCAGCGTCAGGGTCAGGCGTTCCTGCACGAACTTGCCGATGGCGTAGACCGACTTGAGCGCGTTGGCCTTGGTCTCGGGAGTCGGGGCGGGCAGCAGCGGCCGGCCCTGGTCGTCCAGCGGGTCCCACGATCCATCCGGATTGCGGCCGGTTCGGTCGACGTCCTCGACCAGGGCCCCGTCCTGGGTGCGGTAGAGGCCCTCGCCATAGACGCTCATCGACGAGGCGACCACGACCCGCTCGACCGGATTGTCGATCAGTTGCTGGAACAGCACCGCCGTGCCGTAGTCGTTGACCGAGGTGTAGCGGTCGACCGCGTACATGCTCTGGCCGACGCCGACCTCGGCCGCCAAGTGCACGACCTGGTCGACCCCGCTGAGGGCGCGCAGCACCGCGCCTTCGTCGCGCACGTCGCCGACGATCAACTCGACCTCGCCGTCAAGCTCGCCCGGCCGTTCGCGGGTGGGGTGCACCTGCTCGATCAGGCTGTCGAGAACGCGGACCTTCTTGCCCTCCGCGAGCAGGGCGTGGGCAAGATGCCGACCAATAAAGCCGGCGCCGCCGGTGATCAGAACAGTCTTCGACATCGGCGGGCCTCAGCGATTGATGAACTTGGAGAAACGGCTTTTCCCGCCGCTCGCGGTCTCTTCCTGTTCGAGCAAGGCCAGGCCGTTTTCCTCGAAGATCTCGAAGAATTCGTCCCAGCCGATCTCTTCGAGTTCGTCGTCCTTGTCGCCGAAATCGAAGCGTAGAACGCCGCCGCCGCCCTTGCCGGCGGTGGTCTTGACCCGCGCAGGTCTGCCGCCGCGCGTTTCCGCCCAGCGCCGGATTTCGTCATGGTCGGTGATCGTTTTGGCTTTGCTCATCGCCGTCCGTCCCTTCGGTGCACGGCGAGGCTAACCGATCATCTTGATCTAAGTTCCCTGGATCGAGAGTATTGGCCTGATTTTATCAATTGTTATCCTGAAACAGGAGTTCATTTGGCGAAGTTATATTTTGGCAAATGGCAAAAGCGAAGAATTGCCGCGTTTAACATTTGATAGGGAGCAGTGTCGGCAGGAACAAAGCTGGGGTCGATCGCTTGACCAGCTACAAAGCTGGCGCGGGTCTGGCCGCCTCCAGCGCCATGTTGAAGGGACGCCATGGCTCGCAGGAAACTTCGTGTAGGACTGGTCGGGGTCGGCAATTGCGCCTCGTCCTTCGTCCAGGGACTGACGCATTACGCCGAAGCCACGGCCAATGCGCCGCCGCCGGGACTGATGCATGTCGACCTGGGCGGCTACCACGTCGGCGACATCGAACTGGCCGCGGCCTTCGACATCCATGCCGGCAAGGTCGGGCGCGACCTGGGCGAGGCGATCACCGTCGCCCCCAACAACACCGTGCAGTTCGCCCGCCCCGGCGCCACCGGCGTGCGGGTGCGCCGGGGCCCGACCCTGGACGGCGTCGGCCAGTACCTGACCGGCGACATCGAGGAATCGGCCGAGCCGCCCGTCGACGTCGCCGAGGAGCTGCGCCGCAGCGGCGCTGAGATCCTGGTCTCCTACCTGCCGGTCGGATCGCAGGCGGCGACCGAATACTACGCCCAGCAGGCGCTGGCCGCGGGCTGCGCCTTCGTCAATTGCATCCCGGTGTTCATCGCCTCCAACCCGTCCTGGGCCCGGCGGTTCGAGCAGCGCGGCCTGCCGATCATCGGCGACGACATCAAGAGCCAGGTCGGCGCCACCATCGTCCACCGCGTGCTGGCCAACCTGTTTCGCGACCGCGGCGTGCGGATCGACCGCACCTACCAGCTGAACTTCGGCGGCAACACCGACTTCAAGAACATGCTCGAACGCGAGCGCCTGACCTCGAAGAAGATCTCCAAGACCCAGGCGGTGACCAGCCAGTTCGACGTGCCGCTCGACGCCGACGACGTCCATGTCGGACCCAGCGACTTCGTGCCGTGGCTGAGCGACCGCAAATGGGCCCACATCCGCCTGGAGGGCACGACCTTCGGCGGCGTCCCGCTGAACCTGGAGCTGAAGCTGGAGGTCTGGGACAGCCCCAACTCGGCCGGAGTGGTCATCGACGCCGTGCGCTGCGCCAAGCTGGCCCTGGACCGCAAGCTGGCCGGGCCGCTGCTGGCGCCGTCGAGCTACTTCATGAAGTCGCCGCCCGAGCAGTACACCGACGACGAGGCGCGGATCCGCACCGAGCGGTTCATCGCCGGCCTCGACGAGGCGGGGGACGATCGACGCGACGCGCGGCCGCGCGCGCGCCTGGCCTCATGAGCACGACGGTGTTCTTTGTCCGACATGGCGCTCACGATCGGCTCGGCCGGGTGCTGTGCGGGCGCATGGAGGCGGTGAGCGTCAGCGAGCATGGGCTGGCCCAGGCCGACGCCGCGGCCCGCCGGCTGCGCGATGAGCCAATCGCCGCCGTCTATGTCAGCCCGATGACGCGCGCCGCCGAGACCGCCCGCCCGATCGCCGCGGCGCATGGCCTGCAGCCCCGGACCGACGAGGCCCTGAACGAGATCGACCTGGGCGTCTGGACCGGGGCGGTGTTCGAGGACCTCGACCACGCGCCCGAATGGGGCTGGTGGAACGCTTCGCGCGGCCAGCACCGGGCGCCCGGCGGCGAGTCCATGCTCGAAGTGCAACTTCGGGTGGCCAACTGGATGGAGGCCGCGCGCCGCCGCCACGCCGACCAGGCCATCGTCGCGGTGTCGCACGCCGACGTCACCAAGGCCGCCCTCTGCCACGCCCTGGGCCTGTGCCTGGATCATCACGGGCGCATCGAGGTCGCGCCCGGCTCGATCAGCACCGTCGTCGCCGCCGCCTGGGGGCTGAAAGTCCACAGCATCAACGAGGCGCCCGCATGAGCCTTTTGACCGGCGAACAGATCCGCGCCCGCGCCGCCGCCCTGGGCGACTGGTTCCACAACATCGACCTGGACGGGGTGCAGACCGCGCCCAACCACTTCCTCAACGACTATCCCAACGTCAAATGGCGGCGCTTCCAGCACGCCATTCCCGAGGACCTGAGCGGCAAGAGCGTGCTCGATATCGGCTGCAACGCCGGCTTCTACTCGATCGAGATGAAGCGGCGCGGCGCCGACCGGGTGCTGGGGGTCGATTTCGACGACCGCTACCTGGAGCAGGCCCGCTTCGCCGCCGAGGTGAAGGGCGCCGACATCGAGTTCCGCAAGCTGTCGGTCTACGACGTGGCCGAGCTGCGGGAGCGCTTCGACATCGTCCTGTTCATGGGCGTGTTCTACCACCTGCGCCATCCGCTGCTGGCCCTGGACCTGATCCACGACCACGTCGCCGACGACCTGATGGTGTTCCAGTCGATGCAGCGCGGCTCCAACGACATCGTCCCGGTGCGCGCCGACTACGACTTCTTCGAGGACAAGCATTTCGACGATCCGGCCTATCCGAAGATGCACTTCATCGAGCATCGCTACGCCGGCGACTGGACCAACTGGTGGACGCCCAACGCCGCCGGCTCGGCCGCCATGCTGCGCAGCGCCGGTTTCGAGATCCTCGATCGTCCCGAGGACGAGGTCTTCATCTGCCGCCGGACCGAGCGGCCCACCGAGGCGGGCGCCGTCTATCCCGCCCGGTCGCGGACCAACGGCAAGTCACACGGCGCCAACGGGCGCGACGAGGGAGAGCACGGATGATCGAGGCGGTGAAGATCTGGAACGAGCCCAACAACAAGTCGCATTGGGACCCCAACCTCGATCCGGAATGGGACATCTTCGCCAGCATGACCCGCCTGGCCGGCCAGGCGATCGCCGCCGAGAACGGCGCCCTGGTGCGGGTGTTGGGCGGCATGTCGCCGATCGATCCGGCCTTCCTGGGCCGCCTGGAGGCCAAGGGCGTGCTCGACGCCGTCGACGCGGTGGCGGTGCATGGTTTCCCGCTGGACTGGAACCTGTGGTCGATCGACGACTGGCCCGCCAAGCTGGCCGAGATCCAGGCGGTGACCGACAAGCCCGTCTGGGTGACCGAGGTCGGCGTCTCCAGCTTCGGCTCGGAGGAGGTGCAGGCCTGGGGCGTCCGGCGCACCGCCGACCTGCTGGTCGGCAAGGCCCCGCGGATCCACTGGTACAGCCTCTACGATCTGCCGCGGACCTGGGAGGCCACCACCCGTCACAAGGAAGCCGAGGGCTCGTCCTATTACCGGCACTTCCACATGGGGCTGCTGCGCGAGGACGGAACCCCGAAGCCGGGCCTGGAGGTCTATGCCGACTACGCTGATCGCATGGGGCTTTGCCAGTGGTTCCACTATCAGGATCACCGCCTGGACGAGGCGGTGGGCTGGCTCAAGCGGCTGGGCGTGCGGCACCTGCGCACCGGCCTGTCCTGGGCCGACAGCTTCCGGCCCGACGCCCTGGCCTGGTTCGACCGGCAGATGCAGGCGCTCGAGGACTTCGACGTCACCGTCACTTTCTGCTTCACCCCGGAACATCGCGGCATCGAGCCGCACCACACCAGCCCGCCCCAGGCGGTCGAGGAGTTCGCCGAGTTCTGCGCGGCGATGGTGCGGCGCTACGCCCCCGCGACGGCGCCGGTCGTGACCCGTCCCGCGGCGCTGGCGGTCGGCTGAGCCATGGGCTGCGCGGCCTGCGATTTCGACTGGATCACCGACGATCTGGCGGTCGGCGGCCGCTGCAGCATGGACGGGGCCGAAGTCCTGGCGCGCGAGCACGGGATCGGCGCGGTCGTCGACCTGCGGTCCGAAAAACGCGACGATCCGGCCGTCTGGAGCCGCTGCGGGCTGCTGTTCCTGCACCTGCCCACCGAGGACAATGCCGCCGTCAGCCTGGCCATGCTGGACGACGGGGTGGCGTTCGCGGCCCAGGCCCAGGCGGCCGGACGGCGCCTGCTGGTGCACTGCGAACACGGGGTCGGCCGCTCGGCGATGCTGGCCCTGTGCATCCTGTCGGCGCGCGGCCTGGAGCCGATGGCGGCCCTGCGACTGGTCAAGCAGCGGCGGGCTCGGGTCTCGCCCAGTCCGGCGCAGTACGAGGGTTGGGTGGCGTGGCTCGGCCATCGTGCCGACCTGCCGGGCGCGGTCCCGCCGCCCTATGCCGCCTTCGCCGCCGTCGCCTATGGCGCGGGTCCGGCGCTCTGATGCGGGTCTATGGCGACAGAGCCTGGAGCGAACCGGTCGGACAGGCGATCGGCCGCCTGGAGGAGACCTTGGGAACGGTCGAGGTCCGGCCGGCTGGCCTGGAGCGGCATGCGGCCCTGGTGGGCGGCTTCATTGAAGCGGCGCAACTGCTGCAGGGCGTCGCCGACGCGGAGATGGCGCTCGCCGGCCACGACGCGGAGACGCCGGTCCAGGCGGCGGGCATGGACATGCTGCTCGGATTGGCCGGCGCCGTCGCACGGTCCTGGCGCGATGGAACGACCGAAGTCCCGTCCGGATGGCGCCAGGCCCTGGCCCGTTGGCGCGACCTGGACCCGCCTTCGGAGATCACCTGCAAGCTGGCGGAGGGGTACGCCCACTATGCGCTCTATCCCGAGGCCTATCTCGAGGCCGCCGCCGCCGCCGAGCGGAGCGCGCCGCCCGTTGTGCTGGGCCTGCGCAGCATCGGGACGGGCCTGGCGGCGATGGTCGCAGTCGGGGCGGGCGCGCGACGGCGGCCGGTGACGGTGCGGCCGGTCGGCCCGCCCTTCGCCCGGCGGCTGCGGCTTTCGCCGGCCCTGTACGCGAGCATCCTGGGCGACGGCGAGGAGCCGTACGCCGTCGTCGATGAAGGCCCGGGCCTGTCGGGCAGCTCGTTCGGCGCGGTCGGCGATCTCCTGGAGGAGGCGGGCGTGTCGTCGCCGCGGGTGACCTATCTGCCCAGCCATGCCGGTGAGCCGGGACCCCACGCCAGCCCGGCGCACCGCGAGCGTTGGCGCCGAGCTCGTCGCCTGATCGGCGATTTCGAGGGCGCAGGCCGCGACGGCGTGACGCCGAGCCGGCGGCTGGACGACTGGGTGTCGGAGCTCGTTGGTCCGCTGACCGAACCGCGGCGCGACCTGTCGGCGGGACGCTGGCGGGAGGTCAGCGACGTCGCCGCCCCGGTGCTTCCGGCGCTGGAGCGGCGCAAGTTCCTGTTTCGTGCCGCCTCGGGATCCTGGCTGGCCAAGTTCGCGGGCCTGGGCGGGGAGGGGGTCCGCAAGACGGCGCAAGCCGGGGGGTTGGCGGCCGCGGGCTTTACTCCTCGGCCGGCCGGGCTGCGGCACGGCTTCCTGGTCGAAACCTGGCTAGAGGATGCGCGGGCGCTGGAGCCAGGGCGCTACGATCGGGGGCGGCTGCTGGACCATCTGGCCCGCTACCTCGCCTTCCGGGCCCGGCATTTTCCGGCCTCCGTCCAGGATGGCGCCGGCACGAGCGAACTGCTCGACATGGCCCGTGTGAATACGGCAGAGGCGCTAGGCGAGCCCGCGGCCGAGGCCCTGCACGAGCGCCTGCGTGTTCTGGCCAGAACCCCGGCGGGCGCGCCGATCGCCATTGACGGCCGGCTGCACGCCTGGGAGTGGCGTGTGACGCCACAAGGCCGCCTGCTGAAGACCGACGCCGTCGACCACGCCCGGGGCCATGATCTGGTCGGCTGCCAGGACGTCGGCTGGGACGTGGCGGGTGCGCAGATCGAGCTGGACCTGTCCGACGACGAGGCCGCCTGGCTGGCGCGCGCCATCGAACGGCTGGGCGGCGGTCACGTCGCCCCGGCTCGTCTGGCCCTGCACCGCGCCTGCTACGCCGCCTTCCAGATCGGCCTGTGGAGCCTTGGCGACGGGCTCGATCCGGCCGAGCAGGGAAAGATCTCCGCCCACGCCCTTCGCTATCGTCGCGCCCTGCTGCGGTTCGTCCAGCCGGACGAGCCCGGGCGCGCCGATCCGTCCGGGCCACGGGCCCGCATCCATCCGGGAGAGCAACATGACCTTGGACATGCTTAGGGCCGAGCCGCGCGCCAGCGTCGCGACCATGCGGGCGGCGGTGATCCCCGGGCCGGGCCGGATCCGGATCGAGGCGGCGCCCTTGCCGCAGCCGGGGCCGGGCCAGGTGCGGGTCAGGCTGGAGGGCTGCGGCGTCTGCGCCTCGAACCTGACGCCCTGGGCGGGGCCGGACTGGATGAAATTTCCCACCGCGCCCGGCGACCTGGGCCACGAGGGCTGGGGCGTGGTCGACGCCGTGGGGGAGGGGGTGGACGATCTGGCGATCGGCGATCGGGTCGCGGCGCTGTCGTACCGGAGCTACGCCCAGTACGACCTGGTCGAGGCCGAGGCGGCCGCGAAGCTGCCGCCGGCCTTGGGGGGCAAACCCTTCCCGGGCGAGCCGCTGGGCTGCGCGATGAACATCTTCGCCCGCGCCGACATCCACGCCGGCCAGACGGTGGCCATCGTCGGCGTCGGCTTCCTGGGCGCGATCCTGACCCGGCTGGCGACCGACGCCGGCGCACGGGTGATCGCCATTTCGCGGCGGCCGTTCTCCCTGGAGCTGGCCCGCCGGATGGGCGCGGCCGAGACCGTCCCCATGGACGACCACCAGGCGATCATCGCCAGGGTCGAGGCGCTGACCGGCGGCCGGTTCTGCGAACGGGTGATCGAGGCGGTCGGCAAGGCCTGGCCGCTGGACCTGGCCGGCGAGCTGACCGGCGAGCGCGGCAAGCTGATCGTTGCCGGCTATCACCAGGACGGGCCCCGGCAGGTCAATATGCAGCTGTGGAACTGGCGCGGGATCGACGTGATCAACGCCCACGAACGCGATCCCAAGGTCTATGTCCAGGGGCTGCGGGCGGCGATCGAAGCGGTGAGTTCAGGGCGGCTGGACCCGACCCCGCTCTATACCCACGCCTATCCGCTGGAACGGCTGGACGAGGCCTTGAACGCCACGCGGGATCGTCCGGACGGTTTCGTCAAGGCGCTGGTGACCTTCCCATGAGCGGCTTGATGACCGACCTGCTCGCCAAGCCCGCAGCGCGACGGGCGACCGACCGGCCGCGCATCGGCTTCCTCGGCGTCGGCTGGATCGGCCGCCACCGCATGGAGGCGATCCTGGCCGCCGGCGTCGTGGAGCCGGTGGGGGTGGCCGATCCCTCCGACGCCATGACCGCCGAGGCCCTGCGGCTGGCCCCGGACGCGGCGGCCGTCGACGACCTGGAGGCCTTGCTCGACCTGGACCTCGACGGCCTGGTCATCGCCACCCCCAGCGCCCTGCACGCCGACCAGGCGATCGCGGCCCTGGAGCGCGGCGTGGCCGTCTTCTGCCAGAAGCCGCTGGGGCGGACGGCGGCGGAGGTGGCGGCGGTGGTCGCGGCGGCGCGCCGGGCCGACCGGCTGCTGGCGGTGGACTTGTCCTATCGGTTCACCGAGGGCATGCGGCAGGTGCGCGAGCAACTGCGTTCCGGGACGCTGGGCCCGATCTTCGCGGCCGACCTAGTGTTTCACAACGCCTATGGACCTGACAAGCCGTGGTTCTACGATCCGGTGCTGTCGGGCGGCGGCTGCGTGATGGACCTGGGCGTCCACCTGGTCGACCTGGCGCTCTGGGGCCTGGACTTTCCGTCGGTGAGCACGGTTTCGAGCGCGCTGTTCTCCCAAGGGCGGCCGCTGGCCGCGGACGCCGGGGCAGTGGAGGACTACGCCGTCTCCACCCTGACCCTGGACACCGGCGCCGTGGTCCGGCTGGCCTGTTCCTGGCGATTGCAGGCGGGCGAGCCGGCGGTGATCTCGGCCGCATTCCATGGGCCGCAGGGCGGTGCGGTGCTGCGCAATGTCGGCGGCTCGTTCTATGACTTCGCCGCCGACCGGCTGGAGGGCCCCGCCCGGCGGCCGTTGGCGGTTCCGCCGGACGACTGGGGCGGTCGGGCCGCCGTCGATTGGGCGCGGCGCCTGGGGGCCGGCGCGGGGTTCGACCCCCAGGCCGAGCGCCTGGTCGAGGTCGCCGCCGTGCTCGACCGCATCTATGGGCGCTGAGGCGGCGCGGCCATGTCGTCTGAGCCGCCCCACGAACCTCCGGTGACGACTTCGAGACCGGACCTGGCCTCGGTGCTGGAGCGCAATATCCAGGCCCTGCGCGAACGCCGTCGTCGCCAGGCCGAGGCCGCCAGCGCGGAGGAACGCATCGCTGACGCCGTGACCCGGTTTTCGGGCAGCATGGCTTTCGTCTATCTGCACCTCGTCCTGGTCGCCGGCTGGGTGGCGATCAATCTCGGCTGGCTACCGGGGATCCCGCGCTTCGACCGCACCTTCGTGATCCTGGCGACCTGGGCCTCAGTCGAGGCGATCTTCCTGTCGACCTTCGTGCTGATCAGCCAGAACCGCGCGGCCAGGATCGCCGCCGGCCGGGCCGACCTGGACCTGCAGATCGGGCTGCTGTCCGAGCACGAGATCACCCGCCTGATCAGCCTGCTGCAGGCCATAGCGGTCAAGCTCGAGGTCACCGAGGCCAATGATCCCGAACTCGCCGAACTCCGGCGCGACGTGGCGCCCGAAGCCGTGCTCGACGAACTGGACGAGGACCAGTCAGACTAGGTTCAGGTGGAACCGGAACGATACTCGCAGGTCGCCGCCAGGGCCTGACGGTCCTTCAGGATCGCCGCGCCTCCGTGCACCTCGACCAGTTGGTCGCGGCGCAGCTGCTGCAGGGTGCGGTTGACGTGGACCAGGCTCAGGCCCAGGGCGTCGGCCAGCACCTCCTGCTTGACCGGCAGGCGGAAGGCGTCGCCCTGGGTCTCGCCGATCTCGGCCAGCCGGCCATGCAGTTCGAGCAGCAGGTGGGCGCAGCGCTCATAGGCGGTCTGCCGGCCCAGCCGCACCACCTGATCGATCAGGCGGGTCTGCTGCTGGTCCGACGCCACCGCCAGGGCGCGGTTGACCCCCGGGCAGCCGGTGATTTCCCCCAGCAGCGATTGGCGAACGCGCTGGACCTTCACCGGCGTCAGGGCCAGCACGCTGGTGCTTTCCCGCGACTGGGTCAGGAGGTCGAAACCCACGCCGTCGCCCGGCAGCAGAAACGCCAGCACCTGCCGGCGTCCGTCGTCGAGCAGACGGGCCAGGCAGGCCCAGCCCGAAACCATGAAGAACGGCGGCGCGCCGGGACGCGGCGGGTGCAGCAGTTCGCCGGCGCGATAGGTCTCCGGCGCGTGCAGGGCCGCTTCCAGGATCGCGATTTCGGCGGCCGCGACGCCGCCGCAAGCCTCCAGCCGCCGCACGAAGCTCTTGCTCGACGTCGCGGACGGCGTCGCCCTGAGCGCAGTGGTCAGCATGCCGGACGCTCCGGTCTCGCCGTCGCTCCGAAAGAGAGTCCTGGCCAGGCGCCGCCCAGGCCAGGTCGAAAGGCGCCGTTTCGCATCGCCCGCTCCAGATTGGCGAGCCCCAACCCTAGGCCTATCTTTGACCAAGCTCGCGCTGGCGTCGAGATGCGGCAGGCCGATGATCGGGGGTTTTTCTTCTCAACGCACAATGGTCTATGCTGGCGCCAGACGATCGCGCGAGGAGCCATGGTGAGCGCCGTCCATGCCGCCGTCAGCGACGGGACCGCGATGCGGCAGGTCCTCGACTTCGCCTGGGACGACACGCCCGTCGGCGCATCCGAGACCTGGCCGCAGAGCCTGCGCACCGCTGTGGAGCTGATGCTCGGCAGTGGTCTCCCGAGCGCCCTGTTCGTCGGTCCCCAGCTGACCCAGATGCACAATCGAGCCTATGGCCGGCTCTACGGCCATACAGCCGAGGCGGCGCAGGACCTGGGCCGATCGGTCGGAGACTTCGACCCGGCGGGGCCGTTGGCCGCCGCCGCCGCCGAAGTGTTCGCGGGCCGCAGCCTGGCGCTGCATGGCCAGGTCCACCTCCCGCGGGGCGGGGCCCCCGATGGGCGCTTCAGTCTCTATTACTCGCCGTTCCGCGACGAACAGGGCGATGTCGCCGGCATGTCCCTGGTCGTGGTGGCGACCGAGCGGGCCGCGTCGGCGGACGACGACCGACGCGCGTTGCTCAGCGAGCTGCAGCATCGGGTGCGCAACATCCTGGCGGTCGTCAGGTCGCTGATCGCCCGCAGCGCCGAAACCAGCGAGACGGTCGAGGACCTGGCCGCCCACCTGGACGGCAGGATCGCCGCCCTGGCGCGCGTCCAGGCGATCCTGGTCCGCAATCCCAGCGCGGGCGTCGATCTGGAAGGGTTGGTCCGCGAAGAGCTGCTCGCCCAGAACGCCGACGAACGGCGGCTGGTCATCAAGGGGCCGGAAGTGAGCCTGGCGCCGAAAGCCGCCGAGGTCATGACCCTGGCGGCCCACGAACTGGCGACCAACGCCATGAAATATGGCGCGCTGTCCCAGCCGGACGGACAGCTTGAGATCAGCTGGCGCGTGGGGCCGGGCGAGCGCCACGACTGGCTTGAACTGACCTGGGCCGAAACCGGCGTCCGGGTCGCGGCCGGCGCGCCCCGGCGGGAGGGGTTCGGCGCGGCCTTGCTGAACTATCGGCTGCCCTATGAACTGGGCGGACAGGCCCGGATGGATTTTCGGCCGGGCGGCCTTGTGTGCGAAATGACCTTTCCGCTGACCTCGGACGCCGCCCCAGCGAAGAACAAACAGGAGGATCGCCGATGAGCCCCAAGGCGCGCTTGCAAGGCCTGGCGATCCTGGTCGTGGAGGATGACTACTACCAGGCCGATGACGCCCAACGGGCGCTTGCGGCGGCGGGCGCGCGGGTGGCTGGCCCCTATGCCCGTTTCGAGGAGGGCCTGTCGCGGTTGGTCCAGGAGCCGATCGATTGCGGCGTCCTAGACGTGAACCTGGGCGAAGGACCATCCTTCGTCGCCGCGCGGGCGCTGAAGCGGCGGCAGGTGCCGTTCGTGTTCCTGACCGGCTACGGACCGGAGGCCATTCCGGCCGATCTCGTCGGGGTCGAGGTTCTCGAGAAGCCGGTGGAAACCCACCGACTGATCAGCGCTGTCGCGCGCGCCTGCGGACGACCGGATGCGCCACGACGGTGAACGCCGCCCGAACCGACGGTCGCCAGGGACGTTCCCTAGCTCATCGTCTTTGCGAGATGCGTCATGGCCGACCCCAGCAACGAACCCAACGCTCCGCCGTCCCGTGAGCAACGGCGCAAGGTCAGCCTGGGCTGGATCCTGCTGGCTGTGGCGATCGCGGTGATCATCGGCTTCCTGGTGTTCAACGCCAACAAGCCGGGCGCTGGCATGGGCGGCAATCTCAGTGGTCCGGAAGGGAGCACTCGGCCCGCGCCCGCGGGCAACAGCGGCTGATCCCCGACAGGCGTCACCGGTTGGTGCGGTGGCGCTCCTGCGGTGTGACCGCGCCGGTGGCGTCGGTGTCGTTCTCGACGTCGCCCTCATAGGTGTTCTCGCCTTCGAGACTATGGGGGTCCTCACCGGAAATGGTCGTGCCCTTGGACGCCCCGATGCCGGGATTGTCCTTGAGGTCGTCGCGGGGAAGGGTGGTCGGCGTGTGGCCCGAGGGCCGGTGCTTGGACGTCGTCATGGCGGCCTCCGAAGGGTTTCAGGTCCGCTTCGAACGTGCGCCGACCGGGCCCGTTCCGCCCTGAGGAGTCCGCGATTTTGACGCCCGACGCGGAAACGCCCCGATGGCCATGATCGTTATTTGCTCAGCGTCGATCGGGTGGTCGGCGCCCCGTTCACAGGAGGAAATCATGCCAAACCGCGACCTTACACCCTGGACCGGGTCTCGAGGCCTGGCGCCGTTCGAGCGCGATCCGTTCGCCTCGTTTCGCCGCCAGGTGGACCGGCTGTTCGACGATTTCTTCGCGCCCGAGACCCGCAGCTTCGCGACCGCCGCGACCACGCCGTGGCCGAGCGTCGACGTCCATGAGACCGACCAGGCCTATCGCGTGACCGCCGAGCTGCCGGGCCTCGAGCAGAAGGACGTCGAGGTGAAGCTGAGCGACAACGCTCTGACGATCAGCGGCGAGAAGCGTGAGGAGCGGGCCGAGGCCGACGCCGGCCGCACCTACACCGAACGAACCTTCGGCCGCTTCGAAAGGACCATTCCGCTGGCTGCGGAAGTCGACGGCGACAAGGTCAAGGCCAGCTTCAAGAACGGCGTCTTGACTGTCGAGGCCCTCAAGAACCCGAGCGCGCGCGACAAGACCCGCCGCATCGAGATCCAGACCCAGTAGGGCTCCGGAGCTTCGAGGAGGTCCGGATCGAGCTGGCGATCTCCCATCCACAGCATTGGGGAGAGTGTTGCGCGCGAACGCAACTCTGCGTACCGTTCCGGCGGCCGGCCGTCGCTGAACCCTTGTTCCGGGCGACCGGCCGGCGATGGACCGCCTCATGAACCGCCGGGTCGACCGCTCCGCTCCAGACCGTTCCGCCTTCCTGTCGAACGGCGGCGAGATGGCGGCGCTGATCGGCCGCACCGACTGGTCCAGGACGCCGCTGGGACCGATCGGCGGCTGGCCGCAGAGCCTGCGCACCACGGTCAGCCTGTGCCTGGCCTCGAACTTCCCGATCAACATCATCTGGGGCCCCGAGCACTGCCAGATCTATAACGACGGCTATCGCGTGGTCTGCGGGGCCGCCCACCCCCAGGCCCTGGGCGAGCCTTACACCAAGACCTGGGCTTCGGCTTGGCCGGCGATCGGCGAACCCTTTCACCGGGCCCTGGCCGGGGAGACCTCGTTCCTTGAGAACCAGCGGATGTTCCTGTTCCGCAACGGCTATCTGGAGGAGACCTTCTTCACCTTCTCGCTCAGCCCGATCCGTGACGAGAGCGGCGAAATCGGCGGCCTGTTCCATCCGGTCACCGAGACCACGACCAGCATGCTGGCCGAGCGGCGCACGCGCCTGCTGCGCGACCTGAATGCAGGGCTGGGCGAGGTCCGCACCACCCGCGAGGTGTTCGAGCGCGCCCTGCGGACGATGGGCGATCATGGATTCGATCTGCCGTTCGTCCTGCTCTACGAACTGGCGCCCGAAGCCGACGGTTACCGCCTGGCCGGCAAGGTCGGCTTGACCGATGGCGACCAGGCGGCGCCGGCGGTTCTGTCGCTCGACGCGGCGCAGCCCTGGCCCGTGGGGCGGTTGTGCGAGGCGCGCGAGCCGATTGAGGTCGCGCTGCTTTCCGAACCTCAAATCAACCGACCGCGCGGGCCTTATGAGGAGCCGCCGAACACGGCTATGGCCTTTCCGATCAGCGCCCTCGGCGCGGTGCGCCCCGCCGCGCTGCTGATCGCCGGGCTCAGTCCGCGCCTGCCGCTCGACGAGTCTTATCAAGGTTTCCTCAGCCTGCTGGCGGCGGCGCTCTCCGCCGGACTGGCCGGCGCCAAGACCTATGAGGAGGCCCGGCAGCGGGCCGAGGCGCTGGCCGCCCTCGACCAGGCCAAGACGGCGTTCTTTTCCAATGTCAGTCACGAGTTCCGCACCCCGCTGACCCTGATGCTGGGACCGATCACCGACGCGCTGGACGAGGCCGACGGCCTGGCGCCGGTCCAGCGGGAACGCCTGGAGGTGGCCCGCCGCAACGCCCTTCGCCTGCTGAAACTGGTCAATTCCCTGCTCGAATTTTCCCGGGTCGAGGCCAGCCGGGTTCAGGCTCGGTTCCAACCCACCGACCTAGCCGGACTCACCGCCGAGCTGGCCAGCAATTTTCGGTCGGCTTGCCAGCGGGCTGGGCTGGATCTGGTCGTCGACTGCCCGCCGCTGCCAGAGCCGATCAATGTCGATCGGGAGATGTGGGAAAAGATCGTCCTCAACCTGGTCTCCAACGCCTTCAAGTTCACGCTGGAGGGGCGGATCAGCGTGTCGCTGCGCAAGGTGGACGGCGCGGTCGAGCTGGTCGTGGAGGACACCGGCCTGGGGATCGCCGAGCCCGAGCTGCCCCGGGTTTTCGAACGCTTCCACCGGATCGAGGGGCAGGGCGGACGCACCCACGAGGGCACGGGCATCGGCCTGGCCCTGGTCGAGGAACTGGCGAAGCTGCACGGCGGCCGGGTGGAGGTGCGCAGCCAGCTGGGCGAGGGGACGGCCTTCCGGGTGACGATCCCGCTGGGAACGGCCCATCTCCCCCGCGATCATGTGGCCGCCGGGCCGGCCTTGGCCGAGACCGGCTCGCTGGCCGACGCCTATGTCGCCGAGGCTTTGCGGTGGCTGGCCGATGACGAGGTCGCTCCGCGCGAGGACGAGGACGAGGGCGACCTCGACGGCGATGATCGCCCCCGGGTGATCCTGGCCGACGACAACGCCGACATGCGCGACTACGTCAGACGATTGCTGGAGGCCGGCGGCTACAGGGTCGAGGCGGTGGCCAGCGGCCGGGCCGCCCTGGCCGCCGCCCGGCGCGGATCGCCGCCCGACCTGGTGCTCAGCGACGTGATGATGCCCGACCTGGATGGCTTTGGCCTGCTGGCCGCCCTGCGCGCCGAACCCAGCCTGGAGGGCCTGGTGGTCATCCTGCTCTCGGCCCGGGCCGGCGAGGAGGCGCGGGTCGAGGGCCTGGCCGCCGGCGCCGACGACTACCTGGTCAAGCCGTTCGGGGCCCGGGAACTGCGGGCCCGGGTCGACAGCGCCGTCAGCCTGTCGCGCCAGCGGCGGGAGGCCGCGCAACGCGAACAGGACCTGCGGACCGAGGTCGTGGCCGAGCAGGGCAGGGCGGCCCTGCGCCAGAGCCAACAGCAGCTGGAATTTGCGCTGCAGGCCGGGCGGCTGGGCAGCTGGGAACTGGACCTGGCCTCGGGCCGGATCACGACGTCGGAATTTTGCCGGACGCTGTTCGGCCTGGGCCCGGAAGATCGGTTTAGTCACTACGACGATCTTCTGGCCCGGGTTCATCCGGAGGATCTGCTGCGCCGCCAACGGGCCGTTGATCACGCCGTGGCCGCCGGCGAGGATCTCGACGTCGAGTACCGCACTCTGCGGCCCGAGGGCGGGGTCGGCTGGGTGCTGGCTCGAGGGCGGGCGCTCTATGAAGATGGGCGCCCGGTCCGCATTGCGGGCGTCAGCCTCGATGTCACCGATCGCAAGCAGGCCGAAGCGCAACAGCGGCTGCTGCTCGACGAACTCAGCCATCGGGTCAAGAACACCCTCGCCGGCGTGCAGTCGATTGCCGCCCAGACCTTGAAACGCGGCGCGGATCCGGCTGTCTTCGCCGAGACCTTCATCGCCCGCATCCACGCCCTGGGGCGGGCGCATGAGCTGCTGACAGAGACGTCCTGGCAGGGCGTGTCGCTGGGCGATGTGATTCATCGCACCTTGGACGCCGACCTGGACGCCGGCCAAGCGGATCGCGTCGCGGTCTCCGGGCCCGGGATTCGGCTGGGTCCCAACGCTGCCGTGACCCTCAACCTGGCGATCCATGAGCTGGTCGCCAACGCCGCAAAGTACGGCGCCCTGTCGACAGCCTCGGGCCGGGTGGACCTGGTCTGGACGTTGGAGGCGGGCGAGCGGGCCATCAACATCGATTGGCGAGAATCCGATGGACCAAGCGTGGCGGCGCCGTCACATCGCGGCTTCGGCGCCCGGTTGGTCGAGCAGGGCCTGGCGCACGAACTCGGCGCGGAATCCGTTCTTCAGTATCCGCCGGGCGGCGCGACCTGCACGATACGCCTGCCGCTGTCGTCCAAGGTGGCGCTGGCGGTGTAGCGGATCACCCGGTTCAGGCCACGTCGTCGAGCGACTCTTCCGACCAGGCCAGCGCCTTATTGATCGCCGCCAGCAGGCCGGCCCCGGCCAGCGGCTTGCTGACCAGGCCGTCGAACAGGCCGTTCATCTGGATTTTGTCGACGTCCGCCGAGAAGGCGAAGATCGGAATGGCGGCGTTGGGGCCGTTCTCCGTGCGGATGCGCCGGGCCGCTCCGGCCCCGTCCAGGCCCGGCATGCGAAGGTCCATTAGGATAATATCGAACGACGCGGCGCTGGCCGCCGCCACCGCGCCAAGTCCGTCGGCGACCTCGGTGAGTTCGATGTCGAACGGCGACAGCATGGCCCGGACGAGTTCGCGATTGGTCCGATTGTCGTCGGCCAGCAGGATGCGGCAGCCGGTAGGCGGCGTCACAGGGTCGCAAGGCTCGGCCGGGACGGGCGCGATCACCGCCAGTTCGCGGGCGGGGATCTGGACCCAGAAGCAGGAGCCTTCGCCTAGCTTGCTTCGCAGACCCACCGCGCCGCCCATCGCCTCGGCCAAGCCCTTGCAGATCGCCAGGCCCAGGCCCGTGCCGCCGTGGCGACGGGTGGAGGAGGCGTCCACTTGAGAGAACCTCTGGAACAGGCGATCGGCATGGGCGTCGGCGATGCCCGGACCGGTGTCCGACACCGCAAAGGTCAGCAGGCCGGTCGACGGCTCGAAGTCCACGTCGAGACCGACGCTGCCGGCCGTCGTGAATTTCACCGCATTGCCGAGGAGGTTGAGCAGGACCTGGCGCAGGCGATCCGGATCGGCCTGCACGTTCGGCGGCAGGTCCTCCAGGTCGCCGAGGCGCAGCTCGATGCCTTTTTCGCCCGCCTGGGCCGCGAACAGTTCAAGGGTTTCCGCCGCCAGATCGGCGGGCGACATCGGTCGGGGCCGGATGTCGACCTGGCCGGCTTCGAGCCGGGAGAAGTCGAGGATGTCGTTGACGGTCAGCAGCAGGGCCTGCCCCGCGCTCGACGCGCGGGACAGATAGCTGCGGGTAGCGTCCGACAGGTCCGATTGCTCCTGGGCCAGGCGGGTGAACCCGAGCACCGCGGTCAGCGGCGTCCGCAGTTCGTGGCTCATATTGGCCAGGAATTCCGACTTCACGGCAGCGGCGGTCTCGGCCTCGGCGCGGGCGGCGCGCAGTTCCGCGTCCAGGGCCCGGCGCACGGAAATGTCGCGCACCACGTCGGTGATCCCGGTGATGGCGCCGGTCTGCGGATCGAAGGCCAAGGTCGGCCGCCCCTCCAGCCAGAGATCGCGGCCGTCCTTGTGGCGGACGCGGAATTCCACGACGACCGGCGGCTCGGCGCCGCGCGACTCAAACTGCCGGGTGACGGCGGCCCGCACATCGGACACGTCTTCGGGATCGACCCAGCCGAGGATATTGGTGCCGACGATCTCCTCGGGCGCAAAGCCGGTGGCGGCCCGCACCGAGGGCGAGATATAGGTGACCCGCCCCTCGACATCGCTGTGCATGATCAGGTCGCTGGCGTTTTCGGCCAGAAGTCGGTAGCGGGCTTCGCTTTCGGCCAGGGCGGCTTCCGAATGGCGCCTTTCCGTGACGTCCATCATCGTGCCGATGACGGCCACGACCTCGCCTTGCGCATCCTTTTCCGCCGCGATGTTGCTGACGATGTGCCGCACCTGGCCGTCCGCCCGGACGATGCGGGACATGACTTCCTCGTTCGCTTCGCCCCGGGCGACGGCGGTCCGCAGTCGTTGCCGGGCGTCGTTCTGATCATCCGGGTGGCTCATGGCCATCAGGACGGCCATGTCCAACGGCATGGCCGGATCGAGCCCGTAGATCTGGTACATCTGTTCGGACCAGGTCAACGCCTGTGTCGCCACCTCAAGCCGCCAGTGCCCCAGCCCGGCCATGCGCTCGGCCATGCCGGCTCGCTGGGCCTGTTCGCGCGCCTTGTCACCCGCGGCCACGGTGGCGTCTTCCAACCGCTTGCGATCGGTCGCGTCGCGGATCACCGCCACGATCTCGATCGGCCGACCCTCGTCGTCCCGCACCAGCCGGAAGCTGGTCTCCACCCAGACGGTCCGCCCGTCCTTGTGGACCGCCCGGTGTTGCAGGGTCTTCTGCTGCAGGCCCTTGGCCATCTGGCCGAACACCGCCAGCACCAGCGGCTGGTCATCCTCATGGACGAAGGCCTGGGCCGGACGACCGGCCATCTCCTCGGGGCGGTAACCCAGCAGCCGTTCGATCGCCGGCGAAATATAGCCGCTGCCGCCATCCAGGCGCATGCGGGTGATGACGTCGCCCATGTTGTCGGCGAGCAGCCTGTAGCGGCGCTCGCTGCGCCTGGCGGCGTCCAGGGCCTGGGCCTGTTCGGTGATGTCCTGGAAAACGCCGAAGATCGCCGTCACGGCGCCGTCGGCGTCGAGTTCGCAGACGCCGCGCGACAGCACCTCGCGCACCTCGCCATCGGGCCGATGGGCGCGAAGCTGGAATTCGAAGCCGCCCTTGTTGGCGATGGCCTGCTTGAGACAGGCCGAGAGTTCGGCGCGGTCATCGGCGTGATAGAGGTTCAGGAAGTTCTGGAAGTCGGGCTCAAAGTCTTCGCGGCTCACCCCATGGATCGCATAGACCATGTCCGACCAGCGAACCTGGCCGTTGGTGAAGTCCGCCCGCCAGTGACCGACTCCGGACACGCTTTCGGTCAGTTCCAGCAGCCGGTGCTTTTCATTGGCCAGCCGATGGGCGCGCGCCAGCTCCAGTTCGTCGACGACGATCTTGGCCAGCAGCTTCAGGCGGTCGAGCTTGGCGACCGTCGGCTGGCGGCGGGGCTTGGTGTCGATGATGCACAGGGTGCCGAGCTTCTCTCCGCCGCGCGCCGCCAGTACGACCCCGGCATAGAAGCGGATGTGAGCCGGGCCGGTGACCAGGGGATCTTCGGCGAAGCGCGGATCGGTCGTGGCGTCTTCCACCACCATCAGGGCGTGGGGACCCATATCGAGGGCCGCGGCGGCGAAGGTCCAGACCTGCGGTGGGGCGTCGGCCGCAGGAGCGGACTGGGATCTGGGCGCGGAACGCCCCGCCTCCGTCAGCGACACCAGGGCGAGCGGGGTCTTGAAAAGGTCAGCCGCCAGGGCCGTCACGAGGCCAAACCGCTCCTCGAGCGGCCTGTTCAGAGCCCTGACGATTCGAAGCGCTTCAAGCCGCCGCGCCTCCGCTCCCCGCATGATCCACCGTCCCCGTTTGCGCCATCTTGCACTGCGGCGCTTGCTTGAGAGGTTAATCATAACTGCGACAATCAGGCGCAGGCGGGTTGGGAGGGTGTGACTTTGGCCCGGCAAAGCCTTGCGAAACGCGGTCGGTTGAGGCTGTTCGGCCGCATGATCCACGTCGCAACCGCCCCAAGCGCGCACCTGCCTTTCGATCTGCTGGCCTGGGGCGCCGGGATCGCTTCGACGGTGGCGATCTATCGCTGGCGTCTGCACGACGTCGCCCGATCGGTGGCGACCAAGGTCGATGGCGGCTATTTCCTGTTCCTGGCGCTCGGTGCGATTCCTGGAGCCTGGCTGGCCGGGTCGTTCAACTCGCTGCGCGAACACGCGCCGGTCCTTTCCCACAGCGTGGCCGGCGCCTTGGCCGGCGCTATCCTTGGCGTCGAGATCTACAAGGCGCTGCGCGGCGTGAAGGGCTCGACCGGCGGGGTGTTCGTCGGGTCGTTCAGCCTTGGCGTAGTGATCGGCAGGCTTGGGTGCTTCTTCGCCGGACTGCCGGATGACACGTTCGGCGCCCCCACCCGGCTGCCCTGGGCGGTCGATCTGGGCGACGGCGTCGGGCGTCACCCCGTGCAGCTCTATGAGTCCGCCAGCATGGCGCTCTTTCTGGCCGTCTACCTGCTCGGATTGGCGCGTCGCCAGCCCTGGGCCATGCGCCGAGGCTTCTATGTCATGTGCGGATGGTACGGCCTGCAGCGATTTAGCTGGGAGTTTCTAAAGCCCTATCCCCGGTTGATCGGCCCGTTTAACGTCTTCCATCTGCTGTGTCTGGGGCTGGTGGTCTATGGATGGGTCTATTACCGCGCTGACCGGCGACGCGAGCGTGTCGCGCAAGGTCGCGCCCTATCTATTCCTCGGCCAGACCACCAGCCTCTGTGAAACCTGCCTGGCGCTGGTTCCGGCCAAGATCATCGCCGAGGGCGAGCGGGTCTTCTACCTCAAGCGCTGTCGGGAGCACGGGATCCAGAAGACCCTGATCTCCGACGACCTCGCCTATTGGAAGGCCCAGAAGGACTGGCTCAAGCCGGGCGACCGGCCGTTGGCCGTCCAGGCCCGCACCGAGCACGGCTGTCCCTATGACTGCGGCCTGTGCCCCGACCATGAGCAGCATTCGTGCCTGGCCATCCTGGAGATCAATGAGGCCTGCAACCTGACCTGTCCGGTATGCTTCGCCGGTTCGTCGACCAGCCATGAGGCCCACCGGCCGCTCGCCGAGGTGGAGCGCATGCTGGACGCCGTCGTCGCCTCCGAGGGCGAGCCCGACCTTGTCCAGCTGTCGGGCGGCGAGCCGACGCTCCATCCGCAGTTCTTCGAGATCCTGTCCGCCGCCCGGGCCCGGCCCATCCGACATCTGATGATCAACACCAACGGCCTGCGCATCGCCCGAGAGGCCGGTTTCGCCGAGCGCCTGGCGCGCTACATGCCAAGGTTCGAGGTCTATCTGCAGTTCGACAGCCTCCGGCGCGACGCACTGATGCAACTGCGCGGCGCCGACCTGGTCAAGGTTCGCCTCCAGGCGCTGGAGGCGTTGGAGCGCAACAACATTCCGACCACCCTGGTGGTGACCCTGAAGAAGGGCGTCAATGACGACGAGATCGCCGATATCGTCCGCTTCGCCCTGACCTGGCGCTGCGTACGCGGCGTGACGTTCCAGCCGATCCAGGACGCTGGTCGCAATGACGGCTTCGAGGCCAAGAACCATCGCATGGTCCTGACCGAAGTGCGTCGACGGATCGCCGAGGCCGGCGTGTTCGCGCTGGAGGATCTGATCCCGCTGCCATGCAATCCCGACCAGATCTGCATCGGTTACGGGCTACGCACCAGCGCCGGCGTCTCGCCGGTGACGTCGCTGCTGCCGCGCGAGCTGTTCGTCGCCGCCGCGCCCAACACCGTGACCTTCGAGGCCTATCCCGAGCTGCAACAGAAGGTCTTCGATCTTCTGTCGCTTTCCACCGCCCAGGCCGACACCTCGGACAAGCTGGCGGCTCTGCTGTGCTGCCTGCCCGAGGCGGTGGTCCCCCAGAGCCTCGCCTATGAGCACACCTTCCGCGTCGTGATCTCGCAGTTCCTGGACCGGTACAATTTCGACCTCGGCACGGTGAAGCGCTCTTGCGTGCATTTCGTCGAGCCGGATGGAGGGATCATTCCGTTCGACACCTACAACACCTTCTACCGGCCTGGCGCGGCGGGCGCGCAGGCGCTCAAGCGAGGACGGGGGATGGCGCTATGAGTTCCGATCCCATCGTAAGACTGTTCGGGGCGTTTCTGATGGCGGTCGGCGGGCTGATGGCGGCGCTCTGCGGTCTCTGTTCGCTCACCTTCATCATGGGCGCGGTGGTTTCGGGTGGCGGCTTGGAGGCGATGGCGAGCACGCTCGTCATGGCCCTGGTCCTGGGCGGCCTTCCGATGGGCCTGGGGCTGCTGATCTTCTATGCAGGACGTCGACTGCGCGCGAAAAAGCCGCCGCCTCCCGCCGCTGAACGCTAACCGCCACCCGATCTCGGCAGGGCGTAGGCGATCACGTGGTCGCCGAGCTTGGTGCCGAGCGAGCCGTGCCCGCCGGCCACGGCGATGACGAACTGCCGGTTCGAGGCCGAGGACCAATAGGTCATCGGCGTGGCCTGGGCGCCGGCCGGCAGGCGGGCGCGCCAGATCTCCTTGCCCGTCGTCAGGTTGTAGGCCCGCAGATAGTAGTCGAGCGTCGAGCTCATGAAGGCCAGGTCGCCGGCCGTGACCATCGGTCCGCCCAGCGAGGGCACGCCCATCTTGAAGGGCAGGGGCAGCGGGGTCTCGTCGCGGATGGTGCCGTTCTTGCGCTGGTAGACGACCTTGCCGCTGACCAGGTCGAGGCCGGCGATATAGCCCCACGGCGGCGCCTGGCAGGGCAGGCCCAGCGGCGACAGGAACGGGTTGAGTTCGACGGCGAAGGGCGCGCCGGCGTTGGGGTTCAGGCCGCGCTCGTCGGAGCCATGCCGGTCCGAGCCGCCCGCCGGGCCTGAACCGTTGGAGGCGGACGGGGTCGGGCCGCTGCCGCTTCGCGGGACCAGGCGGTCGACAAAGGCCATGTAGTTCGGATGGGCGAAGGCGATCTGGCGGGTCGGATCGATGGCCATGCCGCCCCAGTCCATCACCCCGAAATTGCCTGGAAACACCAGCGACCCCTGCAGCGACGGCGGCGTGAACGGCCCCTCATAGCGCAGCCGGCGGAAGCGGATGCGACAGGCCAACTGGTCGAACATCGTCGCGCCCCACATGTCCGACTCGCGGATCCGGCGCTGGGCCATCAGGGAAAGGCTGGAGAACGGCTGGGTCGGGGCGGTCCAGTCGCCGGGCGCGGCGCCCCCGGGAACCGGCCGTTCCACAGTCGGCAGCAGCGGCTTGCCGGTGCGGCGGTCGAGCACGAAGATGTTGCCGGTCTTGGTCGATTGCACCAGGGCCGGGACGCGCCGTCCGCCGTCCAGGGTCAGGTCGAGCAGGGCCGGCTGGGCCGGCACGTCCATGTCCCAGAGGTCGTGGTGGACGGTCTGGTAGACCCAGCGCGGCTTGCCGGTGGCGGCGTCGAGCGCCAGGATCGAGGTGGCGAACCGCTCGGTGGTCGCCGGGCGCTTGCCGCCCCACTGGTCGATCGCGCCCATCCCCATCGGCACATAGATCAGGCCCAGGGCCTCGTCGGCGGCCGAGGTGCTCCAGCTGTTGGGCGAGGACCAGGAATAGCGCCGGCCGGTCGGCAGGGGCGCGGTGTCGTCCGGGTTTCCCGGATCGAAGTTCCAGACGAGGCGCCCGGTGTCGACGTCGAAGGCGCGGATCACGCCCGAGGGCATGCGGGTGGCGGCGTTGTCGTAGATGGCCCCGCCGAGCACGACCAGGCCGCGGGTCACCAGCGGGGCGGAGGTGAACTGGTACCAGCCGTCCTGATAGGCGGGCATGCCGGGCCACAGATTGATCTGGCCGCCGCGTCCGAAGGCGGGGCAGGGGGTTCCGGTCGCGGCGTCGAGGGCGAACAGGCGAGCGTCGTTGGTGGCCAGGAAGAGGCGATGCGCGCAGGGCCCGGCCGCGCCCGGCGCGTCATGGTAGGACACCCCCCGGCAGCTCAGGTGCTGCAGGTTCTTCGACACGGCGATGTGGGGATCAAAGCGCCATTTCTGGGCGCCGGTCTCGGCGTCGAGGGCCAGGACGATATTGTGCGGCGTGCACAGATAGACCGTGTCGCCGACCTTCAGCGGCGTGACCTCGTAGGTGGTCTCGGGCGGATCACCCGGGCGCTTGAGGTCGCCGGTGCGGATCCGCCAGGCCACCTTCAACTGGCCGACATTGTCCGGCGTGACCTGGCGCAGCGGCGACCACTTGTCGCCCAGCCAGGTCCGGGAATAGGCGGTCCAGTCGGCGTCGGCCACGCCGCCATAGTCGCGTCCGACCGCCGCGCGCGGGCCCGGCAGCCGACCGTCCACGGTGTGATAGTCGCAGAACAGCGAGGCGATCCCGACCAGGGCGGCCAGGACCAGCGACAGGCCCAGCGCCCATCCGCCGCGCCGGGCGGCGGCCGAAGCCCTGTCACGCTCCAGCCCTCCGGCGATCCAAGGCGTCAGCAGCAAGGCCCCCAGCAGGAACACCACGCCGCCGCGCGGTGTCAGCCGCCACCAGTCCAGCCCCACCTCGGCCACGGCCCAGGCCAGGGTGCCGACGACCAGGGCCGCATAGATCCAGAGGGCGAGGGGCGATCGCCGCCACAGCAGGACGCCGCTGGCGGCGAAGGCCAGCCCGGCGAGCAGGTAGTACCAGGAGCCGCCCAGGCTGATCAGGTACCCGCCCGCGCCAATGCAAGCCAAGCCGATCGCGAGGAGGACGCCGGCGGTGGCGCAGGGCGCCCAGGCGCGGAGCGGGGCGGTCACGTCAGCTCTTTACAGCGTGCTCAGGCTTGCCCGTACGCTTGGTCGACGCCAATTCGTCGAGTTCCTTCTCGCTCATCGAGCGATACATCGACTTGGAGGCGCCTTTCAGGTCCCCGACCTTGGCGTCCCCGCGCTTGGCCGACAAGGCGGCTCCCGCGGCCTTCTGCTGAGCTTTGGATTTGGCGGGCATGGCGTCTTCCTTTCGGATGGGGCCGGCTTCCACGGACCTGCGCGGGCGCGCCGGCGGGCCGCGTCTGGCAAGACGAGCCGCGGCCCGAAGGGTTCCCCGGCGTGGACGGATTAATCAAAAGACACACTTGAATCTCGACGCCTGAGCTAGGCTGCGACGTCTTCAATTCTGGGTGCGAGCATGGGCTCTTCGAGCGTGGCGGAGGTCGGCGGGAGCCGCCCGCCGATCGGGGCGTTGCTGCGCCAATGGCGGGCGGCCCGGCGGATGAGCCAGATGGATCTGGCGCTGGACGCCGAGTTGTCGACCCGCCACCTCAGCTGCATCGAGACGGGCAAGGCCCAGGCGAGCCGCGAGACGATCGCTCGCCTGGCCGAGGCGCTGGACCTGCCGCTGCGCGAGCGCAACGCCCTGCTGCTCGCCGCCGGCTACGCGCCGCGATATGCGGAGAACACGCTGGTCACCCCGGCCCTGGAGCGAATGCGCCAGGCGATCGAGCTGATCATCCGTCATCAGGAGCCCTATCCGGCCTTCGTGATCAATCGCCGCTTCGACGTGCTGATGGCCAATGACGCGGCGGTCCGCGTCAACGCCCTGCTGATGAAGGGCCGCCGGAGCCCGCATGCCAATCTGCTGCGCCAGGTGTTCGATCCGGACGACTTCCGCTCGGTCATCGTCAACTGGCCGGAGGTGGCGGAAAAGTTCATCCGTCATCTGCACGAGGATCTGGCGGCGGTGCCGTCCGACCAGACCGCGCGACAGCTGCTGGACGAGGTGCTGCGCTATCCCGGCGTGCCGGCGCGCTGGCGGTTCCGAGACGTCGAGGTCGAGGCCTCGCCGGTGCTGACGCTGGTGTTCCGCAGCGATGAGGGCGAGCTGCGCTTCTTCGAGACGATCACCACCTTTTCGACGCCGCGCGACGTGACGCTCGACGAGCTGCGGATCGAGTGCGCCTTTCCGGCCGACGACCACACCGCGAAGGTCTGCGCGCGCCTGGCCAGAGCCGACGCCGTCTGAAGCCGCGCGCCATGACCTCCGAGGTCATGGCCAGCGAACCGTGGCCGGACGAGATTGCCGTCGACCCGCGGGCTTTCGTCCGCGGACCCATGGAGGGCAACACCGTGCGTTCATTCGTCCTGCTGTCGGCGCTGGTCCTCAGCCTGGGTGCGAGCCAGCCCGCTGCGCTGGCCGCCGAACCCTTGGCTCAGAAGGACAGCCTCGACCATGTCCTGCTTTGGGGGCGCGACATCGACCAGGTCAGCGCGATCATGGCGGTGAAGCTGGGGTTCCAGGTCCGGCCAGGGCGCAATCCCGGCGGCGTCGCCAACCGCTATGTGCGACTGGCCGATCGCGGCTATCTCGAACTGCTGGGGATCACCCGGCCGGACGCCGACATGGATCCGGGCATGCTGGCCGACCAGGCCTCGCTGAAGGGCGGCCCCGGCGCGCGCTCGGTCGGCATCCGCGCCGGGGCGCTCGATCGGGTCTACGCCATGCTGCGTGACAAGGGGTTCGGGCTGACGCCGGTCTTCACCGCCTCGCCTAACGACCCCGACGGCGGCGGGCCGACCCGGCCGCCGCGCTGGCGCCTGTTCGCCTTCGAGCGCCCGCCGCTGTCGAGCACGGTGTTTTTCATCGACTACGCGCCGGCCAAGACCGACCCAGCCAGTGTTCTGGACGACAGGCTGGCGCGCGAGCATCCCAACGGGGCGCGTGAGCTGTCGGCGTTCTGGCTGCTGTCAGCCGACGCCGACGCCGATCGCCGGCAACTGGAGAAAATGGGCTTTGGCGGCGCGCGGCCGGTCCGCCTGCCGCAGGTCGCCGCCCGCGGCTACTGCATCCCGGTCGGCTCCGGCGGCGTGCTGGCGTTGCAGCCCGACGGGGCGGGGATCGCCGCCGACGCCCTGCGCGAGGGTGGTTCGCAGGTGCTGGGCGTCAGCCTCGGCGTCGCCGACCTGGAGACCGCCCGTCGCCGGGTGGAGCGCGGCTACGAACGATCGCTGACGAGCTATGCAGGAGTCCTGGGAAAATCGTTCCTGGCCCCGACGCGAAGCGATCTGGGCATGCTCATCGAGTTCCACGTCGAAGCTGGAACGCCGGCGGCCTGCGGCGATCGTTTGTGATTCCTAGGCCTGGAGGTCCAGGACCCGCACGCCGCGGGCGCGGCCTTCGGGATCGGTCCATTGGAAGCTTTCGCCGGCCATCATGCCGATCAGGGCGGCGCCGACCGGGGTGACCACCGAGATGCGGTGGTCGTCGATGCTGGCGTCGCGCGGCAGGGTCAGGCGGACCTGGCGAATCTGGCCGCTGGTCAGGTCTTCGTATTCCACGGTCGAGCCGATCCGAGCGAACGGGCGCGGGGCCTCGCCGGGCTCGACGATCCGGGCGCGGGCCATCTCTTCGGCCAGGACGCGGCCGCCGGGAGAGCGGTGGGCGGTGGCTTCCGCGAGGTTGGAAAGGATCTCGAAATCGGCCTCGGTCACATAGATCGGGGCCAGGTTCTGGGTAGGGTTGATAGAAGTCGTCATAGTGTCTTTCGGGAGTTTGCTTGAGCCTGGCCCGGCGCCTTCGATGGGCGGGGCGGAGGGACTCGAAAAGGAACGCGCCGCAATGGCGCGAGCGTCTGGTCCGACGCGGATCTCTAAGAAGGGGCCGCGGCCCTTGCGAATGGAGGCGCGGGTCGTGAACCGACGCCGACCGCTGGGCGGTCGCTCTCCAAGGCTGGGCCGTGTGGAACTTCTGGACCGTCCCGAACCCTGCTGCGCGTCTGGCGGAAACCAGGATGGCGCGGAGGCGGGCGGCAGAGGCCTGCAATCAGGCGTTCAGCGCGGTCTTGGACCAACGCTTGGCGGCATATGGGCGTTCAGGCGGCCGATGTCAAATCGCCGCCGATCATTTGGTCGGAAGCGTCGTCTGCGGAGAAGCCGCCATCGAGTCCTATCCTTTGATAAAGTTCGCCGCTCAAGCTGAAACGAAGACGGCCGCCGCTGGTTTGACCCCGCCAGAGGAGATCAGACCATGGCCGACGACCTGCCCCGCCCCCCCTTCGACACGCCCCAACAACAGCCGCCCGGCAAGACCGAGGCGATGAACCCGCGCCCCGATCACGGCGAGGACAGCTACAGGGGCTCCGGACGGCTCCAGGGCCTGAAGGCGGTGATCACCGGCGCCGACAGCGGCATCGGCCGGGCCGTGGCCCTGGCCTATGCCCGCGAGGGCGCGGATGTGCTGATCAGCTATCTGGACTCCCATGACGACGCGGCCGAGACGCAGCGGCTGGTCGAGGCGGCGGGCCGGCGCGCGGTCGTCGTCGCCGGCGACATCGCCGACCCGTCCCATTGTCGGGCCATCGTCGACCAGGCGGTCGGCGCCTTCGGCCGGATCGACATCCTGGTCAACAACGCCGCGCACCAGGCCAGCTTCGACGCCATCGAGAAGATCCCCGACGCCGAATGGGAGCGGACCTTCGCGGTGAACATCCACGCGATGTTCTACCTGACCAAGGCGGCGGTGGCCCACATGCCGCCGGGCTCGGCGATCATCAACACCACCTCGGTGAACGCCGACTCGCCCGGGCCTCAGCTGTTGGCCTATGCGACCACCAAGGGCGCGATCCAGAACTTCACCGGCGGCTTGGCCCAGCTCCTGGCCGAGAAGGGCATCCGGGCCAACTGCGTGGCGCCGGGACCGATCTGGACGCCGTTGATCCCCTCGACCCTGCCGGCCGAGAAGGTGAAGGCGTTCGGCGAGCAGGTTCCGATGAAGCGACCCGGCCAGCCGAAGGAACTGGCGCCGGTCTACGTGATGCTGGCCGAGCCGACGGCCAGTTACGTCTCCGGCGCGACGGTGGCGGTCACCGGCGGCAAGCCCGTCATCTGAGGCCGCCAGAGCGCACGTCGCGGCTAGGCGTGCGGCGCCTTCCGCGCGGCGTGCCGCTCGGCGCGGGCGGCCTCCCACACCTCCTTGGCGGCGTCGATGTTCATCGCGGCGATGCCGAGCCCGACCACAACGTCGGGCCAGGGCGAGCGCGTCAGCAGGGTGGCGCCGCCGGCGGCCATGATCGCGATATTGGCCAGGGCGTCGTTGCGCGCCGACAGGAATGCGGCCTTCATCAGGCTGCCGGCGTGATGCCGGAACCGGGCCAGGGTGAAGGCGCAGAACAGGTTGACGACCAGGGCCCCGCCGCCGGTCAGGGTCAGCGGGACCGCTTCCGGCGGGGTCGGGTCGGCGTATTTGCGCCACAGCGCCCAGAGGAAGGCGAGCGCGGGCAGCAGCAGGATTCCCGCCAGCGCCATGCCCACCTGGGCCCGCCGCCGCAGGCTCCAGTCCAGCGCCGCGAAGATCAGGAAGTTGACCGCCGCGTCCTCCAGGAAGTCGACGCTGTCGGCCAGCAGCGACACCGAACCGATGTGCAGCGCCACGGCGAACTCGACGCCGAAATAGGCCAGGTTCAGCAGCGCAACCAGGCGCACGGCGCGGCGGGGGCCTTCATCGACGGTCATCAGGCGGGCTCCTGTCGCTGCGCATCAGCTCGATAGACGATTGGATCCCCTCTGGCGACGGCGCCGACGGGCTTGAAAGCGGCAAAAACCGGTTCAAAATTCAGGGCGTGGAACGCGGCGAGGATCGCCGCCTGGAGGATGGGACATCTGCTGGAGACAGCCATGCTGGCGAATATCGAGCATTCCGCCCCGGTTCGGGGCCTGGGTCCGGTTCTGGAAAAACTGCTGAGGCCCGCCGTGGGCTTTCGACATCCCCGCGAGGTTCTCAAGGACCCGCTGCTCGACACCGCGCAGAAGCGGGCGATCCTGTCGTCCTGGGCCTCCGACGCCTCGGCGGTCGAGGATCATCCGACCCTGCGCTGGCTGCTGGGCACAGAAGCGCCGGTTCCGGTCGATGAGATTCTAGACGCCCTCTGGCGACTGGATGGACAGGCGGCGTCGTGAGGGTTTCGACGTCCGATCTAGTCGCGCTTGCCCTCGGCCGGATCGGCGGCGGGGCCCAGCCGGCCTTCGTTCGGCGAGGGCGGGACCTTGTCGTCGCGACTCGGGGCGGGCTCGTTGGTCTTGGGGGCGGGCTGGGACGGGTTGGCGGCGTCTTCGGTCATCGGAGGCTCCCATTCATGGGGTGAGAAGCGGCCGACGCGGGCGGTCGTTCCTCAGCCGAACCAGACGTAGCTCGGCCGCTCAATGGAGGTGACGTCTTTCGGCCTCTGGCCAGACGACCGACGAGCCGCGGAAGCTCGCCGGCGGCGGCCCGCCGCGCTCGATGAAATAGATCAGTTCGTCGACCAGGGGCTTGATCAGCGGCTTGGGCGTCTGGGCCAGCGCCTCCCAGGTGACGACCGCCCGCAGGGGGCGAAGGCCCAGGGTCAGACCCCAGGAGGTTTCGACCGCGACGCCGTCCTGATCGGTGTGCAGGCGAACCGGCGCGCGGGCAGTAATGATGCGGGCGAGGGCCTTTCTCATGTCCTTGATGACGGCGATCTGGTTCATTCCGACGCTCAAGCTCGACCGCGATCTTCGGTTGCTCGCCCTATTGACGCCAGATCCGAGGCGAAGTTCCAGATCGATCGTCTCTTGATCAAATGACATTGCCGGCCGGCCGGATGACGAGCCTGCGCTGGACGGCGTCGCCGAAGAACAGCCAAGTCCGGCAACGGCGGGAACCAATGAATTTGGGCCGCGTTGGTGGGCTGTTGGGGGAAGCGGAGCTTTGGGCGGCGGTTTCGCTCTGGCCGACCCCCACGTGACAATTCGTGTCGACGTGGAGAAGCGTATGCCGGCCGCCCAGACCATCGCCAAACGCAGCCTGGACAATCACCAGCTGCTCGCCGCCCTGCGGGCGTTCCGGCGCGGGGACTTTTCCGTCCGGCTGCCGACCGACCTGTCGGGGCTGGATGGCGAACTGGCCGAGGCCTTCAACGACGCCGTCGATCTGAACGACCGGATCTCCAAGGAGTTCGAGCGGCTCGGCGACGTGGTCGGCAAGCAGGGCAAGATCAACCACCGGGCCCGGCTGCCGGGCGCCACCGGCTCGTGGGCCGACAGCGTCGAGGCGGTCAACACCCTGATCACCGACATGGTCCACCCGACCGCCGAAATGGCCCGGGTGATCGGCGCCACCGCCAAAGGCGACCTCAGCCAGACCATGGACCTGGAGAACGAGGAGCGGCCCCTGCGCGGCGAGTTCCTGCGCATCGGCAAGGTGGTCAACACCATGGTCGGGCAGCTGGGCTCGTTCGCCTCGGAAGTGACCCGGGTGGCGCGGGAGGTGGGTACGGAGGGCAAGCTCGGCGGCCAGGCCCAGGTCAAGGGCGTGGCGGGCACCTGGAAGGACCTGACCGACAACGTCAACCTGATGGCCGCCAACCTGACCGGTCAGGTCCGCAACATCGCCGAGGTGACCACCGCCGTCGCCAACGGCGACCTGTCGCGCAAGATCACCGTCGATGTGAAGGGCGAGGTGCTGGAGCTGAAGAACACCATCAACACCATGGTGGACCAGCTCAACAGCTTCGCCTCGGAAGTGACGCGGGTGGCGCGCGAAGTGGGTACGGAAGGCAAGCTCGGCGGCCAGGCCAACGTCCGCGGCGTGGCGGGCACCTGGAAGGACCTGACCGACAACGTCAACCTGATGGCCGGCAACCTGACCGGTCAGGTGCGGAACATCGCCGAGGTCACCACCGCCGTGGCCCGGGGCGACCTGAGCCGCAAGATCACCGTCGACGTGAAGGGCGAGGTGCTGGAGCTGAAGAACACCATCAACACCATGGTGGACCAGCTCAACAGCTTCGCCTCGGAAGTGACCCGGGTAGCGCGCGAAGTCGGCACCGAGGGCAAGCTGGGCGGTCAGGCCCGGGTGGAAGGGGTGGCGGGCACCTGGAAGGAGCTGACCGACAACGTCAACCTGATGGCCGGCAACCTGACCGGCCAGGTGCGGAACATCGCCGAGGTGACCACCGCCGTGGCCATGGGCGACCTCAGCAAGAAGATCACCGTCGACGTCAAGGGCGAGGTGCTGGAGCTGAAGAACACCATCAACGTCATGGTGGACCAGCTCAACGCCTTCGCCTCGGAAGTCACCCGGGTGGCGCGGGAGGTGGGCACCGAGGGCAAGCTGGGCGGCCAGGCCAATGTCACCGGGGTCGGCGGCACCTGGAAGGAGCTGACCGACAACGTCAACCTGATGGCCGGCAACCTGACCGGTCAGGTGCGGAACATCGCCGAGGTGACCACCGCCGTGGCCATGGGCGACCTCTCCAAGAAGATCACCGTCGACGTACGCGGCGAGATCCTGGAGCTGAAGAACACCATCAACACCATGGTCGACCAGCTGAACTCGTTCAGCTCGGAAGTGACCCGGGTGGCGCGGGAAGTGGGCACCGAGGGCAAGCTCGGCGGCCAGGCCCAGGTCAAGGGCGTGGCGGGGACCTGGAAGGACCTGACCGACAACGTCAACTTCATGGCCGGCAACCTGACCGGCCAGGTCCGCAACATCGCCGAGGTGACCACCGCCGTCGCCAATGGCGACCTTTCCAAGAAGATCACCGTCGACGTGCGCGGCGAGATCCTGGAGCTGAAGAACACCATCAACGTCATGGTTGATCAGCTGAACGGCTTCGCCTCGGAAGTGACGCGGGTGGCCCGCGAAGTCGGCACCGAAGGCAAGCTGGGCGGCCAGGCGCGGGTGGAAGGCGTGGCCGGGACCTGGAAGGACCTGACCGACAACGTCAACCTGATGGCCGGCAACCTGACCGGCCAGGTGCGCAACATCGCCGAGGTCACCACCGCCGTGGCCATGGGCGACCTCTCCAAGAAGATCACCGTCGATGTCAAGGGCGAGGTGCTGGAGCTGAAGAACACCATCAACGTCATGGTCGACCAGCTCAATTCGTTCTCGTCGGAAGTCACCCGGGTGGCGCGGGAAGTCGGCACCGAGGGCAAGCTCGGCGGCCAGGCGCAGGTCAAGGGCGTGGCCGGGACCTGGAAGGACCTGACCGACAACGTCAACTTCATGGCCGCCAACCTGACCGGCCAGGTCCGCAACATCGCCGACGTCACCACCGCCGTCGCCAAGGGCGACCTCAGCAAGAAGATCACTGTCGACGTGAAGGGCGAGATCCTAGAGTTGAAATCGACGATCAACGTCATGGTCGATCAGCTGAACGGCTTCGCCTCGGAAGTGACCCGGGTGGCGCGGGAAGTTGGCACCGAGGGCAAGCTGGGTGGTCAGGCCCAGGTGCCGGGCGTGGCCGGGACCTGGAAAGACCTCACCGACAACGTCAACATGATGGCCGCCAACCTGACCGGCCAGGTCCGCAACATCGCCGACGTCGTCACCGCCGTCGCCCAGGGCAATCTCAAGCGCAAGCTGACCCTGGACGCCAAGGGCGAGATCGCCTCGCTGGCCGACACCATCAACGGCATGATCGAGACCCTGGCCACCTTCGCCGACCAGGTGACCAACGTCGCCCGCGAGGTGGGTTCGGAAGGCAAGCTGGGCGGCCAGGCCCGGGTGCCCGGCGCCGCGGGCCTGTGGCGCGACCTGACCGACAACGTCAACGAACTGGCCGCCAACCTGACCACCCAGGTTCGCGCCATCGCCGAGGTGTCGACGGCCGTGACCAAGGGCGACCTGACCCGCTCGATCACCGTCGAGGCCTCGGGCGAGGTCGCGGCCCTGAAGGACAACATCAACGAGATGATCCGCAACCTGAAGGATCAGACGTTGAAGAACACCGAGCAGGACTGGCTGAAGACCAACCTGGCCCGGTTCAGCCGCATGCTGCAGGGCGAGCGCGACCTGTCGACGGTGTCGAACCTGGTGCTGTCGGAGCTGGCCCCGCTGATCAACGCCCAGCACGGGGTGTTCTACGTCTCCGACCACGACGTCAACGGCGAGCCGGTTCTGAACCTGGCGGCCAGCTACGCCTCCAATCCCGGCGACCGGCCGCCGGCCCGGCTGCGCCAGCGCGAGGGCCTGATCGGCCAGTGCGCCGCCGAGCGCCAGCGCATCCTGCTGACCAACGTGCCGTCCGACTACGTCAAGATCAGCTCGGGCCTGGGCGAGGCCGCCCCGCAGAACATCATTGTCCTGCCGGCCCTGTTCGAAGGCGAGCTGAAGGCGGTGATCGAGCTGGCCACCTTCGGCACGTTCAACGAGACCCAGCAGGCCTTCCTCGACCAGCTGATGGAATCCATCGGCATCGTGCTGTCGACCATCGCCGCCAACATGCGCACCGAGGGGCTGCTCGAACAGTCGCAACTGCTGACCGCCGAGCTGCAGGCCCAGCAGGAGGAGCTGAAGAAGACCAACGACCGCCTGGAACTGCAGGCCGCGTCGCTGCGTCAGTCCGAGGAACTGCTGCGCTCCAAGCAGGACGAACTGCAGCAGACCAACGCCGAGCTGGAGGACAAGGCCGTCCTGCTGTCGGCCCAGAACAAGCAGGTCGAGGCCAAGAACACCGAGGTCGAGCAGGCCAAGGCGGCGCTGGAGGAAAAGGCCGAACAGCTGGCCCTGACCTCCAAGTACAAGTCCGAGTTCCTGGCCAATATGAGCCACGAGCTGCGCACGCCGCTCAACAGCCTGCTGATCCTGTCCAAGATGCTCAGCGAGAACTCGCAGGGCAATCTGAGCGAAAAGCAGGTCGAGTTCGCCCGCAACATCCACAGCGCCGGCGCCGACCTGCTGGGCCTGATCAACGACATCCTCGACCTGTCGAAGATCGAGAGCGGCACCGTCACCCTGGACATCGGCGAGATGTCGTTCGCGTCCCTGCGCGACCAGACCGACCGCACCTTCGCCCAACTGGCCCAGGACAAGAAGCTGGACTTCTTCATCAACATCGACCCGGCCCTGCCGCGCTCGATGTACACCGACGACAAGCGCCTGCAGCAGGTGATCAAGAACCTGCTGTCCAACGCCTTCAAGTTCACCCAAGCCGGTTCGGTGCGCCTGACCATCGCCCGGGCCGACGACGGCTGGGCCAGCGGCAACGACCACCTCAACAAGGCCGGCCAGGTGCTGGCCTTCTCGGTCGAGGACACCGGCATCGGCATCCCCGAGGACAAGCAGCGGATCATCTTCGAGGCGTTCCAGCAGGCCGACGGCACCACCAGCCGCAAGTACGGCGGCACCGGCCTGGGCCTGTCGATCAGCCGCGAGATCACCCGGCTGCTGGGCGGCGAGCTGCGGGTCGTCTCGACGCCGGGGCAGGGCAGCACCTTCACCCTTTATCTGCCGCTCAACTTCAGCCCGGCGGCCCAGCCCTCGCAGTCGCTGCAGCCGCGGCCGGCCACCGCGCCGGTGCAGACCTTCCGGCTGTCGACTGCCGAGGCCGGCTCGGCCGAGCCGGCCGAGACGGTGGTCGACGACCGCGAGTCGATCGATCCCGGCGACTCCGTGGTGCTGATCGTCGAGGACGACACCCGCTTCGCCTCGATCCTGCTGTCCTTGGTCCGTGACAGCGGCTTCAAGGGCGTGGTCACCGGCGAGGGATCGGCCGTGCCGGCCCTGGCTCGGCGCTTTGCGCCCCAGGCGATCATGCTGGACATCGGCCTGCCCGACATGGACGGCCTAGCCCTGCTGGACCTGCTCAAGCGCACCCCCGACACCCGCCACATTCCGGTGCAGGTGATCTCGGCCGACGACCACGGCGGGCTGGGCCTGTCGATGGGGGCCTTCGGCTTCACCAGCAAGCCGGTGGAGCGCGAGGCGGTGGCCTCGACCCTGGAGAAGGTCAAGCGCCTGGTGGCCGAGACCGGCCGCGCCCCGATTCTGGTCGGCGGGGAGGGCGAGGCCGCCGACACCCTGCGCGCGGCCTTCGGCGGCCTGAAGACCGTGTCCGCCCTGTCGGACCTGCCGGCCGAGGCGTTCGTCGCCGACGGCGGTTGCCTGGTCATCGACGTCGGCGCGGGACCGGTCGGCCCGCTGGTCGACGCCTTGAAGCACCGCGACACGCCGTCAGGCGTGGTGGTCGCCTATGCGCCGCAGACGCTCGAACTGGAGGACGAGCGTCGGCTGCGGCTGGCGGTGTTCTCCGGCCTGGCGCGGCTGGCGCGCTCGCCCGAGCAATTGATCGACCACGTCACCATGCTGCTGCACGCGCCGCTGGATCGCTTGTCGAGCCCGGCCCGGGCGATGATCGCCCAAAGCCGCCACGCCGATGCCGTGCTCAGCGGCCTGACGGCCGTGGTCATCGATGACGACATCCGCAACATCTTCTCCCTCGCCAGCGCCCTGGAAGAGTACGGAATCGAGCTGCGCTACGCCGAAAGCGGCCGGGCCGGGCTGGAGCTGCTCGACAGCCTGCCGTCGGTCGATATGGTTCTGGTCGACATCATGATGCCCGACATGGACGGCTACGAGACCATGCGTGAGATCCGCGCCCGCTCACAGTTCTCGGACCTGCCGGTGATCGCCGTCACCGCCAAGGCGATGAAGGGCGACCGGCAGAAGTGCATCCAGGCCGGCGCCTCCGACTATGTTTCCAAACCGGTCGACATCGACCAGTTGATCTCGGTCCTGCGGGTTTCGGTGCAGCGCACCGACGCCCAGCGTCTGGCCGGGGACAACATCATCGCCCTGCATAGCGCCGCCCAATGAGCTTCCCTGCGGTGCAGCGCCAGCCGATCCCGCCGGCTCCGGATCGGCCCCGGACGCGGATCCTGATCGTCGACGACGACGAGCGCAACGCCTTCGCCGCGACCCAGGCGCTGGAGACCCTGGGCCAGGAACTGGTGGTCGCCCGCTCGGGCGAGGAGGCCCTGCGCCGGCTGCTCACCGACGAATATGCGGTGATCCTGCTCGACCTGCACATGCCGGGCATGGACGGCTACGAGACGGCGGAGCTGATCCGCCAGCGGCGCCGCAATCGCGACGTGCCCATCGTCTTCCTGACGGCGGTGTTCCGCGACGAGGCCCATATCTTTAAAGCCTATTCGGCCGGGGCGGTCGACGTGGTGTTCAAGCCGGTCGATCCGTTCATCCTGCGCTCCAAGGTGCAGGTCCTGGTCGACCTGCACGTCAAGACCCTGGAGCTGGAGCGCCAGTCGGAGAGCCGGCGCCTGCTGCTGGAGGAGAACGCCCGCGTCCACGCCGAGAAGCTGGCCGCCGAGCGGGCCTTGCGCCAGACCCAGGAACGCCAGCAGGCGATCCTGCGCGCCCTGCCGGTGGTCTTCCATTCGCGCACGGCCGAGCCGCCCTTTCAGCCGCTGTTCGTCAGCGACAGCGTGCTGGGCCTGACCGGCTTCACCGCCGAGGAATTCCTGGCCAAGGCCGATTTCGGCATCGGCCGGGTCCATCCCGACGACGTCGAGATCGTCGTGCGCGCCCAGGCCGAGGCGCGCCGGACCGGGTCCTACACCTGCGAGTACCGCTGGCGCTGCGCCGACGGCAGCTATCGCTCGCTGATCGACCAGGGGGTCCTGGCCCCCGACGAGGACGGCGGCCGCCAGGTGGTGTTCGGCACCCTGCTCGACAACACCGATCGCCGGGTGCTGGAGGAGCAACTGGGACACGCCCGCAAGATGGAGGCGGTCGGCCAACTGACCGGCGGCGTCGCCCACGACTTCAACAATCTGCTGACCGTCATTCTGGGCAATATGGAGCTGATCCGCCGCCGCACCGGCCAGGACCATGAGCTGGCCCGGCAGATCGGCGCCGTGCTGCAGGCCGCCGAGCGGGGCGGGGCCCTGACCCGCCAGCTCCTGGCCTTCGCCCGCCGCCAGCACCTGAACCCGGTGACGGTCGATCTCAACCGCCTGATCGAAGACTTCTCGCCGCTGCTGCGCCAAGCGGTCGGCGACGGTGTGACCATCGCCCTCAACCTCGGCAAGACCCCTCTGCCGGCCTATCTCGACGCCGCCCAGTTCGAGAGCGCGCTGCTGAACCTGGCGGTCAACGCCCGCGACGCCATGCAGGGCGGCGGCGCCCTGTCGATCGAAACCCGCCTGACCGGTCCGGACAATTCCAGGATCCTGGTGGCCGTGCGCGACACCGGCGAAGGCATGGACCCGCAGGTGGCCTCGCGGATCTTCGAGCCGTTCTTCACCACCAAGGAGGTGGGCAAGGGATCGGGCCTGGGCCTGTCCCAGGTCTACGGCTTCGTGCAGCAGTCGGGCGGCGAGGTGTCGGTCAGCAGCGCGCCGGGGCAGGGCGCGGTGTTCGAGATCCTGCTGCCGCTGAGCGCGGCGGTCCCGGTCATCCGCGCCGTCGACGAGGTGCGGATGAAGTCGACCGGCGGCAGCGAACGGGTGCTCGTGGTCGAGGACGATCCGGCTGTGCTGGCCATGGCCGTAGAGACGCTGGAAAGCGAGGGCTACCAGGTGGCGACCGCCACCACCGCCGCCGCCGCCCTCAAGCGGCTGAAGGGCCGCAAGCGGTTCGACCTGCTGTTCTCCGACGTGGTGATGCCGGGGGGCATGAACGGCGTCGAACTGGCTCGCCAGGCCCGCGGCGCCCATCCGGACCTCAAGGTGCTGCTGACCTCGGGCTATGTCGGCGACGAGGCCCTATCCTGGGCGAACGCCTTTCCGATGATCGACAAGCCCTATGCTCGCCAGGCCCTGATCGACCAGATCCGCGCCGTGCTCGACCTGGACGAGTCGGCCGCGCCGGCGGCCAAGGCGCGGCGCGGCGGGGCGGCCTGACGCCGAACCGGAGCGCGCCGCGTCAGGGCGCGTGGGTCCGGCGCCGTTCCCATTCGACAAGCACGTTCAGGAAGGCCGCGACCCTGGCCGGTCGAAAGCGCGTCGCCGGGGTGACGGCATAGATCCCGCCAGCGTCCAGGCTCCAGTGGGGCAGCAGCCGGGCCAGCCGGCCGCCGGCCAGGTCCTGCTGGACCGCGAAGTCGGGCAGGATCGATACGCCAGCCCCGGCGCGCACCGCCTCGAGGACCCCCAAAGTCGCGTCGATGCGGAGCACGGCCGACAGCTTCACGGCCTGTTGCTCGGCGGCGCCGCGGGAAAAGGTCCAGCCGAGCGGGTCGCGCAGGATGCTGTTGGCGACGAACGGCAGGCCGGCGATGCGGTCGGGCCCGGCCGCCTCGCCCAGATCGGCGGCCAAGGCCGGATCGCCGACCAGGACCTGCTCGAACGACCCGATCCGCCGGGCCCGCAGGCCGCTGTCGGTCAGCCAGCCGACCCGAATGGCCAGTTCGATGTCCTTCTCGACCGGGTCGAGGGTCCGGTCGCTGATGACGAGATCGGCGCCGCAGGCCGGAAAGCGGCGGCGGAACTCGGCGATCGCCGGAACGACGACGGCGATCCCGTAGTCGAACGGCGCCGTCAGCCGCAGGATCCCGGTCGGGGCCCCGTGGTCGCCCTCCAGGCCGTCGAACGCCTCCTGGGCCTCGGAGAGGATGCGGGCGCAGCGTTCGTAGAAGGCGCGGCCCGCCTCGGTCGGCCGGACGCTGCGGGTGGTGCGCACCAGCAGCGTGGTCTCGAACTCGCGCTCCAGCTTGGCGACCTGCTGGCTGACCACGGCCTTGGTGATGCCCAGCCGCGCCGCCGCGGCGGTGAACGAGCCGGCTTCCACCACCTCGGCGAAATAGGCCAGGCGCTTGAGATTGTTGATGTCGCGCGCCGTGCTTTCGCGCGGATTGTATGCTTGTGACATACAGACTGTGTATTTTCTCGATCTTCGAATGGCAATCCTGAAGGCGTAGGGTTCTTCGCACACGGGGAACGCAGCCATGCCCACCAGGAGACGGATGATGAAGACCACGATCGCAGGCGGCGTCGCCGCCCTGGCCGGCCAGACCGGGGCCCAGGCCGCCGCAACCCTCGAATGGAAGGCCTTTCCCGCCGGCGAGAACGGCTTCTTCCGCGCCCCGGTCCTGATCTGGGGCCCAAGCGAGGCCGTGCTGATCGACGGCGGCTTCACGCTGCCCGACGGCCGGGCCGTGGTCGAGGCGATCAAGGCCGCCGGTCGCCGACTGACCACGATCTATGTCAGCCAGAGCGATCCCGACTATTATTTCAGCCTGGGGCCGATCAAGGCCGCGTTTCCCGAGGCGCGGGTGATCGCCGCCTCCGATACGATCGCGGCGATCCAGGCCAGCGTCGAGAAGAAGCTCGCCACCTGGGGGCCGCAACTGGCCGACAACGGCCCCAAGACGCTGGCTGACATCGTCATGCCCGAGCCGTTCGACGGCGACCACCTGACCGTCGACGGCCAGGCGATCCAGATCGTTCCCGCCCAGGGCCTGGCCAATCGCCGCTATCTGTGGGCCCCGTCGCTGTCGGCGATCTTCGGCGGCGTGCTGGTGTTTTCCGGCGTCCACGTCTGGACCGCCGACACCGCCGGCGCCGAGGCCCGCGCGGCCTGGGTCCGGGAACTTGAGGCCATGCTGGCCCGCGCGCCGGCCGTGGTCGTCCCGGGGCACATGACGCCCGCGGCGACGACGGGTCCGGCGGCGCTGGCCTATACCCGCGACTATCTGCTGGCCTTCGAGCAGGAACTGGCCAAGGCCAAGGACAGCGCCGCCCTGATCGCCGCCATGACCGCCCGCTATCCGGACGCCGGCATGGGGGTGGCGCTGCAGATAGGCGCCAAGGTCGCCACCGGCGAAATGAAATGGGGCTGAGCCATGGCCTCGAACAAGGACATCATCCGCGCCACCTATGAGGCCTCGCCCGCCGAGAAGGGCGAGCGCCTGCTGACCGCCCTGGCGCCCGACGCGGCCTGGACCGAGGCCGCCGGCTTTCCCTATGCGGGGACCTATGTCGGTCCCGAGGCGATCCTGGCCGGGGTCTTTCATCGTCTGGCGACCGAATGGATCGACTATCGGGCGGAGGCCCACACCTATCTGGAGGACGGTGACCGCGTCGCCGCCTTCGGCGTCTATTCGGGGACATACCGGGCGACGGGCAGGGCGATGACCGCCACCTTCGCTCACCTCTACCGGCTCAGGGACGGCAAGATCGTCAGCATGGAGCAATATGTCGACAGCGCCCTGGTGCGCCGGGCCTTGGAGGACGAGGCCGTCTGACCCTCCGGCGGGCCGGAACGGCGCATGAAGCGGCGCCGCCAGGGCGGGCGGCTTGTTTTTGATGCAGGTTCCGCGGTGACGGAGCGCGGAATCCGCCGCCTTCAGTATTACGATTGCGCAAACTCGTAATATGCGAAACCTTGGGCTCAGCGATTTCAAGGGAGCCCGCTCATGAGTGTCTTGTTCACCCGCAAGCGTTTCATTGCGGCCATGGCCATGTCCTGCCTGGCGCTGGCCTCGTGCGGACCCAAACCCGCCGACAAGGCGGCGACCGCGGCCGCGCCGGCGGCGACGGCGGCCAAGAGCAGCTACAAGATCGGCTGGACCATCTATGCCGGCTGGATGCCCTGGGCCTACGCCCAGCAGTCGGGCATCGTGAAGAAGTGGGCCGACAAGTACGGCGTGCAGATCGAGCTGGTGCAGATCAACGACTATGTCGAATCCCTCAACCAGTTCTCGGCCGGCAAGCTGGACGGCGTCACCGCCACCAATATGGACGCCCTGACCGTGCCGGCCGCCGCCGGCAAGGACACCACGGTCCTGATGATCGGCGACTATTCCAACGGCAATGACGGAGTGATCCTGAAGAACGGCAAGAGCCTGGCCGAGATCAAGGGCCGGCCGGTCAACCTGGTCGAGCTGTCGGTGTCGCACTACCTGCTGGCCCGCGCCCTCGAGAAGGCCGGGCTGAAGATGGCCGACGTCAAGACGGTCAACACCTCCGACGCCGACATCGTCGCCGCCTACAGCGCCGCCGACACCAAGGCCCTGGTGACCTGGAACCCGCAGCTGTCGGAAGTGAAGAAGATGCCCGGCGCGACCGAGGTGTTCGACAGCTCCAAGATCCCCGGCGAGATCCTCGACGGCCTGATGGTCAGCACCGAGGCCCTGAAGGCCAATCCCAATCTGGGCAAGGCCCTGACCGGCATCTGGTACGAGACCCTGGCCCTGACCGTCGCCCAGACCCCCGAGGGCAAGGCGGCCCGCGAGGCGATGGCCAAGCTGTCGGGCTCGGACCTGGCCGGGTTCGAGAGCCAGCTGAAGACCACCTATCTCTATGCCGATCCCAAGGCCGCCCTGGCCGCTACGGTCAGCCCCGACCTGGTCACCGCCAACGACCGGGTGCGCAAGTTCAGCTTCAGCATGGGCCTGTTCGGCCAGGGCGCGAAGTCGGTGGACGACATCGGCATCAGCTTCCCGGGCGGCAAGACCCTGGGCGATCCGGCCAATGTGAAGCTGCGCTTCGATCCGAGCTATGTTCAGCAGGCGGCCGAGGGCAAGCTGTAGCGCCCTGCAGGACCCGAACCCATGCGCCGCTTGTTGAACGTCAGACCCAGGGGCGGCCTTCGCGTGCTGCTGGGTCTGCTGCCGCTGCTGGCGGTGGCGCTGGTCTATCTGATGGCCTCCCAGGCCCGCCACGCCGAAAACCCGCGCGACAAGCTGCTGCCGACCCCGGCCGCCATGGTCGAGGCGGTGCAGCTGATGGCCCGGGTCGATCCCCTGACCGGCGCGGCGCCCCTGGTGGTCGACACGGCCGCCAGCCTCAGGCGGATCGGGATCGCCCTGGTCATCGCGACCGGGACCGCCCTGGTGCTGGGCCTGGGCCTGGGCCTGCTGCCGCTGCTGCGGGCCAAGTTCGGACCGCTGGTGGCGGTGATCGCCGTGGTGCCGCCGATCGCGGTGCTGCCGATCCTGTTCATCGTCTTCGGCCTGGGCGAGACCGCCAAGATCGCCCTGATCGTCATCGGCATCACCCCGGTGATGGTCCGCGACCTGGCCGCCCAGGTCGCCGCCATCCCCGAAGAGCAGCTGGTCAAGGCCCAGACCCTGGGGGCCAGCACCTGGCAGCTGGCCCTGCGGGTGGCGCTGCCCCAGGCCATGCCGCGGTTGATCGACAGCCTGCGGCTGTCGCTGTGCCCGGCCTGGGTCTATCTGATCTCGGCCGAGGCGATCGCCGCCGATGTCGGCCTGGGCTACCGGATCTTCCTGGTCCGCCGCTACCTGTCGATGGACATCATCCTGCCCTATGTCGTCTGGATCTCGGTGCTGGCGGTGCTGATGGACGCCGGCCTGCGGATGATCAGCCGCCGCGCCTATCCCTGGGCCCATCCCGTACGGGGGCGCTGAGATGGACCTGCTGACCTTCCGCAACGTCTGGGTGGAGTACGGCGACAAGGTCGTGCTCGAGAACGTCGACCTGGGGATCACCCAGGGCAGCTTCGTCTCGATCGTCGGGCCGTCGGGGGCGGGCAAGAGCACCTTCCTGCGCCTGGCCCTGGGCCAGGAGGCGCCCAGCCGCGGCGCCATCGACCTCGACGGCCGCCGGCTGCGGGCCGAGCCGGGGCCGGACCGCGGCGTGGTGTTCCAGAAATATTCGGTGTTCCCGCACCTCAACGCCCGCGACAACGTGGTGTTCGGCCTGGACTGCGAGGGCTCGCCCCTGCGCGGACGGCTGTCGGGGGGCCGGCGCCGCGCGGCCTTGGAACAGGCCGACCTGATGTTGGCCGCCGTTGGCCTGGGCGACAGCGGCGACGTCCATCCGGCCCAGCTGTCGGGCGGCATGCAGCAGCGCCTGGCCATCGCCCAGGCCCTGATCAAGAAGCCGCGCATCCTGCTGCTCGACGAGCCGTTCGGGGCGCTGGACCCCGGCGTGCGGCTGGACATGCACGCCCTGATCACCGGCCTGTGGCGGGAGCACGGCCTGACCATCATGATGGTCACCCACGACATCAAGGAGGCCTTTAAGCTGGGCACCCGGGTCCTGGCCTTCGACAAGCGCCGCCGCGATCCCCAGGCCCCGCACCGCTATGGCGCCACGGCGGTCTACGATTTCCCGCTCGACAAGCCCGGGGCGGCGGGGCCGGAGGCGCTGGCGCGACTGGGCGGCGAGCGCGGGATGGTTGAGGGCTGAAATCCTCTTCCAGTCCGTCTCGCCGGCGAAGACCGGTGGGCCGTCGCGCCTCGGTCATGATGGTGCCGGTTGCAGGACTCGAACCCGCGACCTTCGGTTTACAAAACCGCTGCTCTACCAGCTGAGCTAAACCGGCCAGGACCGCTACGCCGAGCGGGGGGTTCTCCTTAGCCGCAACAGCGGGGGGCGGGCAATGGCCTAGGCGATCGCAGCAAAGGGTCATTGCCGCTTCGTCAAAGCGAGCTAAGGTGCCTTAAAACAACTGTTCGGGGCGGAGGATGCGGATTCGGCGGGTGATGGCGGCGGCGCTCGCCGCCTTGAGCTTGACGGCCGCTCCGGCCTGGAGCGCGTCCAGGACGCAAAGCGCGGCCCTGGCTCCAGCCGCGCCCGACAGCGTCGGCTTCTCGCCCGAACGGCTCAGACGCCTGGAGGCCTATATGCGAGGGCTGGTCGACCAGGGCCATGTGCCCGGCGCGACCGTCCTGCTGGCCCGCCACGGCAAGATCGTGGCGTTCGAGGCCTATGGCCGAAAAGCCCTCGACGGCCCGCCGATGACCAGGGACACGGTGTTCCGGATCTATTCCCAGACCAAGCCGGTGACCGGCGTGGCGATGATGATCCTGTTCGAGGAGGGCCGCTGGCGACTGGACGATCCGGTCAGCAAGTACGTCCCCGAGTTCGCCAATCTGCGGGTCTATAAGGGCCAGAACCCGGACGGGACCTTCGTCACCGAGCCGGCTTCCCGCCCGCCGACCATGCGCGAGATCATGACCCACGCCGGCGGCTTCGCCTACGGCCTGCGCACGGATCAGCCGGTCGAGAAGGCCTATCGCGACAGCGGCCTGCTCGCCTCCAAGACGCCCCAGGCCTTCATCGACACCCTGGCCAAGCTGCCCCTGGCCAGCCAGCCGGGCGTGGAATGGCGCTACAGCGCCTCGGTCGACGTGCAGGGCTACATCGTCGAGAAACTGTCGGGCCAGAGCCTGGCCGACTTCATGCAGGCCCGGATCTTCGGCCCCCTGAAGATGACCGACACCGGCTTCTGGCTCCCTCCGGCCAAGCAGGACCGCCTGGCGACGCTCTACGCCATCGACCCGAAGTCGGGAAAGCGGGTGGTCGCCGACAATTTCATGGTGCTGGACGTCAGCAAGCCGCCGACCGTGGCCTCCGGCGGGGGCGGCCTGGTCTCGACCACCGCCGACTACGCCCGCTTCGCCCAGATGCTGCTGAACGGCGGCGAGCTCGACGGCGCGCGAATCCTGGCCCCGGCGACGGTCAGGCTGATGGCCTCCAACCACCTGTCCGACGCCGTGATGGCCGCCCCAGGCGCGCTGTTCTCGCCGGCCAGGGGCCGAGGGTTCGGCCTCGACCTTGCGGTGGTCGCCGATCCGGCCCGGGCCGGCACGCTGCAAGGGCAGGGGACCTTCAGTTGGGGCGGGGCGGCCGGCACCTGGTTCTGGGTCGATCCCAAGAACGACCTGCTGATGCTGGGCATGATCCACATCCTGGGCAAGGAGGCCGACCCGGCCCTGGCCCATATCGACGAAACCGCCGCGACCCTGGTCTACCAGGCCCTGGTCGACCCGGCGCAGTAACCGCCCGCAACCCCCGTGAAGGATCGACCCATGCAGAATCTGTTCTCCCTGAAGGGCCGCGTCGCCCTGGTCACCGGCGGCTCGCGCGGCATCGGCAGGATGATCGCCGAGGGCTTCCTGACCTACGGCGCCCGCCGGGTCTATGTCTCGGCCCGCAAGGCCGCCGCCTGCGACGCGACCGCGGAGGAACTGTCGGCTCTGGGCGAGTGCGTATCGCTGCCGGCCGACGTCTCGACCCTGGAAGGCGTCCAGGGCCTGGTGGCGCGGATCTCCGAGCGCGAGGACAAGCTCGACATCCTGGTCAACAACGCCGGGGCCGCCTGGGGCGCGCCCTTCGACGACTTCCCCGAGAGCGGCTGGGACAAGGTCGTCGACCTCAACATGAAGACGCCGTTCTTCCTGACCCAGGCCCTGATCGGCCACCTGCGGGCCGCGGCCAAGGACCATGTCGCCAAGGTGATCAACATCGCCTCGATCGACGGCCAGTCGGTGACCACCGACGAGACCTATCCGTACGGGGCCAGCAAGGCTGGGTTGCTGCACATGACCAAGCGCATGGCCCTGCGCCTGGCGCCGGAGAACATCGCCGTCAGCTGCATCGCCCCCGGGGCCTTCGCCTCTGACATGAACAAGGTCGCCCGCGACCATGCCGACGAGGTGTCCGGCCGCATCCCGGCCGGCCGCATCGGCACGATCGAGGACATGGCCGGGGCGGCGATCTACCTGGCCTCGCGGGCCGGCGACTATGTGGTGGGTTCGGCCGTCACCGTGGACGGCGGGGTCAGCTTCGCGCGGTAGGGGCCCGCTCAGGGCTTGCCCGGCGAGGGGAAGCCGCCGATCTCGGCGGGTTCCGCGTCGCTGAGCTCCAGGCCGGCGTTGTCCGGACTGGCGCCGCCGACCGGCTTGGGCGGCCGCGCCCCGCGCTCGCGGGCCGACATCAGGGCCCAGCCGCCGGGCTTGAGAATCTCCAGCGGCGAGTAGCGGGCCTTGTAGGCCATTTTCTCGCTGCCCGGGACCCAGTAGCCCAGATAGACATAGGGCAAGCTGTTGGCCTGGGCCTGGACGATGTGGTCGAGGATGATGAACGAGCCCAGGCTGCGCTTGACCAGGGTCGGGTCGTAGAAGCTGTAGACCAGCGACAGGCCGTCGGCGAGGACGTCGACCAGCACGCAGGCGATCAGGTCGCCGGGCCCGCGGTCCAGCGAGCGCAGGCGGTACTCGATCAGGTGGGTGCGGACCGCGGTGTCCTCGACCATGGCCACATAGTCGGGCCAGGTCATCTCGGCCATGCCGCCGTCGGCGTGTCGGGTCAGCAGGTAGCGGCGCAGCAGCTCGAACTGCTCCAGCGTCGCCTCGGCCTCGACCAGGTGACGCTCCAGGTCGGTGTTGCGGGCCAGGACCTTGCGTTCCGAGCGCGAGAACACGTAGTCGGCGGCCGGGGCCCGGGCCGACTGGCAGGCGCGGCAGGTCTCGCAGGCGGGGCGGTAGGCGATGTTCTGCGAGCGGCGGAAGCCGACCTGGGTCAGGCTGTCATTGACGGTCGGGCCGTCGGACAGCGGCAGGTGGGCGAAGACCTTGCGTTCCTCGCGGCCGGGCAGGTAGGGGCAAGGCGTGGGCGCCGTCAGGAAGAACCGCAGCTGTCGGGTCGGGAAATGCTGCGTCACGGAAAAGCGCCTGTTTCCTCTAGGGATGCCGACCTGCGGCGGATGAGCGATTAGGCGGTATCCGCGCGGCTTGCGCAAGCGGCGCTAGCGGGGACAGCGGCATCGGGTCACAGGCGCCGCGCTCAGAGGCCATCGGGCAGCACCGGCTTCTCGCGCAGCAGCACGATCGAGATCCGGCGGTTGCCGGCCAGGGTCGGGTCGTCGGCGTAGAGCGGCTCGGAATTGGCCTTGCCCGACACCTGGTAGATGCGGTCCTCGTCGACTCCGGCCCCGCTCAGCACCTGGCGCGAGGCGTCGGCGCGCTCGGCCGACAGCGACCAGTCGCTGTCGGAGCGCTTGCCGGCGGGGCTGGCGCTGGTGTGGCCCGAAATGGTGATGCGGTTGGGCAGCTGGTTGATGATCTTGGCCACCGCCCGCAGCAGGATGCGGGCCCGGTCGTTCGGCTCGCGCGAGTTTTCCTTGAACATCGAGCGGCCGTCCTGGTCGATCAGCTGGATGCGCAGGCCCTCGGGGGTCTGGTCGATCATGATCTGCTTGGACAGCTCCGCCAGTTCCGGCATCTCCTGCAGCGACTGGCGCAGCGACTGGGCGGCCGAGGCGAAGCTGTCCTGCTCCTTCTTGGCCAAGGCGTCGCGCAGGGCCTGCTCGCTGGCCGAGTCGAGGCTGGCGGTGGTCGAGCTCTGGCCCTGCTTGTCGGTCTGGGTCGGCGCCTCGGGCGCCATCTGCTGGATCACCGACATCTTGCCGTCGGCCTTGGCGCCGTCGTCGCCCAGCGAGGTGCCGCCCAGGATGCCGCCCGAGCCGCTGGTGGTCGACGAGACCGAGGCAGGGGCGAAATAGTCGGCGATGCCCTGTTTCTGCTCGGGGCTGGTGACGTTCAGCAGCCACATCAGCAGGAAGAAGGCCATCATCGCGGTCACGAAGTCGGCATAGGCCACCTTCCAGGCGCCGCCATGGTGGCCGCCCCCGATGACCTTCTTGACCTTCTTGATGACGATCGGCTGTTCGCCGCTGACGGCCATTGTGCTTAAGCCCGTTTAACGCTGTTTCTCGGAAGCTGAGGCCTGGACGTTAAAATGCCGTTGCGATCGCCGCCGCGGCGGGCGATGTCGGACCCTTTCCACAGCTTGGGCTTTCGGGAGTTCGCGGGATGAAGACGGCGTTTATCGGCCTGGGCGTGATGGGCTTTCCGATGGCCGGCCACCTGAAGGCCGCCGGTCACGACGTGACCGTGTTCAACCGCAGTCCGGGCAAGGCCGCCCGCTGGGTCGAAAGGCACGGCGGCGTCGCCAAGCCGACCATCGCCGAGGCGGCGGCCGGGGCCGAGCTGGTGATGCTGTGCGTGGGCAATGACGACGACGTGCGCGACGTCGTGGCGCAGGCCCTGCCGGCCCTGGCGGCGGGCGGGGTGATCGTCGACCACACCACGACCTCGGCGACGGTGGCGCGCGAGATGGACGCCGCCGCCCAGGCTGCGGGCCGGGCCTTCGTCGACGCCCCGGTGTCGGGCGGCCAGGCCGGGGCCGAGGCCGGCCAGCTGACGATCATGGCCGGCGGCGACGAAGCCGCCTACGCCCGGGCCGAGCCGGCGCTGAACGCCTACGCCAAGGCCCTGCGCCGGATGGGGCCGTCGGGCGCGGGCCAGCTGACCAAGATGTGCAACCAGATCGCCATCGCCGGCGTCGTCCAGGGCGTGGCCGAGGCCCTGCATTTCGCCAAGCGGGCCGGCCTGCCGACCGACGACGTGCTGGCGGCGATCTCCAAGGGCTCGGCCCAGTCCTGGCAGATGGAGAACCGCTGGAAGACCATGGCCGAAGGACGGTTCGACTTCGGCTTCGCGGTCGACTGGATGCGTAAGGACCTCGGCATCGCCCTGGCCGAGGCGGGCGTCAACGGGGCCCGGCTGGAGGCCACGGCGCTGATCGACGGCTTCTATGCGCAGGTCCAGGCCATGGGCGGAAACCGCTGGGACACCTCCAGCCTGGTGGCGCGGCTGGAAAACTAGGGCAGGGGGCATCGGCGCTCCTGGAGCCGCGCCGCCGGCCGGTGCGGCGCGGACACGGTTCTTCGGCCTCGGGCTTTCGCGACGAGTTGGGTGAGGAGGTGCGGAGCGGCCGGGCCAGGCCCGGAGACCGTGGGTAGTGTGTTTGCGTTTCGGCTTGGACAGACCGCTCCGCGGAACCGTTTTTCTCGAGGGACGGCGACTGAGGGCCTGTTTCATCCCGATCGACGTTCCCCCTCGGACGGGCAGGATCAAAGTCGCCCGGAAGGGGCCGTCAGCGACTCCGACAGATCCTGGAACAGGCCGGTTTGAACCTCCCGGCCCCGTCGACCCGCCTGTCCCGCCACCGTCCGCGAAGGGCCTTGGAGCCTTCTGAGCCCCGCCGCCCGCCGCGATCCGATCGCCAGGCCCAGGCGGCCCCGCTCGGTTCCATCTCCATCGCCGCTTCGGGTCGGTACCAAGCGCCCTCCTCCGCGACGGAGACAGCCGTGATTGTGCGGGAGGTTTGAGCCCTGGCGGGTTGGGGACGCTGGTTATTTTTCAGGGCGTTGAAGTTGCTGGGGTTCTTGGCGCGGGCGGCGGGGATGGAGCGGCGTCGATCCCCGCGAAATCCCTTCCCTCCCCATTTCGGGGAGGGTGGCCCTGGCGGAGCCAGGGTCGGGTGGGGCCTGCTGAGTCGGCCGATCGCCCCCGTCCACCACCCTGCACCGCTCCCCACCCGACCCCTTCGGGCCCACCCTCCCCGAAATGGGGAGGGAAGGTAGGAAAGGGGGCGCCTTCTCCCCAGAGACTCCGCCGCCCGGATGCGCTTTATTGCCGTTCATAGCGGGACGTTTGGAGGGCGGCATGATCTGCGGTTTGAGCGCAGCCATCGCTGCGGCGACGCTTTTGCTCGGCGGTCCGCCGTTGGCCGCCGCTGCGCAGCCATCCCCCGCCGCCGTCCCCGAGAGTCGAGACGGTCAGCGGGACTTTGACTGGGAGATCGGCGAATGGACGACGCGCCTGTCTCGTCTCCAGCACCCCCTGAGCGGCTCGAGCACCTGGGTCAAGTACGAGGGCGTGACGATCGTGCGTCCTGTGCTGGACGGCCGCGCCAATCTCGTCGAACTGAAGGTCGAAGGACCGGCCGGACGGATCGAGGGCCTGTCCTTGCGCCTGTACGATCCGGACGCCCGGCAGTGGAGCCTCAACTTCGCCGGCGGCGGGGTGCTGTCCCGGCCGGTATATGGCGAGTTCAGGAACGGTCGCGGCGTATTCTACGGACAGGACACGCTGGGCGGCCGGGCCATCCTGGTGCGCTTCATCATCTCTGAGGTGACCGCCAACTCCGCTCGTTTCGAGCAGGCGTTTTCCGACGACGGCGGGATCAGCTGGGAAGTGAACTGGATCGCCGTCGACACCCGGCGCTGAGCACCTAATTCGCGTGTGGCGATGTCCGCGCCGGTCGAAAGCGGCGATCAACCGGCGGCCCGAACCCCCTCCGCCGCGCACCGACCGATCTTCCATCGTTACCGCCGCCCCGCGCGCCGAAGCTTTCGTTTCGTCGCCCCAGCTTCTATATCCAACCGCTCCCCGCGACTCCCGAAAGACCGATCGCCTCATGGCCCGCATCCTGATCACCTCCGCCCTGCCGTACATCAACGGGATCAAGCACCTGGGCAATCTGGCGGGATCGATGCTGCCGGCCGACGTCTATGCGCGGTTCCAGCGGGCGAGGGGGCATGACACCCTCTATATCTGCGCCACCGACGAGCACGGCACCCCGGCCGAGCTGGCCGCCGCCGCCGCCGGCCAGGACGTGGCCAGCTATTGCGCCGAGCAGCACGTGCTGCAGCACGACGTCGGCCGCGCCTTCGGCCTGTCCTGGGACCACTTCGGCCGCTCGTCCTCGCCGCAGAACCATCGCCTGACCCAGCATTTCGCCCAGGTGCTGGAGGACCGCGGCCTGATCGAGGAACGCGTCGACCAGATGGTCTATTCCATCGACGACAAGCGCTTCCTGCCCGACCGCTACATCGAGGGCACCTGCCCGCACTGCGGCTTCGAGAAGGCGCGCGGCGACCAGTGCGACAACTGCGGCAACCTGCTGGACCCCATCGACCTGAAGGATCCCTATTCGGTGATCTCCGGATCGCGGAACCTGGAGGTGCGCGACACCCGCCACCTCTATTTGTTGCAGACCAAGATGGCCGAACGCATCCGGGCCTGGATCGACAGCCATCCCGACTGGCAGCTGCTGGCCAAGTCGATCGCCTACAAGCACCTGGACGAGGGCCTGATCGACCGCGGCATCACCCGCGACCTTTCCTGGGGCATCCCGGTGACCAAGGGCGAGTTCCCGCGCCCGGGCTTCGAGGACAAGGTGTTCTACGTCTGGTTCGATGCGCCCATCGAGTACATCGCCGCCACCCAGGAGTGGGCCGAGGCCGGGCCCGGCCGCGACTGGAAGTCGTGGTGGCGCACCGACGAGGGCGCGGCCGACGTCCGCTACGTGCAGTTCATGGGCAAGGACAACGTCGCCTTCCACACCGTCAGCTTCCCCGCCACCATCCTCGGCTCGGAAGAGCCGTGGAAGAGCGTCGACATGCTCAAGGCCTTCAACTGGCTCAACTGGTACGGCGGCAAGTTCTCGACCAGCGGCCGGCGCGGGGTGTTCATGGACGCGGCGCTGGAGCTGCTGCCGCCGGACCTGTGGCGCTGGTACCTGACCTCCAATTCGCCCGAGAGCAGCGACACCGCCTTCACCTGGGAGCAGTTCGCCAGCGCCGTGAACCGCGACCTGGCCGACGTGCTGGGCAATTTCGTCAACCGCATCCTGAAGTTCACCGAGAGCAAGTTCGACGGGGTGATCCCGGACGGCGGCGCGCCGGGGCCGCTGGAGGAGAAGCTCTACGCCGACGTCGCCGCCCGCCTGGCGGATCTCGCCGAGCAGATGGAGGCCATCGAGGTGCGCAAGAGCGCCCAGGCCCTGCGGGCCCTGTGGGTGGTCGGCAACGAATATCTGCAGGAAGCCGCCCCGTGGACGGCGATCAAGACCGACCGCGACCGCGCCGCGGTCATCGTCCGCACGGCCCTGAACCTGGCGGCGCTCTACGCCCGCGTCTCCGCCCCGTTCATCCCGTTCGCGGCCGAGACGATCGGCGAGGCTTTCCAACTGGCCTGGCCGCCGGCCTGGCCGACCACCGACGCCGCCGCCGAACTGTCGAGCCTGCCGATCGGCCTGCCGGTCCGCGCGCCCGAGGTGCTGTTCAAGAAGATCGAGGACGAACAGATCGCCGAATGGACGGCCCGGTTCGGCGGGGCGGAGTAGCACTTTCCTTCTCCCCTTGCGGGAGAGGGTGGCCTCGCGGAGCGAGGTCGGATGAGGGGTCGATGGCGGTTTCCGCTGCGTGCGGCGGGTAGGGCGGCGCGACCCCTCATCCGTCGGCCTTCGGCCGCCACCTTCTCCCGCAAGGGGAGAAGGGATCAGGAGGGTTCAGCCATGTCGTCCGCGCCTGTCCGGCTGGGCCTGTTCTATGTGGTCTCCTATCTGGGGACCGGCGTCAGCCTGCCGTTCATCGCCACCTATTTCCACGCCCGCGGCCTGAGCGGCGCGCAGATCGGCCTGATCCTGGCCGCGCCGCTGCTGATCCGGCCGCTGACCGGACCGGTGCTGGCGGTGTGGGCCGACGGTTTTGCGCTGCGGCGCACGCCCCTGGCCCTGCTGGCGGTCGGCGGGGCGGCCGGCTACGCCGCCATGCTGGCCGCGCCGGGCTTCTGGGGGCTGCTGGCCTGCTGGCTGGTCGGCATGACCTTCATGACCACCCTGACGCCGCTGATCGACGTCCTGACCCTGCGCCGGGCGCGGCTGGACGGCTTCAACTACGGCCTGCCGCGCGGGGCCGGCTCGGCGGCCTTCATCGTCGCCAACCTGGCCATGGGGGCGGTGCTGACCGTGGCCGCGCCCAGCGTCATCGTCGCCTGGATCACCGCCGCCCTGGTCGGCGTGGCCGTGGTCTCGGTCGCGGTCCTGCCGCCCGAGCGGGTGCATGCGGCCGGGGCCAAGCCCGACCGCCAGGCGCGCTGGGCGGGCCTGGGCGGCCTGCTGCGCGACCGGACCTTCCTGCTGGCCGTGGCCGCCACCGGCCTGATCCAGGGCGCCCACGCCTTCTATTACGGTTTCTCGGCCCTGCTGTGGCGACAGCAAGGGATTCCGGCCCCGATGATCGGGGTGCTGTGGGGCGTCGGGGTCGCCGTCGAGGTCGGCTTCATGTGGTTCGCCGAGCCCTGGCGGCGCAAGGTCGGGCCCGAGAAGCTGCTGGTGCTGGGCGGAGCGGCCGCCCTGCTGCGCTGGACCGCCTACGCCTTCGCCCCGCCGCTATGGCTGCTGTTTCCGCTGCAGGCTCTGCATGCCCTAACCTTCGCGGCCAGTTTCATGGCCTCGCTGCGGCTGATCGAGCGCCTGGCCCCGCCCGCCAGCGCCTCGGCCGCCCAGGCGATCAACTCGGCCCTGTCGGCCGGCTTCATGCTGGGCGTGGGCACCCTGGCCTCGGGGCCGCTGTTCGACGCCCTGGGGACGCGCGGCTACCTGGCCATGGCGGCGATGGCCGGGCTGGGTCTCGCTGGGGCGTTGAAGCTGGCGCGTCGGCCGCCGGCCTCGGCGGCCTAGCGGCCCTCGTCGGCCTTTCATGACCAAAAGTTCATTCGAGCTCGGCCGCGAACTATCGCATAACGTCGCTATCGGAATATGGGTTCGCCGATGTCCGCCCTGGCTGAATTCTTCGCTGCGATCATGCTCTGGCTCTCGGCCATGGCCCTGTGCCAGTTCGGCGTGGCCTTCGAGTGCCAAGTCAAGGCGCCGCACAAGGTCGAGCGCACCGTCGCCCGTTCGCCCCGCCAGGAAGCCGTCGAAAGCACCTCCACCTGCCCGCATCGGCAGACCGTGGCGGTCAGCGCCTAGGCCCTTAACGCGTCAACCGCTTGCCGCCAGCCGAAAACCGGCGGAACCCGCTATGCGCGCGGGCTTTTCGCCGTTAGGTTTGTTCGTTGCGCGAGGGTGGGGCGTCCGCGCGGCGATGTTCATCCGGCCCCAAGCCGTTCGCCCTGGGACTATGGCTGCGTATGAAGCCTAAGAAGCGCCAACCGCTTGATTTCTCCGGCATTCCCGTGGAGCCGCCGGTCGAGGACGTCGGCCGTCGGGCCGAGCCTGATGCGGACGCGCCTGTCAGCGAACCGGACACGGATCTCGACATCGCCGCCGTGCCCGAGGCGCCGCCGCCGACTCTCGACCGGGGTCCGCTGGCGCTCGGCGCCGATCCCGCCCCGGAACCCGTCGCGGAGCCCGCTCGCGCCAGCGTCCGGCGGGGCTTTTTCGCCGCGACCCCCAAGCCGGAACCGGTCCCCGAGCCCGAACCCGTGGAGCCGCCGCCCCCCGCGGCCGAGGCGGAGGCCGAGCCGCCGCCCGCGCCCGAGGTCAAGACTCCCGAGCCCTTCGTTCCCTACACGCCGCGGAGCAAGCGGGCCGCGCCGGTCGAGGCCGAATCCCTGGCGCCGCTGCCGTCGTTCCTGACCGCGCCCGCCGCCCAGCCGCCGGCCCCGGCGGCCGAACCCGAACCGCCGGCCCCGTCCAGGCGTTCCGAAGCCGCGGTGTCCCCGCCGCGTGACACCTCGCCGGCCACGCCATTGTCGACCTACGAAGACAAGAAACCCATGCCGGCCCCGCTGTTCTGGAGCCTGGCCCTCGCCGCCGCCGCGCTCTGGACCCTGGCGCCGATCGCCTTCGCCCTGGGCTATGGGGCCGGCGTGCCGTCGCTGAAGGTCGACCGCTTCGCCTTGGCGGTGTTCGCCGCCATGGCCGTGGGTCCCGCCGTCTTCACCCTGCTGGGCGCCTACATGCTGCGCCAGGCCATGGGCGTGTCGGCCGAGCTCAAGCGCAACCGGGTGATGACCGACCGGCTGCTGACCCCCGCGACCCTGGCCGCGGCCGGGGTCACCGGCGCAGTGGACGGCATCCGGGCCGAGATCGAGGCGGCCAACGCCGCCGCCGACGAGGCGCGCGCCCGCATCCTGGCGCTGCGCGAGGCCCTGGCCGAGGAGACCCTGGCCCTGGCCCAGGCCACCGGCGAGTCCGCCCGCATGGCCCAGCAGCTGTCGGAGGGCCTGGGCCACGAGCGCCAGGCCATGCACGCCCTGGCCACCACCCTGGACGCCCAGTCCACCGCCGTGGTCGACGCCATCGGCAGTCAGGCCCGGATGGTGGCCGAGGCCTCTGACCTGGCCGAGACCCAGCTGCGCGAGGCCGAGGCCGCCCTGGCCGCCCGCGCCGCCGACCTGGCCGCGGCCGCCGCCGAGGCCTCCGACGCCGCCCGGATCGGGGCCGAGGACCTGTCGCGGCAGGTCGCCCGGCTGGAGACCGCCGGCCAGGGGGTCGGCGACCAGATGGGCGCGGTCGAGCGCACCCTGGCCCAGCAGCGCGCCGCCCTGGTCGCCGCCAGCCAGTCGCTGCGCGCCGACCAGGAGGACTTCGCCGCCGAGACCGAGACCCGCACCGCCCAGCTGACCGAGTTCATCGGCCATACCCGGGCCGGCGCCACCGAGATGGGCGACATGGCGGCCATGGGGGCCGAGGTGCTGCGCGGCCTGATCGGCGCGGCGGCCCAGCAGCTGCGCGAGGTCGCCGAGGCGGCCCGGGCCGAGCGCGAGGCCCTGGCGGCCGAGACCTCCAGCGCCATCGCCGCCCTGGCCAGCGCCGCCCACGGCCAGCGCAGCGATCTGGAGACCGCCCTGGCCCAGGCCCTGGACGCCATGGCCGCCGCCGCCCACCGGGCCAGCGAAGGGGTAGAGCGCCGGGTCGAGACCGCGCGCGGCCGGGTCGACCAGCTCAACGAGATCGCCTTCGCCGCCGGCCAGAAGGCCGACACGGTGTTCGAATCGCGGATGGACGAGGCGCGCGACCTGATCGAGCAGTCGGCCCAGGTGGTCGAGCAGGCCGGGGCCCGGACGGCCCAGAAGCTGGCCGAAAGCGTCGAGACCGCCCGCGCCACCATTGCCGAGATGGAGGCGATGCTGGCCGATGTCGGCCGCCGCACCGCCGACCTGCCGGCCGAGGCCCTAGCCCAGGCCAACGAGGTCCGGTCCCAGATCGACAAGGGCATCGAGGACCTGCGGCTCTCGGCCCGCCGCACCGCCGAGGAGACGGCGGCCATCGACCAGGCGTTCCAGGAGCGGGTGCGCCGCAACTACGACATGCTCAGCGAGGCGGTCAGCCGGATGGGCGCGCTCGGCGCCGCCGCCCCGGCTCAGGCAGCGCCGCGCGCCGCCCCGACCCCCGCGCCCCGGCCGCCGCAGAGCCCGCCGCCCGTCGCTCCCGCCCCGGTCGCCCCGCCGCCGGCCCCGGCCGCCAACGCCCCCAGCGCCGAGGAGATCGGCCTGCGCCCGCGCCTGCGGCTGACCCCCACGGCCACCGACGACGAGTTCCGCACCATGTTCGACGCCGCCGGCGGTCGCCACGCGCCGCCGACCGCGCCGACGCCCGCGGCGGCCCCGCCGAGCGAGCGGGCCGAGCCGCTGGGCGGCTGGTCGTGGCGCAACCTTCTGTCGGGCCTGGAAAACGCCTCGCCGGGCGACGCCGCCCTCGGCGAGAAGATGGCCGCCGAGATCCTGGCCATGGGCATCGACGCCACGGCCCTGCTGCCGCGCAGCCGCATCGACGAGATCGCCGCGGTCATCCAGACCCGCGACGGCGCGGGCGCCCGCGAGGTGGTCAAGACCCTGGCCCCGGCCGCCATCCGTCGCCTGGTCCGCCGCCTGTTCTCCGACGCGCCGCTGCGTGCCGACGCCGAGCGGTTTCTGCGCCGCTATTCGGGAATGATCGAGCAGGCCTCGGAACAGGACCGCGAGGGCTTCCTGCTGGCGGCCCTGCTGTCGTCGGAAGCCGGCCGGGCCTATCTGCTGCTCGACGCGGCCTCCGGCGACCTGGCCTAGAGCGATGCGTCGTAGAGCGATGCGTCGGGCGTGAAGCGGCTTTTCGACGTGGTGGCCTCCGGCGCGGCCCTGCTGCTGCTGGCCGTTCCGCTGCTAGCGGTGGCCGCCGTGGTGCGGCTGACCTCGCCAGGCCCGGCCCTCTACTGGTCGCAGCGGGTGGGGCGGGGCAACCGGCTGTTCGCCATGCCCAAGTTCCGCACCATGCGCACCGACGCGCCCGAGGTCGCCACCCACCTGCTCGACGATCCGGACCGCTGGCTGACCCCGCCGGGCGCCTTCCTGCGCAAGACCAGCCTCGACGAGCTGCCGCAGCTGTGGAGCGTGCTGGTCGGCGACATGAGCCTGGTGGGGCCGCGGCCGGCCCTGTTCAACCAGCACGACCTAGTGGCCCTGCGCACCGAGGCCGGGGTCGACGCCCTGCGGCCCGGCGTCACCGGCTGGGCCCAGATCAACGGTCGCGACGAGATCGCCATCGCCCAGAAGGTGGCGCTCGACGCCGAATACCTGCGGCGGCAGGGCCTGCTGTTCGACCTGCAGATCCTGTTGGCCACCGTGGCCCCGGTGGCCACGGGGCGGGGCGTGAGGCGGTAGGGGTTTTTAGCGATCTTTGATCTGGTCATTCCGACCCTCAAAGCTCGTCATCCCGGGCCTTGTGCCCGGGACCCATGGTTCAGCTGACGGTGAAGCGAACTGGCGCGCCAGCGCGCCACCCTCCTGCATCTGCGGCGGACAGATGGGTCCCGGGCACAAGGCCCGGGATGACGAGAGAAGGGGAAAGCGAGGAGCCGAACTCGAGGCTCTGGTGTCAGCCCAGCTCGCCGTACGCCTTCACCAGCGCCGCCACCAACACCGCATCGCCCGCCAGCTCGCGGCTGAACACCGGCTCCAGCTTCAGGAACTGGGCGACGTCGGCGGCGGCGTCGCCGGTGCAGGCGGCGGCCGTGGCGACCAGGCGTTCGGCCAGGGGGTCGACGATGGTCACGCCCTCGGCGGCGCGGCGGCGGACGAAATGCATCCAGGCGGCCAGGGGCAGGGCCAGGCGGTCGACGGGCCGGCCGGCGGCCAATGCGTCGGCGACCGTGCCCAGGATGCGGAACGGCAGCTTCTGCGAGCCGTCCCAGGCGATCTGGGCCAGCAGGTGGCGGATCTCGGGATTGCGGAACCGGCCCAGGATCGCCTGGCCGTAGGCGGCCAGGTCCAGGCCGCGCGGCGCGGTCAGGGTGGGGATGATGTCTTGGACCATCAGGTCCTCGGCCAGACGCGCCAGGTCCGGGTCGCTGATCGCCTCGAACACCGTCTCGTGGCCCTTGAGCAGGCCGGCATAGGCGATGGTCGAGTGGACGCCGTTGAGCAGCCGCAGCTTGGCCCGCTCGAAGCCGCGCACGTCGTCGGTCAGGGTGACGCCGACGCTGGCCAGGTCCGGGGCGTCGCCATTTGCTGAAGGAGGGCCCAGCACGTCCTCGACCACCCACTGGGTGAAGGCCTCGCGCTGGATCGGCCAGGCGTCGGCCAGGCCGGTGGCGGCCTCGACCCGGGCGCGCAGGGCGTCGTCGGTGGCCGGGGTGATGCTGTCGACCATGGTGCGGGGGAAGCGGGCCTGCGCCTCGATCCAGGCCGCCAGGGCCGGGTCGACGGACTGGGCGAAGGCCGTGACCGCCGCCTTCAGCCGCCAGCCGTTGTCCGCGAGGTTGTCGCAGGCGACGACGGCGTAGGGGGCGAGGCCGGCCATGAACCGCCGGCGCAGGCCCTCGACGATGTAGCCGACCGCGCTGACCGGCTCGCGCGGGTTGGCCAGGTCATGGACAATGTCGGGATGGGCGACGTCGAGCTGGCCGTCGCCGGTCAGGCAGTAGCCTTTCTCGGTGACCGTCAGCGTGACCATCCGGGTCATCGGCGCGGCCAGGCGGGCGAAGACGGCGGGAGGGTCCTCCGGGGCGACCAGCACCTCCACGATCGAGCCGACGACCTGGAAGCGGGTCTCGGCGTCGAGCTGGGCCAGGGTGTAGAGGCCGTCCTGCGGCAGCAGGGCGTCGCGCACGCCGGGACTCTTCAGCGAGACGGCGCAGATCCCCCAGCGCGGGTCCTGGGCCAGCAGCCGGTCGAAATAGAAGGCCTGGTGGGCGCGGTGAAAGGCGCCGGGGCCGAAATGCACCACGCCGACCGTGATCCGGTCGCGGTCATAGGCGGGCAGGGCGACGCCGGGGAGGGCGGCGGCAAGGCTGACGGCGTTGAGGCGCAGCGGCCGCGAAAGGGTCTCGGCGCTCACAGGGCGGGGCCTTGGACTAGGGACGTGTCGATCATCATGCGCCGTAACCATCAAAAAACATGTCGCGCCCGATGCGAAATCAGGCGGCCGCCGCCAGGGGGCGGGCCCTTGATCGTCGACTTCGACACCGGTGGCAATTCCTCGCCGCCAGCGTCCGCGACGTCGATCGCAGCGCTACCGCTATCGCTTCGGCGCCGCGAAGACAACCGGCCGCGCGGGACGCCGCCGCCGCCGAACATCCGCCGCCGGCCCAAGTGTTCGCGCGGACGTTGAGGCGCCGCGCGAGGCGCCTCGATTGGGATCGCGGTGTCGCTTTCCGTACCCTGATGACGTTTGCGACGGGGTGGTGCACTTGCTTAGCTAGGTTCGGCGCCTACATGCCTCCTGCCGGGTCCCGGCAGGAGGCTGGAATGGTCGGCGTGTCGCCAGAGCAAAATTCGCAAGTGTTCTCGTCCCAAGCCCGGCGCGTGCGTCGACCCCGGCTGGCGGCGATCGCACTGGGCCTGATCACGGTTGGCGGCGCGGCGTCGATCGCCTCGATCGCCAGCGCCCAGGTCGCCGAACCGGTCCCCACGGTGGCCGCGCCGCCCAGCACGGCGACGCCGACCGACCAGGACGGGACCGTCCAGGACCCCCTGCACGGGTTCAATCGGGCCAGCTACGGGTTCAGCATGGGGCTGGACCGCGTGCTGATCGGTCCGATCGCCCATGGCTACATGAAGGTGACCCCGACCCCGGTCCGCCATCGGGTCAGTTCGGTGGTCTACAATCTCGGCGAGCCGAGCACGGCGCTGAACGACGTGCTGCAGGGCCGGCCCAAGCGGGCGGGGGTGACCACCTCGCGCTTCCTGATCAATTCGACGGTCGGCCTGCTGGGCCTGTTCGACGTCGCCGCCAAGTGGGGCCTGCCCTCGCACGACGGCGACTTCGGCCAGACCTTCGGGCGCTACGGCGTCAAGCCCGGGCCCTATCTCTATGTGCCGGTCATCGGGCCGCTGAACTTCCGCGACGGCCTCGGCCGGGCGCTGGACTTCGCCACCGACCCGGTCGGCATCGCCGGCGGCGGCTATACGACGACCTTCGGGGCCACGCGCCTGGCGGTCGGCACGGTCGACACCCGCGCCAACGCCGACGGCGCCTTCCGCGCTCTGGACGACGCCACCGATCCCTATGTGACCGTCCGCTCGGCCTATGGCCAGCACCGGGCGGCCCTGGTGCGCGAGGCGACCGGCAAGACCCAGGACCTGCCGGACTTCGACGACCCGACCTCCCTCGATCCGGCGCCGACGTCGGCCACGACGACGCCCAGCGCCACCCAATGATGACGACCCAGGACTGAACCATGATGAACGCCCAACCCACTCGCCGCCTGGTGCAACTGGCGCTGGTCGCCGCCCTCGGCCTCGGCGCCCTGTCGCAGGCCCGTCCCGCCCTGGCCCAGGCCGCCCGCGACCCGCAGGCCGAGCAGTTCGTGCAGACCAAGGCCCAGCGGGTCATCGCCGTCCTGGCCGACCGCAACCAGAGCATCGCCCAGAAGAAGGCCACCTTCCACCAGGCGATCGACGAACTGGCCGACGTGCCCAGGATCACCAATTTCGTGCTGGGCAAGTACGCCCGGACGATCACTCCGGAACAACGCCAGCGCTTCGCCTCGGCGTTCCGGGTCTATGCGGAAAACGTGTACCAGAATCGCATCGACGACTATCACGGCGAAACGCTGAAGGTGACCGGCTCGACCGTCCGCAAGCCGGGCGACGTGATCGTCAACACGGTGATCTCCGGCGGCCAGGTCGGCCAGCCGGTGGCGGTGTCCTGGCGCGTGCTCGGCGGCGGGGCCTCATGGAAGGTGGTCGATGTGCAGTTCAAGGGGGTCTGGCTGGCGATCACCCAGCAGCAGGACTTCGTCTCGACGATCGACAACGCCGGCGGCAACGTCAACGTGCTGATCTCGCAGCTGCAGCGCGACGCCCAGCGTCCCGTCGTGGCGCGTCAATAACGCAAGGAGAGCCGGGGGCGATCGTCCCCGGCCGTTCGAAAGGATATGGGGTTGCGCGAACAATGGGCCGAGACCCTGATGGGTCTCCTCGTCCTCGTCCTCGCGGCGGGGTTTCTGGTCTACTCGCTGAGCGTCGGCGATGTCGGCGGCAAGGCCGGCGGCTATGAGCTCACGGCCAAGTTCGGCCAGGTCGGCTCCCTGGCGCCCGGCGCCAGCGTCAGCGTGGCCGGCGTCAAGGTCGGCACGGTCTCGCAGATCACCCTGGATCCCAAGACCTATCTGGCGGTGACCAAGCTGAGCCTCGATCCGACCGTCAAGCTGCCCTCGGACTCCACGGCCAAGATCACCAGCGACAGCCTGCTGGGCGGGGTCCATGTGGCCATCGCCCCGGGCGGGGCGACCGACGACATCAAGCCGGGCGGCGAGATCGAGAACACCCAGGGCGCGGTCGATCTGTTCGGCCTGATCGGCTCGGTGATGCGGCCCCAGGGCGACGCCGGGGCCGCGGCGACGACCCCGGCGCCGTCCGCCAACCCCGCCGCCACGGCCCCGGAAAGCTACTGACATGGCCGCGGCCGACGCGGCGCTCCCCGCCGTCTTCAAACCCCTGCGCGTCATCGGACGCTCGACGCTCGGCGCGCTGCGCATGGTGGGCTCGGTCGGCGTCTTCGCCGCGCGCGGCGTGGCCTCGGTGTTCACCCCGCCGTGGTTCCCGGCCCAGCTGCTGCGCCAGCTGAGCGCCATCGGCTTCTTCTCGCTGCCGGTGGTCGGGCTGACGGCGATCTTCACCGGCGCGGCCCTGGGCCTGAACATCTACACCGGTGGCGGGCGCTTCAACGCCGAGCAGGTGATGCCGCAGATCGTCGCCCTGGGCATCACCCGCGAACTGGGGCCGGTGCTGGCGGCCCTGATGCTGGCCGGACGGGTGTCCGCCGCCATCGCCGCCGAGATCGGGGCCATGCGGGCGACCGAGCAGATCGACGCCATGCGCACGCTGTCGACCGATCCCTTCCGCTACCTGGTCGCGCCGCGGCTGCTGGCGGCCGTGCTGGTGCTGCCGCTGCTGACCCTGATCGCCGACATCATCGGCGTGGCCGGCGGCTGGCTGGTGGCGGTGCGGATCCTGGACTTCAATTCGACCGTCTACATCCGCAACACCGCCAGCTTCGTCCAGGCCTGGGACGTCGGCTCGGGCCTGATCAAGGCGGCGGTCTTCGGCTTCATCGTCGCCCTGATGGGCTGCTACCACGGCTACAACGCCAAGGGCGGGGCCCGCGGAGTCGGCCGGGCGACCACCCATGCGGTGGTGTCGTCGGCGATCCTGATCTTCGCGTCCGACTATTTCCTCACAACGCTGTTCACGCGCGCATGACCGACACCGCCAAACTCGAGTGGAAAGCCGTCCGCAAGCGCTTCGACAAGGGCGCGGTGCTGGACGGGCTGGACCTCAGCGTCGCCGCCGGCCGGTCGCTGGTGATCATCGGCGGCTCCGGCCAGGGCAAGTCGGTGACCATCAAGGTGGCGATGGGCCTGGTGCGTCCCGACGCCGGCCAGGTGCTGATCGACGGCGAGAACCTGATCGGGGTGGGGGGGCGTTCGCGGCGGGCGCTGTTCTCGCGCATGGGCGTGCTGTTCCAGGGCGCGGCCCTGTTCGACAGCCTGACTGTCTGGGAGAACGTCGCCTTCCGCCTGATCAACGCCGACGGCGTGTCGCGCAAGGAGGGCAAGGCCCGGGCGATCGAGGCGCTCGGCCGGGTCCGGCTGCCGCCCAGCGTCGCCGACTCCCATCCCTCCGAGCTGTCCGGCGGCATGCAGAAGCGGGTCGGCCTGGCGCGCGCCGTGGTCGCCAATCCCGAGATCCTGTTCTTCGACGAGCCGACCACGGGCCTGGACCCGATCACCTCGGCGGCGATCAACGAGCTGATCGTCGACCAGGTGCGCGGCCTGGGCTGCACGGCGGTGTCGATCACCCACGACCTGGCCTCGGCCCGGACGATCGGCGACGAGATCGCCATGCTGCACAACGGCAAGATCGTCTGGCGCGGCGCGCCCAGCGAACTCGACAGCACCGACAATCCCTATGTGCGCCAGTTCGTCGACGCCCGGTCCGAGGGACCGATGACGAGCGCGGTCTAGTCTGGATGGCGCAAGCTCTGCGTAAAGCCGCGCTCCTGGCGGCCCTGGTCGCCGGCCTGGCCGGCGCGGCCCAGGCCCAGGACTATGTGCGCGCCGACTGCCGCGGCCAGGTGACGCCGGCGGCCCTGCGCTTCGACACTCCGGAACATGTGCGCTGGTACAAGCGCTTCTGGACGGGCGATTGCGACCACCTGCCGTTCTGCCTGCCCGGCTCGCCTAACTGGAACGACATCGTCGACAAGCTGGTCAAGCGCGGCGGTCCGACCGAAACGGCGGTCCTGCTGCCCAAGGCCTGTCGCCTGGGCCAGCTGATCGGCCTGGAATGGTCGCGCGACAAGAAAGTTCGGCGCATCGACACCGCCGACCTGCACGCCTTCAAGGGCGTGCTCGAAAAGTCCGGCGACGCCCTGCGCGGCGTCGAACAGGTCGAGGCCTCGGCCCGGACCAAGCTAGCAAGGTAGGCTTATCATGACCGATCTCTCCGCCTTTCCGATCACCAAGCGCTGGCCCGCCCACCATCCTGACCGGCTGCAGCTCTATTCGCTGCCGACGCCGAACGGGGTGAAGGTGTCGATCATGCTGGAGGAGATCGGCCTGCCGTACGAGCCGCACGCCATCGACATCGGCCAGAACGAGACCTGGACGCCGGAATTCCTGTCGCTGAACCCCAACGGCAAGATCCCCGCCATCATCGATCCGGACGGCCCGGGCGGGCGGCCGCTGGGCCTGTTCGAATCCGGCGCGATCCTGGTCTATCTGGCCGAAAAGACCGGCAAGCTGCTGCCGACGGCCCCGGCGGCCCGCTACGAGACGCTGGAATGGGTGTTCTTCCAGATGGCGTCGATCGGGCCGATGTTCGGCCAAGTCGGCTTCTTCCACAAGTTCGCCGGCCGCGAGTACGAGGACAAACGGCCGCTCGAGCGCTATGTCGCCGAATCCAAGCGCCTGCTGGGCGTGCTGGAGACGCGGCTGGCGGGCCGCGACTGGATCATGGGCCAGGACTACACCATCGCCGACATCGCCTGCCTGGGCTGGGTGCGCAACCTGGTCGGATTCTATGGCGCGGGCGACCTGGTCGACTATGCCAGCCTCAGGCACGTGCCGGCCTGGCTGGAGCGCGGCCTGGCCCGCCCGGCCGTCCAGCGCGGGCTGGAAATCCCCAAGCGGCCTTAGCAGGGAGCGTCCCGCGAGGGCGTCGACCTTAGCTGTTCACTTTTTATTCCGCGGCCCCGCTTGAATGGGGGAGCAGGAACACTCAAGTTCCTGGTTCGTTGAGCTCATAAGGGTGTCGAACGCCCCGAGCGAGGCCGCCAGGAGAGCGCATGAGTCCCGACGACACCCCCGCCAGGGACGTCTCCGACGCCCGCGCCATCGCCCTGGTCGACCGCTATCTGGCGGTGCGGCGGCGCACTGAAGCGCTCGCCGAGCCGCTGTCGCCCGAGGACCAGGTCGTCCAGTCGATGCCGGACGCCAGCCCGGTCAAATGGCACCGCGCCCACACCTCGTGGTTCTTCGAGACCTTCCTGCTGACGCCGTTCCTGCCCGGCTACCGGGTGTTCGACCCCAGCTTCGCCTACCTGTTCAATTCCTATTACGAGGCGGTCGGGCCCCGGCAGCCTCGCCCCCAGCGCGGCCTGCTCACCCGGCCGTCGGCCGGCGAGGTGGGCGTCTATCGCGCCCATGTCGACGCGGCCATGGCCCGGCTTTTGACCGCTTCGCCGACCGCCGAGGTCCTGGCCCGGCTCGACCTGGGCCTGGCCCATGAGGAGCAGCACCAGGAGCTGATCCTGATGGACCTGCTGCATCTCTTCGCCCAGTCGCCGCTGCAGCCGGCCTATCGCCGGGATCCGCCGGCCGAGCGCCCGCCCGCCGCAGAGGCGGCGTTCGTGGCCTTCGAGGGCGGGCTGGTCGAGATCGGCGACGACGGCCCCGGCTTCGCCTTCGACAACGAGCGGCCCCGCCATCGGGTCTTTCTGCCGCCGTACCGCCTGGCCGATCGCTTGGTCACCAACGGCGAGTGGCTGGCCTTCATCGAGGACGGCGGCTATCGCCGGGCCGAGCTGTGGCTGTCCGACGGCTGGGCGACCGTGGCCGAGGAAGGCTGGGACGCGCCGCTTTACTGGCGGCGGGAGGAGGGCGGAAGCTGGTCGGTGATGACCCTGCACGGCCGCCGCCCGGTCGATCCCGCCGCCCCGGTCGGCCATGTCAGCTATTATGAGGCCGCCGCCTTCGCCGCCTGGGCCGGACGCCGCCTGCCGACCGAGGCCGAATGGGAGGCCGCCGTCCGCGCCCCGGAGGGACGGGCGCTGCGCCAGACAGCCGACGAGGCCTGGCAATGGACCGCCAGCCCCTATGTCGCCTATCCCGGCTTCAAGCCGGGGGCGGGGGCGCTGGGCGAGTACAATGGCAAGTTCATGATCAACCAGATGGTGCTGCGCGGCGGGGCGGCGGAGACGCCGGCCGGCCATGCGCGGGCGTCCTATCGCAACTTCTTTCATCCCCGGCAGCGCTGGGCGTTCACCGGCGTCCGCCTGGCCGACGACGTGAGCCCGGTCGAGCGCGAGGCGACAATCGCCCCCTCGACCTTCCTGGACGACGCCCTGGCGGGCCTGTCGGCCGCCCGCAAGACCCTGCCGGCCAAGTACTTCTATGACGCAGAAGGCTCGCGCCTGTTCGAGGCGATCTGCGAACTGCCGGAATATTATCCCACCCGCACCGAGACGGCGCTGCTGCGGCGGATCGCGCCGGAGATCGCCGCCCGAATCTGCGAGGGCGCGGCCCTGGTCGAGTTCGGCAGCGGGGCCAGCACCAAGACCCGGATCCTGCTCGACGCCATGCCGCAGCTGGCGGTCTACGCCCCGATCGACATCAGCCAGAGCGCCCTGGACGAGGCCAGCGCGGCGATCCGCCGGGACTATCCCAACCTGACCGTCGCCCCGCTGGCCGAGGACTTCACCCGCGCCCTGCGGCTGCCCGCCTCGGCGCGGGGCCGGCCGGTGACGGGTTTCTTCCCCGGTTCGACGATCGGCAATTTCGCGCCGGACGAGGCCGAGGTCTTCCTGCGCGGCGCCCACGGCCTACTGGGCGAGGGGGCGATGTTCGTGATCGGCGTCGACATCGCCAAGAGCCCGTCGGTGTTGGTCCCGGCCTATGACGACGCACAGGGCGTGACCGCCGCCTTCAACAAGAACGTCCTGGCGCGGATAAACGCCGAACTCGGCGGCGACTTCAACCTCGCCGCCTTCGATCACCGCGCGGTATGGAACGCCGACGAAAGCCGCATGGAAATGCACCTGGTCAGCAAGCTCGACCAGGTGGCCCATCTGGCGGGACGGGAAATCCGGTTCACGGCGGGCGAGACCATCCACACCGAGAACTCATACAAGTACGCGCCGGACGCGTTCGTGGACCTGGCCCGTCGGGCAGGCTGGACGGTGGCGGCGCGCTGGATCAGCGACAGCCCAAGCTTCGGCGTCTTCGCCCTGGCCGGCTGAGGCGGGCGGTTTTACGCGAGCAAGGGGCGGCCGCGGCCTTCGGGCCGCGGCGCGCTGGCGTTGACGCTAGGCGTCGCGGCCGGAAAGACGCCCGCCGCCGCGCGACGAGGAACCGCCCTTGCGGCCGGCGTTCGCCGCCAGATCGCGATCCTTGGCGAAACTGCGCTTTTCGCTGGGCACGCTGGCCCCGCCCTTGCGCGCGATTTCACGGCGACGTTCTGGGTCCATGGCGGCGAAGCCTCGGCGGCCCCGGGGCCGTTCGCTGTCGAGGTCCATAATTTGCTCCTAATCGGGACTGGTCAGGGGAGGAGAAAACGGCGCGGCGGGCGCGTCATAGGGCCGGTCGTCGCCCGGTTGCACCGGCGGCTGTCGCATCGGCTCTTCGTCGGGCACAGCGCCCGGCTCATAGTCGGGTTGCGCAGGCTCCGTCGGTGGCGGGGCGTCGGGGTCGGTCATCACTTGCCTTCCGGGTCTTCCAGTGAAGTAACCAGTGAAGTCGCGTTCGGTTTCACGCCACGGCCAAGACAATTGTGGAGAAGCCGGTGTTAACCTGCTCGAAGAACAAGGATATGCGATGCGCAAGGCCAAGATGAGCGAGGCGAGCCGCTATCAAATGACACGGCATTGGCGACTGTGGGCGGCGGCGGCGGTCGGTCTCCTGGGGTGGTTGCTCGCCCGCCGGCTCAACGCGCCGGTCAGCACCCACCTGCTGATCGGCTGGGACGCCTGCGCCCTGACCTATATCGTGCTGACCTGGCGCTTGTTCCTGACCGCGGACGAGGCCGAGGTGCGCCGCCGCGCCGCCCTGGAGGACGAAGGGCCGCCGCTGATCCTCGCCATCGTGCTGGTCGCGATCCTGGCCAGCCTGGCCGCGGTGGTGTCGGCCATGGTCCACGCCCGCGGGGCCGGCTTCGACGCCCGGACGATCACCGCCGCCTGCGCCGGGGTGACGCTGGTGCTGTCCTGGATCGTGCTGCACTCGGTGTTCGTGCTGCACTACGCCCACCGCCACTTCGGGGACGGGACGGGCAAGCCCGGCTTCCTGTTTCCGGGCGAGCCGGCCCGCACCTATCGCGACTTCGTCTACCTGGCCTTCAGCATCGGGGCGACGTTCCAGGTCTCGGACAACAATGTCCTGACCGCCAGGCTGCGCAACCTAGTCACCGCCCAGGCGGTCAGCGCCTATTTCTACAACACCGCCATCCTGGCCCTGGGAATCAACATCATCGCCGGTCTGGTCGGGTCCTAGGCGGCGGGCCGCCGCCGTCCGGCCGCGCCTCGAAGCGCCGCTGGGCGGGCGTATGGGGCAGGTCGGCCAGGCGAAGGCGGCCGTCGCCGTCGGTGTCGAGCAAGGCGAAGCGGGCCCTGGCGGCCTTGGCGGCCTCGTCGCGGGTGATGCGGCGGTTGAAGTCGGAATCGGCGCCCATCACCGGCTCGGGCTCGGCCAGCAGGCTGTAGGGGGTGGCGCCTTGCAGCATGCCGCCCATCAGGCCGCCGCCGCGCCTACGGCCGCCGCCGGGCGGGCCGTCGCCGTCGGGACCGTCGCCCGGGGCGCTGCGACGGGTTTCGGCGCCGCGCGGCGCCTGGAAGCCTTGCAGGATCTCGGGCGCGATGTGGGTCTCGTAGTTCGAGACCTCGAAACCGTCGACGACGCCGTCGTGGTCGCTGTCGATCACCGCGAAGAACCGCAGGGCGTCGGCGACGAACTCGTCGCGGGTCAGGGCGCCGTCGTGGTCGGCGTCGGCCCCGGCGAACCAGGCGGCGACGGGGTAGGGCGCGCCGGCGTCGGCGCGGAACGGCTCGCCGGCCGGGCTGATGAACAGCTGGCGGTGCGGCCCGCGGGGGCCCTCATCGTCGCTCGGCGGCCGGCGCGGCGCCTTGCCCCAGTCGCCCCTCGGACCGTCCTCGGGCGGGCCGGAGGCGCAGGCGGCCACGCAGAGGGCGGCGAACATCAGGACGCAGGCGGCGCGAAGGCGGGGCAGGATTTCCATGCTCCCGATCAACCGCGTCCAGATGTCCGGCGTATGGCGCAGCTTTTGCGGGCTCGTAATAATCATCAGAACGGCAGCTCGACCCGGGCGCGCAGGCCGCCTTCGGGGCGGTTGTGCAGGGTGGCGTCGCCGCCGTGAGCCCGGGCCACCGAGCGCACCACGGCCAGGCCCAGGCCGATCCCCCCGGTCTCGCGGTTGCGCGACGGCTCGCCGCGGAAGAACGGCTCGAACACCCTGTCCAGCTCGGAGGGCGGAATGCCGGGTCCGTCGTCGTCGATCTCGATCACCGCCAGGCGGCCCTCGGCATGGACCCGACCCTGCACCGAGCCGCCGTATTTGAGCCCGTTCTCGACCAGGTTGGTCAGCAGGCGGCGCAGGGCGATCGGGTCGCCGTCGATGATGATCTTCTCGCCGCGCTCGACCGCCGCCTGACCGCCGGTCTCGGCCGCCTCGTCGATGACGCTCTCCAGCAGCGAGGCCAGCTCCAGCTTGGTGCGCTCGGCCGGGCGGGTGGTGTCGCGGACGAAGGCCATGGTGGCGGCGATCATCGCCTCCATCTGGTCGATGTCCGAAGCCAGCTTGGGGCGGATGTCGTCGGGCGTGGCCTCGATGCGGAAGCGCAGGCGGGTCAGGGGCGTGCGCAGGTCGTGGGCCACCGCGCCGATCATGGCGGTGCGGTCCTCGACATAGCGGCGCAGGCGCTCCTGCATCATGTTGAAGGCGTTGGAGGCGGCGACCACCTCGGCCGAGCCGGACAGGGCCAGCGGCGCCGCGCGCGGGTCGCGGCCCAGTCGCTCGGCCGCCCCGGCGAAGGCGCTGATCGGCCCCGACAGCCGCCGTGCGAACAGCCAGGCCAGGGGCGCGACGCACAGCACCGACAGGCCCAGGATCAGCAGGATGCGCTGCTGCCAGCTGTCGAAGCGCAGGGCCGGCTTGGGCTCGACCATCGTCCAGCGGCCGTCGCTCTGCTCGACGCCAAGCTTGAAATCGCCGAACAGGAAGGGTTCCTCGCTCGGAAAGGGCAGGTGCATCCGCGGCGCGAAGCTCGGCGGCAGGCCGTCGACTCCGACGATGCGGCGACCGGGGCCGTCGGGCCCCCCAGGGCCGCCAGGTCCGTCGGGACCGCCGAACCGGTCGGGTCCGCCGGGAGCGCCCGGTCCGTCCGGACCGCCTGGACCATCCGGACCCGGCCCGACCCGGACGTGGTTCAGCCTCTGGGTCCGGACGAAGAAGCGCGGACCATTGTCGGTGATGATCTCGATCCGCTGGGGATCGACGCCCAGGACCCGTCCGACCGCGGTCTTGAACTCGGCCCGCCGGCGATTGTCGACCAGGCCCCGGAACGCCCTGACGTTGGACCGGACGATCAGCTGGCGGCCGTCGCGGGGCTGCACGTTCTGGCCGGTCTTCAGGGCCCGGGTGATCTCGCTCAGCCGGTAGAATTCGGGCGGCGGCGGCGGCAGGGTGAAGACCACGGCGATGGCGATCAGCTGGGCGGCCACCAGGGTCACGATGACCAGGGCCAGGGCCTGCGCGAACAGCGACGCGCTGCCCGGGCTCCAGAACCGGAAGGCCGGGGGCCTTGGCTCTGGAGTCATGGGGTGCGGGTGACCTTGGACGTGAACATGTAGCCTTCGCTGCGGATCGTGCGGATCAGCTCGCCGCCGCCGCCGTCGTCGAGCTTGCGGCGCAGGCGGCTGATCTGGACGTCGATGGCCCGGTCATAGGCGTCGCTTTCGCGGCCGCGGGCCATGTCCAGCAGTTGGTCGCGGGTCAGCACCCGCTGGGGGCGCTCGACGAAGGCCCGCAGCAGCGAGAACTCGCCGCTCGACAGGTTGACCACCACCGACTGCGGCGAGCGCAGTTCGCGGCGGACTAGGTCCAGCCGCCAGCCGGCGAACTCGCAGGCCGCGCCCATGCCGTCGTCGGCGGCCCGCGGCTCGGTGCGGCGGCGCAGCACGGCCCGGACCCGGGCCAGCAGCTCGCGCGGGTTGCAGGGCTTGGGCAGATAGTCGTCGGCGCCCAGCTCCAGGCCGACGATGCGGTCGGTCTCCTCGCCCATGGCCGACAGCATGATGATCGCCGGGCCCTCCTGGGCCGACAGCCGCCGGCAGATGGCCAGGCCGTCCTCGCCCGGCAGCATGACGTCGAGCACGATCAGGTCGACGGGACCGCGGGCCAGGGCCTGCTCCATGGTCCGGGAGTCCGAGGCGGTGTCGATGGCGTAGCCGTGCCGGCCCAGGAAGTCGGCCACCACGTCGCGGATGCCCGGATCGTCGTCGACGATCAGGATGCGGGCGCCGCGCGCCGGGTCGGAACCGGACTGGGCGACGGCGGCGGGCGCGGGCGACATCGCCGGATCTTGCGAACTTTCCATGACTGGCTCTTTCCATGCCCCCGTCTCCAGCAGATTTCACGGCTGAAACAGGGGCGCAACCCGGCCATGCGAATTATCGCCACAGTCTTCAGCTGGAGCCCAGCATGTCCCGCGTCCTCCCCGCGACCCTTGTCGCCCTTCTCGCCGCCGCCTCCACCGGTCTCGCCCACGCCCAGACCAGCCCCGGTCCGGGCGGCGGCATGCGGCCCAATCTCGACGCCGACGGCGACGGCGCGGTCAGCGCCTCGGAATTCGACGCCTCGGCCCTGCAGCGCTTCCAGCGCATGGACGCCAACCACGACGGCGTGGTCGACGCCGGCGAGCTGGCCGCGCTCAAGGCCCGGATGGAGGCGCGCGGCGGCGACCGTCCTGGCGGACGCGCCGACAGGCTGGCCGAGATGGACGCCGACAAGGACGGCCGGATCACCGAGGCCGAGGCCCTGACCGCCAGCCGGGCCCGCTTCGCCAAGCTCGACGCCAATCATGACGGCAAGCTCGACGCGACCGAGCAGCAGGGCCTGTGGACGGGCCGCCCGGGCGGGGGGAACTAACCGGGCGACCGATTGACCGGCGCCGCGTAGTCCGCGCCTGCGGCCTGCATCGCCGCGATCGCCCGGTCGCCGACGAAGGGGTTGGAGCGGCGCTCGGCCCCGAAGCTCGACATCGGGCCGTGGCCGGGCACGAAGCGCACGTCGTCGCCCAGCGGCCACAGCTTGCCGGTGATGGCGTCCAGCAGGTCCTGGTGGTTGCCGCGCGGGAAGTCGGTGCGGCCGATCGAGCCCTGGAACAGCACGTCCCCGACCTGGGCGAACCGCGCCTGGCGGTGGAAGAAGACCACGTGGCCCGGGGTGTGGCCGGGGCAGTGCAGCACCTCGAACTCCGTTTCGCCCAGGGTGACCACGTCGCCGTCGTCCAGCCAGCGGTCGGTGACGAAGGCCCGGGCCTCGGGCACGCCGTACATCTCGCCGCTCTGCTGGATGCGGTCGATCCAGAACTGGTCGTCCTGGTGCGGACCCTCGATCGGGACCCCGGTCAGGCGCTTGAGCTCGGCCGCGCCGCCGGCGTGGTCCATGTGGCCGTGGGTGATCCAGATCTTCTCCAGGGTCAGGCCCTGGTCGGCGACGGCCTTGAGCAGGCGAGGGACCTCGCCGCCCGGATCGATCACCGCCGCCTTCAGGGTCTTGGCGCACCAGACGATCGTGCAGTTCTGCTGCAGCGGAGTGACCGGCGCGATGACGGCGCGGATCGGCGTTTCGGCGCTCATGCCCAGGACCTCGACGGACGGCTCTAACGAAGACGGGCGGGAACCGAGGTTCCCGCCCGTCCGACCTAAGCGTTATCGGCTCAGGATCAAGGGATTTAGTCCTCGCCCGGCAGCTTGCCGGTCGGAGTCGGCGGCGCGGCGATCAGCGGCGCGTCCTCGTCCAGCTCGTGGACCTCGCCGCGCAGGCCGCGGCCGACGTGGCTCTTGCGGTAGCCGTAGGCGAAGTAGAACACCAGGCCGATGGCGGCCCAGATCGGCAGCAGCAGCTTGGCTTTCATCGGCAGGTAGAAGAACAGCACCAGGCAGCCGGCGATGGCCAGCGGGGCGATGATCCACACCAGCGGGGTCCTGAACGGGCGACGGCGGTCCGGATCCTTGATCCGCAGCATCATCACCGCCACGGCCACCATCAGGAAGGCGAACAGGGTGCCGGAGTTGGAGATGTCGGCCAGCTGGCCGACCGGGAAGAAGGCCGCGGCCACCAGCACCAGGCCGCCGGTGACCATGGTCACGATGTGCGGGGTCTTGAACTTGGGGTGGACCTTGCTGAGCACGCCGGGCAGCAGGCCGTCGCGCGACATCACGAAGAAGATCCGGGTCTGGCCGTAGATCATCATCAGGATGACCGAGGGCAGGGCCAGGCCGGCGGCCAGGCCGAGCAGGTTGCCGACGGCCGGGTGGCCGATCTGGCGCAGCACATGGGCCAGGGCTTCGCGCGAGCAGACCAGGGGCATCGGGCCGGCGGCGGTGATGTCCTTGCAGCGGGCGGTGAGTTCCAGCGAGCCGGGGCTCAGGACTTCGCCGTGCAGGCCGAACACCGGCTGGGCGCCATAGGCGCCGACCGCGCCGCCGGCCACCAGCAGGTAGAAGATGGTGCAGATGACCAGCGAACCGATCAGGCCGATCGGCACGTTGACCTGGGGATTGCGGGTCTCTTCGGCCGCCGTCGACACCGCGTCGAAGCCGACATAGGCGAAGAAGATCGAGGCCCCCGCCCCGATGATCCCGGTGGTCGCCAGGGGCGCGAAGGGATGGAAGTTCTCCATCTTCATGACCGGAAGGGCCAGGATCACGAAGGCGCTGAGGGCGGTGATCTTGATGGCCACCAACACGCCGTTGACGGTGGCGCTTTCCTTGGTGCCCAGCACCAGCAGCCAGGTGACCAGCAGCGAGATCAGCACTGCCGGCAGGTTGATGATCCCGCCGGCATAGGGACCGGCCACCAGGGCGTCGGGGATGTTGATGTGCAGCAGGTGCTCGATCAGCCCGACCACGTAGCCGGACCAGCCGACGGCCACGGCGCTGGCCGCCACGGCGTATTCGAGGATCAGGGCCCAGCCGACCAGCCAGGCGAAGAACTCGCCCAGCACGGCGTAGGAATAGGTGTAGGCCGAACCGGCGACCGGCACCATCGAGGCCAGTTCGGCATAGCACAGGGCGGCCACGGCGCAGACCGCGCCGGCGATGACGAACGACAGCATCATGCTCGGACCGGCCTTCTGGGCGGCTTCCGCCGTCAGGACGAAGATCCCGGTGCCGATGATGCCGCCGATGCCCAGCAGGGTGAGCTGGACCGGGCCGAGCGACCGGTGCAGCGACTTCTTCTCGGCCGTGGCGAGAATCGCATCCAGTGACTTAACGCGCCACATATTTCCTCCAGAGACCCGCGGCTCCCCCGGGGGCCGCGTAGATAAATTTTGCGGACCGTGACCCGGTTATCGGGACGCGGTCAAGGTAAAGCGGAGGGCGTGCGTAATTGTTCGCCCCTCTGTGCGCAATACGCGCCATGACCTGCCGGGCGGATGTTGCGTCGCAGCACGCTCTCTGAGCGTCGGCGCCCTGGAGTTGAGCGGACCGAGGATGGGGCCGCCGCTTGGCGATTGGGCCGGTCGCCGCTAAACCCACCGCGTGCAGCTGCCCATCCACGACGCCTTGCCGGCCTTGAGGTCCGCCCTGTCTGGGCGCGAGGCCGCGGTGCTGGTCGCCCCGCCCGGGGCGGGCAAGACCACGGTCGTGCCCCTGGCCCTGCTGGACCAGCCCTGGGTCGGCGGCGGCAAGATCGTCATGCTCGAGCCCCGGCGGCTGGCGGCGCGAGCGGCGGCGGGGCGGATGGCCCAGAGCCTGGGCGAATCCGTCGGCGACACGGTCGGCTTCCGGGTCAGATTGCAGTCCAAGGTCTCGGCCCGGACCCGGATCGAGGTGGTGACCGAGGGCGTCTTCACCCGGATGATTCTCGACGATCCGGGCCTGGACGGCGTGGCGGCGGTGATCTTCGACGAGTTCCACGAGCGCAGCCTCGACGCCGACCTCGGTCTGGCCCTGGCCCGGGACGCCCAGGGGCTGGTGCGCGAGGACCTGAAGATCCTGGTGATGTCGGCCACGCTCGACGGCGCCCGGATCTCGGCCCTGCTGGGCGACGCGCCGGTGGTCGAGAGCCAGGGGCGGATGTTCGAGGTCGACACCCGCTATCTGGGCCGCGACGACCGGCAGCGCTTCGAGGAGCGGGTGGTCCGCGCGATCGAGCGCGGCCTGGCCGAGGAGGACGGCGGCCTGCTGGTCTTCCTGCCCGGCCAGGGCGAGATCCGTCGGGTCGAGACCCTGCTGCGCGAACGGCTGCGGCGGCCCGAGGTCGACGTCGCGCCGCTCTATGGTGCGCTGGAGCCGGCCGAGCAGGACCGGGCCGTCGCCCCCGCCGCGCCGGGCCGGCGCAAGGTGGTCCTGGCCACTTCGATCGCCGAGACCAGTCTGACCATCGAGGGGGTGCGGGTGGTGATCGACGGCGGACTCTCCCGCGTGCCGCGCTTCGACCCGTCCAGCGGCCTGACCCGGCTGGAGACGGTGCGCGTCAGCCGCGCCGCCGCCGACCAGCGCCGCGGCCGGGCCGGCCGCACCGGGCCCGGCGTCTGCTACCGCCTGTGGGACGAGCCGGAGACCCGGGCCCTGCCGGCCTTCGCCCGGCCTGAGATCCTCGAGGCCGACCTGTCGCGCCTGGCCCTGGACCTGGCCCGCTGGGGGGCGCGGGACGCGGCCAACCTGGCCTTCCTCGACGCGCCGCCGGCCGCCGCCTTCGCCGAGGCCCGGACCCTGCTCAATCGTCTGCAGGCCCTGGACGGCCAGGGCGGCCTGACCGCCCACGGCCGGGCCCTGGCCGACATGCCCCTGGCCCCGCGCCTGGCCCACATGGTGGTCCGCGCCGCCGCCGCCGGCCAGGGCCGACGCGGGGCCGAGATCGCCGCCGTGCTCAGTGAGCAGGGCCTGGGCGGCCGCGACGTCGATCTGCGCCACCGGCTGGAGAGCTTCGGCCGAGACCGCTCGCCCCGGGCCCGCGACGCCCGCACCCTGGCCGAGCGCTGGGCCCGTAGCGCTGGCCGCCCGTCCGGGGCCGCGCCGCTCGACGACGCCCTGCTGCTGGCCGAGGCCTATCCCGAGCGGGTGGCCCGGGCCCGCGGCAAGCCGGGCGAGTACCAGCTGGCCAGCGGCCGCGGCGTCTATCTGGAGCCGACCGACGCCCTGGCCCGCGAGATCTGGCTGGCGGTCGGCGAGCTGGGCGGCGGCGAGGCCCGCGACCGCATCCTGCTGGCCGCGCCGCTGGACGAGGCCGGCCTGCGCGAGGCGTTCGCCGATCGGCTGGTCGCCGAGGACCGGCTGGAGCCCGACGCCCGCGGCAAGGTTCGAGCCCGGCGGCTGCTGCGCCTGGGCAAGCTGGTGGTCGAGGAGCGGCTGCTCGACCACGTCGATCCGGGCTTGGTGACCCGGGCGCTGCTCGACCAGGTCGGCCGCGAGGGCCTGTCCGCCGTGCCGCTCGGAGAGGGGGCTCAGGCCCTGCGCCGCCGCGTGGCCTTCCTGCGCGGTCTCGGCCCCGAGACCTGGCCCGACCTGTCGGACGCGGCCCTGCTGGCGCGACTGCCCGAGTGGCTGGAGCCGCTGCTGGCCGGCCGCTCGGCCCTCAGCCAGCTGGCCGACGGGGCCCTGACCGAGGCGATCCGCGCCCTGCTGCCCTGGGACCTGCACCGCCGCCTCGACGCCCTGGCCCCGGCCCGGTTCACCGCCCCGACCGGCTCCAGCTTCGCCATCGACTACGGCGCCGACGGCGGTCCGCGGGTCGACGTGCGGGTGCAGGAGCTGTTCGGCCTCACCGCCCACCCGGCCGTGGCCGGCGTCCCGCTGGTCCTGGCCCTGCTGTCGCCGGGCCACAAGCCGATCCAGATCACCCGCGACCTGCCGGGCTTCTGGCGCGGGTCATGGCGCGAGGTGAAGTCGGAGATGAAGGGCCGCTATCCGCGCCACGTCTGGCCCGACGATCCCGCTGCGGCCGCCCCGACGACCCGGGCCAAGCCGCGGGGGACCTGATCCGGGGCGGCGGAAAGGTCGCGTCCGGGATCAGGCCGCCGCCGCCAGGGCCTGGTCGATGGCCTGGACGATGTTTTCGCGGCTCTCGGCCCCGACCACCGCCAGCTTGCCGCCGAAGATCGCGAACGGCACGCCGGTGATCCCGCCCTGGACGGCCATGGCGTGCTCGCGGGCGATGGTCTCCCGGTCCAGGCCCTCGGCCAGCCGCCGCCGGATCATCGATGGGTCCAGGCCCGCCGCCGCTCCGATCTCGGCCAGCACCTCAGGATCGCCGATGTCGCGGCCGTCGGTGAAATAGGCGGCGAACAGGCCCTCGATCACCGCGTCCTGCCGGCCCTGGCCGTGGGCCCAGCGGATCAGCCGGTGGGCGGCGCTGGTGTTGGGGGCCAGGGCGATGGCGTCGAAATCGAAGACGATGCCTTCCTCGGCCCCGGCCTCGACCAGGGCCGTATGCACGGCCTTCAGCCTGGCCGGGTCCTTGAACTTGCCGGCCATATAGGCTTTGCGGTCAACGCCTTGCTCGGGAAGGTTCGGGTCCAGCTGGTAGGGCCGCCAGACGATCAGCGGTTCGAGGTCGGGTCGAAGGGCCACGGCCGACTTCACCCGTCGCCAACCCAGATAGCACCAGGGGCAGACCACGTCGGCGACGAGATCGATGAGCAGGGGCTGGCCCATGGCGAAGTCCTAAGCTGAAAGTTCCAGGCGCACTTAGAACCACCAGGGCTTTTGGACAAGCGTGGCCCTGGCCGAAAGCCGCGCCGCCGTCAGGCGCTGTCGCGTTGCAGGGCCCGGGCGGCGGCCCGTTCCAGGGCGTGGACGGCGCTCTCGCCGGCCTCGATCTGGGCCACGCCGATGTCGAACTCGCAGACGAAGGGCGCCCGGTCCTCGCCGGCGTCGAAGGCCGTGCAGCCGATCACCGCGGCGATGCGCTCGGCGGCGGCGCGGCCAGCGGTCTGGTTGGTGGCCGGCAGGGCCAGGGCGAAGACCTCGGGGGCCAGGCGGGCGGCGGTGTCCTCGACCCGCACCAGGCGGCCGACCATCGAGCCGATCTGCGGGATGGCCCGGTCCAGCCAGCCGTTCTGGCGGGCCCAGACGGTGTCGGGCTTGTCGGCGACCCGCAGCACGCAGATCGACAGCGGCCGGGCCCGCTCGCGGGCGGCGCCGGCCAGCCGCACCAGGTGGGCCGCGAACAGGTCGCGGGTGAACAGGCCGGTGGCGGCGTCCATCAGGCCCGAGCTGCGGGCCTTTTCCAGGGCCCCGCGGATCGACTCGCCGCGGCGGTAGTTGCGGGCCAGCTCGATGACCCGCTTGGCGGTCTCGATCTCGGCGGTTTCCGGGGAAGCGACGTCGGACACCCCGCGATGGAAGGCCTCCGACATGGTCACATAGCTCTCGGCCTTCAGATAGAGCAGGGCCGGGATGTGGAACAGGCGAGTGTTGCGCCGCATGCCGGCGGCGATCGACAGCGCCTCCTGCTGGTTGTCGCCGGCCCACAGCACCACGGCGTCGAAGGCCCGCTCGTGCAGATAGTCGAAGGCGGTATAGGCGGTGAAGGCCCCGACCACGTCGGCGCCGCTGCGGGTCAGGGCGTTGGACAGGGCCAGGAACTGCGGGGCGGGCTCGCCGATGGCCAGGACGCGGAACGGTTCGGCGTGCGGCGCGGGCAGGTCCAGGCGCCGGCCGCGATCGCCGAAGGTGGCCAGGCGAAGCTCGAACTCCTCCTCGGCGATGGCGGTGCGGACCAGGGATTCCAGCCGCAGCACCGCCTGGGACGGATGCAGCGGCGGCGACAGGGTCAGGTCGAAGGCCTGGGTGTCGGGCTCGCCGCCCGGCTCGCCGATGGCGATCACCGGCAGGCGGCGCGGGGCCACCGCCGCCTTCAGGCGGCGGGCCAGGGACTGGGCGTCGGGACCGGCGCTCTCCAGGTCGACGATCACCGCCTCGATATTGAGATCGCCCAGGGCGGCGAGGGCGGCGTAGGGACCGCGCGCGGTGATGGTCCGCCAGCCGAGCTTGTCGAGCCCTTCGGACAGCGGTCCAGCGCGGGAATCGTCGCGCGCCACGATCAGGATTCGGGCGTTCACCGCCAACTCAAAGCCTCCGCCCCGTACCAGCCGTCGCCCGACGACGCGGCGCCGTCGAGATTCGACAGGGCAACATAGCAGAGGCCGGGGGCGCTCATAGGTGCGCATCGCCGCAGGTCGCAAACAGCCGCGCTTGTCGGCGTGAGGCGAATTCCGGCTTGCGTGACCGAGGGGCAGGGCGGTTCTACTCAGGGTCAGCGCCGCGGAGTCGGCCGGGAGGAGCTTATGGCCCAGGGACCGCTGTCCGGCCTGAAGGTGCTGGAGTTCGCCGGGCTCGGCCCCGCGCCGTTCTGCGGCATGCTGCTGTCGGACCTGGGGGCCGAGGTGGTGCGCATCGACCGCAAGGGCGGCGACGACGGCGCGTCGGACCTGGTCACCGGTCGCGGGCGGCGCTCGGTGGCGCTGGACCTGAAGTCGCCGGCTGCGGTCGAGGCCTGCCTGAAACTGATGGAAGGCGCCGACGGCCTGATCGAGGGCTTCCGGCCGGGGGTCATGGAGCGGCTGGGCCTGGGTCCGGACCTGGCCCTGGCCCGCAATCCCCGCCTGGTCTACGGCCGCATGACCGGCTGGGGCCAGACCGGTCCCTACGCCCAGGCCGCCGGCCACGACATCAACTATATCGCCATCACCGGGGCCCTGGCGGCGATCGGGACGGCCGACAAGCCGACGCCGCCGCTGAACCTGGTCGGCGATTTCGGCGGCGGGGCGCTGTACCTGGCGTTCGGCCTGCTGGCCGGGGTGATCCACGCCCGGGCGACCGGGCAGGGTCAGGTGATCGACTGCGCGATGAGCGACGGCGCCGCTTCGCTGATGGCGATGTTCTACGGCTTCAAGGCCGCCGGCCTGTGGGGCGAGGGACGGGCGGCCAACCTGCTCGACGGCGGGGCCCATTTCTACGACACCTACCGCTGCGCCGACGGCCGGTGGATCTCGATCGGCGCGATCGAGCCGCGGTTCTACCAGCTGCTGCTGGAGAAGACAGGAATCACCGATCCGCAGTTCCAGCGCCAGATGGATCCCGTCGCCTGGCCGCAGCTGCGCGACAAGCTGGCGGCCCGGTTCGCCCTGAAGACCCGCGACGACTGGTGCGCCCTGCTGGGCGGCACGGACGTCTGCTTCGCCCCGGTGCTGGACATGGACGAGGCCCCGGCCCATCCGCACAATCTCGCCCGCGGGACCTTCGTCAAGGCGGCCGGCCTCACCCAGCCGGCCCCGGCCCCGCGCTTTTCGGCCACCCCCGGGGCGATCCAGGGCCCGCCGCCGAAGATCGGGGCCGACAACGACCAGGCCCTAGCCGACTGGGGCTTTTCGGCCGAGGCGATCGCGGTCCTGCGGGCGGAGGGGGCGCTTTGAGGTCCCATTGCTGACGGATCGCTTCCATTTCCATTCAGCCGCCATTCAGCCGCGCAGGCCTAGACCAGATCCGTAACCGGCCGTCGCGCCACCCGTCCCTCGATGCGGCGTCCGGTTCAGGTTCGTCCTGCGGAGACGCGCCGCTTTCCCTGAAGCGGCGCGTCTTTGACTCTGGAACCCTGATATTCCAGCCTTGGCTTGCGTCAGAGGGGCGACGCGGGCAGTTTCCGCCGCATGACCTCGCCCCAGGACCGTATTCGCTTTCGAGACCTGGATCTCGATCCGATCCATTGGGTGCGGGAGATCCTCCGGGTCCTGGGCCTGGCCCTGCAGCGGCTGTGGGGCCGCGACGTCATGCTCTATGTCGGCGGCGTCTCGTTCTTCATCCTGCTGGCGGTGTTTCCCGGCCTGGCGATCCTGATCGGCCTCTACAGCCTGATGCTGACCCCCGAACAGGCGGTGAGCCAGGCCGACAAGCTGGCCTATCTGATGCCGTCCGGCGCCCGGCCGATCTTCCAGAGCGAGATGGCGCGGCTGGCCCACGCCCCCGAACAGGCCATCTCGGCCCAGAGCGCCGTGGTCCTGGTCATCGGCGTCTACGCCGCCCACCGCGGCTTCAAGGCCCTGCTGGCGGGGCTGTCCTTCATCCATGACGAGGAGGACCAGCGCGGCTTCTTCGGTTTCAACCTGATGGCCCTGGTGGTGCTGGTCTGCGCGTTTGGCCTGCTGTTCGTGATGTCGGGGGTGTTCCTGACCTTCCGCCTGCTGTCCAGCACCCTGGACCTGCGGCCCCTGGCCGGGGTGTCTTGGATCCAGAGCGAATGGACCTGGGCCAGCCTGGGCCTGCTGGTCGGCATGACCCTGGTCTATCGCTACGCCATGTCGCGGGCCCCCGTCGGCTGGCGCGCGGCGATGGCTGGCGGCCTGGCGGCGGCCATCCTCTGCGTCTTCATGTCCTGGGCCAGCGCCTTCTATGTCGAGCAGGTGGCCCATCTGGGCGCGACCTACGGCTCGATCTCGGCGGTGATCATCTTCCTGATCTGGCTGTCGTGGAGCGTCAACGCCGTGTTCTTCGGCGGGGCCCTGGCCACCGAGATGGAGATCGCCCTGGACGAGCGGCCCCGGGCCCTGCTCGAAGGCCCCCGGGCCATTCCCCTCAAGGCGCCTTCGCCACCAGGAAGCTGATCGCCCCGTCCGGGGCGTCGACGATCTCGACCACCGAAGCCCCGACGCCCGCGGCGAAGTGCGGCACGTCGATGCGGGCCAAGGGATCGTCGGCCAGCAGGCGGATGCGGGCGCCCGGCGCGGCCTCCTCCAGGGCCCGGCGCAGGCGCAGGGTCGGCACCGGGCAGCGGTGGCCGCGGGCGTCGACGAGACGGTCTTCAGCCATCGAACACCGCCTCGGCCTGGGCCGCCGACAGGATCCGGTGCTCGCCGGGGCCCAGGTCCTCGGGCAGAACCAGACCGCCGATCCGCTCGCGATGCAGGCCGACGACGTGGTTGCCGACCGCGGCGAACATCCGCCGTACCTGGTGATAGCGGCCCTCGGTGATGGTCAGCCGCGCCTCGCGCTCGCCCAGCACCTCCAGGGCGGCCGGCAGCAGCGGCTTGTCCTCGCCCTCCAGCATCAGGGTCCCGCTGGCGAAGGCCGCGCCCTCGGCGCCGGTCAGCGGCCGGTCGAGTGTGGCGCGATAGACTTTCGGCACGTGCCGCTTGGGCGAGATCACCCGGTGCAGGAAGTCGCCGTCGTCGGTGACCAGCAGCAGGCCCGAGGTGTCCTTGTCGAGCCGGCCGACGCTGGACAGGGCCGGGTCGCGGATCCGCCAGCGCTTGGGCAGCAGGTCGTAGATTCGCTCGCCGTCCTCGCGATGCGAACAGACCACCCCCAGCGGCTTGTGCATCAATAGAATCAGCGGAGCCGGCGGATCGACCGGAACGCCGCGGATCTTCAGGTGCAGCGGCAGGTCGGCGGTGACGGCGATCTTGCGGCCGGCGTCCTTGATCGCCGCGCCGTCGAAGGTCACCTGGCCGCCCGCCACCAGGGCCTGGACGTCGCGCCGGCTGCCATAGCCCAGATTGGCCAGCAGCCGGTCGAGCCGGGCCATCAGGGGCCTGCTCACTTGCGGGCCTCGTAGACCTTGAAGCCGCCGGCGTCGGCGACCGGGCGGACCGTCTTGAAATGCTCGTTCAGCACCGCTTCGTAGGGCAGGTGCCGGTTGGCGACCAGCCACAGCACGCCGCTTTTGCGCAGCATGGCCGCCGCGGCCTTGATGAACGCCTGGCCCAGGCCCTTGTCCTCGCCGCCGGCCTCGTGGAACGGCGGATTGGTGACCACGAAGTCCAGGCCGCTCAGCAGCTCGGCCCCGCGGCGGGCGTCGGCCCACAGGACCTCGACCCGTGGCTCGACGACATTGCGCCGCGCCGCCTCGACCGCCCGCCGGTCGAGGTCGATCAGGGTCAGCCGGGTGACCTTGGGCGAGGCCAGGACGGCGTGGGAGAGAACGCCGATGCCGCAGCCGAGATCGGCCCCGGCCCCGGCCAGGGGCGGCAGGGCTTTCAGCAGCAGGGCGGTGCCGGGATCGAGGCGGTCCCAGCTGAACACCCCGGGCTGGGTCCACAGACCATCGCCGTCCAGCCGCCGCGGCGCGCCCTCGGCGATCGCCGCCTCCAGCCCGGTGACGGTCGCGGGTTTTAGGGCCACGCAGATCCGCTGGTGGCGCTTGGCGCTTTCGCCGACCGTGCAGCCGAACGCCGTCAGCTCCCTATTGAGCCGCAGGCCGCCGCGATCTTTGGGGGCCAGGGCGGTCAGCCGACCCTCGACCTTCAGGGCCCGCAGCGCCTGGGCCAGGACATAGCGCCGCTCGGCGACGCCGGCCGGGGCCTGGATGACGATCTCGTCCAACGACCCTTCCGGCAGCTCGCCCAGATCGGCCGAGCCGGCCACGAGCGGCGAGACCTGCACCGCGCCGGCGGGCGCATCGACGACGTCGAGGGGCGGGGAGCCATAGACGGCGGCGCGGACAGGGTCGGGCATCGGAATTAAGTCTCGGCAAGGAACAGGCGGCTTCAGTAGACCTTCGCGCGGTCTTATCAAGTTTCGCGATGTGGCGGCGGAGAGGATTGATCTGGCTGCGCGGCTCGGGAAAAGATCAGCGACATGGCCCGGACTCGTCCCGACCGTTATGAACCCCGACCGACCATGGCCGATCCCCGACCGGTCCTGCTGGCGGCCGCGCTTAAGTTCGTCCGCGAGGCTCGGACCTGCCCGAACGATGCTGCGCATCGCGTTGGTCGGATCGCTATCGACCGCCAAGCCCGTGCCGAAGGACGTCGACGTCCTCGTCACCCTGGCCGACCATGACGACCTGACGGCGCTCGCCCAAGTGTCGCGCCGCCTGCGGGGAGGCGCCAACACCGTCAATCTCGGCGCCGACATCTTCCTGTGCGACGCCGACGGTCGCTATCTCGGGCGCGTCTGCCGTTATCGCGAATGCCATCCCCGCATGGCCTGCGACGGTCGCCAATGCGCAAGCGGTCGCCGTCTCAACGACGATTTCCATCTGGTGAGACTGGACCGGTCGCTGACCCTCGCCCCGCCGATCGACCTCTGGCCGACCGTACAACGCCGCACGGTGGTTCCCGTAGATGTGGAACGATTGCTGCTTGCGCCGCTTGAGCAGGATCTGGCGGCGATCAGCGCAGGCCTTCCAGACGCTGAATGAAGGTGCGCTTGGCCTTGTGACGCTTGGCGACATCCTCGACATAGGCGGCGTGCGAGGCCGGGTCGTCACAGACCTGGCCCCGAAGGCGGATCAGCTTGATCGCCATGTCATACGCGCCGGCGTTGGCAAGCCGCACCTGGGATTCCGCCAGGCGCTCATAGACCGCCTGCGCCTCTTGGCGATGGGTCTGGTGGCTGGCGTCGGCGAGATCCCTCAGGCGCCAGTCGTCGATCGGATGGCGACTGACGATCGCCCAGGCGGCGTCCAGCCGGCGCTCCGCCAGCAGCAGATCGAGCAACATCGTCCAGAATGCCCCGGCCTCCAGAATCTTGGCGGCCCGATCGACGACATCCGTCGGCGAAAGGCGTTTCAGATGGTGCAGCAGATCGAGATTGGGCGATCGCTCGAAGGTCCGCCAGAGAAGGGCCAAGGCTTCGTCGCCCCGACCGGCCTCGGCTTCGAGCTCGGCCGCCGCGCTGACCAGCCTGACATTGGGGACGTCCTCGAAGATCCACAGGGCGTCCCGCGCCCATTTCAGGGCCAAATCCTGCCGCTCGCCCTCCCTGCAGATCTGAATGATCTCCAGATAGGCGTAAGGGCCGGAAAGATCGGCGCTGCGAAGGGCGATCCGCGCGTCGAGATCGCCGTCCTGCCGAGCGAAGTCGTCGAGGATGGCCCGCAGGGCGTATTGCCCCGCCCGCTCCTTGACGGGTACGGCCGCCCAGGCGGTCGTGGCCAGCCGTCGGTATTCGGCCATTCCGGCATCACCCAGCACTTCGGCGTAGGCCGTGCGAAGGTCCTCGAAGGCCGGCCACTCGCTGTCCACCTCCTGCTCGAACAACCATCGGGCCAGTTCCACCGGGTCGGGCTTGGTCTCCTGGCAGGCGGCCAGGTGAATCTCGACGGCCCGCTGGACGGCGGCGGTCACCTCGCCCTCGGAATCGTCGATCGTCTCGAAGGCCTCCTGCATGCTCTCGAGAAAATGGACCATCAGGGCGGCCACGGCGCTCGCCCGGCCGCTGGCGTTCAGTTTCTCCAGGCGATCGAGCAGAGCGGACAGGCCGTCGGCATAGGTCCCGACGGCGTAATAGTCGATCGATCCTGCGGCATCGCAGGCGTCGTCGATCTCCGCGCGGTATCGGCGAACAAGCGCCTGATCATCCTCGAGGGCGTCCTGAGCCTCGGCCTCGATCTCGGCCCAGAGAGTCGGAATCTGCTCGGCGAGCGACACGAGGCGGGTGATCGCCGCATCCAGTCCTTGCCGGCGCAGATGGTCGATAAGGCGAGCGCGCCGGTCGATCATCGGCTCATCGTCGGTCCGCTCTCGGGCGGTGATCGCCAGAGCGACCATGTGCTTGCAGAAGTCGGTGGAATCGTAGGCGGGGCAATCACAGGATCCTGTGGCGACATCTCCGCGCCAATGCAGGCTCACCCGATAGATCCCCGACCCCAGGACCCGCGCCAGGGCCTGATCACCGTTCAGCGACAACAGGTCCACGCGGCCCTGTGCGTGGTAGGCGCGGCCTCGGGCGAAGGCGCCGGCTCCCGCGGCCCGTTCCAGCCGCTTGTCCGACAGGATTTCGTGGATACGACTCATGTCGTCCATCTGAGCGCGATCGAAGCGATGGCGGCAAGACGTTCGAAGAACGGGAAAGCCGATAGGAAGGTCTGGCGGGCAGGGTGGGATTCGAACCCACGGTGGACTTTCACCCACGGCGGTTTTCAAGACCGCTGCCTTAAACCACTCGGCCACCTGCCCAGAGCTGGGGGCTATATCAGCGGTCGCGCGCCGGCTCCAGTGCGTTTGGTCGCACCTTTCATTAACCAGACCTCAAACCTCCTGAACGACTTTCGAGACCGGCGGATGGTCCGCGGGAGCCGATCGAGCATGGGACGCGAAGCGCGAGGGCAGGGCCGTCTGCTGCGCGGCATGGCCGTGGCCGGCCTGGGCTGCGCCGGCCTGGCCGCCTGCGCCACGCCGCAGCCGCGCCTGGCGGTCCACCAGGCGCCGACAGCCAGGCCCTATTCGCAGCCGCCGCCCGCGGGTTCGACCTCGGGTCTGCGCGGCACCGAGAAGCCCTATCAAATCAGGGGGATCTGGTATTATCCGAAGGCTGATCCCGGCTATGACGAACAGGGGATCGGCTCGTGGTACGGCGAGCAGTTCCACAATCGCCGCACCGCCAATGGCGAGCTGTTCGACATGGACCTGCCCTCGGCGGCCCACAAGACCCTGCCGTTGCCGAGCATCGTCGAGGTCACCAATCTGGACAACGGCCGCAAGATGAAGGTGCGGGTCAATGACCGCGGCCCCTTCGTCGACGGCCGGATCATTGACCTGTCGAAAGCCGCGGCCCAGCAGCTCGGCTATGGCCAGGCCGGGGTGGCCCATGTCCGCGTCCGCTATGTCGGACCGGCGGGCAAGACCCCCTTCGACGAGCGCCGAATCATCGCCGCCGCGCCGCCGCCGCCCGAGCCGCGCTATGCCCGGCCCCCGGCCGCTGCGCCGATCTATGTGGCCGCCCCGCCCGCCGCGCCGGCGCAAGCCGCGTCCGAGCCGGCCGAGACTTCGCCGCCGCCGTCCGTGCTGGCCAGCTATCGCGTCCAGGCCGGCTCCTTCGCCAATCGCGACAACGCCGAGCGCGCCGTCGCCCAGCTGAGCGAGGCGGGCGAGGCGTCGATCGAGTCGATCGCCCGCAGCCAGGGCGTGCTCTACCGGGTGGTGGTCGACGCCGGATCCGACGAGGGCGAAGCCTTCGGCGTGCGCGATCGCGTCGTCGCCCTGGGCTTTTCCGACGCGACGGTCCTGCGACCCTAATCGGGTCTGGACAAGCGCTCCGTTCCGGCCGAATTGAGGCCCGTGACGCGTGGAACCTTCATCAGTTTCGAGGGCGGCGAAGGGGCGGGCAAGTCCACCCAGATCCGCCGCCTGGCCGATCGCCTGCGGGCGGACGGCGCCGACGTCGTGCTGACCCGCGAACCGGGCGGCAGCGCCGGCGCCGAACAGATCCGCGACCTGATCCTCAATGGCGACGCCGACCGCTGGTCGCCGATCACCGAGACCCTGCTGATGTACGCCGCCCGCCGCGACCATATCGAGCGGGTGATCCGTCCGGCCCTCGGCCGCGGCGCCATCGTGCTGTGCGACCGCTTCGCCGACAGCACGCGGGCCTATCAGGGGGCGGGCGGCGACGCGCCAGTGTCGCTGATCAAGGCGCTGGAGGAGCATGTGCTGGGCGCCACGATTCCCGACCTGACGCTGATCTTCGACCTGCCGGCGACGGTCGGTCTCGCCCGGGCCCAGGCCCGGGGCGGGGAGGCGCGTTTCGAGTCCAAGGGCTTGGCCTTCCACGAACGCCTCGGCGCGGCCTTCCTGGAGATCGCCCGCCGCGAGCCGCAGCGCTGCGTGGTCATCGAGGCGGCCGGCGACATCGAGGCCGTGGCGGCCGACGTCTGGAGCGCGGTGTCCTCGCGCCTGGGGCTGTAGCCATGGACGCGCCGCCCCATCCGCGCGACGTCTTCCAGATCGACGGCGTCGAGGCCGCCGAGCTGGCCTTCCTGGACGCCCTCGATCGCGGCCGCCTGCACCATGCCTGGCTGCTGACCGGACCGGAGGGCGTCGGCAAGGCGACCCTGGCCTATCGCATGGCCCGCCGGCTGCTGGGGGCCAGGCCTGATCCGGCCTTCGGGGCGCTGGGATCGGCCCCGACCGATGTCGTCAGCCGCCAGGTCGCCGCCCGCTCGCATCCCGACCTGATGGTGCTGGAGCGCGAGACCGACGACGGCAAGGCCCGCAAGTCGATCCCGGTCGACGAGGCCCGGCTGCTGCCGGCCTTCTTCGCCAACTCGCCCGCCGTCTCGCCCTATCGGGTGGCGATCATCGATGCGGCCGACGACCTGAACGTCAACGCCGCCAACGCCGTACTGAAGACTCTTGAGGAGCCGCCGGCCCGCGGGGTGATCCTGCTGGTCAGCCATTCGCCCGGTCGGCTGCTGCCGACCATCCGCTCGCGCTGCCGCCGGCTGGCGGTGCCCGCGCCCGACATGGCCCGGGCCGCGGAGATGGTTCAGCAGCGGGCCGGGGTGTCGTCGCACGACGCCGATCGCCTGGCCCGGATGGCCAAGGGCGCGCCGGGCCGGGCCCTGCAGCTGGCCGCCGCCGGGGCGCTGGAGGCCGACGACGCGGCCGGCGAGATCCTGCGCAAGCTTCCCGACATCGACGAGGGCGCCCTGCTGGCGCTGTCCGACACCTTCCGCGGCGCCGAGGGCGTGCAGCGGTTCGAGCTGCTGTTCGACCGCCTGGGCGACCAGATCCACGCCATGGCCGTCGGCATGGCCGGCGAGCGCACCCCGGCCGGCCTCGACCGCTGGGTGGCGGCCTGGGAGAAGATCGTCCGCGCCCCGGGCGAGGCCGAGGCCGTCAATCTCGACCGCGCCGACGTGTTCTGGACGGCGATCGGCGACTTGCGCGCCGCCGCCCGGGCGGCCATGTGACCGCATGCTCATCGACAGCCACGTAAACCTGCACGCCCATCAGTACGACCCCGATCGCGACGCGGTGATCGACCGCGCCCGCCAAGCCGGCGTCGAACTGATGGTCACCATCTGCGACAAGATCCCGTCCTTCGAGGCGGTGCACGCCATCGCCCTGCAGGAGGCCGACATCTGGTGCACGGTCGGCGCCCATCCGCACGAGGCCAAGGACCACCTCGACCTGACGACCGAGCGCCTGGTGGAGTTGGCCGGTCGGCCGAAGGTGATCGGCATCGGCGAGACGGGGCTCGACTTCCACTACGACCTCAGCCCGCGCGACGTGCAGGCGCAGGTGTTCCGGGTCCATGTGGCGGCGGCGCGCCAGACCGGCCTGCCGCTGGTGGTCCACACCCGCGAGGCCGACGCGGTGATGGGCGACATCCTTGAGGAAGAGCACGTCCGGGGCCCGTTCAAGATCCTGATGCATTGCTACACCAGCGGGGCTGAGCTGGCCCGGCGGATGGCGGCGCTGGGGGCCTGGTTCTCGGTTTCGGGCATCGCCACCTTCAAACAGGCCCAGGCGGTGCGGGACATCATCGTCGACATGCCGGCCGACAGGATCATCCTTGAGACCGATTGTCCCTATCTGGCCCCCGTGCCGATGCGCGGCCGGCGCAACGAGCCGGCCTATCTGCCCCACGTGCTGGACAAGCTGGCCGAGATCCGCGGCTGGAGCCGGGCCGAGGCCGAGACCCGCACCGAGGACGCCTTCTTCGCGCTGTTCGACAGGATTCCGCGACCATGAGCGGGCGGCTGGAGTTCACCATCCTCGGCTCTGGCTCGTCCGGCGGCGTGCCGCGCGCCGACGGCAACTGGGGCGACTGCGATCCGGCTGAGCCGAAGAACCTGCGCACCCGCTGTTCAATGCTGGTGCGCCGGCTAGGCGGCGGCGACGCGGACCAGGACACGACCGTGGTGGTCGACACCTCGCCCGACTTCCGGCTGCAGGCGGTGGCGGCGGGGGTCCGGCGGGTCGACGCCTGCCTGTTCACCCACGATCACGCCGACCAGGCCCACGGGATCGACGACCTGCGGCCATTCTTCCTCAACAGCCGCCGCCGGGTGCCGACCTATATGGACGCGGCCACCACGGCCAGCCTGCACGGCCGGTTCAGCTATATCTTTCAGAGCCGCGGCGGCTATCCGGCCATCTGCGAAAGCTGGACGATCCCGGCCCACGGCGAGGCCTGGAGCATCGACGGGCCCAGCGGTTCGATCCCGGTGACCACCTTCGACGTCGACCACGGCGAGATCCGCTCGGTCGGCTACCGGTTCGGCGGGGTGGCCTATACGCCCGACGCCATCGGCTTTCCCGAGGAGAGCTGGGCGGCCCTGGTCGACCTCGACGTCTGGATCGTCGACGCCCTGCGCTGGACGCCCCACCCGACCCACGCCCATGTCGGCCTGGCCCTGGAGTGGATCGCCCGCGCCAAACCGCGCCGAGCCATCCTGACCAATCTGCATATAGACCTGGATTTCAACGCCTTGGCGGCGAAACTTCCGGCCGGTGTCGAGCCCGCCTATGACGGGATGCGGTTCGAGATCTAAGGCGCCCCGGCGGCCCGCCGCGCCGATCCTTATGCCGCCCTTATGCTCCGGCCCGCGATCCGCATGGAGCCCTTACGCCCGTCCATGGTCCCTTCCGGCTCCGTTAGCGGGAGGCCTTCCATGGCTGATCTGATCTTTCTGGCGCTGGGCGGGGGCCTGTTCGCGGGCTTTGCGGCCTTCGCCGCGGCGTTGAGGCGCGTGTGACCATGCTGGTGAGCACGCTGTGGGCGGCCGGGGCGATCGTCGTCGCGGCCTATATGGTCGTGGCGCTGCTGCGGCCCGACAAGTTCTGACGGACACTCTTCCATGAACTGGCAAGGCTGGGCGGAAATCGCCCTGACGCTTTCCCTGGCGGTCGCGATCGGCTGGCCGCTGGGCGTCTACATGTCGCGGGTCTGGAACGGCGAGCGCACCTGGCTGGACCCGGTGCTGCGCCCGGTCGAGGCCGCCTTCTACGCCGCCTGCGGGGTCGATCCGAGGAAGAGCCAGACCTGGTTCAACTACGCCGGCGCCCTGCTGGCCTTCAACTTCATCGGCTTCCTGCTGGTCTATGCGGTCCTGCGGCTGCAGGGCGTGCTGCCGCTGAACCCGCAGGGCTTTCCCGGCCTCTCCGGCCACCTGGCGTTCAACACCGCCATCAGCTTCGTCACCAACACCAACTGGCAGAGCTATGCCGGCGAGACGACGATGTCGACGCTGAGCCAGATGCTGGTGCTGACCACCCAGAACTTCGTCTCCGCCGCCACTGGCGCGACCGTCGCCGCCGCCCTGGCCCGGGCCTTCGTCGCCAATCGCGGCGAGGGGGTCGGCAATTTCTGGGCCGACCTGGTGCGCACCACGCTCTATGTACTGCTGCCGCTGTCCCTGGTGCTGGCGATCGTGCTGGTCGCCTTGGGGCTGCCTCAGACGCTGGCGGCAGGCGTCACCGCCCACACCCTGGAAGGCGCCGATCAGAAGATCTCGCTCTACGCCGTCGCCAGCCAGGAGGCGATCAAGATGCTGGGCATCAACGGCGGCGGGATCTTCAACGCCAACTCCGCCCATCCGTTCGAGAACCCGACGCCGCTGACCAACCTGATCACCGCGGTGTCGATGGACGTGCTGGGCTGGGCCGCCTTCTTCGCTTTCGGCCGTAGCGTGTTGGCTAGAAAGGACATTCGCGCCCTGGTGGCCGCCGGGGCGATCCTGCTGGCGGCCGGCGCGGCCACCATCTATGTCGCCGAAACCCAAGCCGCCCCGGCCCTGGTCGCCGCCCATGTCAACGCCTCCGTCAATATGGAAGGCAAGGAGGTCCGCTTCGGCGCGCCGGCCACCGCGGCCTGGGCGGCGATGACCACCGGGGCCTCGAACGGCTCGGTCAACGGCATGCATTCCAGCCTGATGCCTCTGGGCGGCGGCATGGCGATGTTCCTGATGCACCTGGGCGAGATCCTGCCCGGCGGCATCGGCTCAGGCATCGCGGTGATGGTGGTCATGGCGGTGCTGGCGGTGTTCGTGGCCGGGCTGATGGTCGGACGCACCCCCGAATATCTCGGCAAGAAGATCGAGGCCCGCGAGGTGCAGTTCGCCATTCTGGCGGTGCTGGCCATTCCGGTGGCGACCCTGGGCTTCTCGGCGGTCGCCGCGGTGCTGCCCGAAGCGCTGAAGGGGCTGATGCACTCGGGGCCGCACGGCCTGTCGGAAATCCTCTACGCCTACACCTCCGCGACCGCCAACAACGGCTCGGCCTTCGCCGGCCTGACCGCCAACGCCCCCTGGTGGGACACCACGATGGGCGTGGCCATGGCCCTGGGCCGGTTCATGCCGATCATCGCGGTGCTGGCCATGGCCGGCTCGTTGGCCGCCAAGGCCAAGCTGGCGCCGTCGGCCGGGACCCTGCCCACCCATGGCGGCCTGTTCATCGGCCTGCTGGTCGGGGTGATCCTGATCCTCGGCGGCCTGCAGTTCTTCCCCGCATTGGCGCTGGGTCCGATCGTCGAGCACTTCCACGTGCTCGCCGCGGTCGCCCAGGCGCGCTGATCCCACGCTCGATCGCAAAGGCGATTTGCAGATGACCACTCTAGACGCTCATGCCGGGGAGGGCCGGCGCAAGGCCGGCCACCTGGCCGGCGGCCTGTCCACCGCCATCCTGACCCGGGCGGCCAAGGACGCCTTCGTCAAGCTGGACCCGCGCAAGCTGACCGGCAATCCGGTGATCTTCGCCACCTGGGTCGTGGCCCTGCTGTCGACGGTCTCGGCCGTCGCCGCTCTGGTCGACCACCAATCGGCCGGCTTTGCGGTGCAGGTGGCGGCCTGGCTGTGGGCCACCGTGCTGTTCGCCAACCTGGCCGAGAGCGTCGCCGAAGGGCGGGGCAAGGCGGCGGCCGACAGCCTGCGCGCCACCCGCGTGACCACCAGCGCCAAGCTGATCATCGACGAGCAGGCCGGAACCATCATTCCGACCGCCGCCCATAAGCTGGTCCCCGGCGAGGTGATCCTGGTCGAGGCCGGCGACGTCATCCCGACCGACGGCGAGATCATCGAGGGCGTGGCCAGCGTCAACGAGGCCGCCATCACCGGCGAGAGCGCGCCGGTCATTCGCGAGAGCGGCGGCGACCGCTCGGCGGTGACCGGCGGCACCACCGTGGTCTCCGACTGGATCAAGGTGCGGGTCACCGCCGCCTCGGGCTCGACCTTCCTTGACCGGATGATCGCCATGGTCGAGGGCGCCGACCGTCGCAAGACCCCCAACGAGATCGCCCTGGCCGTGCTGCTGGCCGGCCTGACCCTGATCTTCCTGATCGCCGTGGTCACCCTGCTGGGCCTGGGGCGGTTCTCGGGCGTGGCCCTGGACCCGCTGGTGCTGGGGGCGCTGTTCATCACCCTCATTCCGACGACGATCGGCGGGCTGCTGTCGGCGGTCGGCATCGCCGGCATGGACCGGCTGATGAAGCACAACGTCCTGGCCACCTCCGGCCGGGCGGTGGAGGCGGCCGGCGACGTCGACACCCTGCTGCTCGACAAGACCGGCACCATCACCTTCGGCAACCGCATGGCCACCGAGGTGATCGCCGCGCCCGGCGTGCGCCCGGAGGCCGCCCTGCGGGCCGCCGTCAGCGCCTCGTTGGCCGACGACACCCCGGAGGGCCGGTCGATCGTCGAGCTGGGCCGCAACCAGGGCGTGGTCATCGAGCCTCCGGCCGGCGCCACCTCGATCCCCTTCAGCGCCAACACCCGCCAGTCGGGCCTGGACGCAGGCGACAAGTCCTGGCGCAAGGGCGCGGTCGACGCCGTCTATCGCTCCCTGGCCCTCGATCCCAAGCGGGTCCCGGCCGAGGTCGCCGCCGCCGTCGACCGCATCGCCCGCTCGGGCGGCACGCCGCTGGCGGTCAGCGAGAACGGGGTGCTGGTCGGGGTCATCCACCTCAAGGACGTGGTCAAGCCCAACGTCAAGGAACGCTTCGCCGACCTGCGCCGCATGGGCCTGCGCACGGTGATGATCACCGGCGACAATCCGGTGACCGCCGCCGCCATCGCCTCCGAGGCCGGGGTCGACGATTTCCTGGCCGAGGCCACGCCCGAGGACAAGCTGCGGCTGATCCGCGAGGAGCAGGGCAAGGGCCGGCTGGTGGCCATGTGCGGCGACGGCGCCAACGACGCCCCGGCCCTGGCCCAGGCCGATGTCGGGGTGGCCATGCAGACCGGGGCCCAGGCCGCCCGCGAGGCCGGCAACATGGTCGACCTCGACAGCGACCCGACCAAGGTCATCGAGATCGTCGAGGTCGGCAAGCAGATGCTGATCACCCGCGGGGCCCTGACCACCTTCTCGATCGCCAATGACGTGGCCAAGTACTTCGCGATCATTCCGGCCATGTTCGTGGTCGCCCTGCCGGCCCTGGGCGCCCTGAACGTCATGCACCTGCACAGCCCGCAAAGCGCCATTCTGTCGGCGGTGATCTTCAACGCCCTGGTCATCGTCGCCCTGATCCCGCTGGCGCTGAAAGGCGTGAAATACCGGGCGGTTGGGGCCGGAAAGCTCCTGTCGCGCAACCTGCTGGTCTACGGCCTGGGCGGGCTGGTGGCGCCGTTCGTCGGCATCAAGCTGATCGACCTCGTCGTATCCGCCCTCGGCTTGGCCTAAGCTGTCCTTTCCGGAGCCTCAGAACCCCATGCTCTCCCACCTTCGCCCGGCCCTGGTTTCGATGGGCCTGTTCACCGTCCTGCTCGGCCTGGCCTATCCGCTGGCCGTCACCGGCGTCGCCCAGGCGGCCTTCTCTCATCAGGCCAATGGCAGCCTGGTGCGCGACGACAAGGGCGTCGTCGTCGGCTCGGCCCTGATCGGCCAGGCCTTCACAGAGGCGCGCTACCTGCACCCCCGACCGTCGGCGGCCGGGACCGGCTATGACGCCTCGGCCTCAAGCGGATCCAACATGGGCCCGTTGAATGCGGACCTGGCCAAGCGGGTCAGGTCCGACGCCGAGGCCCTGCGGGCAGAGAATCCCGGCGCGGTGATCCCCGCCGATGCGGTGACCGCCTCGGGCTCGGGCCTGGACCCCGACGTCTCGCCGGCCTATGCCCGCTGGCAGGCCCCGCGCATCGCCAAGGCCCGGGGCGTCCCCGTCGCCGGCGTTCGGACGGTGATAGAGGGGCAGGTCCAGGGCCGGCTGCTGGGCTTCATCGGCCAGCCGCGGGTCAATGTCCTGGCGGTTAACCGGGCGCTGGACGCCCAATATCCGAAAGGCGGCTAGGCGCGTTGCCGGCGGAAGATCCCAGACACCCAGACCCCGGCCGCCCGGATCCCGAGGCGCTTCTGGCGGCCGCCAACCGGGCCGGCCGGGGGCGCCTGAAGGTGTTTCTGGGCATGGCCCCGGGCGTGGGCAAGACCTACGAGATGCTGCGCGCCGCCCGCCGCCGCAAGGCCGATGGCCAGGACGTGGTGATCGGCCTGGTCGAGACCCACGGCCGCCGCGAGACCGAGAGCCTGCTGCGCGGCCTGGAGGTGACGCCGCGCCGGCCGATCGACCATCGCGGCCACGTGATGATGGAGTTCGACCTCGACGAGGCCCTGGCGCGCCGGCCCAAGCTGCTGGTGGTCGACGAATACGCCCATTCCAACGCGCCCGGCTCGCGTCACCCCAAGCGCTGGCAGGACGTCGAGGAGCTGCTGGCGGCCGGGATCGACGTCTGGACCACCCTCAACGTCCAGCACCTGGAGAGCCTGGTGGACGTCGTCCAGCGGATCACCGGGGTTCGCCAGCGCGAGACGGTGCCCGACAGCGCCCTGTCGCGGGCCGACGCCATCGAGCTGATCGACATCACGCCCGACGAGCTGCGCGAGCGGATGACCGAGGGCAAGGTCTATGTGCCGGAGACGGCGCGCCTGGCCTCGGAGAACTTCTTCAAGGTCGAGAACCTCACCGCCCTGCGCGAACTGGCCCTGCGGCGGGCGGCCCAGACCGTCGACGACCAGCTGGTCGCCGCCATGCGCGAGAAGGGCGTCGAGGGGCCCTGGGCGGCGGGCGAGCGGATCCTGGTGCTGGTCGGCGGCGACGCCATGGCCGCGGCCCTGGTGCGGGCCGGCCGCCGGCTGTCGGACATGATGATGGACGCCCCGTGGACCGTGGCCCATGTCGACCGCCCAGACCGGTCGACATCGGGTCCGGCCGGAGCCCGCCTGCACGTTGCGCTGAAGCTGGCCGAACAGCTTGGCGGCTCGACCGTGGTGCTCGCCGGAGCCGACATCGTCGCCACGGTGATGGCCTATGCTCGCCGCAACAACGTCACCCAGATCGTCATCGGCAAGTCTATCGACAGCCGCTGGCGCGAGCGGCTGGGGCGCTCCCTGGCCGCGGCCCTGCTGCGCCAGGCGCGCGGCGCGGCGATCCACGTGGTCACCGAGGCGTCGCACGAGCCGGTGCGCGAGCCGCCCGCGCCGCGCCGGCCGAGCGACTGGATGGGCTATCTGACCGGCGGGGCCTTCGTCGCCGTCGCCACCCTGGTCGCCTGGGGGCTGGACGTGGCGTTCGACCATGTCGACCTGGGGATGATCTTCCTGGCCGCGGTGCTGGCGGCCGGCGTGCTGCGCGGCCTGAGGCCCGCCCTGGCCGCGGCGACGGCGGCCTTTCTCGTCTACAACTATCTGTTCCTGGAACCGCGCTACAGCTTTCAGGTCGGCTCGCCGACCGACTTTCTGACCCTCGTCGTTTTCTGGGCGGTGGCCCTGGCGGCCGGCGGCCTGGCTGGCCGAGTGCGAGACCAGGGGCGCAGCGCCCAGAAGCGGGCCTCGACCGTCTCGGCCCTGCTGGCCGCCAGCCGCACCTTCTCGGCGGCGACCGATCGCCAGGCCGCGGCCTCGGCCCTGGCCGAGCAGGCCGCCGCCGCGGCCGGCGCCAAGGCCGTGGTTCTGCTGCCCGCCGCCGGCGAACTGGCCCCCGCCGCCGGCTGGCCCGACCTGGACGAGCTGGACGCCGCCGCCATGGCCGCCGCGCGCTGGGCCTGGGAGAAGGGCGAGGCCGCCGGTTTCGGCACCGGGACCCTGCCGCAGACCCGCTGGACCTTCTGGCCGCTGGAGGGCGTGCGGTCGCGGGCCGGGGTGGCGGGAGTCGAGGCCGGAGCGATGGCCGCGGGGTCCGACGACGAGCGGCTGGTCCTGGCCTTGCTGGAGCAGGGCGCCGTCGCCCTCGAGCGGGCCGAGCTGGCCGCCGAGGCGGTCGAGACCGAAACCCTGCGCCGCGCCGACCGCTTCCGCTCGGCCCTGCTCAACTCCATCAGCCACGACCTGCGCACGCCGCTGTCGACGGTGCTGGGCGCCTCCACCACCTTGCTCGACTATGGCAAGGGCATGAGCCCGGCGGTGCGGGCCGACCTGCTGCTCAGCATCCGCGAGGAGGCCGAGCGGCTGAACCGCTATGTCGGCAACCTGCTGGACATGACTCGGCTGGAAGGCGGGGCCCTGCGGCTGCGCACCGACTGGACCGACGTTCGTGACGTGCTGGGGGCGGCCGCCGACCGCGTCGCGCGGCGGCTGGGCGACCGGGTGCTGGCTCGCGACTTTCCGGCCGAGCTCAGCCTGGTGCGGGTGGACGCCAGCCTGCTGGAACAGGCGGTCGTCAACATCCTCGAAAACGCCATCGCCTACAGCGCGCCGGCCACTCGCATCGAGATGGCGGCGTATGAGGACCGTTCCAATGTGGTGATCAGCATCGAGGACGAGGGGCGGGGGATTCCCACCGCCGAGCTGGACAACGTGTTCGAGAAGTTCCGCCGCATGGACGAGCCGACCGATCGCAGCCAGGGGGCGGGGCTGGGCCTGTCGATCTCCAAGGGCTTCATCGACGCCATGGGCGGCCGCATCGCCGCCGCCAGCCCGATCCACGAGGGCCGCGGCACGCGCATCCTGATCAGCCTGCCCAAGACGATCGCGACGCCGCATCATCTGCTATGAGCACGCCATGACCGCCGCCAAGCCTACGGGAATGCGCCAACGCATCCTGATCATCGACGACGAGCCGCAGATCCACCGGTTCCTGGGCCCGGCCCTGGATGCGGCCGGCTACGAGCCGCTGCGGGCCGACAGCGGCCAGGAAGGCCTGCGCGGCATCGCCCTGTGGTCGCCCGACGCGGTGGTGCTGGACCTGGGCCTGCCGGACGTCGACGGCAAGGAGGTGCTGGTCAGGGCGCGGGCCTTCTATGACGGTCCGATCGTCATCCTGTCGGCCCGCGACCGCGAGGCGGAAAAGATCGAGGCCCTGGACCGCGGGGCCAACGACTATGTGGAAAAACCATTTGGCGTCGGGGAGTTGTTGGCGCGTCTTCGCGTGGCCCTGCGCCAGCGCGGCCCGGCTCTGGGGCCGCAGGTCCCGATCCGGGCCGGCGCGGTCGAGATCGATCTCGAAAAGCGGCTGGTGACCCGGGACGGCGCGGCGGTGAAGGTCTCGCCTCGCGAATACGACGTCCTGGCCCGGCTGGCTCAGGCCCGGGGCAAGGTGCTGACCCACAAGGACCTGCTGACCGCCGTCTGGGGGCCGGCCCACGCCCAGGACACGCAATATCTGCGGGTGTTCGTCGGCCAGCTGCGCCAGAAGCTCGAAGCCGACCCTTCGACCCCGACCATGATCCTGACCGAGCCGGGCGTCGGCTATCGGTTCATCGGCGATTGATCGTCACCTGAGGTGGATCTTGGTTACGGCTGTGATTTCAAAGCGATGGCGGCGAAAATCCATCCGGGGGATCAGTCGGAATCCGGGTTGTCCCGGTGCGCGAGCGCGGCGACGCCGGCCGGAGTAATCGTCCAGCCGCCGCCGTTGCGCTCGGCCAAGCCCAGGTCGGTCAGGGCGCGGGCGTCGGCGATATTGATCCAGTCGACCTGCTCGCCCGCCTTCTTGCGCGACAGGTTGCCCAGGGCGATGGTCTGGCCAGGCGTCAGGGACATGCTATTGCCCGCCCGACAACGGGTCGGGCGCGCCCAGGCCGCGCCGTCCATTCAGCCGCTCCAGTTCCTGCTGCATCCGCAGCACCTGGCCGCCGAGGCTGGTGACGTCGTCCTGCAGCTGGGCGTTGCGGCGTTTCAGATAGTCGTTCTCGCGGCGCAGGGCTTGGGCGTCCTCGTCGGTCATTGATCGCTCCCGTTCGTCTGGACGGCCGGCGTCGCGCGAATGACCGCGCGCAACAGCGCCGCGCGGCGGGCAGGCAGCTCCGGCGTCTTCAGCTCCAGCCGCGCGCCCTCGACGATCCGGCCATGGTGACGGTTGCCGAGGAAGAACGCCTCGGCCCGGATCTCGCGCGCGGAAACCCTCCGGACTCCGAGGACCTCGAACAGGCCGCGCCAGGCCATCATCCGGCCACCACGGGCGTCATCGGGAGGGCGTGGCGGGGAAAAGCGGACATGACGTCCTTTCAGGCCGGCGATCCCGCATGGCGCGGGGCGATCACCGTCGCCCTCTCTATAGCGCGATTGGTCGGCAATAGCTTCCGCGCTTTCCGCGCCTCAGCGTGAACGCCCTCGGGCCGAGACCGGCCAGAGCGCCACCAGGGTGCCGCCCTCGACCACGTGATACGTGTCGTAGAGGTTCACGGTCGGGTCGCAGTGCGGCGCGCCGAGCACGACCCGATCGCCCAGGCCCGGCGCGGCCTCGCCCGACGGCGGCAGCACCGCGCCATGCTCATCGCCCATGAAGAAGTAGCGGGAGCCCTCGGGCGCGCCAGCCAGGACCTGCGGCGGCTCGGCGTCGGTCGACATCGCCTTGAAGCCGGCGTCGATCGTGGCCATGCCGGGGGTGTTGGCGCTGACCACCCGGGCGTCGATGAACAGCGACGCCTCGTACGGACTGGCCTCGGCCCCCGCGCCGGCGATGTCGCAGGCCAGGTACTGGCCGTCCATGAAAACGTAGGAGCCGACCTGCAGCTCGGTGAAGATCCCCAGCTCCGCGTCGATCCTATGAGACCCGGTGCCCGAGCCGCTGACGATCGGCGGGGGTGCGCCCGCCGCGGTCAGGGCCGCGATCACCGACTGGATATGAGCAGCGCGATCCTCCAGGGCGGCCTTGCGGTCGGCGAAGCTCTCGATGTGCTGCTGCATGCCGCAATAGCACTGGAGGCCGGAATAGGTCAGGCCCGACTGGGCCTGGATAGCCTGGAGCAGGGCGACGGCCGCCTCCGCCGAGGCCACGCCCGTGCGGTGGATGCCGGGATCGAGATCGATCACCACCTTCAGCGGCTTGCCGGCGGCCGTGGCGGCGGCCCCGAGCGCGGCGACATTGGCCGGGTGGTCGACCACGGCCATCAGGTCGGTGGTCGAAGCGTTGAGGGCGACCAGCCGGGCGATGGCCGGGGCCGAGACCACCGGCGAGGTGATCAGCAGGCCGCTCGTCACCCCGCCCTCGGCCAGGGCTTCGGCCTCGCCGATCTTGGCGCAGCACAGACCCACCGCGCCGGCCGCCAGCTGCAGCCTGGCGATGTCGACGCTCTTGTGGGTCTTGGCGTGGGGCCGCAGCTTCAGGTCCTTGCCGGCGGCGAAGGCGGCCATGCGCGCGATGTTGCGCTCCAGGGCCGGTCGGTCGACCACCAGGACGGGGGTGTTGAGGTCGCGGCGGGAACCGGGGACCCCGATCAGGGCCGCGTGCAGGTCTTGGTCGGTCATGGCGCGGTTCCAGTCAGAGGCCGAAGAGTTCGGTCAGGTGGGCGTTGGCGAACTTGCCGGCCGGGTCCCAGGTCTGGCGGACGGCCAGGAAGTCGCCGGCGCGGGGATAGAGCCGGTGGACGTCGGCGGGGGTCAGAGTGTGGCGCTTGGCCCAGTGCGGACGGCCCGCGCCGTCGCGCAGCACCGCCTCCATTTCGGCGAAGGCCGGCCGCCAGGGCATCCTGGCGTACTGGTGGAACGAGATCGACGCGCCGGGGCCGGCGTTGAAGGGGCTCATCCAGATGTCGTCGCCGGCCGCCAGCCGGAATTCGAACGGGAAGGTGATCGGCAGGCGGCGCTTGCGGATGTGGTCGATGGCGGCGCGCAGGGTGGGCAGGCCGGCGGCGCGCGGCAGTTCATATTCCATCTCCTCGAAGCGGATGTTGCGTTCGGACGGGAAGATGACATGGGCCGGGCCGATGCGGCGGCTGGGCTTGCCCGCCAGCCGCATGAGCAGCCGCTGCAGCGATGGCGTGAGGACTGGAAGGGCGGCGCTGAGATCGCAGGCCAACTTGAAGATCGCCTCATCGGCCTCGCCGATTTCTTTGGGCGGCCGGCCGGGGTTGTCGGCCTCGATCGGATGCAGCGTCTTGAAGATCACCTCGTCGCTATAGGGAAAGACGAAGAACTCCATGTGCCGGGTGGCGGCCGCCAGTTCGTCCAGCCGCTCGGCGACCTCGGCCAGCGGCCGGCGCTCGACCCGCTCCTCCAGATGATAGGCCGGCACGACCTCGACGCGGATCTCCACCGCCACGCCCAGCAGGCCCAGGGACAGGCGCTGGGCCTGGTAGAGCTCGGGATGGAGATCGGGACCGCATTCGACGATCTCGCCGGCGGCGGTCATCAGCCGAAAGCCCCGGGCCTGGGTCGAAAGGCTGCCGAGCTCCGCGCCGGTGCCATGGGTGCCGGTCGCCATGGCGCCGGCCAGCGACTGGGGATTGATGTCGCCCTGATTGACCAGCGACAGGCCCTCGTCCCACAGCGCCGCCGTCAGCTTCCGAAGGCTCCAGCCGGCCGGCGCCCAGGCGGTGCGGCGGTCGGGCGCGAGGGTGATCGCGCCTTCGTAGTCGGCCAGGTTCAACAGCAGGTCGCTGGTCTCGCACAGCGGCATGAACGAGTGGCCGGCGCCGACGACGCGGACCTTGGCGGCCTGGGCGACCAGGGCGGCCAGCTCGCCGGCCTCGCGCGGCCGGGCGATCTCGCGCGGGGCGGCGATGACGCTGCCCGACCAATTGCTCCATCCGGCCATGGACGCTTCCCCCGCTATCGATGATGATATGATAGTAAAAGCTAGCGTATTGGCAACCGCCGTTCTACGGGGCGTCGGCGATCGTCTCGAAATAGCGGTCGAACAGCAGGCAGACCTCGCGGATCAGGGCCTCGGCGTCGCGGTCGGGCTCCTCGACCGCCATCTCGGTGGCGGCGTAGGTCAGTTCCACGGTCATGCGCATGGCCACGCGCAGGCGGGCGTCGGGAACCTGCGGGAAGCGCTCGCGCAGGAGCTCGGTGAAACTGTCGGCCACCATGTCGCGCGAGGCGAAGCGCAGCTGTTGCAGCATCGGCACGGCGCGCAGCGCCCGGCCGATCGCCGCCCCGCCGGGAAAGCGCCGGGTCATCTCGATCATCCCGGTGAGCATGACGACGTTCTTCTCAATCCGCTCCTCGGCGGTCGCCCCGTCGAAGCCGCCGGCCTTGACCCAGGCCAGCGCCGCCTCGTCCTGGGCCCGCATCAGCCGATCGCCCAATTCCTTGAGGATCGCGTACTTGTTGGGGAAATAACGGTAGAGCGCCGGCGGGGTCAGGCCGGCCCGCTTGCAGATGGCGTTGGTGCTCAGCTGCTCGAAGCCGCTTTCGCGCAACAGCTCGCCGGCCGTGGCCAGCACGATCTCATAGGTGTCCTGGCCGCGGGCCTGGGTCGGCTGCAGCTTGGCGTCCAGGACGATATCGGGGCTGGTCGAGGACGCGGTCTTCCTGGCCGTCGTCTTCGGCATGGGCTTGTCTCCTTCAGGTCCCGCTGACCTAGAACGCTTTGTCGGCAAATCCAATCCAGGCGACATCCTCAGGCCTGGACGCGGGATCGGGTCAGGTGCAGGCCGGCGACGATCACCAGAGTCACGAGCGCCAAGCCCACGGCCAGCCAGACCGCGGGGCGCACGTCGGTTCCGGTCACGGCGAACGAGGCCAGCAGCGGCCCCGCGCCGCAGCCGAGGAGACTGGCGCCGGGACCCAGCAGCGCCGCCCGCCGGCTGGGATCGGCTTCGATGGCCAGCGGCGTCAGGAACGGCGAGGCGAACAGCCAGACGAAGCCGAACAGCCCGGAGGCGGCGAGGAAGACGGCGGCGGACGGCTGGCTGGCCAGGACCAGCATGGCGCCGATGGCCAGGGCGACGGCGCCGGCCAGCGACCAGAACCAGGACAGCCGTCCCGCCAGGGCCGTCGCCACTGCGCCGCCGGCGACCTGGGCGGCCAGGGACACGGCGAAGGCGGTGCTGGCCACGGTCGTCGCATGGCCCGCTTGGCGCGACAGCGGCTCGGCATAGATCCAGACGGCCAGGATGAAGGCCTGAAAACACAGCACCGCGGCCAGGGCGATCCAGCCGCGCGGGCTGGGCAGTCCCTTGGGGTTGTCGGCGGTCTCGACCAGCGGCGCATAGGCGCGGGGAACCGCAAGACCGCAAAGCACGGCGGAGAAGGCCAGGACCGCCAGCACCGCGAAGCCGCCGTCCGGTCCGAACGGTCCGACGACGAAGGCCCCGATTCCGGCCACCACGCCGAGCTGGATCAAGGTCTGGATGGTCAGGTACAGGCCCGCCCAACGCTCGGGGCGCGGCGAGCGAACGATCATGCCGGTGATCAGCCAGATCATCGCTCCGGCCGGCAGGCCGGACAGGGCCCGGACCAGGGTCAGACCGTCGCCAGAGGTGCGGGTGGTCAGCAGGTCCAGTCCCGCCAGCAGCAGGCCGCAGGTCACCGCCGCCAGGCGCAGGCGACGCGCCCCGAACAGCGGCCCGACGACGGCCGCGCCAATCCCCATCGCCACCAGTTCGGCCATGCCGGCCTGGCCGATCTGGGCCGCCGTCAGCCGTTCGGCCGCTTCCATCCCGCCCAGCAGCAATGGCCCGACGCCGGGAAACAGCACGCCGACCAGCCCGACCCAGAACGCCGCCAGCCGCTCGACGAGAGAAGGCGGCGCGCCGATCCAGACGCCGGCTGTCGCCGTCTCCGAAGCGGCCAGCGGCGTCTCGACCGCGCTCAATACCGGGCCCGGAAATAGAGTCCGTAGGTGCGTGGCGGACCCATGCTGAAGACGTCGAAGCCGAAGGCGGCGATCGGGGTGATGTCGGAGATGTTGGTGGTGTCGAACAGGTTCTTGCCCCAGACGCCCAGTTCGTAGCGGCCGTCCTCGAACCGCCAGCCGACCTGGCCGTTGGCGAAGGCGCGCGCCTTGTCGCTGAGCCGCTCGGTGTTGGCGGTGTCGTAATAGACCTTGCCGCGATAGGTGAAGTCGAGCTGGGTGACCAGGTCGCCGACCGGCAGCGGGTGCTCGTAGCGGGCCGCGCCGTTCAGGCTGGCCTTGGGCGCCGAGGGCAGGGTGTTGCCGGAGTAGTCGTTGCCCAGGGACTGGAAGTCCTTGTACTCGGCGCTGAGCAGCGAGCCGCCGAGGGTCAGGCTCAGGCCCTTCATCGGTCGGGCCTCGATCTCGGCCTCGCCGCCATAGATCCGCGCCGCCGAGGCGTTGGTGAACAGCTGCACCGGCAGGCCGTTGCGCTGGATCACCGTATAGACCTGCAGATCCTTGTAATCATAGTAGAAGGCCGAGACGTTGAGCCTCAGGCGGTGGTCGAGGAATTCGCTCTTGGCGCCGACCTCGTAGGCGTTGACAGTCTCATCCCTGTAGGGGCCCAGGTCGTCCGGATCCGTCGTCTGGCCGCTGAAGAAGCCGCCGCTCTTGGTTCCGCGATTGTAGGTCGCGTAGAGATTGGCGTCCTCGCTCAGCTTGTACCGCAGGCCCAGGCGACCGGATACCGAGCTGAAGGTCTTGGCGTTGTCGTAGCTGAACAGGGTCAGCAGGCCGTAGTCGACGTCGCTGACATAGTGGAAGCTCTTCTTGTCCTGCGACCAGCGCAGGCCGGCGGTCAGGGTCAGGCGATCGTTCAGATCATAGTCGGCCTGGCCGAAGGCGGCGTAGCTGGTCGATTTCTGGTGCAGGGGCCAACCGAACACGCCGATGCTGTTGGCCGGATCCATGCCGGTGGGGTTGTTGACCGGATCGGGGACGCGCAGAACCTCCAGCACATTGTAGTGGCTGTCGTTGTCCAGGTTGTCGCGAGCGGCGTAGAGGCCGGCGACCCAGCGCAGGGCCGTGGCGCCGTTCGACTGCAGGCGGAACTCCTGGCTGGTGGTGTCCTGCTGGGCGATGTAGCGGGCGTCGAGGATAGAGATCGGGTTGGCGTCGGTCTCCTCGTAGTCGTCGCGCTTGGCCCGCTGGTAGCCGGTGATCGAATAGAGCGTGACGCCGCCGAAGTCGTAGCTGACCGAGGCGGTGGCCCCGAACAGCTTGACGATGTCCTTGCCCTCGAAGCGGTAGTCGCCCTCGTACTTGTTGTCGCTGGTGTTGGCGTAGCCGACGGCGTTGGTGCACTGGCCGGAGGTGTAATAGTCCGGCTTGCAGAAGAAATAGCCGAAGGTCGGATCGGGATCGGCGGTGCTGGCCGCCTCGGGCGTCTGGGCGATCAACGAGCGATTATAGGCCAGGATCGAGCCGCCGCTCGACTTGCTGTAGTTCGCCGACACGTCGACGGTCAGCTTGTCGTCGGGGGTGAAGCGCAGGGCGGCGCGCACCGCCTTGCGGTCGGCGTCGTTGCCCTTGTTCCCCGTCAGGCGGTTGAGGGTGTAGCCGTCGCTCTTGTCGTAGAGGCCGCTGAGCCGGAACGACAGGTCGTCGCCGCCGAGCGGGCCGCCGAAACCGCCCTGGATATTGAGCGAATTGAACCGGCCGTAGTCCACCGCCAGGTCCGCCTCCGGCGTCTGGCTCGGCTTCTTGGTGGTGACATTGATCGCGCCGCCGGTGGTGTTGCGACCATAGAGCGTGCCCTGCGGGCCGCGTAGCACCTCGACCTGCTGGAGATCGTAGAACCCGGCCATCTGGGCGAGGGGAGAGGCGACATAGACCCCGTCGAGATAGACGCCGACGGCGCTGGCGGTGCTGGGATTGAAGTCGTTGACCCCGACGCCGCGGATGAAGATGCGGGGATTGGCGGCGTTGTCGTCGGCCTTGATCTGCAGGCCCGGCGACAGCCCCGACAGGGCCAGCACGTCGCCCACGCGCTGGTCCTTCAACTGGTCGGCGGTCAGGGCGGTCACCGAGATGGGGACGTCCTGGAGGTTTTCCGCGCGCTTCTGAGCGGTGACGACGACCTCGTCGAGGACCGCAGCCTCCTGGGCCATGGCCGGTCCGGCCGCCGTGATTATCGCCGCGGTCGCGACGCCTGCGAGCACCTGAAGCTTGTGCATTCCACACCCCCGCTGCTGTTCGGGGATATAGTAGTTATTGCTATCGTTATGGCAAGCGGCGTTCGTTGAGCATGGTTCGCCCTTGATCGCTTGGCCGGCGCCCTGCTGAATCTCTGGGCGAGGAGCGCCTCCGCCGCGACATAAGGTCCTAAACCGTCGATATGGCGCTGCGGACCTTTTGCCGGAGCGTGTCGCTGCGCTGGCGGCGGATCGAAGCTGGCGTGATCGATCGGCCAGGTCTTGGCGCGGTCATTGCCCCTCGGGCCACGGCGCCGCCGCGCTCAACCCCTTGCAGGCCCAAGCTTTCGACGCGCCCGGAGGTTTCCGATCGGGCGACCAGGTCGCTTGCATCAACCTTCGATGGTCATGTTCGCCGAACATCCATAAGTACACATATTAACCACGTCTCTTCGAATATTCGCCGGTCAGGCGATAATGAGAACTTCTATCAGATTAGAATTACCGGGTTCGCGTAGATTGAAGCTACGAATATGCAAAATTGATTACGTACGGGTACGTATTTACTTGCCGCCCTACCAATGGGTTAAATGTTTATGAAGAGGCAGTCCTCTTCTTTAGTTAACCTCGCATTCGGGGCTAATCAAACCACTTGAGGAGGGTGAACCCATGAAGATCCTGCGTGACTTTATTCGTGAAGAGTCCGGCGCTGCGGCGGCCGAGTATGCCCTGATCCTGGCGATCATCGGCAGCGCCATCGCTGTCGCCGCCGTGCTGCTGGGCACCAACATCGGCCAAGCGATCACCGACGCCGCCACCTGCGTCGCCAATCCGACCGCCGCCAACTGCTGACCGAGCCGCCGACGGCGCGGCCGCGCCGCGCCGTCGGTCCACGCGACGCAGCCCCGCAAGAGCGCGCGTCGTCAACAAAGGGGGAGGGGGCGTTCTATGCAAACGCGCACCGTGATTTCCCTGGCCGCGGCCGGGGCCTTGGGTTTGGGCGCCGTCCTCGTCGCCAGAGTCTATGTCGGATCGGTCCAGCCGACCGCTCCATCCGCAAATGATCCCGGCTATGTGCCGGTCGTCGTGGCTTCCCAGCCCCTGACCCGCGGCTTCAAGCTGCAGCCGACCGTGCTCAAGCTCACCCGCTATCCGGCCGACGCCGTGCCCGTGGGCGCCTTTCGCAGCGTCGCCGAAGCCTCGTCGGCCCAGGGCGGCGCCCGCATCGTTCTCAAGGACATCGCGTCCAACGAACCGATCCTGGCCGACCGGGTGTCGGGCCCCGGCGGTCGGATGAACCTTTCGGGCTCCCTGGGCCCCGGCATGCGCGCCGTCTCGCTGCGCGCCAATGACGTGGCGGGCGTGGGCGGCTTCGTGCTTCCCGGCGACCGGGTCGACGTGCTGCTGACCCGCACCCCCAACGGCAACGACCAGAGCACCAGCCTCACCCAGGTGCTGGCCCAGAACGTCCGCGTGGTCGGCGTCGACCAGTCCGACAACCAGGCCGCCGACAAGCCGGTGGTGGTCAAGGCCATCACGGTCGAGGTATCGCCCGACGAGGCCCAGGCCATCACCCTGGCCCAGTCCGTCGGCGCGGTGTCCCTGGCCCTTCGTCAGATCTCCGACCAGGCGCCGCTGAGCCGGCAGGTGACCACCATGGCCGACCTGTCGCGTCACGGCGCCAGCGTGGTCGTTCCGGCCGTTTCGGTCCGTCCCGCCGCCCCGGTCGCGCCGCGCCGGCGGGCCGCCGCCCGCCCTCAGGTCGCCGAAAGCCGCGCCAGCGAGGTCCATGTCACCCGCGGCGTCGTGATCACCGGCTATCAGGTGGGGTCGTAGCCATGCGCGCCCGCCTGTCGCCCTTCTCTGTCAAGCGCGGCCAAGCTTCGCGCGGAACGGGACAACCCAACATGATCCGAAAGAACCTCGTGCACCGCCAGGCGGTGGCCTGGGGCGCGCTGATGGCCGCGGCCGGCCTGGCCATGGCCTCGCCGCCGAGCTTCGCCCAGATGGCCGAGCCGCCGATGATGGCCCCCCCAATGCTGACGGCGGCCCCGGCCCTCCAGAAGGTCGAGATCGTCGTGCCGATGGGCAAGTCGCAGGTGGTCGAACTGCCGGTCGCCTACACCGACCTGATGATCGCCAACCCCGACACCGCCGACGTCCTGCCCCTGAGCCGGCGCTCGATCTATGTGGTGGGCAAGAAGCTCGGCGCCACCGCCCTGACGGTCTATGGGCCCGGACACAGCCTGGTGGCCGCGGCCAACATCGTGGTTTCGGCCGACGTCGAGACCCTCAAGCAGCGGCTGCACGACATCCTGCCCGGCGAAGACGGCCTGGCGGTCAGCGCCAGCAACCAGTCGATCCTGCTGTCGGGTCCGGTCAGCAGCACCGCCGCCGCCGGCCGCGCCGCCGCCCTGGCCGAGAGCTTCGCGCCGGGCCAGGTGGTCAACATGATGTCGGTGCAGGGCTCGCAGCAGGTGACGCTGTCGGTCCGCATCGTCGAGATGGAGCGCTCGACCGCCAAGGCCCTGCGGTTGAACGTAGCCACCGCCACGCCCGGCGAGCCCGGCTACCACCAGTTCGTGATCGGCGCCGGCGACACCGGCGTCACCAACAACGTCCTCGACAGCTTCGGCCTGCTGAAGTTCCCGCTCCGCGCCGGCTCGACGGACCTGAACGTGCTGTTCGACGCGCTGGAGACCAAGGGCGCGGTCAAGACCCTGGCCGAACCCAACCTCACCGCCATGTCCGGCGACACCGCCAACTTCCTGGCCGGCGGCGAATTCCCGGTGCCGGTGGCGCAGAACCAGAGCGGCGGACTGACGACGATCACCGTCGAGTTCAAGCAGTTCGGCATCGCCCTGGCCTTCACGCCGACCGTGCTGCAGGACGGCCTGATCAACCTGGTGGTCAATCCCGAGGTCTCCAGCATCGATCCCAACAGTTCGTTCATCAGCAACGGCCTGCGCATTCCCGGGATCAAGGTGCGGCGGGCCAAGACCACGGTCGAGCTGCGGGACGGCGAGTCCTTCACCATCGCCGGCCTTATCCGCGACGACTACCAGGACCAGATCCGGCAGTTCCCGATGCTCGGCGACATGCCGGTGCTCGGGGCGCTGTTCCGCTCGACCAGCTATCAGCGCAACCAGACCGAGCTGGTGATCGTGGTCACCCCGCACCTGGTCCGGCCGACGCGCGGCGTCATGGCCACCCCGGCCGACCACTTCACCCCGCCGTCCGACGTCGAGCTGTTCCTGCTGGGCCGCACCCAGTCCGGGAAGACGGCCATGACGCCAGAGGACCGCGTGCTTCTGACCGGCGCAACCAAGGGAGGGGTCGATGGACCTTACGGCCATGTGCTCCACTAGATTGATCATCGCCGCCGCAGCGACCCTGGCCCTGGCCGGTTGCGCCCAGACGTCCGCGGATCTCAGCCCCGACTTCGGCCACGCCGTGCGCGCCAACCTCGCCGCCCAGATCGCCGACCCCGACGCCCGCTACGCCCGGGTTCTCGAGCCTGGCGGCGACGGGACGCGGGCGGTGCTGGCGGCCACGCGCTACGGCAAGAACCAGGTCGTCGCGCCGGCTTCGGCCTCGACGTCGAGCGTCGAGATGAAGGGCGGCTCGCGCAATCCTGGCTCGGGTTCGGGCAACTAGGCCATGCGCGCGCTCCGTCGCTTCGCCCAGGATCAGTCCGGTACGGTCGCCGCCTTGACCGGATTGGCCCTGGTCGGACTGGTGGCGATCGGGGGCCTGGCCTTCGACGTCAGCCGGGCGATGGCCCTGCGGGCGGAACTGGAAAGCGCGGTCGACGCGGCGGCCCTGGCTGGGGCGACCCAGCTCGACGGCGGGACGAACGCGATCGGCCGCGCGACCTCGGCCGCTCAGAGCGCCCTGGTCAACAACCGCGCGATCATGGCCGACACCTACGAGACCAGCGTCCTGATCAGCGGCATCAGCTTTCTGAGCACCTTCGATCCGAACGTGGCGACCACGGTGTCGGCCGACGCCCGCTTCATCCGCATCGATCTGCCGGCCCGGCCGCGCGGGCTGGTGTTCGGCGCCCTGACCGGGGTGGCCGGCTTCAACGCCACGGCCCATGCGGTGGCCGGCTATGGCACGGCGATCTGCAAGTCGCCGCCGCTGATGATCTGCAACCCGAACGAGGCCACCAGCCTGACCTTCGACGGCGACGCCTATATCGGCCGCAGCCTGCTGCTGACCCCGCCGCCCTCGGGCAGCAACCCTTGGGGGCCGGGCAATTTCGGCTTCCTGTCGGTGGGCTCGGGCGCGGCCGACGTCAAGAACGCCCTGGGGCGCAATCCGCCGCTGATCGAGTGCTTCGGCGCGACGGCCCTGACCCAGACCGGCAACATCGCCTCGGCCGACGACTGGTTCAACACCCGCTTCGACATCTACAAGTCCTCGGCGAACGGGACCAAGGCGGATCCCTTCTTCGCTCCGGCCATGAACACCATGGTCGGCGGCAAGACCGCCGCGGGCGGCAGCGCCTGTTCGCCCGCCATCTCGACGCCGAGCAATTCCTGCTCCGACGCCACCGCGGTGGCCGGCGGCATGAGCTTCCCGCTCGACTGCAACCAGACCAGCGCGAACGTGGTCGGCACGGGTACCTGGAACATCGCCAAGTACTTCGCCACCAACCATTCGGGCATCAATCCGACGACCTATATTCCGCAGGTTCCGGCCGGCGCCACGGGGTCTGGCTGGGCCGCCTATGGACCGGCGCCGGCCTCCGGCACCTCGCCGACCCGCTACCAGGTCTATAAATGGGAACTGGCGATGCTGAGCGGGGCGATCAGCACGCCGGCCGGCGCCTTCTCCGACGGCCAGACGGCCAGCAGCGGCACGCACGACTACGCCAGGCCCCAGTGCAACACGACCGGCGCCCAGGCCACGCCCGACCGCCGGACGATCTCGGTCGTGGTGATCAACTGCCATGCCGACAATGTCCACGGCAGCACGACCGTTCACGTCATCTCCTATGTCGATCTCTTCCTGACCGCGCCGGCCGTCAGCAACTCGATCTATGGCGAGGTGATCGGATCCACCACCGACACCTCGTCGGTGGGCGCGGAGACCAAGCTCTATGCGGTGCGGCTCTATGACTAGCCCCGCCAAACCCCTTCGTCGATTTCTGCTCGGACGCGCGGGGTCGGCGGCGGTTGAATTTGCGCTGATCCTGCCGCTGCTGACCTTGCTGATGTTCGCCTTCGTCGGCGCCGGGCGGCTGTTCTGGAACTATCACATCGCCGTCTCCTCGGTGCGCGACGCGGCCCGGTTCGCCGCCCGGCTGCCGATGACCTGCGGCGGGCTCACCAACGCCGGCGACCTCCTGCGGGTCCAGCGCCTGGCCCGCACTGGCGACGTCGCAGGAGCCGGCGCGCCGCTGATCGCCAGCTGGACCAGCGACGCCAGCGTCGTGGTCACCGTCACCTGCGTCGGCAACGCCGGCGGGACCTATCTGGGCCGCTACGAAGACGTGGCCAACATTCCGATCGTCAAGGTGACGGCCTCGCCGCCCTATGTCGACTCCTTCGGCGGCCTGACCGGCGTGACCCTGACCGGGTTCACCGTCAGCGCCCAGCAAGCGTGGATGGAATGATGCGCCGGGCGGTTCCCTCCCTGACGCGACTGGCGCGCGACGAAGGCGGCTCCACCGCCGCCGAGTTCGGCTTGATCTGCCTGGTGTTCATCTCGATGATCCTGGGCGTCATCGACATGGGCCGGCTGGCCTGGCGGATCAACGCCGCCAAGGCCGCCACCCGCGAGGCCGCGCGCTACGCCGTCGTCAACCCGATGATCTCGACCTACATGGCCAACTACAATGGCCTGAGCCAGAACATTCCCGGCGGTCAGGTCGTGCCGAACATGGCGTTCCGTTGCTCCGGCGCCAGTTCGTCCTGCACGCAGATCGTCGGCAGCGGCGGCAATCCCGGGTTCAACGCCACCGTCTTCAACGCCATGCTGGCCAAGATGCAGGGTCTCGATCCCGAGATCCAGGCGGCCAATGTCGTCGTCACCTACCGGCATGTCGGCCTGGGCGTGGTCGGCGATCCCTACGGGCCCGACATGGAGCCGCTGGTCACCGTCAGCCTGACCGGCGTGACCTTCCAGAGCGCGGCCCTGCAGATCTTCGGCGTCGCGCCGTTCACCTTGCCAGACATGGCGTCAACACTCAGCGGGGAGAGCTTGTCATGAGCCTGCTGCATTTCGGACGAAGCCATCCGGCCGCGCAGATCGCGCCGCCTCCCAGCCGGCCCTGTGTCTGGCGGGTGGGGCTTTGCGGCGGCGTCCTGGGGGCCGCGCCGCCCACCGCCATGCTGTCGGCGATGTTCCCCGCGGCGACCTTCCGGGATGTCGAAAGCGCCTGGCCGGAGCGCGGCGCCCAGGGCTTCGACCTGCTGATCGTCGGCTTGAACGGAGCCGATCCGTCCGAGGTCGAACGGGCGGCGGCCAGGGTCGCGGCCTCGGCCGGGCGGGTCGAAATCCTGGTGGTTCTCAGCGGGGCCGACATCGAGACCACGCGACGGATGATCCATCAAGGCGCCGTCGACGTCCTGCCGGCGCCGGTCACCGACACCACCCTGACCATCGCGCTGGAACGGATCTTCTGCCGGCTGGATACGGGCCGCGCCCAACGCCGCAACGGCGAGCTGGTCAGCATCCTCAAGGCCGGCGGCGGCGTCGGCGCCACCGCCCTGGCGACCCAGGCCGCGGTGATGTTGGCCGGCAATCCGGCGCTCAACGGCGTCTGCCTGGCCGACCTGGACCTGCAGATGGGCATGGCCGGCCTCTATCTCGACGTGGCCGACACGGTGACCCTGACCCAGGTCCTGGCCGCCGGCGGCGCCGTCGAGGACGTGCCGCTCGCCTCGTCGCTTCCGGCCCACAACAGCGGCGCCCGCGTGCTGGTCGCGCCCCATGAATTCATGCCGGTGGAGACGCTCAATCCGGCGCTCGTCGACAGCCTGGTCGCGGCGCTGCGCCGGGATTTCGAGATCTCGCTGGTGGACCTGCCCACGGTCTGGACCGCGTGGACCAATCGCCTGCTGCGGCAGTCGCAGCGCATCGTTCTGGTCACCCGCCTGTCGGTGCCGCATGTGCACCTGGTCCGGCGCCAATTGCACATGCTGGAGGCCCAGCACCTCGGCGACATCCCGCTCACCCTGGTCTGCAACCAGATGGAGGCCGACGGGGTCAGCGGCATATCGCTGAAGGCGGCGGAGCAGGCGATCGGCCGCGCCTTCGACCTGGTGATCCCGGAGGACCACCGGCTGATGCATCAGGCGATCAACCAAGGCGTGGCGCTCAGCGCCTTGCGCCGCGGCTCGAAGATCGAGGCGGCCATCGCTCGCCTGGTCGACCTGGTCGCCGCGTCGCATGTCGCCCCGGCCGCCCTGAGCATCGGGAGATAGATCGCCATGCTCTGGAACGATGACAGCAAGCATATCGTCGCCAACGCCGTCGCGGTGTCCTACCCGCAGGCCACGACGGTCGACGACGCCCTGGGGCTGAAGGTGCGGCTGCATCAGCGGCTGATCGACCTGCTCAATCTCAACCTGCTCGACCGCATCCCGCGCGAGACGTTGCGGCTCGAGATCCGGGGCGTGGTGACCGGCCTGCTGGCGGAGGAAAAGCGCCTGCTGACCCCGGCCCAGACCGATCAGCTGATCGACGAGATCCTCGACGAACTCCTGGGCCTGGGCCCGTTGGAGCCGCTGCTGAAAGACGACAGCGTCACCGACATCCTGATCAACACCCACGAGATGGTCTATGTCGAGCGGGCGGGAAAGCTGCAGCGCACCAATGTGCGCTTCCAGGACACCCGTCACCTGGTCCGGATCATCAACAAGATCGTCGCCGCGGTCGGACGCCGGATCGATGAATCCCAGCCGATGGTCGACGCCCGGCTGGCCGACGGTTCGCGCGTCAACGCCATCATCCCGCCGCTGGCTGTGGACGGACCGCTGGTCTCGATCCGAAAGTTCTCGCGGTCGCCGCTGTCGATGGATCGGCTGGTGGAGCTGGGCAGCATCACCAAGGAAATGTGCCAGGTGCTCGAGGCCGTCGTCGCCGCCCGGCGCAATATCCTGATTTCGGGCGGCACCGGCTCGGGCAAGACGACCCTGCTCAACGCCCTGTCAGCCTTCATCAGCGACCACGAGCGGATCATCACCATCGAGGATTCGGCCGAACTGCAGCTGCAGCAGTCGCATGTGGGGCGCCTGGAGACCCGTCCCGCCAATATCGAAGGGCAGGGCGAGGTTCAGCAGCGCGAGCTGGTGCGCAACGCCCTGCGCATGCGCCCCGACCGGATCATCGTCGGCGAAGTCCGCACCGGCGAGGCCTTCGACATGCTGCAGGCCATGAACACCGGCCACGACGGCTCGATGACCACGGTCCACGCCAATACGCCGCGCGATGCGCTGTCCCGCGTGGAACAGATGGTCGGCATGGCCGGTCTCGACATTCCGGCGCGGTCGATCCGCGGCCAGATCGCCTCGGCCATCCACGTCATCGTCCAGGCCGAGCGGATGGAGGACGGCGGCCGCCGCATCGTCTCCATCGCCGAGATTTCCGGCATGGAGGAGGACGTCATCTCCATGCAGGAGATCTTCCGCTTCCGGCGGGTGGGCCGCGGAGCCCAGGGCCAGGTCGTGGGCCAGTACGAGGCCACCGGCGTGCGCCCCAAGTTCATGGAGGTGCTGGGCCCGCGCGGCATCGAATTGCCGGCCGGCCTGTTCGCCCCCGGCCGGGTTTCGGTGTAGCGCCATGGAACAGCTACTTCCCCCCATGGTGCTGGTTCTGGCCTTCGTCGGGGTCACGCTTCTGGCCCAGACCCTGCTCAGCCTGGCGTTCACCGCCCGCGACGGCGCCCATCGGGTCAATCGTCGCCTGACGATGATGGCCAAGGGCGTCCCTCAGGCCGAGATCTACGCCAAGCTGGTGCGGCATCCCAAGACCGGCTGGGTCAGCCGCTCGCAGTTCGCCGCGCTGCATGACCGGGCCGCGCTGTTCTGCCGGCAGGCGGGGCTGTCGGTCGGGCCGATGCGGATCGTGGGCGTCGTGGCCGCCGCCGCCGGCGGCCTGTGGCTGGTGTCGCTGCTGTTCCTGCGCGCTTCGCCGGTGAGCACGCCGTTTTCGCAGACCCTGATGGCGGCGTTCGGCGCGATCAGCCTTTCGGCCGCTGTCGCGGCGATCTGGATCGCCCAGCGCCGCGCCGGCCGGCTGTGCAAGCTGGAGGACCAGTTGCCGCTGGCGCTCGACATCATGGTCCGGGCGCTGAAGGCCGGCCATCCGGTGGTGTCCGCGGTCAACCTGGTGACCCAGGAGATGCCGGATCCGATCGGCACCGAATTCGGCATCGTCATGGACGAAACCACCTATGGCGGCGAGTTCAAGGACGCGCTTCACAGCCTGGCGGTGCGGACGGGGTCAAAGGACATCGCCTTCTTCTCGGTCAGCGTCGCGATCCAGGCCGAGACCGGCGGCAACCTGGCCGAGATCCTGGGCAGCCTGGCGGCGGTGATCCGTGGACGGGCCACCCTCAGCAAGCGGATCCGCTCGCTGTCGAGCGAGGGCCGGATGTCGGCGATGATCCTCAGCCTGCTGCCGATCATCTGCGTCTCGATCGTCAGCGCCTTCAATCCCGAGTTCTACACCAACAAGTTCTCCGACCCGGCCTTCTGGCCGATCGTCGGCGGCATCGTGCTTCTCTACCTCCTTGGCCAACTGATGATCCGTCGGATCGTCAAGTTCAAATACTGAGGTCCGGCATGGGCATGCTCGCGATAGTGCTGCAGATCCTTCTCTTCGCCCTCGTCATGGGCGTGGCCTGGGTCGCCATCCGCGCGGCGGAGCAGGGCATGTTGCTGCGGCGACGGATGCGGGTCCGGCCGGTCGTCGAAGAGACCTCGACCGCCGAAGGGCTGATCAAGTCATCCAAGATCGAAAACCGGGCCCTAGCCTGGATCCAGGCGCGGCTGCCGACCGGATCGGGCAAGGGGCCGTCGCGGCTGTCGCTGACCCTGGCGGAGGCCGGCTTCGAGGCGCCGTCGGCCGCCTCCTGGTACGTCCTGATCCGGATCGCCACGGCCGTGGGCCTGCCTCTGCTGCTGTTGCTCGGTCAGAAGATTTCGCCGATGCCGCTGACCGGGCTGAAGCTGATGATCGGGACCCTCGTCCTTTGCGGGTTCGGCCTGGTCGTTCCGGCCATGGTGGTCGATCTGCGGGTCGCCGACCGCCGGCAGCGGATCGAGCATCAATTCCCCGACGCCCTGGACCTGATGGTGGTGTGCGTCGAGGCCGGGCTCGGCGTCGACGCCGCCTTCGTCCGGGTCAGCCAGGAGATCGCTCCGTCCCATCCGGACATCTCCCGCGAGTTCAACCGTGTCTCGCAGGAATTGCGGGCCGGCCGCAGCCGCTCGGATGCGCTGCGGATCATGGCCGAGCGGGTTCACGTCGACGCGCTGCGCGCCTTCGCCGCCCTGATGATCCAGACCGACAGTCTGGGCGCCAGCATCACCCAGTGCCTGAGGTCCTATTCCTCGGAACTGCGTGAAACCCGGTTCCTCAAGGGCGAAGAGAAGGCCATGCGCATCCCGGTCCTGCTGACCATGCCGCTGGTCGCCTGCATCCTGCCGGTGATCATCACCGCGCTGCTGCTGCCGGCCGGACTGGATGTCGCCCACCACCTGCTTCCTGCTCTGAAGAGGCACTGACATGCGACGGTTGCTCCTGCTCTCCTGCCTTTGCGTCGTCGCTCCGGCCGGCCAAGGCTGCGCCGTCCTGCAACGATGGGCGGACCTGGGCGGGACCCAGGCCCCGCGCGAGACCCGCTTCACTCCAACCGCGGCCCTGGCCGCGCCTGACCCGGCGGCGGTGGTCGATCGGCTTTACGCCCGCGCCGCCCAGGCTATCTCGGTCCGGGACTACGCCCTGGCGCTGGATCTGTTGCAGGTCGCCGCCGCCCGCGCTCCCGACGACGTCCGCGTGCTCAACGCCCAGGGCGTGGTCTATGACAAGCTGGGCCGTTTCGACCTCAGCGTCCGCTACTATGCGCACGCTCTACGGGTCGATCCCCACTCGGCGATCGTGGCCCACAACCAGGCCTATTCCGCCTTTCTGCAAGGGCAGGAGGCCGTTTCGAACCAAGCCCGCCTGGCGCCGTCGGTCGTTTCGACGCCCGACCCGATCGCGCCGCCGCCACCGGCGCCGGTCGTGATCGAGGCGGCTGCGCCGGCGCGCATCGCCGTCCGTCCGGTTGAAATCGTTGACGCCACCGGGTTCGCCCAAGGCGCCAAGCCGATCCATCTGGCCCTGGCCCGCCTGGGCTGGTCGGTGGCGCTGACGGCGTCGGCGCCGCAAACCAGCCCCAGGTCGGTCCTGATCTATGGCCACGGCTATCACGACCTGGCCCGGGCGCTGGCCCGGTCATTGCCCTTCGCGCCCGCCATCGCGGCCGGCGAGGGCGGCGGAACTCACTTGAAGCTCATTCTCGGCGCGGACGCCGTCCGACCCGAGGCCCAGGCAAGGACCAAGGCATGAACAGACTGACTATTGGCGCGGCCGCGGCCGTGATGATCCTGGCGGCGTCGCCGTGCGGAGCGGCGAGCTTCTGGGGACGCGCGAAAGCGCCGCCGGCCCCCACGATTGCGACCTCCGTCGAGTCGGCGGCCAATGACGCCCTGGTCGCCGATATCGACACCGCCTTGAAGGAGGGGCGGCGGGTCGACGCCACGGCCCTGCTGAACCGGGCGCTGCTCGGCGGCGGCAGCGGAGATCCGCGCCTGATGGTGTTGCTCGGCGAGGCGAACCTGTCGCGGAACGACTATGAAGGCGCCCTGGCCGCGTTCCGCCAGGTCCCGGGCGACGGCGCCAGCCATTGGCGGGCTCGCCAGGGCGAGGGCCTGGCTCTCTCGATCCTGGGCCGGTCGGACGCCGCGATCGCCGTGCTGCAAGAGGCGGTGGCCAAGGATCCCGGCCTGTGGCGGGCCTGGAACGGCCTGGGCAGCGAGTACGACCGCCGCCATGACTGGACCCGGGCCGAAGCGGCCTACGCCCAGGCCTTGCAGGCCTCCGACGGCGACGCCTGGGTGCTGAACAATCGCGGCTTCTCCCGCCTGCTCCAGGGACGCCTGGACGAGGCCGCCGCGGATCTGGTCAAGGCGCTGGAGAAGCGTCCCGATCTGGCGGCCGCGCGGGGCAACCTGCGTCTGGCGATCGCCCTGCAGGGTGAATACGGCCGCGCCGCCGCCAAGGGCGGCGGCGATGATCCGGCGGCCCTGCTCAACAACGCCGGGTTTGGCGCGATCCTGCGCGGCGACTACGACAAGGCCATCGCCTTGCTCGACCAGGCGGGGCAGGCGCGGGGGGCCTACTATCCGCTGGCCAGCGAGAACCGGAAGCTGGCGCTGAGCCTCCAGACCCACGCCCCCGCCGGAGCCGGTGATGGAAACTGATTTTGTTCGCCTGACCTGGTCGACCGCCTACGCCCTGCTGTTCGTGGCGGCGGCGGCGTCGGACGTCTGGAGCCGGAAGATCCCGAACTGGACCGTCCTGGGCCTGATGGCGCTGTTCGCCGTCGCCATTCCCTTCAGCTGGCTGTCGTCGAGCTGGGGCGCGGCGCTGCTGACGGCGGTCGTCGCCCTGGCGGCGGGCTTCGTGCTCTATGCGGGCAAGATCCTGGGGGCCGGCGACGCCAAGCTGCTGGCCGCCGCCGCCCTGTTCGCAGGGCCCGACCACCTTCTGCTGCTGCTGGTGATCACCACGATCGCCGGCGGCGTGCTGGCGGTCATGGCGCTGATGGCGCGGCCCTACGCCGAGGCGTTCGCCCTGTCCTGGCGACCGCGCCTGCAGCCGGGCGTGCCCTATGGGGTTGCGATCGCGCTCGGCGCGCTTGGCGTGGGCTGGGTGTCCGGCGTCTTGGCAGTCAGGGAGTCCCTGGTTCACCTCAGTCTTTAACTCCTAGTCTCAAACACACCACGCAGAGTGCGACATATTCCCCAAATGCGAGATATTTGGCATCTTTAAGGTGAGTAAAACCAGGTTATCATGCGTTCATATAATCGTTTGGAGTACCCAGTTCTGGGTATGCGACAGGTAAAGAATTAGTATCATATTCTTATAGGGGTGAAATTGGCGGTGAGATGATCTTAGATACTATAAATCGCACGATCGATTTAAGGTCTACTTTGATTTTCACGGCCATGCCATCGAACAAGGGGCGCGCGAACAGCGCGGAGAGTAAATGGGACTGAGCATGATGATCGAAGTCGCCGACCCGGAAACCCAGCACGGAGCGTTTGGGACGGACGTCGCCAACGCCATCCTCAACCTGGTGAACTTTGGCGTGATCGTCGCCGACGGCGAGGGCCGCCCCTGCGCGACCAATGATCTGGCCTGGAACTATGTCTCCGCCGGCGACGGCCTGGCTCAGAAGAACGGCCTGCTGATCACCGAGAGCGACTTCGAGACCGAGGCGCTCCGCAGCCGCATCGCCGCCGCCGTGCGGCTGGGGCAGTCGGCCGCCATGCTGGTTCACCGCTCCAAGAACATCAAGCCGCTGGTGCTGCTGCTGGAGCCGTTCGTCGCCGACGACACCGGCCAGCGCTGCGCCCTGATCACCGTGCGCGAGGTCGGGCGTCCGTCCAACCGCGTCGCTGAGCGGGCCCGGATGATGTTCAACTTCTCGCCGGCGGAAGCCGAGATCGTCTCGCGCGTGGCCCAAGGTCGCGAACCGGTCGACATCGCCGCGGAGCGGAACGTCAGCATCAACACCTTGCGGGTCCAGATGGCCTCGGCGATGGTCAAGGTCGGCGTTCACCGTCAGGCGGAGCTGGTTTCGGTGATTTCCTCGGCTGATATACTTCTGTAAATGAGATAATCCGAGGTCCTCGAAAGATATCGGTCAATATAGTAGTAAATACGCCATATTTTTTCGCTGAATTCATTGTGTTAGTATCGTTTTGTCGCCACGGAGATCGTCATCGAGACGGCCACCAGCGCACGGAATCGGTGTCGTCGATATCCCCCCGAGATAGTCGACGATGTTCAGCGACGGCTTACGTCGCTGAGCGCCGAGTCGAAGCCCACCCCCCAACGCTTCGGCTCGGCGCCGGTCGGCGCTACGTTCACAAGCAACGTTTCTCGCCTTTGGCGCAAAATAGATCTACGCATTCGTGGGATTGTATTTAGTAATGAATTTTTACTAGGTAGTTTTATATAGATATCACTGCATAGCGACAAATATGCATCCTTACTAGGAATTTTGTTTACCAACCTTTGTGGGCCGTTGTTTAACCCTGGATGCGGATGATCGCGGGGATCATCTTCAAATGGGGATTGCAATGCGTTTCAAAATGCTCGTAGCGGCTGTCGCCGCCTGCGGATTTGTCGGCGCCGCGGAAGCCGCGCCGGGGGGCTATGACCTCCGCATCGAAGGCCATGTGCCGGTGATCTGCCGCGTCGACCTGGAGAACGGCTCGGCCTCCACCGGCCAAGTCACCGATCTGGGCCGGATGTCGGAGTTCTGCAACAACGCCGCCGGCTACGAGGTGTGGCTGACCCACGCCCAGGGCCTGAGCTCGGCGGCCGTTTATGTCGACGGCCAGCGCATCGCCCTGTCGTCGACCGGCTCCACGCTGATCAGCCATTCCGCCACGGCCGCCTCCACGGTCCACGACCTGCGGCTGGACCCCGGCGCCGACCAGGTCGGCAACCTGTCGCTGCGGATCTCGGCGCTCTAGAGCAAGCCGCGCCGACGGTCACATGCAGGGGACGGGCGTGGACGGGGGGGGGGCCGCCAGCGGGGTCACGGTGACCGTCAGGATGTCCTGGTAGTTCGGCGCGGGCGCCTTGCCCGCACCGCCTTCGGCCAGAGTCGGCGTCACCGCCAGGTACTGGCCCGAAAGGCCGGCGCGCTGGCAGGTCACCGTCGTGAAGGTCGGCGAGGCCGTGGTCTTGGTCTGGCCCAGGAAGTCCAGCGAATAGGCGATGCGCTGGTTCGCTGTCGCCAGCGAGCCGCCGGGATAGGTCATCCGGAACTGGTTGGCCGAGGTCAGGGCCACGGAGTAGGGGCCCGAGCTGGCCACGCGGATCGCGCCGGTGCGCTGCTTGACCGAATTGGGCGTCGAGGGCAGGGCCGCCGTGGTCAGGCCGCCGATCTCGCCGAAGTCCAGGGCCGGGCCCACGAAGCTGGCCTGCAGCGCGCTCAACACGTTGATCCTGACGTCGAGCGAGTGGGGATCGACGCCGGATTCATCGGCCGCGCCGCCGGTCCGCTTGCAGAAATATTTGAGGTCGAGAAAAAGATCGGTCGCGCCGGCCGGCAGGTCGGCGCCGCTGGGCACCGTCACCGTCACCGCGAAGGTCAGAACATCCGTCTGACCCACTCCGCCGAAATTGAGTTCGATCTCGTTGGGATTGGTGTTGTTCGGATCGAGCACGTGACCGGGCGGATTTTCGAGGATCTGACCTCCCGTCGCGGTCTGAACAATGGCCAGGCTCGAAGGCGTGTCGGGGCGGCGCAGATAGATGAAATCGACCTCCTGGGTCTTTTTGCCGCCGACGGCCGGCGGTCGATGGGCGGTGACGGTCAGGGTCTGGACCGTGGTGCCGGTCGGGCTGAACGGATCGAAATTGCCCGACAACACCACCGGATCGAAGGTGACGCACTGGGCCAGGGCCGATCCGGCCATCAGCGATGCGGCGCCGGCGGCGAGGCCCAGGATGAGCGTGTGACAGCGGCGTTTCATGTCAGCCTCCAGTGGCGTCGGGCTTGAGGTCGCCGGTCTTCACGAAGCCTTCGGCGGCGGCGGGAACATCGAGCCGGTAGACGGTGGGGGGCGTGGTGCCCATCTCGATCCGCCAGTGGCCGGGACGCAGGCCCGAGGCGCCGAACCGGCCGTCGCGATTGGTGAACAGGACGATCGGCTCGCGGTTGGGGGCTGCGGCTTCGGTGGCCTTGCCCGAGATCAGCACCAGCGGGGCGCCCTCGGCGTCGACCAGGCGGCCGATCGCGGTGATCGAATAGTCCGACCCGACCACCAGCTTGTAGCCCGACCGATAGGGCGGGAAGAGCCGGAACGAGCCGGAGCCGAGGTCGTATCCGGACGGCGCATTGGAGGCGTCCACCGTGATCGTCCGATCGGCATAGGAGCTGAGGTTGCTTTCGAGCGCCGTGCCCATCTGGCCGGAATTGGAGGTGTAGCCGAACGGCGTGGGATTCACCGTGATGTCGGCGCCCTTCAGGCTCTTGTGCGGCTTGACGATGGCGAAGCTGTCATAGACCGGGCGTCCGATCGAGACTGCGCCGTCGGCGAAGCCGATCGAGGTGCCCAGCCGCATCGAGGTGCGCCCGTTGTCGCCGCCGTCGAAGGCCGTGAAGTGCGACAGGCCCAGCTCCGCCCGGTTGGCGATGTAGTTGAAGCTGCCGTTGAAGGCCGAATCGTCGGGCGAGCGCGAGACCTCGGCATAGGCGTTGTAGGAGCCCACGCCCTGGCCGTGCAGTGTCTGATAGGCGATGCGGGCCCGGTCGTCGCGGCCGTCATATTCCGCCCGCAGGCTGGAATTGTTCGAGAATTGCCAGTTCAGCGAGATCAGGGCCGAGGTTTCCCGACGGCCGGGAACGTCGTCGTACATGACGTTGGCTGTGACCGCGAGGTTCGAGGTCAGGCGATAGCCGACGCCGACCCGATAGGCGCTGGCGTCCGGATAGGCGCCGCGGCCGCTGGAGTAGCGGCCGTCGAAACTGGCGTAGATCGCGTCGCTGAAGGCGTGGGAGTAGCCTGCGCCCAGGACGTAGTCGTAGCGGTTGTCCGGGATGAACGTGCCCACCGGGCCGAACTGGCGGCTGCGGGTTTCGAAGGACAGGTTGACCGAGTCGGCCTGGCCGCCGGGGAACTGGAACAGGCGTTGCAGGGTGATGATGGTGGCGTAGCCCGAGCCGAAGCCGTCGTTGTGCGACAGGGCGAAGTCCACGCCCAGCGTGCCGAACGACGTGCCGAACAGGCCTTCCACCCCGGCCATGACGGTGCGGTTGTCGCCCTGGCCGTTGACCCCCAGCGTCACCCGCTGGCTGATGCCGCGGCGATAGAAGCCGCTGACGGTGAAGTTGTCCTGATAGTCGGGACCGTCGGCGAGCAGCGGCGCCTTGACGCCGGCATAGAGGCCGAATTCCGACAGGTCCGGATCCAGCTGCGCCCGGTCGAAGAAGACGTTGAAGCTGAGGGTCTCGCGCCGCCCGGTGTCGTCCTCGATCAGCAGGCGCACGTCGTTGGCGCCCTGGGCGAACGGGAAGTCGCGGACATTGTAGCGTCCGGGGTCGAGCCGCAGCCGCCGGGTCAGCTGGTTGTTGAGGATGACGCTGACATTGGAGGCCCGCGCCAGGGTGAAGGCTTCCTGGCCCCGCGGCCGCGCGATCCGCTGCGGCTGCATCACGCTGTAGGAGCGGTAGATCGACACCCCGGCGATATCCGGGGCCGATTGGAAGCCGCGGTTGGTGGTCTGCAGGTCGCCGAAGGTCCAGCGCATGACGTTTTTGACGTCGTCATAGATCACCCGGGTGCCCAGGCGCTGGTAGTCGTTGTTCCCGCCGGGCTGCCAGACGGCCTCGTTCTCGAGCACGAAACCGTGCAGGCGGATGGCGCTGTCGAGCAGGAAGTTCGGGTCGCCCAGGCCAGTGTCGAGGCCCTGTTCGACATAGTCGACCGAACCGCGGATGTTCAGATAACCGCTGAAGCCGGCCGGCTGGGTGAAGCTGCCGATGTCCGCCCGGTCCATGGGCGTGACCTGCAGGCTGCGCACCGCCTTCATTTCCGACGGGATCTGGAGCCGCAGCTCGAGAGTCCGCGGATCGTAGCTCATCTGGATCTGGGCGTGGGTGACCGCTTCGGGACCGACCATGGCCCGGCCGGCCAGGGCCGAGCGCAGGGCCGCCACGTGCGGCGGGTCCAGGACGGTGGCCAGCAGACCGAGCAGCCGTTCCGACGGCATCGACAGCTGGCCGTCGGCCGAAATGGTCAGCGGCATGTCGCCAAGATAGAAGTCGCCGTCCTTCAGCGGCACCGTGAGGTTGACCTCGCGGCCGGTCGGATTGAGCTGGCGTTGGGCGTCCGCCGCAGCCTGGACCGAGGTCGGCTCCTGCAGGCTGGCGTAGGGAACCGGATCGGCGAACGCGGCGACCGGCGCGCCGCCGATCATGCAGCAGGCCAGCAGCCAGCGCCGATAGGCGCGCGCCCTAGCGGCCTTCGTCGGAAGTGAATTGGGCTTCAATGGAGCCTCCTGCGGCCGCCGTGAGGGGCAGCTCGATGGGAACAGCGATGCGCCGGGTCTGGCCGGAGGCGATCAGGCCAAAGCCGATCGTCTGTTGAATCTCCGGCCCGGGAAGCGTCCGTTGGAACACCGCCTTGCCGGCGGAGTCCTTTTCGGTGATGCGCAGGCGCCCGCGGGAGAGGTATCCGTGCGTGTTCGAAGCGTTGGCCACATAGACGACGGGGATCGGCTTGCCGCTGGCGTCCTGGCCGATCTCGGCCTTGGACATCGCCAGGCTCGGCTTGCCGCCGATCGGGCTGATGCTGGCCAGGACCTGGAAGTTGTAGAGGATCTGGATGGCCGACTGCCCCTCCGGCAGCTTCACCGGCATCTGGGCGACGGTGACGTAGTAATGCTTGCTCTGGGCCAGGGCCGGGTCGCCGACCCACTGGATGCGGAAGGTCTGGGTGTCGCCCGGCTGGATCACCGCCTGCGGCGGGAAGATCAGCAGGTCGTTGGACGGGGTGTTCTGCGGGTGCGCGCCCTTGTCGTCGAACGACAGCTCCTCGGCCCGCAGTTCCACCGGCAGCGGGTTGGCGAAGGTGTTCTGGACGGTCACGACCTGCGACATGCCGCGGCCGGTGGGCTTGAGGTCGATGACGACCGGCTGCACCGTCATGGCGACGGCCACGGTCGAGGATCCGGCCAGGCTGGCCAGGACCATGCTGGCGGCCGCCACGGCCCCCAGCCACCGGCGGCGACTGATCTGAGAACGCGTCATTCTGGGTTCATTCCTCATGATTCAATTGGAGGCTTCGAGCTCGACCGTCAGCGTGCTGGCGTAGTCGCCGGCCACCAGCGGGGCGCCGCCGGCGGCGACGTCGACGAGCAGGTTCACCTGGCCGGCCGCGCCGTTGGCGGTGCGCAGGTCAATCGGGATCGGGACGTCGCTCGAGCCCGACGCGCTCAGGCCCGCCCAGTCGGCCGATACCTGGTAGCCGAGGCGATCGCGGAAGCCCGCGGCCGGAGCGGCGCCGGCGGTCCGCGCCAGGCCGCGACCGTCCGTACGCACCGTCACCCGATGGGCCGAATTGCAGACCACCGGAAAGGCCAGGCTGATCGAGCCGCCTCGCGGCTGGGCCGTCTGGGGGTCGACGAACTGGGTGAAGCGGATCACGCCGGTCTGCCCGCCTTGGGCGGTGAAGCTGGCGTTGGCGCCGCTGGCCGCGGTCGGCGGCGACAGTACGCAGGCGCTGGGGGCGGAGCCGAAGATGTGCAGCGTGCTGCTGGCCTGGTCTCCGGCCGAAAGGGTCTGGGCGTTGGCGCCGGAGGCCGCGACGAGGCTCGCCGCCAGAAGAAGGGGGATCTTCATTGGGGTTCCACCGTCAGTCTCAGGGTGTCGCGATAGACGCCGGCCACCAGCGGAGCATTGGTCTGCAGGTTGGTGGCGCCGGGCTGAATCCGCAGGCGGAGCAGGATCTCGCCGGCGACCGGGCGATCGACGCTCTGGGACCGGTCGCGGATCTGCCGCGCACTGGCGTCGGCCTCGAAGGTGCTGTTGACCGGTCCCCAGATCAGGGTGGCGGTGTAGGGCACCGCGTCGCTGAACCCGGTCGGAGCGGGGGTCAGTCCCAGTTCGGACCGCCAAAGACCGTTGTTCTGGCTTTCCAGCACGATCTGGTGGGCGAAGTTGCAGGCGGCGGGGAAGCTCAGCTCGACCGAGGCGCCGCGGGTCGACAGGGTCGTGGGATCGGTCAGCTGATCCACTTCCAGGCTGCCGCCGTTCAGCGTGCGGAAATTGACCAGGCCGCTGGCGGCCAGGGTCGGCGTGGCGATGGCGCACAGCTGGGGAACGCGCCCCCGCACCAGCATGTCGCGGGTGTTGTCGCTGTCCTGCGCCTGGGCCGCGCCCGCCGCCAGGATCGCCGTCACCAGGATGCCGAGCTTGTGCATGGCGTGTCTCCGATTAGCTCGCCGCCGCCAGGGTCACGACAACCGCGCCCTGGTAGGTCTCGTCGGCGACCGGTCGCAGGGTCGGCCCTCCGGCGGTGGCGAAGTTGGACAGGCTGATCGTGATGTCGCCGGCGCCGGCCGTTTCGCGGATCTGCGAGGCGGCGGCGTTGGCCGCGGCGCCCGTCGCATAGCGGGCGGCGATCGGCGTCCAGCCCGAAGCGGTGGCGGTGTAGTCGACCCCCCGGGCGAAGCCTTCCGGCGGCGTGGTCACGAAGGCCTGGGCCGTCATCTGGGTCGCCGCGATCGACAGCTGGCTGCGCGAGCTGCACTGGGTGCCCGTCAACACCTTCGGCGGGGCCGAAAGGTCGGGACGCAGCAGGCCGGTGGCGGTGTCGACCAGGACGCCGACGTCGAACAGGTTGTCGCCGTCGCTCAGCGAGCCGAGCGTGCAGATGTTGTCGGGCACGAAGCCGGTGATCTGGATCGGACCGGCGGTGTCGGACGGGCCGGCGGCCTGGGCGTGGGCGATCGACGCCAAGCTCAGGGCGAACGGCGCCAGGATGAAAAGGGCTGTGGCTCGCATGGCTCAGCTCCCCGAGGCGGTCAGGCCCGCGTCGGGGCCGAGGGTGATGGTGACCAGGGCCAGGTAGGCGCCCGGCTGCAGCAGGTCGTCGGTCTGGGAGGCGAAGTCGGACATCACCAGGGTGAGGTCGGTTTCCTTCGGGACCGTGTTGGTCGAGCTGGTTCCGGTTCCCGTAGTGCTCTGGGCGCTGGTCCGCACCGTCGCGGCGGTCGCGCCCCAGGCGCTGATCGTGCAGGTGTAGTTCACCGATCCGGCGAAGCCGGGTTGGGTGACGCCGCTGGTGACCGCCAGGGGCGAGGCGGTGATCGCCAGGGCAGCGCCGGCGTAGTTGCAGAACGAGCCCGGCAACTGGACGGTTCGGGGGGGGATGGCCGCCAGCCGACCCAGGCTGGCGCCGGAACTGGCCGAGATCTGGCCCAGCGCCACCCCGGCCGGCGACGGCGCGCCCAGCACGCATAGCCGCCCGACCTCCGCGCCCAGGGAAACGCTTCCCCGGGCGACGTCCTGCGCCCGGGCATTGGACGTCCCAGCCAGGTTGGCCAAGGCCAAGACGGTCGCCGCTAGTCCGACAAAGGCTGCTCGGTGCTGGATCATGACGACCTCTCGGCTTCAGGTGGTGGGCGACAGCGTCACGACCACGGAGCCCGAATAGGAGCCCGCGATCAGCCGGCCGCCGCTCGGCGTTGCCGCGTCGGCGAAGCTGACGACGATGTCGCTGCTGAAAATCCCCGTGGTGCTGGCGACGCCGCCGCCGCTGGTCAGGGTGGTGTCGCCAGCCGAGACCGCGCCGCCGCTCGGAGCGGCCGTGGCGGTGGCGACATAGTCGATCCGCCGCTCGAAGCCCGACGGGGCGGTCTCGGTGAAGCTGGTGTTCAGGATCGGGAACGCTTCGACCGCAATGTTGGCCGACACCCCGTTGCACCAGCCGTTCAGGGTCGCCGAGCGGCTGGTCAGCTTGGCCGGGTCGAGCCGGCCAAGGGTGGCGGTGTCGCCGCTGACCAGGGCCAGTTCGCCCAGATCGAGCACCACGTCGCCGGAGACGAACAGGCAGCGATTGGCGACCGAGCCGTTGACCTGCACCGTTCCGGTGGCGGTCTGGGCCAGGGCCGGCCTCGCCGCGCAGGCGAGCGCCAGGCTCGCTGCGACGACGGGAAGGAGGATGGACTGTCTCATGGTGGTTCTCCCAACCCGCCGCGTCAGATCGGTTCGATGGTCACGGAGATGACGCTCGAATAGTTGCCGGCCATCAGCAGCGCGCCGGCCGCGGTGTTGAGGCTGTGGGCCTTGATCGTCAGGTTATTGGCGGCGTTGGCGAAGCTGTCCGACAGAGCCTGGACGGTGGGGGCGGGCAGGGCGGCGGCGGTCACGTAGCTGACCGTCTGGACGCCGCCCGAGGCCAGGGCGGCGTCGAGCCCGGCGGTGTAGTCGATGACGTTGGCGTAGCCGGCGGGGGCCGTCGCGGTCGGCGAAAGCGCCAGGCGGGTGGCGCTGAGCGTCACCTTCGGGGCGGCGCTGTTGCAGTTCACCCGAAACTGGGTGAAGCCGGCCGGGCTGCCGTTGGTCGAGCCCGACAGGGCCGACGACAGGGTCCCATCGGTTCCCGCCAGTTCGCCCAGGGGGATCGAGCCGGTGAAGGAGCTGCCGCCGCCGCCGGTGATGACGACGCACTTGGCGGCGACGCTGCCGGTCACGTTGACCGTGCCGGTCACCGTCTGGGCCAGGGCCGCGGGAGCGATCGCCAGACCCGCCAGGGCCGCGCCGATCAGGATCGTTTTCTTCATCGCGTTCTCTCCAGTCTGGGTCCGGTCAAGCCGGCCTGTTGCCGTGGGGGCGGTCGCCCCGTCCCCCGAAGATCGCCACCTGGTCCGCCGGGGGAGCGGGCCGCGGCGGACTCGTCATGGCGAGACGCTGACCGTCACGGTGAGCGCGTCGGCATAGGTGTTGGAGGCGACCAGGATCGCCGGGCCGGCATAGGCGGCCCGATGGACCCGGAGGTAAGATCCGGAGACGTCGTAGGACGAGCCGTTGAGCCGCAGGCCCTGGCTGGCGCTGGCGGGCCCCTTGAAGGTGCAGGTCGCGCCAGAGGCGGTCTGCAGGTCGCCGGTGTCGCAGGTGGCGCTCGCGGGGGTGACCCCGACGTCTCCGACTAGGTTCAGGTCGACCAGATAGGGCGCCAGATTGGCGTAGCCGCTGGGCGTCGCGGCCCCGGTGGCCAGAAGGCCGCCGTTCTGCGAGATCACCGCCGCGCGGAACGGCACGGTGCATTCCAGCGTGAAGGGAAAGTCGGCCGAAAAGGCGTTGTTAACTTCGCCGACATTGGTGGAGCCGGACGGCGCCTGACCCGGCGCGAAGCCGCAGCGGCCGCCGACCGACGCCGTCACCGGAATGGACAGCACAATATTGGAGGGTGACCCGCCGGCATAGGCGGTGACCTGGGCCTGCGCCGAACTCACACCGGTCGCGCCCGTGGCGATCGCCAGGAGCAGGCCGCCGACGATCCATTCAAGCCGGAACGGCTTGCGCTGGGTACATGCGGTGTTTGGGAGCGTCAGCGGTTCGCCAGCCATGTCCCAGTCCTTGTTTATCTTAACAAGTTCTTAATGTCGGGACAAAGATTGCAGAGAACTAATGTTGTGAAATCCCCCACCTTGGGTAGATGGTGTAGTTTCACCTGATAGGGGAAATAAAGTTCTCTTCGGAAAATAGTTAAGGACGAATAATTAAATTCGACTACATAATTCTATTCATGAGAACCATTGTCAGTTGAAGCGCGTCAAAACGACGCTATATCATCTGCCTTAATCTTAAGTTGTGGAAAATGTTCGAGTAAGTGGTTGTATGTAACCACGAAGCGAACCGTTGAAGATGCGACCGAGAAATTCGGAGCTCTGGAGACGAGTTCGATAAAAGAGCCAGTCTTAAGAGCTGGCCTTTGGGAGGGAAGAAGGCATGGATGGGTCACACCCCGCCGCTGCTTTGAACGATACGAGCATCGTAAGATTTTGCCTGGACCAGGACGACGTCGCCCTGGTCGTGGTCGACCGGCACGCGAACCTGATCTGGCGCTCTCGGGCGGCCGCTCTGCTCCTGGCGGGGGGCGGCGCTCCCCTGATCGATCGGGGCGGGCGGGTGATGGGCGTCGACCGCCGGGCCCAGCAGTTCCTGATCGACCGGATCGCCGAGGCGCTGATCGGCCAGGAGGTCTGCCAGTTCATCGACAGCGATCTCGATCGCCGGTTTCTCCTGCGGGTGAGATCGGTGAGCGAAGACGGCGTCCAGGCGCTGGTGATCATCATCAAGGACTTCGACGCGCCCGCTCACCTGCCCAAGCTTGAGTTGCTGTTCGGGCTGAGCGCCATGGAGGCGCGAATCCTTCACGAGATCATCGAGGGCAACAGCGCCGAACGGATCGCCGAGAGCAAGGGCGTGTCGATCCAGACCGTCCGCACCCACATCAAGCATATTCACTCCAAGATGGAGGTCCGCTCGAAGGAGGAGATCCTGGCGACCATCGTCAAGATCTTCGCCTAGCGCCGGCCTAGTGATCTGCGAGCGGATGGGCGATGCGGGCGACGTCCGCCTCGGAAACGGGCTTGGTGAAGCTGTTGCCGAAATTGCCCCGGACATAGGTGATGACATTGGCCATCTGCGCGTCGCTGAGCATGTCGGCGAAGCCGGGCATGGCGCCCTTGCCCTTGGACACGACCATGATCGGATAGGCGGCGGCCGCCAGCCGCGGGTTGTTGGCGAGCGCGGGAATGGTCGCCGCCCCGCTGGCGCCCTTGGCGTCCGCCATGTGGCAGGCTTGGCAGACGGACTGGTAGACCTGGGCGCCGGTGACGGGTTTGGGAACCCTGACCACCCCGCCGCCGGTGTCGCCGCCCTGAACGGCCTGGGCGGCGGCGGGAGCCGAGAAGAGGGCCAGGGCGGCCGAGAGCGCGAGGGTGGCCGCAAGCGCCGCGCGAAGGGTCTTGGAAATGGTCATGATCAGGCCTCCATCGCGCGCTTGTGGAGCCGGGTGATGGCGTCGATCGAAGACAGCAGAGCGCCCTCCATCCAGCATCCGACATAGGAGGCGTGTTCGCCGGCCAGAACGATCCGCCGGTCCATCGCCACCAGCGTCTGGTAGTGTTCCTTGCGGGTGTCCTCGTTCCAGCGGGCGCAGCAGCCGAGCGTCCAGGGAACCCGGCTCCAGGCCACCGAGGCGCCGGTCATGAATTCCTTGCGGTACTGGCCCGGATGGATGACCGAGCCCTGCTGCAGGGCCGTCTCGATCCGCTGTTCAGGGGTCATGCCCGCCAGGCGATAGGCGCCCAGGTCGCGGGCGAATGCGCCCAGCAGCACGGCCGGACCGTCGCCGAACAGGTTGTTGTTGGGATAGGAGACCAGTGCGATCTCCTGGTCGGTGAAACTGTGTCCGCCGTAGATGTAGTCGTCCTCTTCCCAGAAGCGGCGACGCATCTCCAGGCCGATCTTCACCTGGCCGGAATAGGGCACGGCCTTGATGGCGGCCATCATCTCGTCGGTCACCTGGGTGTCGATCTGGCCCAGGACGCCCAGCGGAATGGTGCAGACGCACCAGTCGGCCGCCGCCGTCGCGGTCTGGCCGGTGGCGGTGTCCTGGTAGGAGACGGAGACGCCCTTGTCGTCCTGGGCGATCTTGGTGACCTTGGCGTTGTAGGTGATCAGCTGCTGGACCTGCCGGGCGAAGGCCTTGCCGATCATGTCCATGCCGCCCACCGGCTGGAACATGGTGGTCTGCATCTCGTGGCCCATGAAGAAGGCCATCGAGGTCCAGACCTGGGGATCCAGCACGTCATGGAAGTCGTAGAGCGGCGAGGCGATCGGCGCGCCGTTGACGCCGCCGCCCGGCGGGCGTTCGAAACCGCGATGGCCTGAGGTCCGCAGGCTGGAGACGTATTTGTAGTCCTTGTCGAGCATGCCCCAACCGCGCAGCGCTTCGAGCAGGCGTTCGCGATCCTCCAGGGTCACGGACTCATCCAGAGCTTTCTGGTTGACCGACTTGGCCAGCAGTTCGGCGATATTGCCTTCGAAGTCCGCCGCGGCGGCGTTGAAGCGCACCGGCTTGCCGCCGAACGCGGTCGACGAGTGGACATAGGTGTTGTGGTTGAACTGGATGAACGGCTCCAGGGCCACGCCGAACTGCTTGCAGTAGTGCAGCAGCGTGCGGTGATGGTGCGGAATGCGCCAGGGGCCGGGGTTCAGGTAGTTGCCGGGCTGGAAGCCCACCTTCTGGGTGGCGCCGCCCAGTTCGGTATAGCTGTCTCCGCCCCGGAGCGACCAGTTCCGGCCGCCGGCCCGGCCCTGGTACTCGAGAATCCGGACCTGATAGCCGGCCTTGGTCAGCTCGTGGGCCGCCAGCATTCCCGCCAGCCCCGCGCCCAGCACGATCACAGAAGCGCCCTTGCGGGCGCCCGAAAGGTTCGGCGGACCGGCGAACTGGGTTTCGGCCGCGTGTCCCAACGTGGTCATGGCCTGGTAGAGCGCCGCCGTGCCGCCCGCCTTGGCGATCGCGGACAGAAGCTGCCGCCGGGTCGGTATGCGAGCGCCCAATTCCATTCGACAAGGTCCCCTGACGCCGCCCGACCGGCGACTGTCGAATCCGGCCTAGCAAGACGCCGTGCGATGTCGCGCGTCCGACGGCGGGGGCAGCGGACATTGGCCTTCCGCCTTCGATTTTTACGGCGCCCGAAGACGGCGAGTGCGCAGGAACCGTGCACGCGCAGGCATCGAACGGCGCTTCACTCTCAGCTGTCCAGATGTCCATGGCGGACAGAGTTTTCTGACGCAGCAGCGCCTAGCGCCGTCATGACGTCGGAGCGGTATAGCGTCGCTCGATGATTTGCCGCATCTGCCGGCGCGTCGCTGCAGGGTCGCGATCGTCCTGGATCCTGTCGGCGTGGCCGGCGAGGTCCTCGTCCTTGATCACCTCACGAAACCATCTGCCGTAGTCGCCTCGGTGCAGGTGATACAGCCAGGTGGCTTCGTCGACGCCATCGGCCATCTGCAGAAAGATCGTCAGGTTGTGGGCCCTGAGGTTCAGCGCGCCGTCGGGTCCGCGGAAATAGAAGCTCTTGTCTTCGCCCAGTTCGCCGTGCGCGTATTTGCGGGTGTGCCGCTGGTGCTCGCGCTTGGGACGATCGACCTTGATCCAACGCGGCGCGGCGCTGGCGGCCCGATCCCAGAATAGCACTTCATCCGCTCGGCCGGCCGGCGCGTGCGGGGGCGCGGTCGCGCCGATCGCGCGGCAGAAATTCTCGATGACCTCGCCAGCCTGCGGGCCGACGGCGATCAGCGTCCGCGCCTTGGCCAGCGCGTCGCGTCGCATCGCCTGAGGGTGCACCGTCACATAGATCGCCGCCGGCAGGGGATCCGGCAGGCCGGCCTTGTCCAGCTCAGGCTCCGGGTCTGCCGGCAGCATATGATGCGCCTCGTCGATCACCAGCCAGTGCGGTCGCGCGGTCTGGCCGTGCAGCAGATTGATGCGCGACATCAGGCCGGTGAAGAATCCGGGCCGATCCCGCACCCGAAGCCCTAGCATGTTGATCGCCAGGGGCCGGTTGTCGGGCTTGCGCAGGACATCGAGCGCCTCGGCGGCGACCGGCGCGTGGGTTGCGTCGCCAAGGACGACGGCATCCTGCAGGTCATCGTAGTCGCCTTCGGGGTCGAGCACGCAGATCTGGAAACCCTGACCTGCCAGCTTTTCGATGATCGCCGTCGCCAGGGTGGATTTGCCGACGCCCGAGGGGCCAGCGATCAGCACTGCGCCGTCATTGGCGCGTACGGTCGCGGTGGGATCGTCGCCGAGCCATATCCTGCGCCGCGTGGTCGCGGCGGCCGCCAGCGTGGTTTCATCGGCCAGAAGATCGTCGATCAACTCGATCACGCCGGCCCCATGATCCGCCGACGTGACCCGATCGGCGTTTGTCTTCACCGCATCGAGCGCATTGGCGACCGCGACCGCGCAACCGCTGGCGGTCAGGAAGGCGTGGTCGTTCTCAGCGTCGCCGACCGCAACCACGTTCAGCGGCGACAGCTCGAGGGTCAGGAGCGCCGCAGCCAGACCCGTGGCCTTGTTGACCCCGGGCGGTAGCACCATCACCGCGCCCTTGTTGAAGATGATCTGCCATTCCAATCCCAGATGTCGAATGCATTCGAGCACCGCCGTCTCGTTCGGTTCCCAGGTCGCGATAATGCCGCGCCCGACCGTCAGCGGCTGAACGCCCTTGGCCCGCAACGCCGCGATCAGTTCCGGCGGCGGCCCATCGGCCAGACAACGCTCCTCCTGCGTCTGAGGGAAGTAGAGCAGGGCGCCGTTCTCGGCGACGACGACGTCGAACAGGTCGAAGCGATCGAAGACGCGCTTCAGATCGGGCAGGTCGCGGCCGGTGATCATCAGCAGCTTTCGACCGCTCGCCTTCAGGCGCTCAAGCGCGGCGAGGGTCGGCGCATCCACTTTTCCGTGATGCGCCAGTGTGCCGTCATAGTCGGTGGCCAAGGCGATCAGATACATCCACAGCAAGCGGACCGATCGGGTCGCGGTTCCCCTCGGGCCGATCACAAAGGCCTAATGGTGAATATCCGAGACCCAGGACAGGGCCAGGGCCTGTTCGCCTGGACAGAATGTGCGGATTTCGACATGCGGCACGATGGGGCTGGCGATGCGGGCCAGGACGCGCACCCATTCCTTGTCGGTGATCAGCGCGTCGCGCGGAAAACGCTTCAGCTGCCACAGATGCCTCAAGCTGTAGCGAACGTCCTTGGCGCCAGCCTCCACGGTCAGGTCCTTGAACGCCGTCAGATCGACCAGAACGCCGATCTTGTCATGGGCGTCGAGCTTGCTGTCGACCTCAGCAACCACGCGGTCATAGTCCTCGCCGTTGATGGTTCCCGACAGCTTCATGGCCACCACGTGGTCGGGCGAGGCAAGGACCTCCATCATGGGCTGCTCCCATTGGCTGCTCCCCGGGGAGGGCGTCGAGGAATCTAAGTTAATCCCCCGGTCGTCGGCGGAGTTCCTCGGAACGCGCCAGCGCCGCCGATTTGCCCTGCGATTGAACCAAGTCGACCGCTGCGGCTTCATGCCGTGGGGCGCAGTTGGACGCGGACATGACGTATCAGGTCGAGACGCAGCGCCAGCTCTCGCTGGGCGATTACGAGGGTGTCGCGCAGCTGAGCGCGGCGGTACGGGACTTGCGCACAGAGGCCGGCCGGCTGGTCAGATATTTCCAGAATCGTCGCGTCTGGATGGTGAGCAGCACGCCGCGCGGCGGCGGCGTGGCCGAACAACTACTGCCGCTGGTGTCGCTGATGTGCGAGTTCGGCGTCGACACCCGTTGGTTGGTGATGGAACCGGACGAGCCGGACTTCTTTCGCCTGACCAAGCGCCTGCACAATCTGATCCACGGGCAGGGAGACCCGGATCTCAGCCCGGACGAGCGCCAGCTCTATGAGCGCGTGAGCCGCGACACCGCCGACGCGCTGCGGGCCGACATCGCGCCCGGCGACGTCGTCGTCATCCATGACCCGCAGCCGCTGGGGGCGGGCGCCATGCTGCGCGAGTCCATGGACATCACGGCGATCTGGCAGTGCCATATCGGGCTTGATCAAGAGACGCCGCAGACCCGCGCCGCCTGGGCCTTTCTGGGCGGCTATGCCCAGGCCTACGACCGTGCGGTGTTCTCGGCGCCGCAATATATCCCCGGCTGCGTGGCGGGGCGGGCCATGATCATCCACCCGGCCATCGATCCGCTCAGCCACAAGAACCGCGACCTGCCGGTCCATAAGCTGGTCGGCATCCTGACCAACGCCAACCTGGTTCGGCCGTATGGTCCGGTGCTGACGCCGGCCTTTCCCGAGCCGGCGCGGCGGCTTGAGCCCGATGGGAGCTGGGCGCCGGCCACGGCCCGCGAGGACATCGGGCTTCTGTTCCGACCGATCGTCACCCAGGTTTCCCGCTGGGACCGACTGAAGGGTTTTCTGCCGCTGATGAGGGGATTCATCGCCCTTAAGCAGGGGGTGGACGGCGAGCCGGAGCCGCAGGACTGGCCCCGGCGCGCGTTGCATCTGGCGCGGCTGGTGCTGGCCGGCCCGGACCCAGGTTCCATCGCCGATGATCCGGAGGCGCAAGAAGTGCTGGCGGAGATCGGCGACGCCTACGTCCGCCTGGAACCGGATCTGCAGGAGGCCGTCGTCATCCTGTCCCTGCCGATGGGATCGCAGAAGTACAACGCCCTGATGGTCAACGCCCTGCAGCGTTGCTCGGACGTGGTGGTGCAAAATTCATTGAGCGAAGGCTTCGGGCTGACCGCGACCGAGGCGATGTGGAAGCAGACGGCCGTGATGGGCTCGCGCGCCGTCGGCCTGCGCCAGCAGATCCGCCCCGGTCTCGACGGCTGTCTGGTCGAGAATCCGGAGGATCCCGCCGAGATCGCGCACATGCTGGGCGAGCTTCTGCGGGACCAACCCAAACGGGAGGCGCTGGCGCGGAGCGCCCAGCAGCGGGTTTACGACGAATTCCTGATCTTCACCCAGATCCGTCACTGGCTCGAACTGATCAGCGACACGGTGAAGATGCGCCAGGACGGCGCGCCGCGAGCCCATTCAGCATGACCGCGATGGTCGCCGTCAGCCGTGCGCGGCCTCGGCATGGATCTCGCCGACCGACCAGGCTTTCACCAGCGGATAGATCTGGTAAAGCGCCGACAGTCCCAGGATCACATAGATGCCGCGCGCCACCGCGGAACCTTCGCCGAACAGGTAGGCGATGAAATCGTTGTTGGTCAGACCGACCAGGCCGACATCAAGGCCCGCGACAATAGTCAAGATCAGGGTGATGAGATTGAGAGCCTTCATGATGCATCTCCTTCCGCTCCCATAAACCCGTGGGTCCCCGCGTCCGTTCCTGATTTGGTCGTTGTTCCGGGCTGCGATCGTTTCAGTCGACGAGGGCGCCGGCGGTGACCAGGCAAAGTCCGACCAGGATCAGGCCGGCGCTGACGGCGTGGCCGTATTCCCAGCGCCTGCGCAGGTCCGGCCACTCCGGCGGCGTACTGACCCAGTCGTCGGTGGCCTGGTTGGCCGGCCAGATCCGGACGAAGAAGATCAACAGGGTGGCGGCCAGGCAGAGGCCGCCGGTCAGGCTGAACCAGGCTGCGACCGGCCGGTCCCGCACGAGATAGGCCAGGCAGAGGTCGACCACCACGGCGGCGGCCGGCGCGATACCGGTCAAGGCCCAGCCCCGGTAGATCTGCTGCGCGGCGAAATAGCGCTCCTGCGGCATCTTGATCTTGTTCCGCAACGCCAGGGCGTGGGCGCCGCTGGGGACGAGCGCCAGGGCCGTCAGCAGGATGGCCGCAAACTGAACGACGGGCAGGCTCATCGTCGCCTCGCGATCGAAGAGGCGGCGGCGAGGGGCGGGGGCGAGGCGGCGCTGGGCGTGGACCAAGCCATGGACGATGCTCCGACGCCACGAAACGCATGAGACGCGGCGAACGCTCCCTGGGCCGGCGGAGCGGCTTAGCGCGCCGCGTCCGAGGCGGCCTTGATCTGCGCCTTGGTCATCGAACTGACGGCCTCCTCGCCGTCGCCCGAAACGGCCAGAATGGACGGCGAGAGGTTGATCGCCTTGCCGTCGACGCTCACTTCGATCGCGGTCGAGCCGTCGGCGGTCTGCCCGACCTGCTCGACCGTGCCCACGGTCGCGCCGGCGCTATCCTTGACGATCATTCCGGGCTTGAAGACCGAGGCCACCGCGCTGGCGTCGGTTCCCGGCGGCATGGCCGGCGCCGGGTTGACCTCCTGACCTTGGCCGGGCTCTTGGGACGGAGTGCTGGGTTCTTGGGACGGGGTGGTCGGGGGCGGAGCGTTCTGCGCCTGGGCGGCGAAGCCGATCATCAGGGCCAGAGCCGAGCCACAGAAAAGTGCTCGTGTCATGGGAGGTGTCCTTGAGAGGGCCGCCCCAGCCGCCATCCTGAAAACGGCGATCGGTCCGACGATGTTCCGCATCGTCGCCAGCCGTTCGCCGCCGCGTCTTCGTCGCGAAACGGGGCCGCGCAACGGGGCGCCTGGCCATTCTTAACATGGGACGGAGAAGCCCGGTCGATCGGATCGATCCCGGGGACGCTGCGTTTAGAGCGGCATCTCAGGAAGATTCGCCAGATCTCGAATTCGCCGGGAACCTTCGACGCCGTCGGGGGTTTAGTGAGGTGATCATCCAGCGAAAGCCGAATGATCGAGGTTCGGATCGTCATCCAGAGATGGAGATGAAGTCCGGCCCCAAAGAGAGCCCGACGCGCACCCCCCAAAAAGGGCAACGCCGGGCTCTCGCTGTTTCTGCCTTAGGCCACCGGAATCCGGTCGTAGCCTTCGCCGCGCTCCTTGACGGCGACGCCCCCTTCCTTGAGGGCCTCGATCGCAGCGCTGAGGTCGGGCGAGTCCCCGTAGACCGGATCGGTCGGGTAGAACAGCCGCGACGAGGCTTCCTTGCCGGGCTCCACCCCCAGGATGATCGCCACGCGGCTGCCGGTCGTGTAGCACGACAGCAGCACCAGATCGACGACCTCCTGCTCGGAGAAGTGCTGGCGAGCGCCGTTCCAGATCGCGTCCGTCAGCATCTGCGGCGCCGAGGCCAGGGCGTCGGTGATCCGCAGCGCCGCCTTGGTGCGCTCGGGCAGGTCGCTGCTCTCGAACCGGGTCAGCTTGCTGACCATGTCCTCGTCGAGGCCGGCTTGCACGGCGACGGCCTGGCGGGCGTTCCGGCAGTATTCGCAGCCCTGGTAGTTGGCGTTGAACAGCCGGACGCACTCGTGCAGCACGGGATCCAGTTGCAGCGAGCGGGCGCTGGCGATCGGTATGCCGGCCAGCCGGTTCAGTTCCTGCGGGATGGCGATGCGGGCGGCGGGACTGTCCTGGTCGCCGGCCAGCATGGTGAAGCCCTTGGCGTACTGCTCGGGAATGCGCGGGGTGGTGGCCATGGTCTGGCTCCTGCGATGCTGATGGGGAGGGAAGGGCTCAGGCGGCCAGTTGGACGACTTCGAAACCGGGCAGGGTGTCGGGGGCCTCGGTCGGCGGCGCCAGCTGGAAGGCGACCGTGCTGCGCTGCAGCTGGTCCATGACGCTCAGCGCCTTGATCAGATAGATCATCGGTTCGACGCCGATCGCCTCTTCCAGCTTCTTGACGTCGCCGTCGTCGATGCTGCTGGCCTGGATGGCGAACTGCTCGGCGAACTGCAGGCATTGCCGCTCCGCCGGCGAAAACAGCGGCGAATTGTAGGCGCGAGGGATGGCCGCAATCTTCTCTTCGGTCAGGCCGGCGTCGAGGGCCGGCCGGTAGCGCAGGGCCAGGGAGAAGGCGCTGGTGAAGACGGTGGCCATGTGCAGCCGGCAGAGCTCAAGGATCACGGGGTCGACCCGTGCGATCGACCGGGCGTGGTCGGCCATGAATTCCTTGTAGAAATGGGGCCGCAGACCCCAGACCTGATCCAGCTCGGTCTTGCCCGCCGCGGGGCGTTCAACTCTTGACATGGTTTCCTCGCCCAATCGCCGCCGGCGTCAAAGCGCCAGCTTAGCCGTATTGTGGCCGCAAATTCGCGACCTCTGAGAAGGTAACATCAAAGGACTTAACGGTGTCAAGTAGCGTATTTAGTCGATCATGAATGGGATATCGGCCATTTATCGACTTCCAACGGTTGAAAAAATACCTACCACTGCTTCGTAGCGCGGAAAGCGCGCCTGAAATGGCGACAAAAAAGGAGGAAGCGGATGCGAGGGCTTGGAGGAAAGGTGGCGATCGTCACCGGCGGTGCGTCGGGGATCGGCGAGGCGACCTGCCGGCGGTTCGCCCAGGAAGGCGCCAAGGTCGTGATCGGTGACATCGACGCCGGTCGCGCCGAGGCGCTGGCCAAGGAACTCGGCGACGCCGCCCTGGCGGTCCAGTTCGATGCCGGCGACGTGGCGTCGGTCGAGGCTCTGGTCGCGGCGGCCGTCGAACGGTTCGGCCGGCTGGACATCCTGTTCAACAACGCCGCCCTGATGTCGCCGGACGTCATCAAGCTGGACACCGATCCGGTCGGCATCGACTTCGCCGTCTGGGACCGGACGATGGCGGTCAATGCGCGCGGCTATCTGGCCGGCTGCAAGTACGCGATCCCGCACATGCTGAAGGCCGGCGGCGGGTCGATCCTGATGACCACCTCGGGGTCCGGCCTGCTCGGCGACATCTCCAACATCGCCTACGGAGCTTCCAAGGCCGCGGTGGCGAGCCTGATGCGTTACGTCGCGACGATCTATGGAAAGCAGGGCATCCGCTGCAACGCCATCTGCCCTGGCCTGATCCGGACCGAGGGCGGCAAGAAGAACGTGCACGGCGCCATGGTCGGGGTCATGGAACGCAACACCCTGACCCCCCGCCTCGGCCTCCCCGAGGACATCGCCGCCATGGCGGTGTTCCTGAGTTCCGACGACGCCACCTTCATCACCGGCCAGGACATCGAGGTCGACGGCGGCATGCTGATGCACATGCCTTATTACAGCGACATCATGAGCGGCGACATCGCCTGGGACAGCTGACGCAAGAGCGGACCGGTCCAGGCGGACTGGTCCCCGAAGGCGATACGAAAAAACGCCTCCGACCGCAGGGTCGGAGGCGTTATCGTTTGGGCGTCTGGAGCATCGTGCGGAAAAGTGGACACCGGTTTTCCGCAAAAACGATGCGAAAACAAAAGCTGGAGCCGATCGCGCGATTCTCATCGCTCGATCGGCTCTAGGCTTACCAGCTGTAGCGCAGCTCGAAGCCGAACACCCGGGGATCGCCGACAGTGGCGGAGTTGAAGCCCAGCGACGGGTACAGGATCACCCCGTAGGTGAGGTATTTCTCGGCCAGGGCGTTCTGCACATAGAGCGAGGCGCCGATATTGGACCCGCCGATGTGGTCCCAGTCCGCCTTGATGTTGAGCAGGCCATGGCCGGCCTGCTTCTGCGAGGCGTCCGGACCGAAGGCGGGCCCCTGGGTCGTGTCGGTGAAATAGACCTCGCTCTGGTGGTAATAGTCAGCGCCGACGCGGATCTCGCCGACCGACTCGGGGACCGGCAGGGTGTAGTGGGCGCCGACCGTGAACTGCTTTTCCGGCACCTGGGCCAGGCGGTTGGACGTGAAGTCGCCGCTGGCGGTCACGAAGTTCTTGTACTTGGGCTTGATCACCGACAGCGAGGCCGACAGGCTGAGGCCGGAGACCGGCACCAGGATCACCTCGAACTCGCCGCCGGGGATCTTGGCGCCGGCCGCGTTGACGACGGCGATGTTGGACGGATTGTCCACCGCCACGAAGCGCTGGATCTTGCTGTAGTCCTGGTAATAGACCGCCGCGTTGGTGCGCAGGCTGACGCCGCCCAAATGCCAGTCCTTCTTGAAGCCGACCTCGAAGTCCTGGACGATTTCCGGAGCGAAACGGCGGTTGGACTGCACGGTCTGGATGTCGGGCGCGTAGCCGCCGGCCCGATAGCCGCGGCGGGTCGCGGTGTAGAGCAGGGTGTCGGTGTCGAGTTGGAAGTTCAGGCTGGCGGTGTAGGTCGGCTCGTTGAACTTGGCGTGGTCGTCGAAGCTGCAGTTGGCCACGGACAGGGGGACGCCATTGTCCGTCAGGGTGCAGGCGCCGCTGTTGTGGTCGATGCCGTCGATGAATACGTCGCGGCGGTCCTGGGTGTAGCGCGCGCCCAGGGTCAGGGAGAGGCGGTCGTCGATGGCCGGCAGTTGCGCCGTGCCCTGGACGAAGGCCGCATAGCTGCGGCTGCGCGTATGGGAGACCACGTCGGTCAGCGGAAAGCCGAGGAAGCTGGCGCCCGAGCCGTGCTCGATCTTCTGGTCGAAGAAGTAGAGCCCGGCCACCCATTGCAGGTTGCCCTCCCAGGCCTTGCCCTGGAGCTGCATTTCCTCGGAGAATTCCGTACCGTCGTCCGGCACCGAGGCGGTCAGCAGGGGCAGGGCGAAGCCGCTGAAGTCCTGGAAATATTTGCGATCGAAGTCGCGGTAGCTGACGATGTTCTTCAGCAGCAGATTGTCGTTGAGGTTCCAGGTGGCCGTATCGGCGACCTGGAACATCTTCAGATCCACGCGCGACTGCACGTCCGAGCGGGTGGACCAGAAGTTATGGCTGTACTGGTCCTGAAGCTGGGCGTAGGCGGCTGTCGAGCTCGGCAGCAGGAAGGCCCCGAAGCCCACGGGATTGAAGGCGGTGGCGTGGAAGGCCGCGCCGTTGGATTTGAAGCGGGTGTAGCTGGAGAGCAGGTAGTTCTCGAAGGTCTCGGTCGGGCGCCACAGGGCCGAAAGCCGCGCGCTGAACTCGCGGTCGTCGTCGAGGCGACCGCCCTTGTTCGGCGGCGTATTCAGGGCGTACTGGGTCGCCGGCAGCGGCGCTTCATTGTCGACATAGCCGTCGCGGTCGATCCAGTTCACGGCGGCGCGCACCGACAGCGACTTGCTGAGCGGCGCGTTGAGGATGGCCGTGCCGTACAGGCCCTGGCCGCCGCGGAACGCCCGGGCGCCGGCGGTGACCGAGCCTTCGAACGTGTCGGTGGGACGCTTGGGGGCGATCAGGATGGCGCCGCCGGTCGTGCTCTGGCCAAACAGCGTGCCTTGCGGCCCCTTGAGGACCTGCAGCGAATCCAGGTCATAGAACTGCTGATTGACCCCGACGGGATAACCCAGGGCCACTTCGGCGAAATAGATGCCGACCGAGGGATCCTGGCCGGGAACCACCTGGGCGTTGCGCTGCCCGCGGATGCCGACGACCAGCTTGTCCGGCGAATTGAACCCCTCGATCTTCAGGGCCGGAACATAGCTGTTGAGGTCGACGGCGTTGAAGATCGGGCGCTCGGCCAGGGCCTTGGCGCTGAGGGCGGTCACCGCCACCGGAACTTCCTGCAGCCGTTCGGAGATCCGGCGGGCGGTCACGACCACGTCTTCCAGGGTCGAGACCTCGGTATCGGGCGTGGAGGCCGGCGGAGACGAAGGCGAGGTCTCACCTGGACTCGAGGCCGCCTGGGCCAAACAGGCCTCCGGCCCGGCGGCGAGGGCAAGGGCGACCAAACTGACGGCGCAGAGCAGCCCCGTTGACCTGAGCATCGGTTTCTTCCCTATGTTTTTTTAACGTTGTTAAGTGAAGGACGAACGTCTTGACGCCCGCCGTCAATCATTGAAGCTCGGGGATCGCGTATGCGAAATGAATGGTGCTGGCGTCCGGCATCCTGTCGCCGGCCCATCAAATGGCGCTAGCGCATCGGCCCGCGCTAAAGGTCTGGGCGCCGTCCGCAAGCCCCTCTACCGTAGAACGCAGATCGTTTTCGAGGTCAGACGCCTAGAATGAAGACTTTGAAACTCCAGCGCGGCCTCGCCGACCGCGAGGGCCCGGGCTTTCTGGCCGACAGCATCGTCTCGGTGACGCGGGCGCTAGCCCGGGAATCCGGCTTCGCCAAGGTCACGATGCGGCAGATCGCCCTCAAGCTGAACGTGACCGCGACCGCGCTTTACTATCACTTCAGCGACAAGGACGCGTTGTTCGAGCGGGTGGCGGAATCGATCTTTGAGGACCTCAAGGTCGAGAATCCCGACCAGCCCTGGGCCGAACAGCTGCGCGCCTATGTCCTGGCCTATCAGGCGCGGCTGCTGGAATATCCCGGCCTGGCTAGAATCCTGCTCGCCAATCGGGAGTCGCCCGCGGCCCTGATCTGGACCGAGACGATGCTGGGCATCCTGCGGCGGGCCGGCTTCAAGGACCAGAAGATCTGGGACGCGCTGGCCATGCTGGTCTTCTTCGTCAATCCCATGACGTTGATGGAAGAAAAGCCGATGACCGCCCGCAAGCTCTTGCACGATCCGAAGACGGTCCGGCGTGCGGTTCTGCAGTCGCCGGGCCGCTACCCGACCTTCGCGACCCTGTTGAAAGGCGGGGAGGGCGTCACCCTGACCTATGGTGGCCTGCTGCCTGCCGCCCTGGATCGGATCATCGCCAGCCTGGCCGCAGACCTTCAGGCCGATCAGACCGAAACGTGACCTATTCGTCGCGGTCGTCGCGGGGCAGAATAGTTGTCCGAAAGGATGAGCGCACTTCAATGATGTTGCCAAGCCGAGGCTTCTAGCGGCAGGCTGACGCGATGACCCTGCGCCGAGGCGATCTCGCCGACTTCAGCTATTTTCTGGCCATCGCCAAGCATCGCAATTTTCGGCGGGCGGGGTTGGAGCTGGGGGTCAGCGCCTCGGCCTTGAGCCATTCGCTGAAAGGCCTGGAAGACCGCCTTGGCGTGCGCCTTCTGAACAGGACCAATCGCAGCGTCACGCTCACTGCGGCCGGGGAGGAGCTGTGGACGGCGATCGTTGGTCCTTTCGACGCGATCGGGTTGGCCGCCGAGGCCCTGAACCGGTTTCGCGACGAGCCGTCGGGCCGAATTCGGCTCAATGTGCTAGAGCACGCCAGCTCGCTGTTGCTCGCGCCGGTGTTGCCGGTCTTCATCGATCGCTATCCCGACATCGACATCGACGTCGTCATCACCAACCACCTGGTCGACGTGGTGGCCGCGGGCGCGGACGCCGGTGTCCGCTATGGCGGCACCGTGCCCGAAGACATGATCGCCCAACGCCTTTCGGCCGACGTTCGCTGGGTAGTGGTCGGGGCGCCGGCCTATCTTGACCGCTTCGGCGCGCCGGAGCATCCGCACGACCTGTCCCGGCACCGCTGCCTGCGTATAAGGCTCGGCGACGACAGCCTCTATCGCTGGGAGTTCGAGCGGGGCGACGAAGCGATCGCCGTCGACGCGCCCGGCCAGATCACCATCGACGAAACCGCGTTCGCCATGACCCTGGCCATGGGCGGCGCGGCGCTGGCCTATCTGCCGGAGCCCTGCGTGCAGCCGGCCGTCGCCCGCGGCGAACTTCGCCTGGTGCTGAACGATTGGTCGTCCCTGGGCCCAGGCTTCCACATCTACTACCCAAGCCGTCGCCAGCTGCCGACGGGGCTGCGCCTGCTCATCAACCTGATCCGCGAGATGCGTCCGCTCGGTCTCTGACGGCTGGCCTGTGATGAGCGGGGCTCAACGTCGCGATTAGGATGCGGCGGCTAATCGCACCAAGGGTCCGCGCCTATCTTGCCGGCCATGAAAACGCCCATGGTCAGCAACATCGACTTCGAAGACGCCGCCCGCGCGGTTCCGCCCGCCGCCGTCGCCCGCGGCGGCTGGAGCGCCGTCTTCGCCTTGACGCTCTGCGTGGCGACCCTGATCGCCTCGGAATTCATGCCGGTCAGCCTGCTGACGCCGATCGCGGCGGACCTTCGCCTGACCGAGGGCATGGCCGGCCAGGCCATCGCCGTCTCGGGCCTGTTCGCCGTCTTGACGAGTCTGTCGATCGGCCGCGTTTCGAGGATCGACCGCCGCCTGGTCCTGCTCGCCCTGACCGGTCTCATGGCGATGTCGGGCCTGCTGGTGGCGTTCGCGCCCAGCGCCCCGATGTTCATGGCGGGGCGCGCCCTAGTGGGAATCGTCATCGGCGGCTTCTGGTCGCTCTCGGCCGCTACGGTCATGCGGCTGGTCCCGGACGATCAGGTCCCCCGAGCGCTGGCGGTCCTCAATGCCGGCAACGCCGTCGCGACCATGGTCGCGGCCCCGCTGGGCAGTTTCCTTGGCCAGTTCATCGGCTGGCGGGGCGCCTTCTTCCTGGTCGTGCCGCTCGCCTTGGCGACCTTCGCCTGGCAGTGGCTGGCCCTCCCGGCCATGCGAGCCGACCCTGGCAAGAGCTCCGGCGTGCTGGGCGTTCTGCGGCGGCCGCGCGCGAAGGCCGGGATGATGGCGCTGGCCCTGCTGTTCGCCGGCCAGTTCGCGCTGTTCACCTATCTGCGCCCCTTCCTGGAGCGGGTGACGAACCTCGCCGCCTCGCCGCTCTCGCTGGTGCTGCTGCTGATGGGCGTGGCCGGTCTTGCGGGCGCCGCCCTGATCGGACGTCTTCTCGATCGAAGGCTGAGACGGGTGCTCTGCCTCGCCCCTGTCCTGATGGCCGCCATGGCCGTGGGCCTGGTTCTGACCGGCTCCAACGCCGCCTCGACCACCCTTCTGCTGATCGGCTGGAGCTTCGTCGCGACCGCCCTGCCGGTCGCCTGGTGGACCTGGTTGGCGCGCGCCTTGCCCGGCGACGCCGACGCGGGCGGCGGGCTGATGGTGGCCGTCATCCAGACGGCGATCACCGTCGGAGCCGCGGCCGGCGGGCTGCTGTTCGACATGGGCGGCCATCGCGCCACCTTCCTCGTCAGCGCCATCCTGCTCGGCGCCTCCGCCGGTTTCGCCGCCGTCAGCGCCCCGGCCTCCGCGCCCAAATCCTGATCCTAGGGAGACCCCATGCGTCCTCAAGACGACCTTCAAGACCCGACCGGGGCAACCGCCGTCGACCGCCGCAATCTGCTCAGGGCGGGCGGCGCAGCCGCAGCGCTCAGCGTGACGCCCCTCCTCAACCCCTCTTTTGCAAAGGCTCAAGACATGTCCAACGGCGCCGACAATTTTTACAAGAGCGACAGAGTCATCTCGGAGAAGGTGACCTTCAAGAGCCAGTACCAGACGATCATCGCCGGCAACCTTTTTGCGCCCCGGGATCTCGATCGGTCCGTGCGGCATCCGGCGATCATCGTCGGACATCCGATGGGCGCGGTGAAGGAGCAGAGCGCCAACCTCTACGCCACGAAGATGGCCGAGCAGGGATTTGTGGCGATGTCCCTGGACCTGCCGTTCTGGGGCGAGAGCCAGGGCATGCCTCGCAATGCGGTGTCGCCGGACTTCTACGCCGAAGCCTTCAGCGCCGCCGTCGACTTCCTGGGCACGCGCCCGTTCGTCGACCGCGAACGCATCGGCGCGATCGGGGTTTGCGGCAGCGGCAGCTTTGTGGTCAGCGCGGCCAAGATCGACCCCCGCATGAAGGCCATCGCGACGGTCAGCATGTACGACATGGGCGCGGCCAATCGCGATGCGCTCAACCACGCGCTGTCGGTCGAGCAGCGCAAGCAGATCATCGCCGCGGCGGCCCAGCAGCGGTACGCCGAGTTCGAGGGCGGCAAAACCGAATACACCGGCGGCACGACCCACCGGCTGACGGCGGACACCGATTCTATCCAGCGCGAGTTCTACGACTTCTACCGTACGCCGCGCGGCGAGTTCACGCCTGTCGGCGGCTCGCCCGAAACCACGACCCATCCGACCCTGACCAGCAATGTCAAGTTCATGAACTTCTATCCGTTCAACGATATCGAGACGATCTCGCCGCGCCCGATGCTGTTTATCAGCGGCGACCAGGCCCACTCCAAGGAATTCAGCGCCGAGGCCTACCGCCGCGCCGCTGAGCCGAAGGAACTGGTCTGGGTGGCGGGCGCCGGCCACGTCGATCTCTATGACCGCGTGGACCTCATCCCGTTCGCCAAGCTGACGGGCTTTTTTCGGCAGCACCTTATCGCGTGAGTCTCGTATCGCGCGACCGGCTTTAGTCGGTCGCGGCGCGCCGCCAGGTCTGGGTCTTGCACAGCGGCCGCACGACACAGCCGGTCAGCTGCAGCGTCCCGTCGGGCCTGAGCTCGATCATGCCGCGATAGGCGCCGCCATCCTCGGGATTGTAGACCAGCCGTCCCCCCAGCGGCGAGGACCGATCGCCCGCACCTTCAGGATCATCAGATCGCGCAGCGTCCGGCCCCGGCTGGGCCAGATCGCGGTTGCGGACGTCCCTCTGATCCGGCGCGGCGCGGATGTGGGGCGAGGTGACGATGCGCCCGCAGATCCCATCCGCGTCGCAGGGCGTCAGCCGGACGATCGAGCCGCCATCCACCGGCGTACGCCACAGCCCGGCAAGGTCGGACGCGCTGACGCTCGCCGTCGAGGCCAGGCCCGCCGCGCCGACCAGCAGAGCGGCGGCGATCATGCCGGAACCCTTTCTCCATGGCCGGCCGCCAGGCTCTGCTCGACCGCGCGCACCAGGGCGCGGTTGTCGTGACGCCACGGATGAAAGTCGGGCAGGAAATAGGCGAAGTACTCCGCCAGCACTTGGCGCAGCAGACCTGGCCGTCAACGCGGCGCCGGTGACCCTGGCCGTGCTGCAGGACCAGATTAACCGCCTGCAGCTGCGGGCGACCGTGTCCAACACCGTGGCCAGCATCATCGTGGCCTATCGCGCCCTGTCGCAGGCCCAGGCGCAGTTGATCATCGCCCGCCAGTCGCTGGAGCGCTCGCAGACCCAGCTGGGGATCGACCAGGCCCTGATCGACGCCGGCCGCATGGCCGCCGCCGAGATCGTCCAGACCCAGGCCGACATCGCCAACCAGCAGGTCGCCCTGCTGGCCGCCGAGCAGCAGCGCAACACCGCCCAGCTGACCCTGCTGGGCCTGCTGGCCATGGATCTGCACACCGACATCGTCGCCGGCGATGAGCTTAGGCCGAGGGGGAGGTCGGAAGAGACGTTCGGGTCCCTCGGCGGCGCAGCAGCAGGTAGCCGGCCGGGACGACGAACATCGACAGCAGGGGGGCGGTGAGCATGCCGCCGATCATCGGGGCGGCGATGCGGCTCATCACCTCCGAGCCGGCGCCATGGCCCCAGAGGATCGGCGCCAGGCCCGCCAGGATCACCGCCACGGTCATGGCCTTGGGCCGCACTCGCAGCAGGGCGCCTTCGCGCACGGCGGCCTGGACCTGATCAGGGCTGGGATCGGGCGGCAGGGTCTCCATGGCCTGCTTGAGATAGATAAGCATCACCACCCCGAATTCGGCCGAGACCCCGGCCAGGGCGATGAAGCCCACCCCGGTGGCCACCGACTGATGGAAGCCCGCCAGATAGAGGGTCCAGACGCCGCCGGTCAGGGCGAAGGGCAGGGTGGCCATGATCAGCCCGGCCTCGTCGAAACGGCGGAAGATCACGTACAGCAGGACGAAGATGATCAGCAGGGTGGCCGGCACGACGATCTTCAGGCGGTCGGCGGCGCGTTGCAGATATTCGAACTGCCCCGAATAGGAGAGGCTGACGCCGGGCGAGAGCCGGACCTTCCGATCCACCGCGTGGCGCAGGTCGCCGACGACGGAGGCCAGGTCGCGGCCCCGGACATCGACATAGACCCAGGTCGTGGGGCGGCCGTTTTCGCTCTTGAGCATCGGCGGGCCGTCGGCGATGCGGACGTCGGCGACCGTGCCTAGGGTGATCTGCTGGCCGCCCGGCGTCAGCACCGGCAGGGCCCGCAGGCCTTCCAGGCTGTCGCGCAGCTCGCGCGGATAGCGGACGCTGATCGGATAACGGGCCAGGCCCTCGACGGTCTGGCCGATGGTCTCGCCGCCGATCGCGCCGGAGACGATCGACTGGACGTCGTCGATGTTGAGGCCGAACCGCGCGGCGGCGGCCCGGTCGATGGCCACATCGACATAGCGCCCGCCGGTCAGCCGTTCGGCCAGGGCCGAGCTGACACCGGGCACGCCCTTGGCCACGCCCTCGACCTCGCGGGCGATGCGGTCCAGTTCGGCCAGCTTGGCGCCGGAGACCTTCACCCCGATCGGGCTCTTGATGCCCGTGGCCAGCATGTCGATGCGGTTGCGGATCGGCGGGACCCAGACATTGGTCAGGCCCGGAACCTTCACCCGCGCGTCCAGCTCGGCGACCAGCTTGTCGGGCGTCATGCCGGGCCGCCACTGGTCGCGCGGCTTGAAACGGATGGTGGTCTCGAACATCTCCAGTGGCGCCGGATCGGTGGCGCTCTCGGCGCGGCCGGCCTTGCCGAACACGCTGTCGACCTCCGGCACGGTCTTGATCATCCGGTCGGTCTGCTGGAGCAGCTGCCCGGCCTTGGCCGCCGACAGTCCCGGCAGGGCCGAGGGCATGTAGAGCAGATCGCCCTCGTCCATGTTGGGCATGAACTCCCCGCCCAGGTGGGCGAGCGGCCAGGCCGTGGTGGCGAAGGCCAGGGCCGCGACGGCCAGGGTGGTCCTGGGCTTGCGCATCACCCAGTCCAGGCCTGGCCGGTAAGCGGCGGTCAGGACGCGATTGATCGGATTGGAAGCCTCGTTGGGGATACGCCCGCGGATCAGGTAACCCATCAGCACCGGGATCAGCGTCACCGACAGGAGGGCGGCCGCCGCCATGGCGTAGGTCTTGGTGAAGGCCAGCGGCCGGAACAGACGTCCCTCCTGGGCCTGAAGCGTGAAGACCGGGATGAACGACAGGGCGATGATCAGCAGGCTGAAGAACAGCGCCGGCCCGACCTCGGCGGCGGCCTCGGTGATCACCCGCCAGCGTGTCTCGCCGTCCAGGGTTTCGTCCGGGTGATCGTGGGCCCAGCGCTCGAGTTTCTTGTGGGCGTTCTCGATCATCACCACGGCCGCGTCGACCATCGCCCCGACGGCGATGGCGATGCCGCCCAGCGACATGATGTTGGCGTCGACGCCCTGGCTCTGCATCACCAGGAAGGCGGCCAGAACCCCCAGCGGCAGCGAGATGATCGCCACCAGGGCCGAGCGCAGGTGGCCCAGGAACAGGGCGCAGACCAGGGCGACGACCAGGAACTCCTCTATGAGCTTGCCGGTCAGGTTATGGACGGCGCGGTCGATCAGGGCTGAGCGGTCATAGGTGGTCACCACCTCGACCCCGGGCGGCAGGCTCTTTTGGAGTTCGGCCAGCTTGGTCTTCACTGCGGCGATGGTGGTGCGGGCGTTCTCGCCCGAGCGCAGGATCACCACCCCGCCGGCCACCTCGCCCTGGCCGTTCAGCTCGGCGATGCCGCGCCGCATCTCCGGGCCGATCTGAATCGTCGCCACGTCGCCCAGCCGCACTGGAATTCCGCCCGTGGCCGTCTTCAGCGGCACGGCCTGGAAGTCCGCAAGCGTCTTCAGATAGCCGGTGGCGCGGACCATGTATTCGGCCTCGCCCAGTTCGAGCACCGAGCCGCCGGTCTCGGCGTTGGCGCCCTTCAGCGCCGTGACGACCTGCTGGTGGGTGACGCCGTAGCTGGCCAGCTTCACCGGATCGAGCACGACCTGGTACTGGCGCACCATGCCGCCGATCGCCGAGACCTCGGCTACGCCGGGCAAGGTCTTGAGCTCGTAGCGCAGGAACCAGTCCTGCAGGGATCGCAGCTGGCTGAGGTCATGGCCGCCGGTCCTGTCGACCAGGGCGTACTCATAGACCCAGCCGACCCCGGTGGCGTCCGGGCCGAGCGCGGGCCTGGCGCTCTCGGGCAAACGGGCCTGCACCTGGTTGAGATATTCCAGCACCCGCGAGCGGGCCCAGTAGAGGTCGGTCTTATCGTCGAAGATCACATAGACGAAGCTGTCGCCGAAGAACGAGTAGCCGCGCACGGTCTTGGCCCCGGGCACCGACAGCATGGTGGTGGCCAGCGGATAGGTGACCTGGTTCTCGACCAGTTGCGGGGCCTGGCCCGGATAGCTGGTGCGGATGATCACCTGGGTGTCGGATAGGTCGGGGAGGGCGTCGATCGACGTGTTGCGCACGGCCAGGCCGCCGGCGACGACCAGGGCCAGGGCCCCGAGCAGCACGAAGAAGCGATTGGCGACCGCCCCGCGGATCAGGGCGGCGATCATCGGCCCGCTCCGGTCTTGGCGATCCGCCGCGCCGGCGCGGCCAGCGGACGAACGTTCAGGCCCGCGAGGCTGGCTTCGGAGTCGATCAGGAACTGGCCGGAGGCGACGACCTTCTGGCCGGCGTCCAGGCCCGCCAGGATCTCGCTCTGGCCGCCGGCCTCGCGGCCGACCTTGACCTCGACGGCCTGGTAGCGGCCGCCATCGCCCGCCAGCATGACGATCACGCGGGGCCCGGTGCGGATCACCGCTTCGGAGGGCAGCAGCAGGGCCGGCCGCGCGTCGCTGTCGAAACTGACGGTGGCGAACATGCCCGGGCGCAGCTTGCCGCCGGGATTGGCCAGTTCGATGCGGGCCTGCAGGGTGCGGCTGTCGCCCTGGGCCTGGGGCAGGATCGCCTGCACCGCGCCGCGTAGCGTCTGGCCGGGATAGGCGGCCAGGGCGACGCCGACCGGCTGGCCCTGTCGGAGCTGCCCGGCCTGGGCCTCGGGCACGGCCGCCGTGATCCAGACGCGCGACAGGCCGTTGATCTCGGCCAGGCCCTGGCCCATGCCTACGGTCATGCCGCCCCGGACGTCGAGCTTGGTGATCACCCCGCCCAGGGGCGCGCCGACTGTGATGGTGGTGCGGACCCGGCCGTCGCGGTCGACGGCGGCGATAACGTCTTCGGGCATGCCCAGCAGCCGCAGGCGCTGGCGGGCGGCGGCGACCAGGGGGGCATCGCCTGTTCTTTTGACCGCCAGATATTCGGCCTGGGCGCCGCCCCATTCGGGGACCAGCAGGTCGACCAGGGGGGCGCCGGCCCCGATGATGTCGCCCGGCGCGCGGCCATAGACCTTCTGCACGAAGCCGCCGGAACGCGCCTGGACCACGGCCACGTCGCGCTGGTTGAACTCGACGACGCCGGCGGCGGTCAGGCCGCCGGTCAGGCCGCCGGCCAGGACGCCCTGGCGGGCCTCCACGGTCCGCATCCCGAGGTTCTGGGCGACGGCCGGATCGATGCGCACCCCGGCCGAAGCGCTGACCGCGTCTGTTTCCCCGGCGTATTTGGGGACCAGCTGCATGTCCATGAACGGCGACTTGCCCGGCTTGTCGAAGCGCTGGGCCGGGACCATCGGGTCGTACCAGTAGAGGACCTTGCGGTCGTCGGCGGGCGCGGCGGACACCGCCGGCCTGGCGGTCAGCCGGGCTAGGCCATAGCCGCCGCCCGCGGCGACGACGACCAGCATCGCGGCGCCGGCGAGGAGAAGCTTCATCGGGGGAGAGGCGCTCATTGGTCGTCGCTTCCATAGGTCAGGGAGAGGCGGGCGGCGTCGATGGCGACGGCGGCCTCGCGGTCGAGGGCGGTGATCTGGGCGTCGGACAGGCCGGCGAAGGCGGCCAGCACGTCGGCCAGGGCGGCCGTGCCGGCTCCATAGCCGGCGGTCTCCAGGTCGGCGCGCTGCTTGGCCAGCGGCAGCAGGGTGTCGCGGGCCCGCAGCCATTGTTCGTGGTGCATGACGTGATCGGCCAGATCGGCTTCGAGCTGGGCGGCCAGGGCGCGGCGGGCGTCCTCGCGCTGGGCGTCGGCCCGGCTGGCGCTGGCGGCGCGCGCGGCGATCATCGGGTCCTGGCGGCTCTTGCCCCACAGCGGCAGGCTGACGCTGACCCCGGCCGAGACCATGTCGCCGAACATCGGATCGCGGCGCTGATAAGCCACCTCCCAGCTCCAATCGGGGCGCTTGTCAGCCTTGGCCAAGGCGACGTCGGCCTGGGCCTGGCGGGCGGCGGCGTCGCGGGCCAGCAGGGTGGGATTGCGGTCGATCGCGGCCCTCAAGGTCGCGGGATCCAGATCGAGGTCGGGCGCCTGGCCGACGGCCTCGGGCTGCGGGTCGCCGGTCCAGCGGGTGACCGCAGCGCGGGCCCGTCCGAGTTCCGAAACCGCCTCGCTGCGGCGATCCTCCAGGGCGGCGCGCATCTGGGCGGCTTCGAGCGCCTGGGCGGGCCGCAAGCGTCCGGAGGCGACGCCGGACGGCGCGGCCGTCCACAGCGGCTCAAGCTGGGCGATCACGCGATCGAGGGCGGCGAGCTTACGCTGGGCGTAGAGCAGCTCGATCCAGGCCAGGGCGGCGGCGAGGCGGACCTGGCGGGCCTCGACGGCGCCGTCGGCGCCGGCGGCGACGATGTCGGCCTGGGCCCGGCCGATCCGCGCCTGGCGCTTGGCGGCGCTGGGCATATCCTGGCTGTAGCCGACCCGGCCCATGGTCATCTCGTCGGTCCCGAACCGGCCGGCCGCGGGGCCGGAGACGGGGAAGTTGTCCAGGCCAAGGGCGAGCTTGGGGTCCGGCAGGGCGCCGGCCGCCTTGGCCGCGGCCTTGGCGGCTTCGACCTGCAGGGCGGCGGCGCGCAGCGCCGGGGCGTTGGCGGCGGCGGTGTCGAGCGCCTGGCCATAGGTCAGGGGCGCGGCCTGGGCGGCGCCGGCGAACAACGCCGCGGCCAGGATGATGGCGATGCGCATCGGAGATCCGATCACGAGGGGATGTGGAACTGAGCGGCTGGAGCGCGTTAGCCGTCTTGGCCTGGCGGGGCGGCGCTCATTCGGGCGTGACGACAGACGGGCGCGCGGTTGCGCGACCCTGGCGACACGCCCGGGAGGGGCCCGCGCTAGACGCGGGCCAGGATCAGGCGATCAGTTTGGGTGGTCGCTCGTCGCGCGCCGGCGCGTGCGGACGCAGCGGATCGGCGGGCGCGGCCGTCAGGCGCATGGGCTGGATGGCCGGAAGCAGGACATCCGAACTGGGAAGCGCCGCGATCGTCGCGCACAGGGCGGCGCAGATCTGGGCGCAGGCCTTGCCGTCGTGCGGCGACTTCTGGTTCTCGTCGCAGCAAGGATCGTGGCTGGCCTTGGCGCCGTCAGCGGACTGAGCCGTCGGCATGGCCATCGCCTCGGGTCCGGCCTTGGCGCACTCGACCTGCGCAGCCGCGGCGGTCACCGGGCTGATCAGCAGGGCCAGGACGGCCAGGAAGGCGAGCAGGCGTCGCATCGCCATGAGAGATAATCTTGCTTGCCTAGCTTGTCGATGTCGGTCTGCGCTCACCCCCAGACGTTGCCCTCATCCTGAGCCTGTCGCAAGGAGGAGGGCGGCGATCGAGGATCGAGGGTATGGTCCGCCGATCGTCCCGGATCTCGTCGGGCCCTCCTCAGCCATCGCCGAAGCCGCGCCGCCGCGCCAGTTCGACCAGTTCGCGGTGGGTCGGAAGGTTCCGGCACGCGTAGTCGGCCTGTCTGCGTATGTCGGCAAACGCCGCGCGCGCTTCGTCGTAGTAGCGATAGGCTCCGGCCTTGGGGCTCAGATCGGTCCGATAGCCCATGCCGTAGAGGACGTACTGCCAGCTGGCCTCGGTGAAGATGTCGACGTTCGGGTCGATGTCGATCGGGTCCGGCGGCCGAAAGCGCCAGCGGTCCAACAGGTCATGCAGGCTGTCGGGAATGGTCGAGGCTGCGACATTGTCGCGCCAGAAGGCGGTGTCGCGACGTTCCGAGATGCAATAGTGCAGCTTGATGAAGTCCAGGGCGCGTTCATAGCGGCGGCGCATCAGGTCGTTGTACTGCCGGGCCGCGGTCTCCATCTCGCCGCCCCAGGGAAACAGCGTCGCCAGCATGACCGCCGCCACCTCTGCGAAGACGATGCCTGTGGCCTCGAGCGGCTCGAAGAAGCCGCTGGAAAGACCGATGGCGACGCAGTTCTTGACCCAGTTGATCTCGCGGTAGCCGGCCTCGAACTTGATGTGGCGGACGTCCAGCCCGTCTCCGGCCTTGCCGACATAGTCGCGCAGGACCCGCTCGGCCGCATCGAGGTCGGTGTGATCGGACGAGAACACGTGACCGACGCCGCGGCGGCTGTCCAGGCCGATATCCCAGGTCCAGCCCGCTTCCTGGGCGGTCGAGATCGTATAGCTGGCGATCGGCGCGTCTGGTCGCTCATAAGGGACTTGCATCGCCAAGGCGCTGTCGCAGAACAGGGCCGGGCGGCAGGACTTGTAGGGCGACTTCAGCGCCTGGCCGATCAACTGGGCCCGGAAACCCGTGCCGTCGACATAGAGATCCGCCTTCATCAGCCCGAAAGCGCGGCCGCGCACGCCGGCGATGGCGCCATCCTCGGCCAAGAGCACCTCGTCGATCGTATCGACGACATGCCTTACGCCAAGGCCCGTGGCGGCGTCGCGCAGCACGCCGGCCAGCTTAGCGGCGTCGAAATGATAGGCGTAGTTGAGCGGCGCCACATAGTCGGGGTGGCTGATCAGTTTCGGCGCCCGACCGGCGTCGGCAGCGATCTTCTGCGGGGTGTTGACCTGGCTCCATTCGCTGTCGCCCGCCGCGCCCAGCAGCCAGTAGGGCAGGAGATCCAGGCCTGACGGCTCTTGCGTCATCTGGAACGAATGCAGGTAGTGATCGGGCTGGCCGCGGCCAGGCTCGAAACGCCAGTGGGCGAACCGCGCGCCTTGCTTGAAGGTCGCGCTGGCCTCCCGAACCAGGATGGCCTCATCGACGCCGATGCGGCGTAGGGTCTTTCGAATGGTCGGAAAGGTGCCTTCTCCGACGCCAAGGATACCGATCTCGGCGGACTCCACCAAGGTGATCTCAATGCCGCCGGGAGAGCGCGCGCCCAGGGTTCGAGCCAGGTAGCCCGCCGTGAGCCAACCGGCCGTTCCGCCGCCGACGATCAATATCCGCTTGCCCAAGAGCCTCCTCCGAAAAGAAAAGTCGCCCTTCGGCCAGGGGAAAGGCCGAAGGGCGTGAGAGGAGAAGGCTAGAACGACAGTCGCAGGCTGGCGTTGACACGACGGTCGGCGACGAACCAGCTACGGACGTATTTGCGATCGTCGGGATAGCCGCCCATCAAGGTCCTGACGGTCTTGTTGGAGAGGTTGCTGCCTTCGAGCGAGAACGACGTATGCTCGTTGATCTTGAAGGTCACTCCGGCGTCGAGCGATCCGTAGGCGTCGGCGTAGATCGGCAGGGCGATGTCGGTGAAAGTCCCCACGCCCGGCGCCGAATAGTAGGTGTAGTCGCCGTTGGTGCCGTTGGAGTTGGTCGACATCAGATATTGGCTTCGCCAGGAATAGGCGACGCGCGCCGAGATCCGGCCCTTCTCGTACATGCCGATAAGGTTGAGGTTGTCCTTCGACAGTCCGGTGATCGGCACGTTCGTATGCTTCACGCCGTTGATGTCGAAGTACTGATCGCCTGGGTTCTTGCTGTGGATGTAGGTATAGTTGGCTTCTGCGCCCAATCCGTCGAAGGGCGCGGGCAGGAAGTCGAAGAACATCCGGCCGCCGATTTCGAGGCCGTCGATCTTGGCGTCGCCCTCCGAGTTGAAGACGTTGTTGTTCTGGGCGCTCTCGATGACCGTGCGCGCGGTCGGTCGCACATAGGTCACCGGCACCGGCTGGCTGGCGTTTCCGTAGACCAGCAGATTCTCGATCGTCTTGTGGAAGGCGGCCAGATGCACGGAATTGGCGCGACTGGGATACCATTCCAGAGATGCGTCCAGATTGTTCGACAGCGCCGGCTTCAATTTCGGATTGCCGGCGTCGGTGGTGAATCCGTCGAAGCTGTTGCCGATCAGGCGCACGCTGGTGTTGCCGCTGGCGCGCAGGGCGGTGAAACCCGGATTGTCCATCGTTACATTGTAGGCCAGGCGAAGTCGGTAATCGTCGGTGGGCGAAAATTCCAGATTGATCGCCGGCAGCACCCGCGTGACGGACAGTCCATCGGCGCGTTCCGCGCCGAGTTGGGCGATCTCGGTGACCACGCCGTCGCGAACGAAGGTCGAGCCGTTCTGCTGAAAGAACCCGGAACTCTCGTTCTTGACGCGCACCACGCGCAGACCGGCGTTGCCGCTGACCGGCCATTTGAGAATGCTGGAGTCGCTCGCGAACCGCACCATCGCATAGGCGGCGGTCGTGACGGTCTGGTTTCTGGAAAAATCGAAGGGGCTGTAGGCTATGGGCTGTACGGGATTTCCATAGCCCGTCGGTGTGGGCTGCCCGAGGGCCGGATTGAAGCCGGCCGGCGGAGGCGCGTGGTCGCCCACGACATCGTACCGGGCGGCCATCGCCCGGCTCGGCATCAGGGTGTTGCCCGGCAGATTGGCCTTGCCGCGGAAGAAGTTATCGAAGGTGCGCGTCTCGACGTCGCCGGGGCGCGCATTGGCGAAGGTCAGTTGCGGATCGCCGCCCAGCGCCGTCCAGTTATAGCCCGAATTAAGGTCGCGCTCGGTGCGATCGGCATAACGCACGCCCACCTTGAGTGAACGGAAAAACGCATCGTCCGAGAATTTGTACTCGGCATCGAGATTGCCTGCGTAGAGATGGCCGTGATTACGCTCGTTGTGATCCATGGTCGCGCTCCACTTGTAGGATGCGGGATCGGCGAATACGGCGGCGGCCGAGGCCGGGACCGTCACCTGCGGCAGGTCGCCGGTAAGGTCCAAGCCGAACGTGCCCGGGAACGGCACATTGGGAAACACGTCGTAGCTGAAGCGCGTAGCGGACGAATCGACGATCTGGAACGCGCCCTGCAGCGACAGCGGTCCCTCCGGCTTCCACTCGAAACCCGTCGTGAAGTCGCGCGTCTTGCTGGTTCCGCTGCCGAAGCCGGTGTTGCCGCCGGCATTGATGACGTCGCTCGATGGGCCGAAGGTCGCATTATTGCGGAGGAAAAGAGCGCTCGTGCGGACCAGACCGCCGCTGGCGTCGAACTGGCTATCGCCGGCCGGGTCGACCGCTAGGTCCTTCGAGACCACGAAAAGACCGCTGGCGGTGCTGTCTTCCTTGTACTCGGAGACGAAAACCGTCTGGAACAGGCGAAGGCTGTCGGTCGGTTGCCATTGCACGCCCAGATAGCCGCCGGTCCGGGTGCGGTTAAAGCTCTGGTCGCCGTAGTCGTAGCCCCCGGGGATATAGCGATCCTGCGTGCCTATACGCGTGCGGTAGTACGGCTCCATGCGGAAGAAGTCAGCGTTGGACGAATACTTGTTTCGCGCCAGATCCACCAGCACCCCGATCTTGCCGATCGCAGTGTCCCACTGGCTGGTCGCCAGCACCGATCCGCCGTAGGTGGTGTCCTTGACGAGGTCGCCATAGCTGGCCGTCGCGGTCGCCTGCAAGGCCGGCTTGTGATAATCGAACGGCATCTTGGTGCGCAGATCGATCGATCCGCCCGTGCCGCCTTCGATCTGATCGGCCGACGAGCTCTTGTAGACGTCCACCGCCGCCATCAGTTCCGGCGTGACGTCGCCCCAGGACAGGCCGCGGCCGCCGTTGGCGCTGAAGATTTCACGGCCATTGAGCCGCCCCGCCACGCCTGAAAGCCCTCTGACCTGGATGCCCGAGCCCTCGGCGGAGAAGCTGTCCGGGTTGCCGAGAGCCGCAAACCGCACGATCGCCACCCCGGAGACGCGCTGCAGGACCTCGGTGATGCTGTTGTCGGGCAGCTTGCCGGCGTCGTCGGCGACAACGGAGTCGACGATGACTTCGGCCTTCTTCTTGCGCATCTGAGCCGACTCGATTGCCGCCCGGCGGGCGGTGACGACAACCTCCGCCACAGCGCCGGAATCATCTTTTTTGGGCGGCGCTTCTTGCGCCCAGGCCTGACCGCTCGCCGCCACCGCGCACACGGCGACCGCCGACGCGCCTTGAAACAACATGGCCCGAAGAATGCTCTGCCTGCGAAGCATTTGTCCCTCCCGGTTTGCTCGCCCTGGGCCCGGACGCTCTGGAGGCGTCGACTGAACCCGCTGCAACCCGCCGCCAGATGGCAGCGTTGTCATATTTCCATGGACCTACCCGATTGTCCGAAATTGGCAAGATGAATCCTCAGACAAAAGGAAAATTCCTGCTCGATGTGACATAATGATTTCGAACACCGGTGGCATATCAGAAGCTGAAAAATGGTCAAATGCAGTCGCACATTGAATTCATTCATCTGTTTGAATAAGCTTGGCTATTGGGGCCTGGACGCTCCGTTTCCGATGTCGAGGCCATGGAAAACGCTGCCGAAATCCAGCGAGACCCAAAGACTCTACTGGTAGGACAATAAGCGCCGCCCTAGCTCAGGACCCGTCGGCTTAGCTCCACCTCAAGGCCAAGGTGATTGCAGGAGGGGTGATAACCCGCGCCTTCAACGCCGGACATCAAGATCGATGCCGGGAAGGGGCCGATGCCTGACCTGCCGCACCGAGCTGAAGATCTGGATCGATGGTCCCAGGATCAAAGTCGAGGCGCTATAGCGCCTGTCGCCGACTCCAGTCGCGGCTGAAAGACGTCCAACGACGTCTGCCAGATCTAGATAATTTCCGTCGCAGGGGCGGGCTGAACCGTGCGTTGGCCGCCTTGCAGGAAGTAGAGGCCCGCCAGCAGGGTGCAGACAGCGCCGACCAGGCTGGTGGCGTAGGCGCTGGCGATGAAGAACCGCAGCCAATTCAGGTCGACCATGGCGAAGTTGCGCCAGACCAGCAGGGCGACGCTGCCGAGATAGCCCGAGGCGTCAGCCAGATAGATCAGGAAGCCGGCCGTCCCGATTTGGCCGCTGAAGGCGATCATCCGATCGAACAACATGGCGTTGAAGGGCGTGTAGGCCATGTAGAGCCCCGCGCCGGTCAGGATCATCCAGGTCAGCGGCGACAGCAGGTGGGCCTGGAACGCCAGGGTGGAGACGCCCAGCAGGACGAAGCCGGCGACGATGACCCCATGCATGACCAGCAGGGCCTTGAGATTGTCGCGCACGAGGATGACCGCGGCCATGACGCCCAGCGACAGGACGGCGACGGGCAGTTCGCTGGCGGTGAAGACGCCCGAGGCCTCGCCGAAGCCCAGGGCGTTCCAGATCTCGGCGGCGAAATTGTCGCGGAAGTCGCGGAAGGCGGTCAGCAGCACATAGGCCAGGATCAAAAGGACGACGCCCGGCGCATAGACGGCCAGGAACGCCATGCGCTGCGCCTTGTCCATCGGCCGGCGGCGCACGCGCTCGGCCTCGTCGGCGGCGCTGGGCGGCGGCAGCTGGGTCAAGGCCCAGACCGAGACGGCGAGCAGGGGCATGAACAGGGCGCCGGTCGCAGCCGGCATCCAGAATGGGCTGACGTGTTCGGCGATCATCAGCCACTTGCCCACCGACTTCACCACCCCCGAGGACAGGATGAAGCTGGCGCAGAGGATGGCGCCCAGAACCTCGGACGTGCGCCGGCCTTCCATGTAGCCGAAGACCAGGCCCCAGATCAGGCCCAGGGGCAGGCCGTTGAGGAACAGGGCCAGGACGTTCCAGGGCGCGGGGATGATCGCGAACAGCACCAGGGCCAGCCAGGACAGGCCGATCAGCGCCAGGATCGCCATCCCCCGCCGGGCCGGTGCGATCTCGGAGATGAGCTTGACGCCGATCAGCTTGGACACCGCGTAACCGGCCACCTGGGCCAGCACCAGGGCGATCTTGTAGTCAACCGCGAACGCCCACCCATCGACCGCGCCGAACGTGGCCGCGGCGAAGGGCTTTCGGAAAGCATACATCGAGAAGTAGGCGCAGAAGCCGGCCAGGCCTGCGAAGGTGGTGAAGACCAGCGGATTGGACCGCTCCAGCCAGCGCCGCGGACCTGACGTCATGGAATGCACCCCTTAATGAAGATTTGGTCTTGACCAACTGTGTAGCGGTTCGGTGGCGCGACCGGCGCGCGGGAGCGGGCAGGGCGCGTCAGCGGACGCGGATGTCTGATCTTCAAAGCGTCGTGACGCCAGTACTCCCGACCGAACTCGACCACCTTGCCCTGGGCGTCGTCGCTGGTGCGCACCACGTTAGGCCGGACAGGCCCGACTTCACCCGCAGAGCCTCGGCCTCCTTGCGCGTAAGCGCGCAGGGCTGCTGCATGGAGCCACCTAGGCGACGGTCGAATCCCGTCGGACGAAGGATGGGAAGGCGCGGGGGCGCGGTCAAGCGACTGGATCAGACCGCGGGCAACCAAGGCGGTGACGGGTTTCAAGCGTTCACAAAAGTTTCGCCCAACTTCACTTTCACCTGGTGTGTACCAGAAGGTGAAATCTGGAGATGGGGCATGACGACGGGCAGGCGAGCGCGGTCGAGGGCGCTCCCTAACGCATGACCTCGAAACGGGGGCGCCCTGGCGCGTCGTGGTCCTCTTGGCCGTCATCGCCTTGCTCGTGCGCCATGCCCCTCGCGAACTGATCCCGCCTGTCCAAGCCGTTGTGACTGGCTTGCAAGTTTGTAGAGGGCTGGCAGGACCAGCAGGGTCAGCAGGGTCGAGGAGATGATCCCGCCGATCACCACCGTGGCGAGCGGACGCTGCACCTCCGCGCCCGCCCCGACGTTGAAGGCCATGGGCACGAAGCCGAGGCTCGCCACCAAAGCCGTCATCAGCACCGGCCGCAGACGAGTCAGGGCGCCTTCGCGGATCGCATCGTCGAGGTCCGCGCCCTCCTGCCGGAGCGAGCGGATGAAGCTGACCATCACCACCCCGTTCAGCACCGCCACGCCCGAGAGCGCGATGAAGCCGACGCCGGCCGAAATCGACAGCGGCAGGCCGCGCAGGAGCAACGCCGCCACTCCGCCGGTCAGGGCCAAAGGCACCCCAGAGAAGACGATCGCCGCGTCCTTGACCGATCGGAACAGCGCGTAGAGCAGGCCAAAGATCAGCAGCAAAGCCGCCGGAACCACCAGCTGCAGGCGCTTGGCCGCAGAGATCAACTGCTCGAACGTGCCGCCATAGGTGATCCAGTAGCCGCTCGGCAGTTCGATCTCGGCTCCGACCTTCTGTTGCACCTCGGTGATGAACGAGCCCAGGTCGCGGTCGCGAACGTTGGCGGTGACGACGACGCGCCGCTTGCCGTCCTCGCGGCTGATCTGGTTGGGGCCGATCACCTTTTCGATCTTTGCGACATCTTGCAGGGGCACGAACCCGCGCGGTTGATCGATTGTCCCCGGCAGCGGAATGCGCAGCCGGCCGATGTCGTCGACCTTGCCGCGGACCGCTTCAGGCAGGCGCACGACGACGTCGAAGCGCCGGTCGCCTTCGAACACCTGGCCGGTCACCGTGCCGCCGATGGCGGTGGCGACGACCGACTGGACGTCGTCGACATTCAGGCCCAGGCGGGCGAGCGCCGCACGATCGGGGGTGATCTGCAGAACAGGCAGGCCGGTGACCTGCTCGACCCCGACGTCCTGGGCGCCGTCGATCCCCTCGACCACGGTCCCGATCTGCTTGCCGATCTCCAAGAGCTGGTCGAGATCGTCGCCGAACACCTTGACCGCAACATCTGCCCGCACGCCCGAGAGCAGCTCGTTGAATCGCATCTGGATCGGCTGGGTGAACTCGTAGTTGTTGCCCGGAACCTTGGCGACGACGGCCTGCAGCTCGCTCACCAACTGGCCGCGCGGCTTTCGGGGATCTGGCCAGTCCTTGCGGTCTTTCAGCATGATGAAGGTGTCGGCCACCGATGGCGGCATCGGGTCGGTGGCGACCTCGGCGGTGCCGATCTTGGCCATCACCCGGTCGACTTCAGGCAGGGTCTTGATCCTGGCCTCGAGCGCCGTCTGCATGGCGATGGCCTGGGAGAGACTTGTCCCAGGGATGCGCAGGGCGTGCATGGCGATGTCGCCTTCGTCCAGGCTCGGCGCGAACTCGGAGCCCATCCGCGAGGCGGCGAAGGCGGCGATCGCCACCAGGACGACCGCGCCAGCCACGAAGACCACGCGCAGGCGCAGCGCGATCTCCAGCGCCGGCTCATAGAGACGGCGCGCGCGCCGCATGATCGGGCTTTCCTTCTCCTCGACGTTGCCGGTGACGAACAGGGCCATGGCGGCGGGGACGAAGGTCAGCGACAGCACCAGCGCCGCGGTCAGGGCGATCACCACGGTGATCGCCATCGGGTGGAACATCTTTCCCTCCACCCCGGTGAGGGCGAAGATCGGCACATAGACCAGGGTGATGATCAGCACCCCGAACAGCGAAGGCCGGATGACCTCGCCGGCGGCGCCGGCGACCAGGTCGAACCGTTCGTCGCGGGACAAGAGCCGGCCTTCGCGGTGCTGGGCCTCGCCCAGCCGGCGCAGGCAGTTCTCGACGATGATCACCGCCCCGTCGACGATCAGGCCGAAGTCCAGCGCCCCCAGGCTCATCAGATTGCCCGAGACCTTGGTCTGGACCATGCCGGTGATGGTCAACAGCATCGACAGAGGGATGACCGCCGCCGTGATCAGGGCCGCGCGGATGTTGCCCAGCAGCAGGAAGAGGACGACGATCACCAGGATCGCGCCCTCGACCAGGTTCTTCTCGACCGTGGCGATGGCCCGGTCGACGAGGTGGGTCCGGTCATAGATCGGCTCGGCCGTCACCCCGGCCGGCAGGGCCTCGGCGGCCAGCGTCAAGCGCTCGGCGGCGGCGCGCGAGACCGTGCGGCTGTTCTCGCCGACCAGCATGAAGACGGTGCCCAGCACCACTTCCTGGCCGTTCTCGGTCGCCGCGCCAGTCCGAAGTTCCTGGCCCAGGCCGACATCGGCGACGTCGGCCACCCGGATCGGCGCGCCATTACGGCTGGCGACGACGACAGCCTGTAGATCCTGGATGCCCGTTGCTTGGCCGGGCACGCGGATCAGGTACTGCTCGCCATAGCGTTCGACGTAGCCGGCCCCGACATTGGCGTTGTTGCGCCCCAGCGCGCCGGCGACATCGGCCATGGTCAGGCCGTAGGCCGACAGCCGCTCCGGCAGCGGCGTCACGTGATACTGCCGCTCGAAGCCGCCGATGGTGTTGACCTCGGTGACGCCCGGCGTGTTGCGCAGCTGCGGACGGATCACCCAGTCTTGCAGGGTGCGCAGGTCCTCCGGCGTCCAGGCCTTGCCGTCGGGCCGCCGCGCGCCGGGCTTGGCCTCGACCGTGTACATGAAGATCTCGCCCAACCCGGTCGAGATCGGTCCCATCTCCGGCGTCAGGTCGGGCGGAAGCTGTCCGCGCACCGTCTGCAGCCGCTCGCCGACCAGCTGGCGGGCGAAGTAGATGTCGGTCTCGTCCTTGAACACCACCGTGACCTGGCTGAGGCCATAGCGCGAGACGGAGCGGGTATATTGCAGGCCCGGCAGGCCGGCGATCGCCGTCTCGACCGGGAATGTGATCCGCTGCTCGGCCTCCAGCGGCGAAAAGCCCGGGGCCTCGGTGTTGATCTGCACCTGGACATTGGTGATGTCGGGCGTGGCGTCGATCGGCAGGCGCTGGAAGCTCCAGGCCCCCACGACGATGCAGACGGCGACGAGGGCCAGCACGATCCAGCGAAGCCGGATCGAGGCGGCGATGATGCGTTCGAGCATGGTCGCCCCCTTAGTGGTCGTGGCTCGCGCCGGACTTCTCGATGTCCGCGCGAATGAGAAAGGCGCCGTCGGTGACGTATTCGGAGCCAGGCTTCAGGCCCGAAAGCACCTCGGTCCATTCGGGGGTCTGTCGGCCCAGTTCCAGCATTCGGAACTCGTAGGTGTCGCGGACCTTGACGAACACGACCTGGAAGTCGCGGAAGCGCTGGATGGCCTTGGTCCGCACCGCCAGCGGCGCGGTCCGGACGCCGACCTGGAACGCGCCTTCGACGCCCATGCCGGGCCGGAAGGCGCTGGCCGCGCCCTCGGGCAGGTGGACGTGGGCCACCAGGGTCTGGCTGACCAGGTCGGCCGTGGGCAGCACCGCCTCGACCTTGGCCATCAGTTCGGCGGCTCCCGACAGGCTGCGCACTTCGACGGGCTGGCCAACGCGGACCTTCTCGGCGTCGCGCGGGTAGACCAGGAACTCGGCGTGCAGCTTGGTCGGATCGGCGATGACAAAGATCGCCCGCTCGCCAGCCACGTCGCCGACATTGAGGTTCTTCTCGACGATAACGCCGCTGATCGGGGCGGGAATCGAATAGGTCTGCAGGCTCTCGCTGGACTCGACGCGGGCCAGGACCTGACCCTTGCGCACCGCGTTCCCGAGCTCGCCGCGCAGGCTCGTGATCCGGCCGGGATACCAGGCGCGGACCTCGCCCTTGCCCTCCGGGGTGATCTCGACCCGGCCGGCCATGTCGACCCGTTCGGCGATCGGCGCGGCGCCGGCGATCTCGGTCCTGACGCCGCCGGCCTGGGCCGCCGCCGCCGAGAAGCCGGTGCGGCCCTCATAGGTGGCGTAGGCCCAGCGGTGGACCTGGTCCTGATGGGTCGCGGAGACCTTGACGTCGAACGAGTGCGGCTCATGCACCACGCCGCCGCCGCGCAGATAGTCCTCCACCGGCGCGAAGGCGAAACGGTTCACCTCGCCGTCCAAGCGCGAGAGCTCGATCGACAGCTGGAGGTCCTTGGGCGGGATCGGCTTGTCCTTGCGATAGGCGTAGACGTGGAATTCCGGTTCGACGCCGTCCTCGAAGATCGTGACTTCCAAGGCGAAGTCACCGTCGCGGAGCATGCGGCCGCGATGGGGCCCGCGCTCGTAGTCGCCGGCCTCTTTTCCGGCGGATGGGGCGGCATGGCCTTCGGTCTCGGCGGGCTTGGACCGCTCGCCGCAGGCCGACAGAGTCAGCGCGCCGACCAACGCCAAGGCCAAGGGAGCGCCGAAGCGTGTTTGCAGGCGGGTCATCGGGCGGTCTCCGAAGCGGGGATCAGGCGCGCATGGACGCCGGTCAGGCGGTCGAGCTGGGCGCGGTCGATCTGGAAGGATTTAAGGAGGACGAGGCGTCGGGCGCGGGCGTCGGTCAGGGCCTTCTGGGCCTCAATGACGTCGAGGTAGGAGAAGCCGCCGCGATTGAAGCCCTCACGGACGAGGTCGACTGTCCGGGCGTTGGCCGGCACGACCTCGGCCTGGATCCGGCGCGCCTCACTGGCCTTCTGGGCAAGCATGGCTTGCAGGACGGCGATCTTGCGCTCGAACACCGCCTTGGCCCCCATCAGGTCGAGGTCGGCGGCGGTTCGGGCCGCGCGGGCCTGCTCGATGGCGCCCTTGTTGGTGTCGTAGCGGCCCAGGGGTATGGACCCGCCGATGATGGCGGCGACGTCGCCGCCCTCGTTCAGGTAGCGCAGGCCGGCCCGCCAGGTCGGGTCCTGCACGGCCTTGCTCTCCTCGACCCGGACCTTGGCGGCTGCCACGCCGCGCTGGGCGTCGAGCAGGGCCAGGTCGGTCTCGGAAGCGGACCCGGCGACCTGGTCGGCGGCCGAAAGGTCCTCCAGCACGGCCGGATCGATCTCGACCTCGCCGCCGCCCCAGAAGGCGGCGACCGCCCGGCGGGCGTCGGCGGCCTTGGCCCGAGCCTCGGCCAGGGCGATCCTGGCCTCGGCGACCTGGGCGTCGGCGCGGGCCCCGGCGAACAGCGGGTCGCGGGCGGCCTTCACCCGGCGATTGACCTCGCCTTGCGCGCGCTCGGCGATCGCCAGGCGGTCGGCGGCCAGCTGCGCCTCGGCCTCGGCGGCCACGGCGTCGATCCAGGCCAGTTCCACCTCGTGGAAAAGATCCAGCATCCGCACGTCGTCGCGCAGGCGCGTGAGGGAAATGTCGCTGCGGGCCAGGGCCGTGCGGGCGGCGCGCTTGCCGCCGCGCTCCTGGCTTTGCTCGTAGTAGAGCGTGGCCTGGGCGCGATCGACCAGGGAGTAGGAGCCCGTGCCGGCGAGGTCCTCGACCTCGACGCCGACCACGGGGTTGGGGCGTACGGCGGCCTGGCGCGCGCCGGCCTCGGCGGCGGTCAAGCGCGAGGCCAGGGCGGGGCGAGCGGGATCGGACGCGGCCGCGCGGCTCAGCGCCTCGGGCAAGGTCAGCGGGTCGGCGTACGCCAGGACGGACGACGCCAGGATGGGCGTCGCCAGGGCGAGCGCCGTGGCGAGCAGCCATGGCCGCAGGGCGCGGCCTTGGGAAAGGGCAGGCATGGAAAATCCTCGAACGTGCGGGAGCGCGGCGCTCGGCCGCGCGGATCAGGCGACGTGGGCGAGGTGGGCTTTGGGCGGGCGGTCTTGCTGGAACGCGTCGATCCCCTTGCGGAGATCATCGTTCGACCCGAAGGGCAGGGATGACGAAGACCAAGCGACGGCCAAGCTTAAGCTTTCCGTCAAACCGAAGACGGATGGCCCATCGTGGTGGTGGTGGTGGTTCAGGCCTGGGGCGGCCGGGTCGGACGACGGTTCATCGGCGACGGTCTGTGCGGCCGGGGTATCGTCGTACTCGCCGTGATCGGCCGCGATGTACGTGTGATCATGGTCGCCGTCTTGCTCATGCTCGGGAGAATCCACGACGGCGCCTAAGAAGGCGTTGGCGGCGTGAGCGCGGCCGGCGTCGTGCAGGAGCCGATCAACCGTGGCGATGGGCGTCTGAACGACGAGCATCGCCATGAGCATGACGGCCATCGCCGCCACGCACCGACCCAGCCGACTGTCCGGACGTGCAATCACAGGTTCTCCTCAGCGCTCGGACGCTGTGCGCCATTGTCGCGTGTCGGCGCGTGAACGGCAATGGCGTGCATCGATGCACCACCGACGGCGCCTCGGATGGCCTGCGCGTACTCGATCAGCGGCCCCGCGGAGCGAGGCCTCGTCGCGGATGCTCCGATATTAGTAGGTTTTGGGTCAGCCCCAAAAATTGATGCAATTTATGGGATTGTGATCTGCGAATAGATTTCCAGAGCTGCTCGTTGGCTCGGGGCGTTTCGCCAAAGTTGCCGACGTTGGTTTCGGATTCGGCGCAGGTCGCGGCGGCGGCCAGGGCCTCGTTTTTCTAATGGCGGCAGGAGCGACTTCATTGAGCTTCAGGGGCGTCTGGCTCCGTCGGGTCTTCGGTGCGTGTGGGTGATGGGCGCAATCGGTGGCGCTCCGCCCTGGCGCGCAAGGGCCCAGGCGCCGAACGGCCAATCCGAGCCTGCCGCTCCGGCGCGCCAGAATCCGAGGGTGCGCTGGAAAGCACCACGACGGCCATGCAGACGGTTCAGGGCCGCGAGATGAGTGCGGGATTGGCAGCCTTAGCCCGTCCGTCCGGGAATCCGGTTCGTCGATTCATCCAAGGAGCACCCATGATCCGAACATCGCCTCTATTGGCCGCGCTCTTTGGACTGATGGCTTCGGCCGCGATGGCCGAGCCGATCAGCTTGCACGCCGGGGCGGTCGCCTATGTTGTCGATCCCGCCACGCTGGAGATCAGGGCGCGGCCGGACGGCGCGGCGACCGTGCCCCTGACGCCGCCGCTGCACCCGCCCGAGGCCGTGACGGTCGCGCTGGAGGGGGGCGGCTGGCGCTGGACCGACGCCGAGGGCCGCGCGTTCGCGGTGTCCGTCGAAGGCGAGGCCCTGCGTCTGCGGATTTCCGGCCCGAAGGGCTCCAGCCTGGCCTGGTCCATGCCCGCGGCGACCGGCGGGACCTGGCTGGTCCCCGACGGAGAGGGCATGGCTTACCAGGCCGACGATGCGTTCTGGCGCACGGCCTACCGCAAGGAGGGATGCCTGGGCGGCACCAGCCTGCTGTCCTTCCCGGCCTGGAGCCATCTGGATCGAAGCTGGGCGGTCACCTACGCCCTGGGCGACGGCCTGCTGTCGCAGCTGTGCCTGCGTGACGAGAACGGTCTGCAGGTCCGGTTGAAGCACGACTTCGACGACGGCGCCCAAACGCTGGACCTGTTGCTGGCGCTGCGGCCGCCCGAACCCTTGGCCCCGGCGCTGTTCTATCGCCAGGTCCTGAAGGCGCGGGGCCAGTTCAAGAGTTTCGCGGACAAGGCGACCCCGGACCTGCCCCGGCTGTTCGCCGCGCCGCACGCCTATGTCTGGGGCGACGGCCGCGACCTCGGTTTTCTCGACGACCTGAAGGCTCTGGGCGTCGATCGTATGGTGCTCAGCTACGACCAGGACCCCCGAACCCAGAAGCACCTCGTCGGGCCCGCCTACCTCGCCAAGGCCAAGGCGCTCGGCTACCTCGCCGGCCCCTATGAGGCCTTCGACAACGCCCAGCCCGCCGCCACCGCCGACATGCCGTCGGCCATCTGGAGCGACGATCTCTATCCGGCCGGCTGCTTCCAGGATGCGGCCGGCAAGGTCGTGGTCGGCTTCGCCAATCGCGGCTGCGAGTTGTCGAGCGAGGCGATCGTCCGCCGACGTGGATCCTTCGTGCCGGCCGAGCGCTATGCCGGCCATATCGCCGACGGCGCCAGCCAGGTGTTCGTGGACGTCGACGCGTTCGGGGACTTCCTGGAGGATTTCAGCCCCGACCACCCGATGTCCTTCGCCCGCGACCGCGCCAACCGGCTGGCGCGCCTGGGGCTGGCCATCGACAGGTTCAAGCTTGTCCTGGGCTCTGAGAACGTCACGGCCTGGAGCAGCGGCGTAGCCCATTATTCGCACGGCACGGCCCAGGCCCACGCTTCGGCGATCTGGCCGATCCACGCCGACCAGAAGCGGTTCGGCGGCTATTGGCCGCCTGAACGGCAGGGCATCTATTTCGCGCCGTTCCAGCCGACGCCGGACGAGGCGCGGGCCCTCTTCGGCGCCGCCGACCGCCTGCCGCTGTTCGAAGCGGTGTTCCATGACTCGGTCGTCGCCCTCGATCGCTGGGAGTTCGGCCTGATGAAGGTTCCCAGCGAAGCGCGGCGACGGTTTGCGCGCTCGCTGCTCTATGGAACGCCCACGATCTGGAACCTCGACCGGCGCGAATTGGCGCGCGTCGGGCCGTGGCTGAAGGCGGCGCAAGACGATTTCCGGCAGGCGCACGGCGCAGAAGCGCCCATCGCCCTGACGGGTTTCCGCTGGCTTACACTCGATCGCCTGGTGCAAGAGGCGCGCTATGCCGACGGCCGCATCCTGATCGCCAATTTCAGTGCGGCGACGTGGCAGGGGCTGGCCCCCGATTGCGTGCGGGTGACCAAGCCGAAGCGGACTCCGATCGATCTTTGCCCGCCAGCCGGCCCGGCTTAACGGACGTCGACGCTGCCATCTGCACCGGCGTCACGATCGGTAGGGCAGGGTGTGAGCGAGCGCGTTCAGCGCATGTCGACGATCAGTTTCTCCAGCACGACATTGTCGTCCAGGCGCCAGATCCTGACCATGTGCGCGCCCGCCGCGACGTCCGGGAAGAGGGCCTCGACGATGTGGGCATGGTCCTTGACGGCCGCCACCCAGGCGGCCTGTTCCGGCGTCGAGGCCGAGCCCGCGGTCGGGACCAGATTGGCCCTCACTACCTGGACCGGGCCGTCGTCGAGCGAGACGCCGATGCGGAGGCCCTTGCCGCCGGTGGTATCCAAGGTTGGAGCCAGGCGCAGCCGGACCTTGATCGGACCCGAGCGTGGAACCGACACGGCATAGTCCAGCCGAACGCCGTCGCGGACGTCCGTCGAGGGGCGCCCCTGCGGCAGGGCCACCACGGCGTCGCCCTGGCCGAGATCCGACAGCACCGTCCAGGCCAGGCCCTTGCCGCCGACCGCGCGGTCGAACTTTGCGGCTTCGATGGTGATCAAGCGCGGATCGCTGGCCGTCATGCGCGCGAACCTGACCTTGGCCGACAGCTTGTCGGGCGGGGTGTCGGCCGCCACGCGGGTGATGCTGGGCATCGACTGCTGGGTGGGGTCGTTCCAGATCACATAGCTCATGTGGACCTGGTTCATCATGCCGTCCCACTTGCCGCCGTTCAGGGCGTGATATCGCGCGGTCAGGTCGGCGTCCCGCTTGAAGGCCGTCTCCACCTGGTCGGCGAAGGCGTTGGCGCGGGCGTCGTTGCGTGAGGCCAGCCGTCGGTTCCAGGCCGTGGCGTAGTACATCTCGTAGAGGTTGGAGAGCGCCAGGACGGGATATTCGACCAACTGGAAATAGGCGTCCCGCTGGTCTGGGCGCAGGCGGGTCTTGATCGCCTCGACCTTGCCGACCAAGCGCCGCCAATCCTCGACGATGTCGCCGAACTGGCCGCCGTCCAGCACCGGGCCGGTATCCGCGCCGATGGGGAAACTGTCCTGGTCGATCAGTTCGGGCTTGCGCCGCGAGGCCTGGGTTCCGTAGGCGGCCATGACCGCGCCGATCTCCGGGCCCAGCTCGGAGCCGAAGGTCTCGCCGGCCCATTGTCGGGGGAAGGCCTCCAGCGCCTCGGGCGTCATCGCCTCGGGGTTCCAGGCCATGCGCAGGAAAAAGTCGAGCGGATATTCCAGCGGCTTGATGTCCCCGACATTGACGATCCACAGGCTGCGCGCGCCGCGCTCGTAGGCCAGGTTCATCTGCTGCCAGGTCTTGGCGATCTGGTTGGTGTTGATCCACTTGTAGTTCCGCGGCGCCCCGACATAGTCGAAGTGGTAGTAGACGCCGTAGCCGCCGGCCCGGTCGAGCGGGTCCTTGCCCGCCACGGGCAGGCGGCGGATCTGGCCCCAGTTGTCGTCGGCGAACAGCAGGGTCACGTCGTCGGGCACGCGCATGCCGTGGTCGTAATAGTCCAGCACCTCCTTGTAGAGGGCCCAGACCTGCGGGGTCTTCTCGGGCGGCTTGCCGGTGACTTCGGCGATGATCTGGCGCTGGTCGGCGACTACCTTTTCCAGCAACTGGGTGGCCGCGCCCTCGGCCATCGGCTCGTCGCCGTCGCCGCGCATGCCGACCGTCACCAGGCTCTCGTAGGGCGTGCCATCACCCTTCGACATCATCCGCTCGATCCCGCCCCGCCAGAAGGCGCGCAGGTTGTCGCCGTTGGTTACGTAGTCCCAACGGCCACCGGTCACGCCCTTGTCGGTGTTGCGATGCCATTCGTCCTGGGCCCGGGTCATCGGCTCGTGGTGCGAGCTGCCCATGACCACGCCCATCTCGTCGGCCAGGACCTTGTTGCGCGGATCGTCGTCATTGAAGGCCTTGGGCGCCCACATGGCCGGCCACAGATAATTGCCCTTCAAGCGCAGTGTCAGCTCGAAGACGTGGCCGTAGAGATCCGCGTTGATCCCGCCGAACTTCTTCTTGGCCCAGCCGCTGAAGGCGGGATCCTCGTCGTTGATGAAGAAGCCGCGATACTTGACGCGGGGATGGTCGGCCCTCGCGCCGGCGGTCAGGAAAAGATCGGTCTTGCGTGCGACCGGCACGTCGGCCCACCAGGCCCAGGGCGACACGCCGATGCGCTCGGAAAGATCGTAGGCCCCGTAGACCGCGCCGCGCCGGTCGGCGCCGACGATGACCAGGGCGCGAGGAATGTTGGGCAGGGGCCGTTCGACCACGACCTGCCGGAAGCCTTCCCACTGGCCCGCCAGGTCCTCGACCTTCAGCTTGCCGTCGCGGATCAGACCCTCGATCACCGGACTGGCGCCCAGCACGCCGATGATCACCGTCGGGCCATCGGCCTTAGCGAGATCCGAGAGCCTGGCCGCTTCACTGCCGCTGACGCGTCCCAGGTCGCCACGCAGGCTCTCGGCCGCGTGGCGCACCGCCGGATCGGCGGCTGCATCGACATAGACCGCCGCGGGCGCACCCTTGCGGATCAGCGCCAGGCTCGACGCCTTGCCTGTCGCGCAGACGCTGACGGGCGTGTCGCAGGCGAACGCGCCCGGCGCGGCCGCCAAAACCAAGGCCAAGCCGCCCGCCACGGCGGTCAGGAATTTGTGGGGGCTCACGCTTCCTCCAGGCCTGGTGCTTGCATCAACCGAGAGTCACCTGGACAATATGACAGAGAGGTCTGACCATAGCGGGCCGGTCGGAACGCACAAGAGGTCGTTGTCTGCTCAACAGCCGCAAGACAGGGTGTTTCGTCCCGGTTACGGTCGTTCGAACCTTGGGAGAAACGGATTCTGAATGGCGAAGCGGCCGGCTACGATCATCCATGTCGCCGAAAAGGCGCGCGTGTCGGTCAAGACGGTGTCGCGGGTGCTCAACGACGAGCCCAATGTCACGCCGGACCTGAAGGCGCGCGTGCTCGCGGCCGTCGAGAAGCTTGGCTACAGCCCCAGCAAGGCGGCGCGGACCATGGCCGGCTCGCGCTCCTACCTGCTGGTGGCCTTCAACGACCGTCGCCTGACGCTGGACAACTGGCGCAGCGAACGCGGCAACGAGTGGATCGACCAGATGCTGTACGGCGCCATGCTGCGCTGCGAGCAGTCGGGCTACCACCTGATGTTCGAACTGGTCGACCGCGAGTCGGATCAGCTGGAGAAACAGATCACCGCGGTGCTGTCGTCGCTGCAGCCCGACGGCGTGATCCTGACCCCGCCCAACTGCGAGAACCCGGTGGTCCTGGGCGCACTGAAGAAGCGCAATATCCCGTTCGTGCGCCTGAACACGCCGGTGCGGGGGCAGGGGGCGCGAGTCTACATGGATGACCGCGCCGCGGCCCGCCAGGCGACCAAGCACCTGCTGGGCCTGGGCCATAGGCGCATCGGCATGATCGCCGGCGACTACCGGTTCTCGTCGTCGATCCTGCGGGTCGAGACCTTCCAGGCCACCATGGCGGCGGCCGGCCATCCCGTGCCGGACGCGCGGATCTACAACGGCGACTTCACCTTCGAGGCCGGGATCGCGGGCGCGAACGCCCTGTTGGACCTGGCCGAGCCGCCGACCGCGATCATGGCGTCCAACGACCAGATGGCGCTGGGCGTGGTCAGCGTGGCCCAGGCGCGCGGTCTCTCCGTGCCGGGCGACCTGTCGATCCTCAGCTACGACGACACGATCGGGGTGCGGCTCAGCGTGCCGTCCCTGACCGCGGTGCGCCAGCCGGTGGCCAAGATGGCCGAGATCGCCGCCGACATGCTGATCACCGCCAGCGCGACGGGCGAAAAACTGGCGGCCGGCAGCACCCTGGCGCCGTTCGAGCTGATGGTGCGGGCCTCGACGGGGCCGGCGCCGAAGTAGGCTTCAAGCGTGCGCTTTCCGGGTGTGGCGGGCGGAGCGACTTTCGTGAACCGCTCGTGGCGGCTTACCTCCCGTCGTACGACACCGGCAGCGTCCTGGCAGGCAGGGTCACGTCGGCCTTGGTTCCCAGGTCGCGGGACGAGGCGCCCAGGGAGACCTCGTAGGCGCCGGCGGCGATGGTCCAGGCCTTGGCCTTGGAATCGAAGGTCGCCAGCAGGCGCGGGTCGACGGTGACGCTGATCTTGGCGCTGGCGCCCGGGGCCAGGTCGACCTTGCTGAAGCCGGCCAGGCGACGCGGCGCCTCCCAGCCGGAACCGCTCTTCGGTCCGACATAGACCTGGGGTACGGCCTTGCCGGCGACCTTGCCGGTGTTGCTGACGGTGAAGCTGACGGTCAGCCTGTCGCCGACCAGGCGGGTCTTCAGGTCGCCATAGCGGAAGGTCGAATAGGATAGGCCGTGGCCGAAGGCGAACAGCGGCTGGCGGCCCTTCTGGTCGAACCACTTGTAGCCGACCGCCGCGCCCTCGATGTCGTAGTCGACGTCGCAGAAGGCCTCCGGCTTGGCCGGATCGCAGTCGATCGTCGGGCGCGGCAGCTGGTCGACGCTGGCGGGGAAGGTGATCGGCAGGCGCCCCGACGGATTGACCGCGCCGGTCAGCACCCGGGCGATCGCCGCGCCGCCGCTGGTCCCCGCGTACCAGGCCTCGACCACGGCCCCGACCTTGGACAGCCACGGCATCAGCACAGGACCGCCGGTCTCCAGCACCACGGCGGTTCTGGGATTGGCGGCGGCGACGGCGTCGATCAGGGCGTCCTGGTCGTCGGCCAGGGTCAGGGAATAGTCCTGGGATTCCGCGGCCCACTGGTGGGCGAAGACGATGACCAGGTCGGCCCCGGCGACGGCCCTGGCGGCGGCGGCCGGATCGGTTCCGTCGTCATAGGCGAAGGTCGCGCCGGGATTGCGGGCCCGCAGCGCCTTCAGCGGCGAGGAGGGGTGGTAGACGATCGGGCCGGGGAAGCCCTTGGGGCCCAGCCCCTTCACCGCCATGCCGCCGATCGGGAAGACCTGCGAGGAGCCGCCGCCCGACAGCACGCCGACATCGGCGTGCGAGCCGATGACGACGATCTTCTTCGCCGCCTTGGCGATGGGGAGCAGGCCGCCGTCGTTCTTCAGCAGGACGATGGCCTCTTCCGCGTCGGCCTGGGTGACCTTGGCGTGTGCGGCGAAGTCGATCGGGCCCTTGACCACCGGATGGTCGAACAGGCCGTGGGCGAACATCGAGCGGGTGATGCGCCGGGCCATCTCGTCCAGCCGCGCCTGCGACACCGAGCCGTCGGCCAGGGCGGCCTTCAGCGGCGCGCCGAAGAACGGCTGCTTGTCGAAGGTGTAGGCGGACTCCTGGTCCAGGCCCGCATTGGCGGCCTTGGCGGTGGAGTGGGTCGCGCCCCAGTCCGACATCACATAGCCTTTGTAGGCCCAGTCCTTCTTCAGGACTTGGTTCATCAGGTCGTCGCTCTCGCACGCATAGACGCTGTTGACGCGGTTGTAGGCGCACATCACCGAGCCTGGGTCCGACTGCTCGATGGCGAACTCGAAGGCCAGGAAGTCGGACTGGCGGGCGGCGGCGTCGGCGATGTTGGAACTGACCGTCATGCGGCCGGTCTCCTGGCCGTTCAGCGCCCAGTGCTTGATGGTCGAGATGATGTGGTTGGACTGGATGCCGCGGATCTGGGCCCCGACCATGGTCCCGGCCAGCAGCGGATCCTCGCCGCCATATTCGAAATTGCGGCCGTTGCGCGGGTCTCGCGCCAGGTTGACGCCCCCGGCCAGCTGGACGTTGAAGCCCGAGGAACGCGCTTCGGAGCCGATCATCGCCCCGCCCTGGAAGGCCAATTCCGGATTCCAGGTCGCGGCCGTGGCGATGCCGGAGGGCAGGGCGGTCCGCTCCAGATAGGGATCGCTCGACTCGCGCTGGGTGGCCACGCCGACGCCGGCGTCGGTTTCCCATTGCGGCGGCACGCCCAGGCGCGGGATGCCGGGGATGTAGCCGGCCGACCCCATGCGGGCCTCGGCGTGCGGCGTGAACTTCGGCTTCTCCTGGTTCGAGCCGAAATAGCCGAACACCAGGGTCAATTTCTCGTCCTGCGTCATTTGCGCAACGATCAGGTCGGCGCGTTGATCGGCGCTCAGCCGGGGGTTCATCCAAGGTTTCGCGGCGGGGGGGGGGGGGGGGCGGGGGGGGGGGGGGCCCCCCCCCCCCCCCCGCCGCGCTCAGCCGGGGGTTCATCCAAGGTTTCGCGGCGCTCACGGCGGCGGCCTGGGCGTGAGCGGCCGCCGCCGCGAGCGCCGTCGTCAGCATCAGGGCCGTCACCAGACCCCGCATTTGCTGTCGCTTCATTGTTCCTCCTCCCGCTTATGTCTTTGGCTATACGCGCAACGTTCTTTGTCAGATCTCGTGAATCGGTGACTGTTTTCAGCTATTCATGAAAACTCATATGGATTGTATAACTAAGTCGCAAATAGATCGTTGATTGACAACGTTGTCCTACTGTAGCTATTCACAACACGCAAGTCGCGACCAAAAAGATCGCGAGCAGGGAGAGGGACAAAGATGAAGCTCCGTAGAACGCTATTGGCCGGTTCCTCGGTCGTGACGGCCCTGATCGCCGCCACCGCCGTGCAGGCCCAGACCGCACCGGCCGCGGCCGACGCCACCCAGCTTGAAGAGATCACGGTCACCGCCACCAAACGCGAGACCAACCTGCAGGACACGCCGATCGCCATCAGCGCCTTTGGTCAGTCCGCGCTGGACCGCCAGCAGGTCAAGGACGTCACCGACCTGGCCAAGTTCGTGCCGTCGATGGCGATCAACCAGCAGGGCGACCAGGGCGCGATCCTGATCACCATGCGCGGCATCGGCAACGACACCGCCTTCACCGAAGTGGCCGACCCCGAGGTCGCCATCTATGTCGACGGCATCTATTCGCCGCGCGCCCAGGGCGCGGCCGTGCTGATGTACGATGTGGACGCCGTCGAAGTGGCGCGCGGTCCGCAGGGCACGCTGTTCGGGCGCAACGCCACGGTCGGCGCCGTCAGCATCCGCACCGCCAAGCCGACGCTGGGCGACTATTACGGCAACGCCGAGGTCGTGGCCGGCTCGTACAATCGCCTCGGCGCCCGCGTCGCCGTCAACATGCCGATCTCGGACACCTTCGCTTTGCGGCTGGCGGCGATCACCGAGCGCCACGACGGCTACGCCGACTTCCAGCGCCCGCCTGAAGCGCCGGGGATCAACCCGTCGGCCTTCGTCACCCAGGGCAAGAAGTACTACGCTCAGGACCAGCGCTCGGCCCGCCTCAGCGCCCTGTGGAAGCCCACCGACGCCTTCACCTGGAACGTCAATGTCGAGGGCTACCAGGACACTGGCGCCCCGATCATCGCCCTGGCCCAGACCCCGCGCGCCGGCCAGAAGAAGTGGTCGGCCCTGATCGACACCGCCCCGCAGAGCGACCGCTTCTCGTACGGCGTGCGCAGCACGATGGACTATTCCATCAGCGACAAGGTCGGCCTGACCTACGTCACCGGCTGGCAGCGGGTGGGCGGCAGCGCCGACAGCGACGCCGACGGCGGCATCCTGGGCGTGACCCGTCCCGACGGCTCGCTGACCAAGGGCGGCTTCGGCGAGAACCACACGGTCTGGTCGCGCAACGACGCCTGGAGCCATGAAGTCCAGCTGAAGTCGCAGGGCGAGCAGGTCATCGACTGGATCGTCGGCGGCTACTACAGCCACGAAGACAACTCGATCCGCTTCGACATCGACCAGCGCGACGGCTATCGCGACGGCCCGATGAGCTGGTCGGGCAGCTTCATCCAGGCCAAGCGCACCGTCGAGTCCAAGGCCGCGTTCGGCCAGGCCGTGTGGCACATGAACGACCGCGTCCGCCTGACGGCCGGCGTGCGCTACACCGACGACACCAAGCAGGACCAGGGCGGCCGGAACGTCACGTTCAAAGGCTATGCGGACTGCCTGACGGCCGAGGCGGGCGTGGGCGGCGGCCATCCCGAGCGCTGCGATATCGGCATCTTCGGCCGCGATCGCAGCGCCAGCGCCGCGCAGCTGCTGGCCTTGCTGGGCCCGGGCTACAGCATGAGCAACAACGACGTGAAGGGCAGCTGGGACAAGTTCACCTGGCTGGGCCGCGCCGACGCCGACCTGACTGACGATGTGCTGGTCTATGGCAGCGTCAGCACCGGCTTCAAGTCGGGCAACATCGAGGACGGCGGCCTGCTGGCCAATCCGGAAACCCTGACCAATTACGAAGTCGGCTCCAAGATCCGCTTCCTGGACGGCCGGGCCACCTTGAACCTCGCGGCCTATTACGAGGACTTCAAGGGTTACCAGGTCAACCAGGTCGTCACGATCTTCAAGCCGGACGGCACGGTCGACAAGTCGCAGGTGGTGACCACCAACGCCAAGGGCGCCCAGGCCTACGGGATCGAGGCCGAGCTGACCGCCAATCTGACGGCCAACGACCGCCTGCAGATCTCGGCCACCGCCCAGGACACCAAGATGGAAGAGCTGATGGCCGCCGACGGCCGCATCGGCCCGAACGACGCGGCCCATGCGGTGCAGCTGAAGGGCAACGAACTGCCGCACGCGCCGCACTTCTCGGGCACGGCGGCCTATGAGCATACCTTCGAACTGGCCAACGGCCGGGTCATCCCGCGGATCGCCACGCACTTCGAGAGCAAGAGCTGGCTGTCCTATTTCAACCAGGGCGCCCCGGACCAGCAGAAGAGCTACACCCGCACGGACGTGACCCTGCGCTACGAGCCGGCGGAAGCCCCCTGGTCGGTCGAGGCCTTCGTCCAGAATCTGGAGGACAAGAACATCAAGACCGGAGCCGGCGCAGCCGGCGTGCCGAACTACGATCCGGTCTGGACCGCGGTCTACCAACCGCCCCGCACCTGGGGCGTTCGCCTGAAGACCAAGTTCTAGGCCCGTCTCTAGGCGCGGTCTTCGCCCGGACCGCGCCTCAGGAGCGATGCGTCCCCTCCGACGCGTCGCTCCACCCCTTCCATGAGCGTATTGCCCCCAAGATTGCGCTCTCCCGGGTGACGACGCCCCCAGTCGTCACCCGGGATTTTCTTTTCCGCGCCGAGCCGCCAGGATCGTCCCATGGGAGCCGCGCCATGACCGGAAACCGGATCGTCATCGTCGGCGGCGGCACGGCCGGCTGGCTGACCGCCGCCTACCTGGCCAAGCGCCTGGGCGCCGACCGGCCTGACGGCGCCCGCATCACCCTGATTGAAGCGCCGGATATCGCCACGATCGGCGTCGGCGAGGGCACGTTCCCCACCATCCGCTCGACCCTGGCCGAGCTGGGGGTCAGCGAAGCGCGGTTCCTGCGCGAGAGCGCGGCGACCTTCAAACAGGGCGTCCGCTTCGTGGACTGGGAACGGCGTTCGGCAAACGGCAAGTCTTGCGAATACTTCCACCCGTTCAACCTCCCGCTCCGCCCCAACGGCCGCGACCTGTCGCCCTATTGGCTGCTGGACCGCCAGGCTGGCGGCGCCCTGCCGTTCGCCGACGCGGTGACGACGCAGGGGGCGATCATCGCCGACGGCCTGGCGCCCAAGCGGCTGGAGGACCCCGATTTCCAGGGGCCGATGAACTACGCCTACCATTTCGACGCCGCGCGCTTCGCCGACTTCCTGCGCGACGTGGCGGTCGAGGCGGGGGTCACGCACCTGAAAGGCCGGGTCGACGGCGTAACCCGCGACATGCGCGGCGACATCGCCTCGATCCAGGCGGGCGACCTGGGGACGATCGAGGGCGACCTGTTCGTCGACTGCTCGGGCTTTCGCGCCCTGCTGATCGGCGAGGCCCTGGGGGCGCCGTTCAAGCGGATCGACGACGTGCTGTTCAACGACCGCGCCCTGGCGGTCCAGGTCCCCTACGAGACGCCCGACGCGCCGATCAATCCCTACACCCTGGCCACCGCCCACGAGGCTGGCTGGACCTGGGACATCGGCCTCGATAGCCGCCGGGGCGTCGGCTACGTGTTCTCCAGCCGCCATACCGATGAGGACCGGGCCGAACAGGTGCTGCGCGCCTATGTCGGCAAGGCGGGCGAGGGCCTGGCGCCGCGGCTGCTGAAGTTCCAGACCGGCTATCGCGAGCGCCAGTGGATCGGCAACTGCGTGGCCGTGGGGCTGTCGGCGGGGTTCTTCGAGCCGCTGGAATCGACCGGGATCATGCTGATCGAGGTGGCCGCGACGATGATCGCCGAGGTCTTCCCGCTGCGCGACCGAGCCGCCCGCGACGCCGCCGCCCGCACCTTCAACGCCGCCATGGCCGGCCGCTTCGAACGGATCGTCTCGTTCCTCAAGCTGCATTACTGCCTGACCAAGCGCGACGAGCCCTACTGGCGCGACAACGCCGACCCGGCGACCTGGCCGCAGGCTCTGAGCGACCTGCTGGCCCAGTGGAAGCATCGGCCAGTGTCGCGGTTCGACTTCCTGGTCGACCTGGAGACCTTCCTGCCGTCCAGCTATCAATACATCCTCTACGGCATGAACGCGGCTGCCGACTTCGCGCCGGTCGAGGGGCGCTACGGCGAGGACGCGCTCGCCCGCCAGAGCTTCGCCAAGGTGGCCGAGGCGGCGCGGGAAGCGCTGAAACATCTGCCGCCGCATCGGCGGCTGGTCGAGGCGTACTACGGGCGGGCGTGACGCGCCTTTGCGTTCCTCCGCCGGTTTGAACCTGGCCGGCCACAGGTATCAGCGGGTGAAGCGCAAAGAGTCAAAGTCAAAAAAGGGCGATCTTGGCCCGTTTGTGTGTCCCCCGTCGCACGGTAAGCTGCCCCGACTCCGTAGGGATCGATAAGAGGATCGATCATCCTCTCTGGCGACGGCGACCCATGGCGATGATCACCAACCCCGATGACTTCTTCACCAAGGGCTGCGGTCGATGCGCCAGGTTCGCGACGGCCGACTGCTCCACCCGGCGGTGGATCGACGGGTTGAATGACCTGCGCCGGATCTGTTTGGACGCAGGATTGGAAGAAACGGTGAAATGGGCCCATCCGTGCTACATGCACGCCGGGCGCAATATCGCGCTCTTCGGGGCGTTTCGAGACGACTTCCGGCTCAGCTTCATGAACCCAGGCCTGCTGGTCGACAGCGAAGGCGTGTTGGAGCCGCAAGGTCCCAACAGCCAGACGCCGGGGATGATCCGCTTCACCGCCACCAACCAGGTCGGCGAGAGGCAGGCGGTGATCCGGGCCTATTTGCAGCAGCTGATGGGCCACGCCGAAGCGGGGACCAAGCCTGCGAAGATCGACCGCGAGATCGCCATGCCGGACGAGCTGGTCGAGGCGCTGGATGCAGACCCGGAATTGGCCGAGGCCTTCCACGCGCTGACGCCGGGACGCCAGAAAAGCTACGTTTTCGCTCTGAACCAAGCCAAGCAACCGGCGACCCGGCTTACGCGGATCGGGAAGTTCCGCGGCAGGATCATCGCGGGCAAGGGCGCTCTGGAGAGATAGACGGACGATGTAGCGCCTTGCGCCATGGGCTGGATCGGAGCCACGCCACGCTGCTTCCGCGCCTGGCGGCGATGACACGTGTCGATGCAGCGGAATTGGCGGCGCTAGCGCCGGCCGACCGGGCCCCGCACCCGATGAGAGCGGGCCCAAAACCACCCTACTGCTGGGCTGTTTGCCTCACCGGCCTGCAAGAGGACCAGGCGCAGGGGAGGGCGCCTTGGAGAAGCCCACATACATCGCCGGCGTCCGCAAGGTCCTGGCCAAGTACGACCCCGAGATTTGTCGCGGCTGTACGTGCGACTTCCCGATGAAGGCTACGTCGTTATGCCGTACAGGCTACCGCGCGACGGGTGTCGCTGACCGCAATCACTGCCTGATCGCACAGAGGAATATATTCCTAATTGGAGACTACGTCTACTAACTCAGAGGTCGTTTTCTGGCTCGGCGTAGAATGGGATTAGCCAGTAGCCCAACAGAAACAGTCCCAGACCGACTGCGGCGCAGGCCGTCAGCTTCGAGCTGTAGGTCAGGGTCATCAACATCGAGCCGCCGCAGAGCCCAAACATGACGACGCCGACGGTTCGGATTGCCTGAGCGAACATCGGGATCCGCAGCCGCGTGATGTGCGCCGGCGATTTTTCAAACGGGCTAAGCCTGTGGGAGCGGTTGGCCATGGCAGGAGCATCTCACAAACGGCTGGGCGTTACAGGCTCGATTTTCGGTGTCTGGGTGGTCGCAACGAATGGAGTCAGGCGTTCGCAGGGTTTGGAGCCAGAAAGCACGAAAGAGCGGAACGTTGGAGCAACCGGTGTCAGAGACTCCAAACCTTGAGAACCCGAAAGCCTTAGGGGGCGCGGGGGAGGCTGACTCCAAACCCTGCGACTGACTCGAACGGTTCCAGATTCTGACTCCAAAATCCGCGACTGAGATTCTCATGTGGTATGGAGTCACGTCCGCGACGCTTGGGCCCCGGGCCCAAGTTGGCGCTTCGCCGTGCCGCCGCTTTGGGCGACGGCGCGGCGAACAAGGGCAGGCGTCTCCTTGGTCGCGTTTAGTAGATCTCCAGCTCGGGAACGCCATCGTCGTAGATCGGGCTGAGAAGGTCCCACTCGCCCTGGAAGGCGGTCGCCTCCAGGAATCGCGCACCGTTGAACGCAGCCCAGGCCTCCAGCATGTTCACCAGCAGTTGGAAATGCGGCGGCGGCTCCGCCGTGCGCGTGATCAGCAACTGCGGAAAGCCCGGTCTTTCGGAAAGCGCCACCTTGTGGCGTTCGACGCTGATCCAGACATAGTTGATGTGCGGATAGCCGCCTTCCACTGTCTCGAAGGCGGATTTAACCGCGTAACCCATATTGGCCGCGTCGATCATCGGCTCGCTGTCGTTCATCAGAACCACCAGTCCGGCCGCCTCCGGCAAGCCCAGGCGCGTCTTTGTCGCGCCGATCTGCTCGTTGGCTTTCTGCAGGTGTCGGCGCACGGCCCGGCTTTCCAGGTCGTTGATCATCTTGGTCAGCGGCTCATGGTCGGGCATGCTTTCCAGGATCGGCGCCAGCCCGTAGCGGCCCACGACATAGGGGGCGTCAGGCTGGCGAAAGCGTTCTCGCAGCCGCTGCTCCACCCGATCCTTCGGATCGCCTTTGATCGTCTTCAGCTCGGCGATCAGGCGCCGTTGACCGATCAGATAGTCGGCCTTGGTCGCCGAGCCGTTGATCTGGTCGAAGGCCGCGCCGTCGAGAGACTCATTGTTTGGTTCGGCTTCGAAGAAGCGCTTGACCCGATCTTCCAGGGGCTCGGCCGGCGTCGCGTCGATGGCGAAGCCGGTGAAGTACAGCCGAAAAGTGGTTAGGCCCAACGCGGCGGCGGTGAGTGGGGTGTCGGAGGATTGCGGCATGGCTTGCACAATATAGGCGAAGCTTCGATGGTTGCAGCCTCTGGTCGATGGGATCGGGCGAAAGCTCGAGAAGGAGGGGTGATGAGCAATCCAATCAAGGCGGCCAAGCACCTGAGCGGCGAGATGGCCCGACGGATCACGGGCTTTTCGCCGCCGGCGTTCGGCTTGCAATGGGCCGATCCAGGGACCTCCGATCGCGAGCGCGTCCGCCACTTCTTCATCGAACTGGAGGACAAGCGGGTGCTCTACAATCCGCAATGGCTGGAGGTCCGCTCCCAGGTCGACACTTCGGTCGACAAGATCCGCGCCGTCTGTACAGAAGCGCTGAAAACTTTTTCGGAACGGGACTTCGCGACCGTACCGATCCGCAACGTCCGCGCCGCCTGTCGTCGATATCTTGACGAAACCACGCTCGAATTTCCACATGCCGGGTTCAATCCGCTGGACGAACGTCGGGGCGGTATGTCGCCCGGCGCTTTCGTCGCGCTCGGCGCCTTTCGCGCCTCCTTCGGCCAGGAGGTGGCGCGCCTGGCGGCCTACTACGATCTCGACGTGCAGGGCGAGTTGGCCACCGTCGTGCCCGCCGCCGATGATGGCGCGCCGTGAAGCGCGGACCCGCCGATGGCGACAAACTGCCGGCAGCGCTGGAAAGCAACATCAGCGACCATGCCGCGACCTGGCTGCGCGCCACGTTGGGCAATATTCCGGTGGGCGGCGCCTTGGTCACCGAACTGGTCGGGATGATCATTCCCAACCTGCGCGAGGAGCGAGTGGTGCGCTACCTCGCTCGCCTCGGCGAGAAGCTCAGCGCCACCAACGCGGAGTTGGAGGCCTTGAGGTCGCGCCTCGACGTCGAGAAGGTCGCTTTGCTCGAGGACGGCGCCAGTGGCGCGGCGCGCGCCACCAGCGATGAGCGTATCGAGCAATTGGCGACGATGGTCGCGGCGGGCTTGGTGGGCTCGAGTCGGGACGCTGAAGATCAGCGTGCGGTCGTCCGCATGCTGAACGACATGACCGAGGCTGATCTCCGCTACCTGATGCTCCTGACCAAGACCTATGGTGACGACGGTGAATGGCGCAAACGCAATGGTTTCGACTGGCGCTGGGAAGAGCGCGATGGCCAGCATGTCTCGGTCGGCGACCAGATGGACAATGTCGTGGAAATGTACGTCCAAGGTCGGTTGATCGCCGCGGGCCTGATGGAACGCCGGCTTTCCATCGTCAAGGATCACCTCGACGAGCCCAGGATCGAGGAGGAGACCGAGATCGCCCAGCAGGGGATCGACCTCCTGCGCCGTATGGCCTTGCTGGGACCCCAAGCCCAATAGAAGGCGCGGGGGCTATGCCGGCGAATAAGTCCGTGATTGTTCAAGGTCGAGCTTCGTTGCAGTCTGCACGGGTGGAAACCGATCTCGCCGATCTCGTCGACTTCCCCAAGCTACCTGATCAACACGCTCGACCAGGAGACGCTGCCAGTCACAAAACGCAATTTCCGTCTCCTTAAGAGTGAAGGCCAAGCCTTCTCCCCCGGCGGCGTCAGAGCACGACTGCCACAGACCCAAGGAGACCTAAGCTATGTCCACCCCCGAAAACGCCACCCTTGCGCCCGAACCTGCGCTGACCTGGTCCGCAGACGCGCCGAAAGGCGGCAAGGCTGTGATGAACCGCGTGCTGAAGGACGGTGCCAGTGTGCCGTTGTTCTTCGCTCAGACTCTGATCTCGTCGCTGCGCGACGTGGGATACAACAACACCACTTCGGCGATCTGCGAGCACGTCGACAACGCCATCCAGGCCAAGGCGACCGAGGTTCGCATCTTCTTCCGCCAGACCGGCAAGAAGGGCGACACGGTGATCGACGCCGCCGTCTACGACAACGGTCAGGGAATGGCACCCAACGTGCTGAAGGTCGCGACCTCTTTCGGCGGTTCGATGAACTTCAACAATCGCGCCGGCATCGGCCGGTTCGGCATGGGCATGAAGACCGCCGCTCTGAGCATGAGCCCGATCATGGATCTCTATTCATGGCAGGAACCCCGCACCTACTACAGCATGACCCTTGATGTAGACGCGATCGGTCGAGAGCGGACGAACACCGTCGAGCTGCCGGACCCAACCCTCATGACCGAGTTGCCTAGCGAGCTCACCGACCTGTTCAGCAAGCCGCTCAGCTTCCCGGCCAGCGCCAACGACCAATCCTTGATGGTCGAACGGGGTGAAGACCTTGATGACCGCTTGGGTACGCACGGCACCATCATCTACATGCCCGCCTGTGACCGCCTCACCTACGCCACGGCGCGGACCTTGGTGGAGCACGCGATGAAGGAGATGGCGCGGGTCTATCGGCGCGCCATCAACGAAGGCCTCAAGCTCTACGTCAACAACCGCTTGGTCGAGGCCTTCGATCCGACCTACGCCATGGCCGGCGCTCGCCACGCCCGCTTCCTCGACATCCCGGAAAAGACCAGCCGGCTGATGTTCGCCAAAAAGATTGCGATCCCGCTACGCGAACATGGCACGGAGACCAATGACATCGTTATCCGCCTCTATCGCCTACCGATCGAGCAATGGTCGACGCTGAGCCGCAAGACCCTTCGCAACGACCTGCAGGTGTTCAACAGCCTGACCGTCACCATGCTGCGTAACGACCGCGAGGTCTTCGCCGGCCAGATGACCGACCTGACCACGCGCCACACCGTCACCCATTGGTACCGTGTCCAGATCGACTTCCCGGGGGAGCTGGACGAGGCCTTCGGCGTCGCGGCTAACAAGCAGGGCGTACGGCTGAAGGGCTATGTGAAGGAGGCGATTAAGAAGGCGATCGGCGACGACATCACGACCATCAACGACGAAATCAAGCGTTATCAGGGTGCCCAGGCCAGCGCCCGCAAGGGCGCCCAGCCCAGCGCCGCTGAAGCCCGCGCCACGGATGCTGACCTGCACCAGGCCAAGCCCTTGGAGCTGACGCCGGAGGAAGAGGCCCAGGTCGAAGCCAATCTGCGCACTTTGGCTATCGCGCTGAAGCGGGACGGCGAGACGGACGACGAGGCCTTCGAGCGGGTTAAGGCGTCAAAATACTTGATCGAGTTCAAGCACGACGAATATTGGCCTTTTTACCACGTCGAACACCGCTACGGCCGGGTCATGCTGACCATCAACACGGCTCATCCGTTCTTCGAGCATCTGTACGAACCGCTGCGTAAGCTCGGGAATGGGCAGGCCGGCGACGAAGATGATGGTGGCGAAGCTCCGGCGGCTGAGGTCCAGGACGGACCGCTGGTGGCGCTGGAGCTGCTGCTGCTGTCGCTTGGCCGGGCCCAGGCCCAGGTCACGGCTCAGAATGAGGACGCCCGCAAGATCCTAGAGACACTGCGGCGGGAGTGGTCCGAAACTTACCGCGTGCAGCTGACCGCGTAGGAATCGGCCCCGGTCTGGCCCTTGCCAGCCCAGGGATTTCCTGGCGTACTTCAACCCGAGCGCAAGGCGCTGGCCTACGGGTCCGATCGCTTCATCAGGACACAGCGTTCCTGAAGGAGATCCCGGACCTGGCCGCCGGCGCCGCTCACACCCGCGGCGAACATCCGCCGCACAGACCTGGGAGACTAGTCATGACGGAACTTCCGCATCCGTGGGACGCCTATGCGTCCGCTCAAGCTCAACTTTCCACCCGCACCGCCATTGGCGATCGGTCCTGGGGCCTCGAAGCGGCCTTGAACCGGCTCGTTGTCAGCATGCCGTCGGACCCTGCCCCGTTCGCGACCGTGCAAGCCAGTGCTGAGCGCCGGGCGCGCTACAGCCGCGCCCTCATTGCCCGCAATGTCGCTGCTTTGAATAGCGAAGCACCCTCGGCCACCACGCAGATGGAAGCCCGGTCGGACCTAATCTTCCTGGGCCGCCATCTTTCCGCGCCGGACATGGCCAGCCTGTTGGCCGTTGGGCTTGGCAATTCGGCGTCGACCGAGGCCGCCCGTCAGCGGGTGGCCCGTGCGCGCCGTCGTGCGCGCATGCTGCTGATCAAGTAGACTTCCAACGCCTGGGCACCACATGCGGTGCCCAGGCTGCGGCTCGGGACGCCAACTATGGGGAATCCTCTTTCGGCTGACGACCTGATCCAGGATGGCGTTTGCCGACAAAGCGCACTTCGATGCTGCCCAAACCCACTTCGACGGCAAGCCTTGGAAATCGAACGTCGTCGGCACGGTTGACGACTTCCAATACACCATGCCGTAGGCTTCGCGGCGCGCTGGTGAGGAATGGTGGCGTGGCGCTAGAATAGAACCGCCCATTCAAGAAGCACTGGCCATGGATGAGAAGCTACAGAGAGCGCGCGGTCTTTGCCTTGAGCAGGCTGCTAAGTTCATCGCTGCGGCCGACCGGTTGGGGGGCGGCGTGGACTTCCCCCATATCGTCTACCACCTGAGCCTGCTGGCCCTCGAGGAGGTCGGCAAGGCCAGTATGCTCGGCGGCGGGATGGTTGATCCGGACCGGTTCGAAGGGTCGTGGGTGGCGAAGTCCCTCGATAATCACCGGCGCAAGCTGCAGTGGGCTATCTGGTCGCCCCTGACCCGCATCGATCCCGCCGACTTCGAAGCGGCGCGCCAGTTTGCCGAACACGCCCACGCCATGCGGCTGGCCTCCCTCTATGTCGATCCGGAGGCTGAGGTCACCAAGCCGCCGCCCAGCGACGTGGTGTCGCCCGAGGCCGCCGCCGAGGCGCTTCAGCTCGCTCGCGCTCGCCTCGACTACGAGCAGGCGCGCGGTGCCGAGACCGGCGAGGCTGACGAGCTGACAAGGTGGTTCCTCGACGCCATGTCGAACCCGCAGCTCTCGCGCATGATCCTGAGCCCGGCCTCCATCGCCAAATACCAGGAGCTCGGTGAGCGACCGCGAGAATGGGTGGCATGGATCCGCGAGGGGATCGCGCGCAACGAAGAGGAAATGCGCGCCCTGGCGGAGGCAGAGCTGAAGCGGCCGGCGGCGGAAAAAGGTGAGGAGAAGCCGCGCTGGCGCGCCAATGTCACGATCTACACCCCCTCCCATTCCCTGCGGCCGAAGGCCCTGGCGCGTTGGAACGAGCGGTTTGACACCGTCCAGTTGCTGTGGGCGGGCAAGAAGGACCGCTGCACCCTGCAAATTACCCTCCAGGACAATCTGCCGGTGTCGGCCCTGCACGGGCGCCTCGCCAGCTTGTCGAAGATCGTCCTGGCCTGCCTCAGCATCGCGACGATCGGCTACTTCTGGTTCGAGCCGCCGGGCTTCGAGAAGGAGATGTTCAAGGGCGTCCAGGACCTGGAGAACGGGGCCTCGATGAACATCGACATCGGCGAGAGCTTCTGGGGGACCGGCCGAGCGGTCGCGCTTACCGACGAGATGATCGACCGGGCGGTGACCTGCATGATGGCCTTCATGCCGCTGTCCGGAGCTGAGGCGGAGCCGATCTTCAGCCACTACTTCCACGGTCTGGCGTTCATCGCCAAGTCGGACGTCTATTACAACATGGACCAGACGGCCCGGATGGCCTTCACCTTCGCGCTGTTCGGAGCGCTCCGCGCACACGGCGGGTGGGACGGGACCCAGGCGGACGTCGATCCCTGTCTGCACGCAGCCTTCGCCGAGATGGTGCCCGAGCGCGAGCACCTCGAGCTCCTGTTCAAGTCCCTCACGACCGTCGGCAATCCGGACGAGTCGAGCCTGGCCAACCTGCGCACCGCCAAGCACGTCACCGACCTCTACCTGATCCAGGTCGCCAACCGCACCTGGCGGCGCATCCTGGATGTTGGGACCGCGGGTGACGATGTGACGCCCGCGCAGGGGGACGTCCGGTGAGGGCGCTTGCAGCAACGCTCCGGCCCCCCAGATTCATTTGGAACGAGAGGGCGGGATGGCTGACCTAGAGAAGCAGTCGAAGGGTTTCAGGCCCAAGCGCGTCTTCGGCTACATCAAAGAAAACCCGCACATGGCCGTCTCGATCGGCCTGTTCCTGGGCGGGGGCGGAGCGCTGGCTCTGAACATCACGCCGTTGGCCGGGTCGTTGTTCGGCGCGGGCGGCGCCTTGCTGGGCTCCTGGATCACCGAGCTGAAGAAGCGCCGCACCGATGCGGAGGATAAGGCTAGGCGCCAGGCCGATGCGGTCGACACGTTGGCGCCGGAGCTGCAGCGCACGATCGAGCGGGTGCAGTACATCGTCGACCGCGCGTCGGCGAATTTCATCTGCGAGGCCGCGATCAACGGGGTCGAGACCAAAGACCAGCAGTCCGACTTCCGGCCCTATCGGCCGACCCTTTATCCGAACGCGCCGCAGGTGCGCGACCTACCGGGTGAGAAGGCGATCGCTGTGATCCGCTTCTACGACTCTCTCCACGAGATCGAGAAGCTCGTGGACGACTGGTGGGAGCGGGAGGGCCAGCTTGCTGTCAATGTCTTCAACGTCATCCTGCACGCGGCCGAGAAGAGCTTGCGACTGGGCCAGTTCTGTATTCGCGAGTTCGATCTCGAGGCGCGCTTCCCGCCGCCATACGAGTCCTGGGGCACGTTGACGTCGCGCATCGAGCGCTCGCTCGACAATGCGGCCAAGGCACGCCAGCACCACTTTGACCGCGCCGAGGCCCGGCGCCTTGACCCGGTGAAAGCCAAGGAACCCACGCCGTTTCGGAAATACTAGGTCAACGGTCTCCACGATGGCGAAGCTGACAATAGGTCTGCCCTAGTGGGCCACACGGTGGCTCTCGATGGCAGCCGCCATCTGCTCGACCGCATTAGGAAACTGATCGGGGTCGCGTAGGGCCAGGCACCGGTCCCGAGGTCGCGCACCTCATCGAAATGCCTCGAGGGCGGTTTCCCGGCGATATTCGGCGATATGCATCTGCGCGCGTGCCCAGAGTAGGGCGGCATCGTCAAAGAGAAGCGGCTGACTGGTCATCCCGCATTAGAGGTGCAAACCGCCACGCGCTCAACGACGCCGGACCTCCCTCGCGGTTATGCCCGGCGGCGCTGCGACGGGGGCCGCACGCCACGGCGATCGTGTGCTGAACGTCGCCTTTCTGGAGCCAACCCAACGGCAGCTTATGGCTCGGCCCGGAAACACCGGTAGGCCGGCGCTCTCAGGCATCAGTCAAACGAGGTGAACCGTCGCGCCCTCCATGACGTAGCGCGCGTACAGGAAATCCTGGATGCCGCGCACCTGGCCGTCCTCGAAATCGAGCACGACGACATAGGCTGGCGTAACGAGCGAGACGGCACGTTCGTAGACCAGCATCGCGGCGCGGCCATCGATCGTCGCGGGGGCGAACGCCCATTTCGCGCCAGCCGCCTCGTAGGCGCCGTAGTATTGGCCGACCTCGTCCTTGCCGCGCCTTTGGAACGGCGTGGTGACGAGGTCGAGCCTCACGTCGTCGGCGAGCATCGCGCGCACGGCGTCGAAATCGCCGATCCTGAAGCCGTCCACATAAGCCAGCAGCCGCGCGCGCATCGCCTCCGATAGCATCGGCAGATCGACGTCTTCGGGTTCGCGGGCCAGTTCGCGCAGGCGGGCGCGACCGCGCTGCAGGGCCGATTTCGCGGCGGCTTGCGTCGCGCCCGTGATCGCCGATAGTTCCTCCAGGGAGTGGCCGAGGACGTCCTTCAGGATCACCGTGCTGCGTTGGAGCGCGGGCAGTCGAAGGAAGGTGCGCAGGCTGGTGGCGGCGATATCGGGATCGGGCTTGTCCGGGGCGGCGACCATGGCCAAGTCCTCCTCCGTTCCCATCGGGGCGGTCCGCTGGCGGCGGCGCAGGAAGTCGAGCGCGGTGTTGTGGGCGATGCGGAAGAGCCAGCCTTCCGGATTGTCAAGCGGCCCCACCGTTTCGCGCGCCATCAACGCCTTGAGGAGGGCGTCCTGGACAACGTCCTCGCCGTCGACCACCGAGCCGGTCATGCGCGCGCAGTAGCGATGTAGCGTCGGACGCATCGCCGACAGCATCGCTTCGAAATCGCGCGGTTGATCGGTCATGGGCGAGGTTCCTAGAGGTCGAGCACAAAAGGATCTGTATCCGCGCGAAACCCGTAAGCCACGCCTGTTTCGTAGCTTGGGTCGCTTAGCAGCTCGGCGACCTGCCGACCGATCTGCGCCGGGGGGAGAGTCGGGCCATAGCGCTTGGCCATGTAGTCGTCGACGGTGAGACCCTCTTCACGCGCCTGGACAGTGGCGACGGCATGGCCAAGCTCGGTCCCGGCGATCGCCTGGGTGGGGACCAGGACCTGGAACCGGATCCCCAGCGCGTGATCGTCCGAGGCGGCCTGCGCCTGGTGCGCCATGTACCAGACCATCCGCTTGGCCCCGACATAGCCGCCTGACAGGCGCAGGTTGCGGGGTTCGATCGCCGGATGGCTCATCACCATCGCCGCGCCGCTCGACATGATCAGGACCCGCGAGCCCGGCCGCATCGGCGTATTGAGCGCCGCTTGCACGCCCGCGAGCGTCGCTTTCACGTCAGTGTTCCAGATCGCTGAAAAGCCTTCCCAGTCCTCCTTGTCGATCGTCTTCATTGGCAGGCGCGCGCCGGCGTTGAGCACCAGCACGTCCGGATCGATGTCGGCCACGACGCGGTGGATCAGCGTCGTGTCCGTCGCGTCGCCAGCGACGACTCGGGTGCCGACGTCGCGCGCCGCGCCGAGCCTTTCGGGATCGCGGGCGATCGCGGTGACATCGGCGCCCCGCGCCGCCAACGCTCTGACGATCTCCAGGCCCAGTCCGGCGCTGCCGCCGGTCACGATCGCGCGGCAATGGTCGAGATTGGTCATGCGCCCGCCTCCGGCTCAGGCCTGACGCGCATAGGCGACGGCGCCCATGACCGAGTCGAAGCTGGCGAGCGCCGCGATGCGGGGGAAATAGGCCTGCATGCGCGCGTCTCCCTGCATGGCCCCGACCGCGGCGGCGTCACGCCACTGCGAGATGATTGTGACGCGCGCGCCATCCTGGGCCGCTACGAAACTGGTCGAACGCCAGCCATCCAAGGTCGTGATCACCTCGTCGGTGCTCTGGCGCAGAAGGTCGAGAAGCGCCGCTTGGTTGGCGGGATCGCAGGTCAACACGTTGACCAGGGTCGTCGCGCTGGGATCAAGGGTGGTGGCGTTCATTTTGACGTCTCCATGGCGAGCGTCGAAATGACCTCGCTGTCCAGGAGACGACGCGCCGGATCAAAACGGATCGGCGCCGCGAACTTTTTCGAGACTTTCCTGAAGATCCGCTCGGCGGCCGCCCGTTGACGGCCGCAGCTTCACCGGGACCGTCCGAATGTCTTGTATCAGGCGCGGTCCCAGAGTCCGCAAGTGACGTGTCGGACACGGAGTTCTCGGGTTCGCGTCGCCTGCTCCCCAACAAGCCTCGCGGATCGCAGCCTTCATGGTCCGGGGTTCGATATGACACCTCGGTCAAGTTGTTGGCCGCTGCCGACGCGAGGGCGTCTCGGCTACTGCGAGACCGGCGAGACGCCATCGCGTCTCGCCGCGCCGCCCTATTGCTTGGCGATCGCCGTCACCTCGCCCGATCCGTCATGAAGCTTCAGGTCGAAGGCGACTTTGTCGCCAATCGCCACGCCGTCCAGCAGTGCCGGCGCGATCTTGAAGCCCATGGTCATGGCCGGCCAGCCAGCCTCGGGAATGGCGTCATGGTCCAGGGTGATCGTGCCGGCGGCTTTGTCGATCGCCGTCACGACGCCGACGCCCTTGGCCATCTTGTCGGCGGGCGCCATGTCCATGCCGGCCATGTCGCCGCCCGCCGCCGGGGCGGGCGCAGCGGCTGGGGCCGGCCCGGCCGGCGCGGCGGGCGCCTCGGTCTTGCGGCCGCAGGCGGCCAGGCTTGTCGTCGCCAGCAGGGCGGCGAGGGTTAGGGACAGGGTCTTCATCAGCTAATCTCCTTAGGCTGAGGGGGAAGCAGAAAGGGACGTCCGGGTCCGTCGGCGGCGCAGCAGCAGGTAGCCGGCCGGGATCACGAACATCGACAGCAGGGGTGCGGTGAGCATGCCGCCGATCATCGGCGCTGCGATGCGGCTCATCACTTCGGAGCCGGCCCCGTGGCCCCAGAGGATGGGGGCCAGGCCCGCCAGGATCACCGCCACGGTCATGGCTTTGGGCCGCACGCGCAGCAGGGCGCCTTCGCGCACCGCCGCCACGACCTGGGCGGATGTCGGGTCTGGCCCCAGGGCCTCCATGGCGTGCTTGAGATAGATCAGCATCACCACCCCGAACTCCGCCGAGACCCCGGCCAGGGCGATGAACCCGACCCCGGTGGCGACAGATTGATGGAAGCCCGCCAGGTAGAGCGTCCAGATGCCGCCGGTCAGGGCGAAGGGCAGGGTGGCCATGATCAGTCCGGCCTCGTCGAAGCGGCGGAAGATCACGTAGAGCAGCACGAAGATGATCAGCAGGGTGGCCGGCACGACGATCTTCAGCCGGTCGGCGGCCCGCTGCAGATACTCGAACTGGCCCGAATAGGAGAGGCTGACGCCGGGCGAGAGTTTCACGCGCTGATCAACGGCTTGGCGCAGGTCGCCGACGACCGAGGCCAGATCGCGGCCCCGCACATCGACATAGACCCAGGTCGTGGGGCGGCCGTTCTCGCTCTTGAGCATCGGCGGCCCGTCGGCGATGCGCACGTCGGCGACCGTGCCCAGGGTGATCTGCTGGCCGCCCGGCGTCAGCACCGGCAGGGCCCGCAGGCCCTCAAGGCTGTCGCGAAGTTCGCGCGGATAGCGGACGCTGATCGGATAGCGCGCCAGGCCCTCGACCGTCTGGCCGATGGTCTCGCCGCCGATCGCCCCGGAGACAATCGACTGGAGGTCGTCGATGTTGAGCCCGAACCGGGCGGCGGCGGCCCGATCGATGGTCACATCGACATAGCGCCCGCCGGTCAGCCGTTCGGCCAGGGCCGAGCTGACGCCGGGCACGCCCTTGGCCACGCCCTCGACCTCGCGGGCGATGCGGTCCAGTTCGGCGAGGTTCGCGCCGGAGACCTTGACCCCGATCGGGCTCTTGATGCCGGTGGCCAGCATGTCGATGCGGTTGCGGATCGGCGGCACCCAGACATTGGTCAGGCCCGGGACCTTCACCCGCTCGTCCAGTTCGGCGACCAGCTTGTCGGGCGTCATGCCCGGCCGCCACTGATCGCGCGGCTTGAAGCGGATGGTGGTCT